>NZ_CAJRAF010000002.1:1417000-2125500 GCF_907164905.1 Dyadobacter sp. CECT 9275 | reverse complement strand
GATGGGCGCCTGAGAATTGAAGCAATGGGCCTGCTGAACCGAAAACTCGCTGAGGTTGACAACGGGAGAGAAATCTTTCTGCCCGACTTCATCACCGAACTGATGGAAGGTGTGCTGCAATCGTACGGGTATGAAAACATAATAACGAACATTGCCATTGACCCTGTGCAAATACCAGCCAACCAGGCTCTGCATCTGGGGCTTATCCTGAACGAGCTTGTTACCAATGCGTGTAAGTATGCATTCCCGCGTAATACCTGCCCGGAAATCAGGATGGTCTGTAAGCTGGAAAAAGGAATGATCAGATTTGTGTTCGGGGATAATGGAGGTGGGGTAAGTGCAGGTCACTTTTTATTGAATGAAAATCCTGCCGACAACCGTTCTTTTGGCGTTACGCTGATCCGCCTGCAGGCCAGCCAGCTCAGAGCCCGGCATAAGTTCAGTTCGGGAGCCGGACTTGTTTTTGAAATGGATTTTAAAATAGGTCAAAGGCAAAAAATGCGTAGTACAGAAATTACTGCCACGCATTGGTCACTTTCTTCAATACTCAATTGATATATATGAAATCTTTAAATGTGCTGGTTGTCGAGGATGATCTTTTGATTGCAAGCAATATCAGGAGAAATCTTGAAGAAGCCGGGTACCAGGTATCGGGGATTGCCCGCAATTATGAAGAAGCGCTGCAGGCAGCCAGGGATTCACCTCCCGACATGGCATTGATAGATATTCAGCTGGAAGATTCCTTTGATGGTATCTACACGGCAAATGAACTGCTGCGGCATCACTGGATACCGATCGTTTTCCTGACGGCGGATTCACGAGACCATACCTTTCAGAGAGCGCAGATGGTGTCACCCAGAGCCTACCTTTTAAAGCCTTTCCGGCAAACAGAGCTTGTGATGCAATTAAAACTGGCACATCTCAACTTCCAGCCGACTACCAAAAAGGAGCATGTGCCGGATCATTTATTTCTGCCTTATGAAAAAGGTTACGAAAGAGTTGTAAAGGCGGATATACTCTACGTTAATTCGGTACTAAACGGTTCGTATGTTCATATTTTTGAGGCAGGAAAAGAAAAACCCAGACTCATTACCATGAATATCGGCTACCTGGGACAGTTTCTCAATGGTCCTGATTTTTACAGGGTTTCCCGTTCTTTGCTGATCAACCTGAGTTACATCGAAAGAATTGAGAGAAACCATCTGAAACTGAAAGACTATGATCAGCTGATATTCATTCCAGAAGGGAACCGTACCGACCTGATGGACCGGCTGGCGGTAATCAAAACACGGCGCTGACCAGGTTATTTTTTCTGTAAAAGCTGCACGGAACTGTCGTTTATTTCAAAAGCGTTATTGTTGAGCAATTGCAATACTTCGGCACCCGCCATGATTACCGGACCATACCCGTGCGCGGCGTATGGGCTGATGGGCCGGTGGTAATAAAATGCGGGATCAAAGGCCATGCCGGTTCCGACACAGGTGCCCTCTACCTGCCCCTGTGGATTGATTTTGGTTGACACTGCATTCCACGCCAGGAGCGCCATGGGTGCGTAAGTTAGCCCTTGTACCCAACCACTGTTAATGGCTTTGGCAATAGCATAGGTATAAATGGCCGTAGCCGAAGTTTCAAGATAGGAGTCATTTCTGTCGAGCAACTGGTGCCAGAAACCTGACCCCGACTGGCGGGCTGCCAATCCTTTGATATGTGCTTTCAGAAGCTGCAGGATTTTTGCGCGGCCCGGATGGTTCTCCGGTAACACATCCAGTAGCTCTACTTTTGTCAGTATAGCCCAGCCATTGGCACGGGCCCAGTGAAACTGCGGATGTTCGGTCATTCCTTCCACCCAGCCATGCATATACAGCCCTTTTTCCTTGTTAAACATCCGGTCAGAAATCTGCAGTACCTGTTTTACGGCTTCGTCGTAATATTTTTTGTCTCCGGTTAATTTCCCCATCTGGGCAAGGGCTGGTACGCCCATAAAGAGGTCGTCGAGCCATATCGTGTTGGGTTGCGGGCGATTACGGGCCAGGCTACCATCCTTTAACTTATGTTCTTTGTGAAGGATGTAGTCAATATGGCTGTTGATCAGCGGACGAAAATTACCGGTACTTCCGGCACGTGTCGCTTTGATCATCGCTGCGCACATCGCCCCGCAGTCGTCCAGCGCATGCGGATCCACCAGCCCCCGAAGCGGCCCAGCCGTTCCCCAGTCGGCATGTTCCTGGCTGGTTTTCTTAAAATAGGGCACCGATTCCGCAATGAAATGCAGTCGCTTATCAGCATATTCCCTGAATTTCCTGTCTCCGGTCACTTTGGCGGCCAGCAACATGGCAGAGTAGGTAACCCCCCATTCGTAACTCACAATGCGGTAATCCCCTTTTTGCAAAACAGTATGCTGATCAATTTTTGTAAGATCCGTAACCGGCTGTCCGGTTTTGGAGTCCACGAAGGCGGTAGGCGTCACCTGGTTCAGGTAGTTATAAATACGGTTCAGGTCCGAAAGGACATTCTCCTTTTTTACAATGCCGTAAGGAACCGGGTAATCGGGTTGGAGTAAGTGAAGCGGGGTGTTGGAGTCGTTGGCCCGGGTTTCGTTACGCTGTGCAAAGCTGCCTGATGCGGATCCCAGCAGGTAAGCAATAGCAAGAGCCGTTCCGGAAGTCGAAATATGGGTAAAAATTCGTATCATGGTGTCAGGTTTCTTAGTCAGGTTTATATATAGGGAAATCCGGAATTTGCCGGGTTTGCATAGCTGGCCAGGTCTTTCTGTTACATCAGGCCTGGCCCAAAAGAAATTTATTGAGCGATGTTACTCTTTTAGTTCTGATTTTAATTCGACTTTAAATAATATGCACATTCAACAGACAACGGCAATGGCAGAAGAAATTCTTCTGATAAAGGTATACGACGAAAATTCGGCGCCAGAAAATCAGGACATGTTCCGGGCAGAAAAGGGTGAAAGCTGGTGGTATTCGTCAAGGGAATTATGGCTTGGGCTGGGAAAGGTGCAGGAAACATCTGCGCTGATCAAAATATTCAGATCCCTTTTTTATAAACGGAAAGACCGCTGGCCGGAGGAAATTATATTGGATGCCAGAGGGAAATCTGCCGAATGGATTGAGGCTGCGGTGAATGGAATTTTACTTGGGGGGTATGACATCCAGTTGTATAAAACCTCTCCAAAAAAGATGAGCATTTTTTTTGGAGATAACGGGAAGCTGAAGATCTGGGTAACCCAGGAATCCGGAGAAATTTTAAAGGGAATAGGGTTGGCTCAGAAAACTGCTGTGGTTCAGATGCGCATTATGGACCTGATGAACGCGCCGGGTAACCATAAATCCCCGACACTCCTGGCAGAATGGGCCATAGAATCGGGCGCCGAAAATAATTACAATGTCCGTATCCTGGACAAGGAAATGCTGCAGAAGGAAGGGTTGCATGCGTTGCTTTCGGTGAGCAAGGGAAGTGCGGAGCCTCCGGTGTTGATCGTATCGGACTATCATCCCGAAGCGTACAGGCATACCGTGGCGCTGGTAGGCAAAGGCGTAACGTTTGATACCGGTGGTATCTCTATCAAACCGTCGGGGAATATGCATTTAATGAAGAGTGACATGGGTGGGGCCGCAGCTGTGCTGGGTGCTGTAGAACTGGCCGCACAGCTGAAACTTGCTGTGCGCGTAGTTGGTGTGATTCCTTCCACGGAAAATTGTGTGGACGGAACTTCCACCAAGCCAGGTGACGTCATTCAGTCGTATTCGGGGCAGACGATTGAAGTGATAGATACTGACGCGGAAGGCAGGCTGATCCTCGCCGACGGGTTGACGTACGCCGTCAGGAATTTTAAACCGGATGTGGTCATTGATCTGGCCACGCTGACAGGCAGTATCATTCAGACATTGGGATACGAAGCAGCCGGATTATTTACCTCCAACGATCAACTGGCGGCGGACATCTCGGAAGCGGCCGATCTCACAGGGGAAAAAGTATGGAGGTTACCGTTGTGGGATGTATACCGGGAAGAGCTGTCGTCGGACATTGCAGACGTTAAAAATTACCACGGGAAACCCATGGCAGGTGCCATTGTGGCTGCCAAATTCCTGGAAGCTTTCACGGACGAACATACCTCCTGGGCACATCTGGATATTGCCGGAACGGCTTTCGGAGATACGGAATATGCCCCTGGGAGAGCCGGAACGGCCTATGGAATCCGTTTGCTGAGGGCATACCTGGAGCAGATAAGCTGATTGGTTTCAATCCGTTTTTTCATCCCGGGCAGGGCGATGCCGTCTGAAATATAAATGGGCGTAGTCTTGACAAATTGCTTCTTTTTGCTTTATTTGAAAAGGAAAGAACCATCCACATTTTCATAGTTTCCACCAACACACAATTTTATGTCGGGATCTCTGACCTTCCTCTGCATTTCAACATATTTTAAAGGCAATGATTTTCTCAAGGCGTGTAAAGAGGCCGGTAATACGGTGCTTCTGCTCACTGCCAAAAAACTCGAAGGTAAACCTTGGGTGAGGGAATGTATCGATGACTTTTTTTATGTACAAGAAGGGGAGGACGGAACGTACGATATGAACCAGATCATCAATGGCCTGGCGTATGTAATGCGCAGCAGGGCGATTGACCGGGTGGTGGCACTGGACGATTTTGATGTGGAAAAGGCTACGCACATCAGGGAGTATTTCAGGATACCGGGGATGGGGCAAACCACCGGGCGGTATTTCCGTGATAAGCTTGCCATGCGTACCAAGGCTGCGGAGTCGGGGATTCGTGTTCCAGGGTTTTCGGCGCTTTTTAATGATGCCGAAATCAACAGATTTATTGAAAAATATCCCGGTCCCTGGATGATTAAGCCCAGGTCGGAGGCTTCGGCAACCGGTATCAAAAAGCTCCACACCGTGGCTGATCTGTGGGAAACGATTCACCGCCTGGGCGATAAACGGCACAGTTATCTGGTGGAGCAGTTTAAGCCAGGTGATGTTTATCATGTTGATTCCATTTCCTACAATGGTAGGGTAATATTCCTGTGGTGCAGTAAATACCTGGCGCCGCCATTTGAAGTAGCACACGAGGGAGGTATCTTCCGTTCTGTGACGGTACCTTTTGATTCGTCGGAGGAGCATGCGCTGGAAACACTGGCCGTGGATTTGTTAAAGGCCTTTGGTTTAAAACACAGTGCATCACACACGGAGGTGATACGCTGTTATGACGATGGTAAATATTATTTCCTGGAAACTTCCTCCCGTGTCGGCGGAGCACACCTGTCTGAAATGGTTGAAGCGTCTTCGGGGATCAACTTGTGGAAGGAATGGGCAAAAATGGAAACTGCCGAAGCAAATGGTGAAAATTATAAACTTCCTCCGGTACGTAAGGAGTACTCGGGGATCATTATTTCCCTGGCCAGGCAGGAATGGCCGGACGCAGCCGTTTTTCAGGATCCTGAAATTGTATGGCGAATGAATGAGCCTTACCACGTGGGCATGGTGGTGCGTTCCAAATCCCACGATCAGGTGATTGCCTTGCTGGATAAATATGCGAGCGTCATTCAGGAAGATTTTCATGCCTCAGCCCCTGCACAGGACAGGCCGTCCCATTGATACGGATCTGAACAGGTACTTTCCTGGAATTTCCCGAATCTATCTCAGGTACGATTGTCCTTTTCGGGGACAATCGTATTTGTTTTCAGGAGCGTATCGAGGCTTAATAACTGAGCTTTCCAATGTGCCTCAAAGAAATCCATCCAGTGTTGTATTTCCCTGAAACCGGCCTGGTTAAGAATGCAAAAGCGCTCTCTGCCTTTTTCCTCCATCACGATGAAACCTGCGCCGTGGAGGATTTTAATATGTTTGGAAACCGCCGGGCGGCTGATCTCAAAATTCTCCGCAATAGCATTGATAGACCGTTTCTCTTTGGCGATCATCATCAGTATTTCCCTGCGGCCAGGGTCGGCAAGTGCCTGAAACGGGTCATAAATGGGCATGGTCATGCGTCTAATGTCTGAAGCGCCTTTGTGATTTTTTTGGATAGGATTTTTTTCCATCCCAGTTCCATGATAAAGCTGGTGAAGTAATTTTTAGTACCCTCAAAACCAGATTGTTCAACCTTTAGCTCGGTACCTCCGTTTTTGGGTGTCAGGGTCCAGGTTACGATGGTGTCCAGGGTAATTACACCTTTCTGAGGTCCGCCCCTGAAGGTATAGGACAGCTTTTTCAAAGGTATTACCTCCAGAACCTTATGATACATGATCCCATCAAACCCTTGCGATTTCCGGGGTTTGGCATGTGCCTCAAACTCATGTCCTACCACGGGCTTAAAATCCTTGATAAAAGTCCATTTGTTTAGTAACTCCTGATTGGTAAGGCATTCCCAGATCACTTCGGGAGGATGCGGGTAAAACCATTGTACTTTGACATCTCGTTTCATAACACGGAACTTTTTGGTTACGCAAATATATGTGTAACTTTTTTGTTACGCAATTTTTATTCCAGATATGTTGGTTTCAGAAGCAATATCCAGGAATTCCGCGGTTACAGCAGTTGGGTCAATGCTGCCGAAGTAAATCCTAGGGAGGCCGAAGGTTTGCCTGTTAGCTGAACCACCGTCATAAACCGAAAAAACCCGCTGTTGTGGCGGGCTTTTCATGCTTTTCTGAGCAATTCTAAAGTAGCTTGAAGGCTTGTCTGCCGAGGAGTACCCAGTTTCCTTTTACCTTTTGTAAAACCATAAATACCCCGAGTTTTACCTGTGCGGGATCTTTTCCCTTGTTGTGGGTGTCTCCAAATAATTTATGGCGTACCATGGCCACATCACCCGAAATGGAAATGGTCTGTTCGGTCAGTTCGATTTTGGTAAACTTGGATTCACCGCTTACCAGTGCCTGGATGAACGCTTTTTTGTCTTCAAGAAGCCCGTTGGAGTGTCCGTAGCTCAGCGACGGAGCGGTGAGTTTTGAAAGGTCGGCTTCATTGGCCGCAAGGATAGCAGTCTTAAGTTTTTCAATGAAAACCGATACCTCTTTTTCATCTTTGGTTTGAGCAAAAGCGGCCAGGTTTGTCAGAAGCAAAAGGGCGGCGAATATGAGTGTTTTTTTCATCAGAGTAAAAACTGTTTGCTGAACGGAATGGATATCTGTTAAAAGTAATTGAAAGGTTGGATATAATGGGTAAATCTAAATCTTTACCTGTTCCATTTTGGGAGCAAAAAAGTGCATGACGATCCAGGCAAGTAAATAAGCAAAACCACAGATAATGAAAATGAGGTTATAACCTGCTCCTATGTTACCGGCAAATTTGTAGGTATCCAGTATATAACCCACCAGCATCGGGAAAAGAATGCCGCCAACAGAGCCCGCCATCCCGCCGATCCCCACCACGGAGCTCACTGCTTTTTTAGGAAACATATCACTCGCTGTTGTGAAAATATTTGCGCTCCAGGCCTGATGGGCCGCCGCCGCCAGGCTTATCAGTACCACTGCCTGCCAGATATTGGTGGTATACTGGGCCAGCATAATGGGCATCACACAGACTGCAAACAATAGCATGGACGTTTTTCTTGCTCTGAATACGGGCCATCCTTTATTGATCAGAAAGCCTGACAGGTATCCTCCGCCAATACTGCCGATGGTAGTTGCCGTGTAAACAATTACCAGCTCAATGCTGGGTTTGGAAAGGTTCAGTTTAAAAGCCTCTGCAAAATAGGATGGGAGCCAATACAGGAAAAACCACCAGATGGGATCAGTGAGCATTTTACCAAAAACAAAGGCCCACGTTTGGCGTATCTTAAAAAGTTCCAGCCACTTTACAGGTTTTTCTTTGCTGGTATCCGGCTCATTATCGCTTAATATATAGTTAATTTCGGCCTCGTTTGCTCGTGGTTGCCGGGCAGGTAATTCATAGTATTTTATCCAGAAGAAAAGCCAGATAAAACCAACCGCACCGGTGATCAGGAAAGCCTGCTCCCAGCCATAGAGTCCAAGGATCCATGGCACCATAATGGGCGCGACCACGGCTCCAATATTGGCACCTGAATTAAAAATCCCGGTAGCCAATGCTCTTTCTTTTTTAGGGAACCATTCCGCCGTTGCTTTTATAGCAACCGGGAAGTTGCCCGCTTCTCCCAAACCAAGAAGGGCGCGCATCAGGCCGAAACTCATGGTACCGTTGGCAAAAGCGTGTAGTAAGGCCGCAATACTCCATACCACCACCGATATAATATATCCGAGCTTGGTGCCGATGCGGTCAATAATAGCGCCAAAACCGATCAGTGAAAAAGCATACGCCGCCTGAAAAGCCATTACAATATGGCTGAAATCGGATTCTGTCCAGCCAAATTCTGTTTCCAATGTCGGTTTCAAAAGACCGAGTACCTGTCTGTCGAGGTAATTAATGGTGGTGGCAAAAAACAGCAATGCTACTACACGCCAGCGGTATCGGGTCATTTCGGTTTGCATGAAAAGGGAAGGTTGGGTTTTAATGTAAAAATATGGAAAAGTACCTGGAGGTATTATACATACTCGGCTTTGCTTAGAAATGTAGCGAGTGCTTCCAGCGGATCTTTGTTGGTCAGTAGCTCAACGTGAGAGGTTACCTGCCTGGTTAATCCCTCGATCCTGCCTAAATTCTGTCCCCAGATAGCCTGCTCTCCCAACAGAGAACCCACCACCCCAGGAAGTTTTCCGGTTTGCCAGTACTGATAAAAGAGAGGAGCTTGCGGATCCTGAATTTGATAAAAAGTATCGCCGGATTTTGCAAAATAGCCATCTCCGTTTTTTCTCACAACTTTCATAAACAGCAGGTAAGCTGCTATCGCGAAGGTGGTGTATTCCGGAAGAACTTTTTGTTTTTCAAGATATTGAAAGAAAACAGGCAGCACGCGGGCTTCTATTTTGGCTGAATAATTTTGAGCGATGGAAGACCACTTATGTTCCATAAAAGGATTTCGGAAACGATCCAGTACCATCTGAGTGAAATTCAAAACAACGGATCTTTCCACAGGATACGGTATGGCTATGGCAATTTCGTCTTCCATCAGATGGACCAGAAAGGTAGAAAAGGAAGTGTTTTCCATCGCCTCCGAGACGGTTTGAAAACCGCACAGATAAGCCAGTGCAGCACCTGCGGTATGCGCGCCATTGAGAAGATAAAGTTTAAGCTCACGAAAAACTTCAATATCAGGTTGGATTACCACACCCGAGTCGGCCTGTTCAAACGATAATTTCTGGCGGATACGCTCATCGCCTTCTATGGCCCACAACCGATATTTTTCTGTGACGATCATCAGGTCGTCCGTATATCCCAGAACACTTTCTATCTCATTTTTAACAGTCTCATCGGGCAGTCCGGGCACAATGCGGTCAACCAGGGAATTGCAGAAATCATTGTGTTTTTCGAGCCAGTCAATAAAAGCGCTCTCGAGCCCGTTGCGGTGGGCAAGTTCCATAACGATGGCTTCCAGCCGCGCTCCGTTGTTCGGGATGAGCTCTGTTGGCAGGATGATCAGCCCGCTGTCCGTGCTACCGCCAAAGGAAACATAACGGGCATACAGGAAAGCAAGTATCTTTCCGGGAAATGATACCGGGGGCCATTGATAGATATCATCCTGTACAAGTTTGATGCCGAGCTCGGTTGCATTAGAAATGATAACCGCGATATTGGGATTTTTGGCAAGATCAAGTACCAGCGACCACTGGCTTTTGGCTGAAAGTACCCGGCTGATCGCTGATGAAATAATATTTTCTTCAATGGTTTTGCCGTCAGCCAGGTCTCGGGTACAAATGGTATAAAGGTTGTCCTGTTTTTCAAACGACCGGATATCGCCGGGTGAAGTGGTTTTTACCACCACAATTCTCCCGTTAAATATGCCCTGACGATTGGCTTTGTCAATGAAAAAATCAGGCAATCCGCGCAGCAATACCCCGGCGCCAAACTGAAGTACTTTTTCGGGCAAATGAAAAATACTGTCATCGGCCACCTCTACGGGGGAGTGTTTGCGGAGACACCGCAGGTTTTCACGAAACAAATGCGATTTCATAGCCTACTGATTTCGTTTGGGAACTTTGTTGAGCAGCCATACGGCAAGATCTTTTCCTGCCGCAAAATTTTCAAAACTGCTATCAATCCTGCGGCCGTCCAGATACTCGTTGTAAAGCCAGGGATCTCCCACGGCAAAGACGACCCCTTTGCCATACCTGGAAGTGGCCATGATAATATCACCGTCGTCTTCGAGCAAAGCGATGGCAGGTTTTGTTAAAGACAACGGAGATAACTCTTTGATATATAGTTTTTTGCTGTTTTTGAAAACTTGCCCTGCGCTGGCCGATACTGTTATTTTTCCCTGTTCGAACTGCATACCCTGTACCATGTTCCGGTTCCGGTTGCTGAATTGGATCCCGAAGGCCTGGGCCAGTTTATTAAAATGGGGTATCTCGCAGTTGGAGGTATCATTGGCCATCAGAACCAGAATACCTCCGGCTTTCACCCATTTTTCAATTTCTTTGATATCACCCGGGCTAATGTACTGAGGATTGGCTGTTTCTTTTTTTGTATCCGGATCAACGATGATGTACACATCAATTCCTTTGAGATTGTCCCTTGCTGGTGCAGCTTTTATGGAAGTCGTTTTTGCTCCCAGTTCATTGAAAATATTCCCCCAAAGCCAGAAACCCGAATGCTGCCGGTCTTCCCAGGTATAGTGGAATGCCTCTTCGGTACCGGCCGGCCCCTTTCTGAATTCATGGTTGAAGTGATAATCCAGCCCCACGGTTTTCCCTTTTCCAATTCCGTATTCGGCTGCTATCTCCATTTCCACACTGGCAAAAATAAAGGGGCCTAATCCCTTCAGGTCATTCTTGCGGATGGGTTCGCTCAGGTAATAAGCATAACTGCCGTCACGATAGGGATTGCCGCCCAGGCCGCCCACACTTACCGTTTTGTTAAGGCTGATGGTGCCGTTGGCTTCTTCTTCAATAAAATTGGCAAGAATAGCATTGTATCCACGACGGGCGTCGGCTGCGTAATTTTCGGTGATATAACCCATCCTTGCACCTTTGGCCAGTGCGTAAACGAACATGCAGGATGCCGATGCTTCGAAATAATTACCGGCCCGGTTGCCCTGGTCAATCACCTGATACCAAAGGCCCGACTTGCCGTCCTGATACCTTACCAGCACCGGTGCCAGGCGCTGCAGATATTTAACCAGCTCGGTTCTCCTGGGATGGTTTTTTGGGAAATAATCGAGTACATCCACCAGCGCAATGGCATACCAGCCTATGGCACGAGCCCAGAAACTGGGTGAACGCCCCGTCTTTTTATCGGCCCATTTTTGCTCCCGGCTTTCGTCATAGGCATGGTAAATGAGGCCGGTCGTTTCATCTACGGCATATTTTTCAATCAGGGCAAACTGGTTAGCTATATCCTCAAAATGTTCGGGGTGATTAAAGAGCAGGCTGTACTCTGCGGCAAAGGGCTCACCCATGAAAAGCCCGTCGAGCCACATCTGATAGGGGTATTTCTTTTTGTGCCAGTAGCCGCCTTCTTTGGTTCGGGGTTGTTGCTCCAGTTGTTGCCAGAGCCGGTCCGATGCCTTTTTGTATTTTTCCTTATCCGGCAGTGTTTGCTGGTAAAGGGTCAAGAGTACTCTTCCGGTGGGGATGTTGTCTATATTAAAATCATCGAACCTGTAACTCCGGATACTGCCATCCCCGCGCACGTACTGATCAATATCTTTTCTGATGTACTCAAAATATTTACCATCACCGGTACGGTTCCATACCTTTTCCAATGCTTTCAGCATCAGTCCCTGTTCGTAATCCCAGCGGGTAATAGTGTTCTTGCCCACAAGGATCGAGTCTTTATGATTGGTCATAAAGGATTCCGCCATGCGGACCGACCAGGGTTTGGTCTGGGAGAAACCGGAAAGGGATAGCAGGATCGCCGACAGGGGGAAAGTAATCCGTACAATCGTTTTGAAAAAATGATTCATTTGGATGGCATTTTACCTCGTTATTTCGCAAAATAGATTGTTGAAAAGTACTGTATCTTGTTTTCAAGCTTCCTTTAGCGAGTTATAAAATCTTCCCGGAGCGGTGTGAAAATATCAATCAGTATACCTGCCTCCAGGCACAATGCGCCATGGGGGATATCTGGCGGAATGTGGTATACATCTCCTTTCTTCAGTATTTCTTTTTTATCTCCTATCGTAATTTCAAATGCTCCGCTTTCAACATAGCTCATCTGCGTATGATAGTGACTGTGCAGTGCGCCAATCCCTCCTTTTTCGAAAGATACCTTAACCATCATCAGGTTGTCATCGTAGGCCATCATTTTTCGTTTCAATCCCGCTCCCAGGTCTTCCCAGGTAATACTTTCATCCTGAATGAATTGATTTCCTTTTGTTGTCAGGTTCATCTTGAGTTGAATTATGTTTAGCGTAAGTCGTTGATGGCAACGGAATCCATATCGGTATAATCTTTATTTTCTCCCGCCATTCCCCATATAAAAGAATAATTGGCCGTGCCACATCCCGCGTGGATCGACCAGGGAGGAGAAATGACAGCCTGGCGGTCGCCTATCCAGATATGTCTGGTTTCGGCGGGTTGCCCCATCAGATGCAGGACTTTCTGGTTATCAGGGATATCAAAATAACAGTAAGCCTCCATTCTACGGTCGTGCACATGTGCTGGCATCGTATTCCAGACGCTTCCGGCACTGAGTACCGTAAGCCCCATTACCAGCTGGCAACTTTGAATACCCTCTCTGTGAATATA
Source organism: Dyadobacter sp. CECT 9275 (assembly GCF_907164905.1). Taxonomy (NCBI): domain Bacteria; kingdom Pseudomonadati; phylum Bacteroidota; class Cytophagia; order Cytophagales; family Spirosomataceae; genus Dyadobacter; species Dyadobacter helix. Next base: position 2,112,725 of record NZ_CAJRAF010000002.1, on the reverse strand, counting down.
TTTATAAATGGTTCGGAGATTGGAGGTTTCACTGCTGCCCACCGTCACGGGTGTGGCGTCTTCTTTGGTGAACAAGCGTGTGGGGTGAGGCTGGTGCGCCGGAGCAGAAAGCAGATAAAATGCCGCTGGTGCTGCTGGGTCCAGACTGGCAAAAGTCACTTCTTTTGTTCCTCTCCCAACATATACACAGTCCAGTTTGCTGATTTCGAAGGATACTCCGTCGGCCGTAACAATGCCGTCACCAGCAATGTTAATAATGCCAAGCTCCCTTCTTTCCAGGAAAAAATCGGCTTTTAAGGAATCAAAAGTATTTAAAACAAGAGCTCCGGAGATTGGCATTGCACTTCCGATCATGACTCTGTCGTAATGAGAATACACCCAGTCGATCGCATGGTCATGGAATATGTTTTCTATTAAAAAATGTTCCCTTAATGACGAAGTATTCATCTGTGCTACTTCTCCGGGACTGCTTTCAAATCTGATTTTCATATAATTAGGGGTTATTTTCCGTTTGGTGCGAATCCTGGAGTAACTGTATTCAAAGGGCCGGACCTGATAAAATTGTGGAGGTGGCAAAAAATTATCTGCCCATCCATCCGCCATCCACAGTGACCACGGTACCGCTGACGTAGTCGGATGCTTTGGACGCCAGAAAAATTACCGGCCCCATGAAATCCTCTGGCTGGCCCCAGCGCCCGGCGGGGATTCTTTCCAGAATGGATTTGCTCCGGACAGGATCATTCCTGAGCGGCTCGGTGTTGTCCGTATTGATATAACCTGGTGCTATGGCATTTACGTTTACACCTTTACCCGCCCATTCGTTGGAGAGTGCTTTAACCAAGCCGCCAATGGCACTTTTTGACGCCGTGTAACCCGGCACGTTGATGCCCCCCTGAAATGTGAGCAAAGAGGCCGTGAAGATGATTTTCCCATATCCGCGTGCCACCATATCGCGGCCAATTTCTCGGGAAAGTATGAAAGGTGCATCAAGGTTGATATTCATCACGTTGTCCCAGTACTCGTCTGGGTGTTCGGCAGCGGGCTGGCGCAGAATAATCCCTGCGTTATTGATCAGGATATCAATAACCGGGTGATCCTGTTTGACCTGTCTGATAAAAGCATAAAGAGAATCACGGCTGCTCAGGTCAACCTGATAAGCAGAGAAGCTTCGGCCCAGAGCTGTGATTTCAGTTTCAATTTCGCTTCCTTTCCAGATGGAGGAAGATATACCGATAATGTCTGCACCAGCTTCGGCCAGCGCCAGGGACATAGCTTTACCTATACCTTTATTACAGCCGGTAACAAGCGCGGTTTTACCACGGAGATCAAAAATATTCTGGGAATACATTCAGGATTTAAGTTAATTTTCCGGGTGTAACCTCACATATTGCGTCAAGGGTATCGGAGTGTACTGGGACGAGTTTAGATCAGATAATAATAAAAATCAAATAATGAATTGTCTTTTTTTGTGCAATCGTTATCGGGAACGTTATCAGTCCTCCTATCTGGAGATACGCCGACCCGCTTGTTTCGGCTTCTGAAGGAATGGGATGGACGAATCGGCGGTTCAGATTTCGTTTTTAAGTGTAACTTACCGGCTGAAATAAACCTGCATTTGTTTTGGAGACTATTACCATAAAAGATATTGCAAAGGCTTTGAACCTCTCAACCTCGACGGTGTCGCGGGCGCTACGCAATAGTTATGAGATTAATCCGGAGACCAAAAGACTGGTGATGGAATATGCCGAGAAAATGAATTATCGGCCCAATCCCATAGCACTGAGTCTGAAGGATAGCAAGAGCAGAGCCATTGGGGTTATCATCCCTGAAATTGCCAACTACTTTTTTTCTCAGCTGATCAACGGTATTGAGTCCATTGCCTATAACCTGGGTTACCACGTGGTTATTTTCCAAAGCCACGAATCCTTTGAGCGGGAACTGGCCAATACCCATTACCTGGTGTCGCGCAAGGTAGACGGCCTGCTGGTGTCGCTATCCAGCCTGACCACGGATATCAATCACTTTGAGGAATTGATGGAGAAGGGTATGCCCATTGTGTTTTTTGACCGGGTCCCGCAGACGGACAATACCCATAAGATTATTGCAGACAATTTTGAAGGAAGTTACAAAGCCACGGCGCATCTGATTGAAACCGGCAAAAGGCGGATTGCGCACATTACCAGTCCGAGGTATCTGTCGATTACATCCGAAAGGCTGGGAGGTTATCGGAAAGCATTGGAAGACCACGGTATTGTATACGATGAGTCGTATGTGAAATATTGTCACCATGGGGGAATGGTAACCAGTGAGAACGAGGAGGCAGTGCAGCAATTGCTGGATATGCCGGAGCCTCCGGACGCCATATTTGCTGCCAGCGACCGGCTTACCACAGGTTGTATGGCTGTTTTAGTCAAAAATAAGATCAGGATTCCGCAGGAAATCGGGATGATCGGGTTTACCAATATTGCGGTAGCACAGCTTTTCAATCCCCCTCTGAGTGCCGTGGTACAACCCGCGCTGGATATGGGCCAACAGGCCACCGAGTTATTAATTCAGCTGATCGAAAATCCTAAAAGAGTATCCGGTTTTGAAACCAGGTGTCTGCAAACGAGGCTGGATATCCGGCAGTCGACCACCGGAGAAATAAAAGAAGAAATTTGATCTGTGATTAACTGCAACAGATGAACGGAGGACAGACGATCAGTGTAAATGTCAGCAATGCACTATTTAATTTTCGGGTTGCAGGTATTGCAACTGTCGGGGAAAAAGTATTGTTACACAAAACTCCTGCCGATAATTACTGGAGCCTGCCTGGCGGGCGGGTCGAAATGTTTGAATTTGCTGCTGAAGCCCTGCAGCGTGAAATGTCAGAGGAGCTGGGGAAACGGGCAAAAGTGGGTAGCCTGATCGCTGTTGCTGAAAATTTTTTCGAATACGAGGGTATTGATCACCACGAAATCGGATTTTATTATCTGATGGACATAGCCGACCTGGAAGATACAGAGGACAAGATTGTACATGATGATTCCGGCGAGCTGCTTTGCAGATGGCACGAACTGAGTGCATTGTCCGAAATCCCGCTATATCCGCCACTTCCTCTGCGTGAAATGCTGGCCAACGTAGGTACTGTAAGGCATTTTACATTTTCCAGGTTGAAACTGGAAACGCCTCCTTTTTAAGCTAAGACAGCAAAAGAGCCTTTCCCACAGAACTGATAGGTTTTCATTTTAACAAAAAATAGCTTAAAATACCGATTAAAAATGTTCAGAATAATAATCTATTAAATTTGTAGAATATATAGACTAATAATATATTTGCATTTTATAGTATTCAACCCCCTGGCACTTATGTACTACGAAATTGAAGATGAACTGGGTAATGTATCTACGATCCAACTGAAAGAAAGAATTTCTGAATCGGTGGAGTCGCTCAGGGAGGGCGATATAGCCCCTTTGTTTTATCTGAAATCGGATGAAGGATTTCCCGTGACGTCGCTTACCGGCTTTTCGGTCACGGGTGACACCCGTGACCTCATGGATTTGATCCAGTCCAAACCTTTGGTGATTACCTTTTACTGTACCTGCTGGGGGAGTTATGCGCCAAAATATCTGAACTTTTTGCAGGAAATTACGCCACAGGTGGAAGCGCTGGGCGGGCAGGTGCTGGTATTAACGACGGAGTCGCCTAAGCAGATCGAAAGACTTTCAAAAAAGCTCGATGCAGAATTGACATTCTTCCATGACAAGGATCACAACGTGGCCCGGTCATACGGGGTATTTTCGGAAACCTCTCCGATCTGGGATCGTATTGCGGGGATATCCGAAGAAGTTTTTACGCCTGCTCTTTTTGTAGTGGGAGGCGACAGAAAGGTTTTGTATGCTTTTGTGGACGAAAATTTTGACGGCCAGCCGCAGGTTAAAAGGGTACTTGAAAAGATTTATAATTTCAAAAACAAAAAATAACTTCATTCCTATATCTATAAAACCTCTGTTATCAGCTAGTTTTGATACAGGGGTTTTGTCTTTTTAGTTACTTTTTTCAGATGCCGCATTCTGCCACTTCTTTTACTTCCAAGCTTCCGGAGGTAGGTACCACCATTTTTACCAAAATGTCAGCACTTGCGGGAGCGTTTGATGCCATTAATCTGGCTCAGGGCTTCCCCGAATTTGATTGTGCGCCTGGCCTGCAGGCTTTGGTGAGCAAGTATATGAAGCTTGGAAAAAACCAGTATGCTCCCATGGCAGGCGTTTCCGCGCTGCGGGAAGCCATTACGCAAAAAATTAATACTTACAACCATTGTTCCTATGATCCTGACCTGGAGATAACCATCACCAGCGGGGCAACCGAGGCCTTGTATGTTGCTATCTCGGCGGTAGTCCGTCCGGGAGACGAGGTAATTGTATTTGAGCCTGCTTATGATAGTTATGTACCGGCCATCCGGATGAGCGGAGGTGTGCCGGTGTACGTTACGCTGGACCCCCGGTTTCAGAAAATTGACTGGGAACAGGTTAGTACCCGCATATCGACCCGGACACGTGCGATTATTGTCAATACGCCTAATAATCCTTCTGGGTATGTGTGGACCCGGGAAGATCTGCTTCAGCTGGATACCCTGGCCAGCAGGCATGATCTGATTGTGATCAGCGATGAGGTTTACGAGCATATCATCTTCGATGGCCGAAAACATTTATCGGTTTCTTCTGTTAAATCACTGGCAGAACGCTCGTTTATCTGCGGTTCTTTTGGTAAAACTTTTCATATTACGGGCTGGAAACTGGGGTATTGTCTGGCTACTGCGGCGTTCATGGTGGAGTTCAGGAAAATACACCAGTTTATGGTATTCAGCGTGATTACTCCTTTTCAGTTCGCCATCGCCGAATTTCTGAATGAGCCGGAGCATTATCTGGAGCTGTCGGCTTTCTATCAGCGGAAACGGGATCTTTTTAACGATGCCCTGAAAGCTACCGGATTTGACATCAGGCCAACTGAGGGTAGTTTTTTTCAGAATGCGGGTTATGCGGGGTTATCTGAAGAAAATGATCTGGCTCTTGCCGAGCGGCTCACCAGGGAGATAGGTGTAGCCTCAATCCCGGTTTCTTCTTTTTATGCTGCGCCGGTCAGCTACAAAGTGCTGAGATTCTGCTTTGCCAAAAATGATGATACACTTTTAAAAGCCGCTGAAAGGCTTGGGAAAATAAGCTGGCAGTAGCCAGATACCCGTGCAGCATCTGGGACTTTATTTTTCTGCTTTATTTTTTAAATAAAAGCGCCTTCACCGGCTGGATGGTTGTGATGATCAGGGTAGGGATCGAAAGAATGAGTGCTGAAACCACCATGGTAATCACATTGACTAACCCAAACACGGGCCAGTCGAACACAATGGGAACGGTATCCATATAATAATTGACCGGATCAAGCGGAATGAATCTGAACTGGTACTGCAGCCAGCATAACAGCAGGCCGGTGGCGTTGCCGATCAGCAATCCGTTTCGCACCATATAAATTCCAACTCTGAAAAACACCATTCTGATCTGGCGGTTCGGGCTGCCCAGCGTTTTCAGCAGGCCGATCAGCGGTGTGCGTTCCATGATCATAACCAGCAGGATGGATACCATATTAAAGCAGGCTACAAACAGTATGAGGGTCATGAACACGGCGGTATTGCGGTCGAGCAGTATCAGCCAGTCAAACAAAGGACGAAAGGAATCGGTCACTTTCGACAGATAAACCGCCGGAGGTAACACAGCTTTTAACCTGGAAGCGACCTGATCCAGTTTTGAAAAATCCTTGAGGTATATCTCATAGGTGCCCACGGAGTCGGCACCCCAGCCATTGAGGCGCTGTACCAGAGCCAGGTCTCCGATGATCAGTGTGTTGTCAAATTCTTCCATTTGGGTATCGTAAATTCCGGCAATGGTGAGCTTGCGTGGGCGGGGTGGGTTCTGAAGAGAGTACATGATCACGTCATCACCGGGTTTCAATACGAGCTGGGAAGCTATCTTTTTACTGATGATGATTTCGGAGGAATAGCCATACCTGATGGCCGAAGAATCCTTGTAGCCCAAAAGCCTTCCGCTCACCAGCGTCGTTTTAAATAAATCCCAATTGAAATCCTTACCTACTCCCTTTAAAACAACTCCTTTAATTTCCTCCTTTGTTTTAAGAATGCCCGATTTATGGGCTACCGCCTGCCAGTGATCAATTTCCGGGATTTTTGGCAATTCTTCTGACACAGGGTTTTTAACAGGCAGCGGACCTTCCTCGTAGGTATTGCCCAATGCAAATGCACTGATGTTGATATGGGCGCCGAAAAGAAAAACCTTTTGGCGGATGGTTTGTTTAAAACCCAATAAAACAGCAAAAGCAAGTATCCCCACGGCAACACCAATAGCAATACTTGCAACGCCTATCCTGGACACCGTGGCGGAGAAAGAACCGGCCTCATTATGGCGGATACGAGCGGCTATGAAAGAAGGAAATTGCAAAAGGGAATACGTTTAATGGGAAATAGGGCAAAAATAGGATAAATTATTTTCAATGCTTGTGTCTTCAAAAAAGTGGGAAGCAACAAAAATCCCGACCGGCAGCTGCAAGTCGGGATTCAGTAACTTACCCATTAATGAAAGTATTTATCTTAAAATTTATTTTCAGAACAGTTAGCGAAGTTGTGTATAACATCAATGTTTGATAAATTTCAATCCCACCGACAGGCCCAGCTGATAGGGCCGGAAAAGAAATGCCTCGTTGTTGGTTTTAAGCTTGGTGAAGCTGTAACTTATTTCGGGGCCGGCAACCAGTAGCGTGTTACGGCTCAATTTCCAGGTTTTCCCAATGCCTATATTCCCGGAAGCGGCGTTCTGAGAGGAGGAGAGCGCGTGGCTCATGGTTACCCCAGCTTTCCCGAAGTACCCTCTCAGGGCCGGGGACTTAAAGAAAACCACTTTTTGCAGGGATAGTCCGAGCATGTTGAAATTTGTGCGCTCGCTGACAGGTATACCTTGCCTCACAATGTTGAAATCACCGCCTTTGGCAGGCTCAACGTTGTACTCTTCTGTTGCAATTTCGTAGTGGATCACCTGGCTGAAACGACTGTAATCAACAAGCAGCTGGAAGCCTTTCTTTTCAATTCCTGCATCAACTTTGAAACCCAGTGTTTGTGCCGAAACGGCGGATGGCAGGATGAAATTCTGGTATTTAATATCTGTCTGCGGCAGAATAGTCACTTTCTGGAAAGTATTTAAGGGTGTAACAGACAGCAAAAAATGATAGGGGGCAGGTTTATCAGGGAAATCCGGTTTTTCAATATCAGGTCCTGCATAAGGTACTTTACCCAACCCTGCAGTGTAATAAGGTCTCGGGAGCAATTGCTGCATACTGAAAGATTCGGCAATAGGTATGGTTTTAATTTTCTCCTCCTGGGCGGAAACATCAGTGACCGGGGCTTGGGTTGAAACACCCGGTTTTGTTTCAGGTTGGAATGTAGTAAGATCACTATCCGTGGTTTTGCCGGCTAGAAGCGTTTTTGCAGAAGCCGAACTTTTTGGTTGTAATGTATCCCGCCCGGCTTTAAACTTGCGATCGGCAGCTGCCTGGATCGTTCCTCTGTTTCCACCGGCAATGAAGATACCCGAAGGTTTTGTATCTAACGTTATCGCTTTCTTTTCTGCATTACTTTCAGAAGCATGCGCAGGCAGTTTTTGGGCAGGGGTTTCAAGGGAGCTTTTGATGAATGTTTCGGTATGCTTTTCACTGCTTCCTGTTACTGTTGCAGGCTGCTTCCTGTCGGTATCTGTTTTGCCCGGTTTTATCAGGGAAACAATCAGCGGGTTTTGTTCTTCCGAGAGGTTTTCATAGCGGATCAGCAACAAGGAAGTAATGGTGATTGCCACTACAAGCATGATAATGACCGGTTTTTGCACTTTACCGGCGAAGGGGGTCGAGTTTATTGCACCCATCACCCGGTCCAGCATATCAGGATGAGGGACCACTTCAAAGTCATCAAATTTGCGTTTCAGGGCTTTCCGCAATGCCTCGTCTATTGGTTCGTCAGAAGATTTCATTTTGCGTAATTCCTAATTCCTGTAATTTTATCAATAACAAATTCCGCCCACGCAGGTACTGCGATCTGGAGGTACTGTCCGCAATGGAAAGTATACCGGCAATTTCGGTATGTGTATAGCCGTCAATAAGATGCATGTTGAGGATCATCCGGTAGCCATCCGGCAACTGATTGATGACCTTCAGCAGTATTTCAATATTCAACTGGTCAATAATTCTTACATAATCGTCATTTTCCCAATCATACGTATGCATTTCAAGGGAAGAATTAAGTTCCTGTTGCTTGGTAGTGCGATTGTAATAATTAATAGCTGTCCTGATCACCACTGCTTTTACCCAGCTATCAATGGATTCGGGATCTTTCACTTCATTAATATACCTGAAAACCTTTACAAACGACTCCTGGAATATGTCTTCAGCTTCGGCCTTGGTTCTGGCGTAACGAAGGCATACGCCTGTAAGTTTATTCTTATAACGCTCGTACAACATCGTCTGCGCTCTGGTATCCTGCTGTTGGCAGGCTTGTACCAGTTCGGTTAACGAATTGTATTTTTTAGAGCGGAAGAAGTTCATCAGGGGTATGAAGGGGTATTTACATTTCGGGATAAGCCATGTAATATTTTTTCACTACATTTCCGCTGTTATCAAAATATAGATAATACTGCTGGGAATCGTTCCATAACAGAGCCCTGTATCCAATAAACCCGTTGTCTTCAAATTTCTCCCCGAAAAACCTGGGGAAATTTACCGCAAACGGATCGTTTGCTATCGCTGTCAGAGCTGTGGCAGGAAATTTTTCCTTACCAATGTTGTTGTCAAACTTCCCTAAGGTAGAATATATCATGGAGCCGTCTTCCCGTAGTTCCAGGGTACCGGCGCTCAAATGAATTTTATAAGTTTTCTTCTGATCCGATCCGATGTATACATTTGCCCAGCGGAATTCCTGACCTTGTCTGGCATTGATAAGTGCCTGGATATTATCAGGGAGGTCGTTAAGTTTTGGAGTCAGGTATTCCATATCCGTATCAGGATAGAGATAGATGTCGTACCTGCTGCCGACAATAGCACCCGATACCGACCATTTCAGCAGATAATTCTTGTCGTTCCATTTGTATTTGACCGAATAATCACGTGAATTGGTTACAGTAGAAAATTCCAGTGTTTCCCTGTAATCTGAATAAGCTCCGCCCCCGATAAAGAGAGAATCAAAAACCCGCCTGTAACCAGCAGGAACGGCGTCACCGGCAAGCCTGAAATTGGTAAGGACCATGATCCGGTCCACGACTACGTCAAATTCATCCGCTTTTTGCTGCAGACGGGCATTCCAGACTCTATCTTTTTCTATGGCATTGATCCGTATTTGCCCTGATTCGGGGAATTCTGTCCTTAAAATATTCAATACCGATTCCGGAATTTCGTCATTGTCCTGTGGTTGTAAGTCGCTGACACTCTGGCAGGAAAAGGTCAGAAATGCCAGTCCTGTCAGCAGGATTGCCGCTTTCAGGCCTAAACTTAATTTGCTAAAAGATCGCATAGTAAAAGTAGCGTGCATCAATTGGGTCAGTTCCATATTTCCAAGTGGGTTGTAAATTTAAGATGTAGGTTGACTTCCCTTCTTCAGGATCATCAACTGCAACGGTAAAACTGATATTTTCAACTACACCAGCATTTTTCGCGGTTTCCATGGTATCAAAAATGCGGATGGATGACTGGTCCAGCACACCGGTGAGGTTTCTGGGAGTTTTGAGATAATAATCCTCCCGGTCTTCTGATTTGATCACGATGGTTTGAAGGCTTTCATCCCATTCATAGATCATGTTGGTTGGATAAACGATCTTATTCAGGACGCTGTAGGTTTCAACAGAGTCAGCAAATAATCCCGGATCCTCTATTATTGTACCCGACTGAAAAACCAGGTACTTGTCCGGGAATTGAAAAAAAATTGCTTTGCGGTAGGAAAACTTCGTATTAAACAGGGGGTCCTTGGTCAGTTCGACTGTTTCAGTACCTGTTTTTTTGAATATTTTATCCACCCGCCATAATCTTGAGGTAAGTATTACCCGCAGTTCCTGCTCAGTATATGTTTTAACCGGTTCGAGTGGTAATGTATCATCCTGATGGCAGGAAGTTAATACGATCCCAACGGAAGAGCAAAAAAGCAATAAATTCAGGAGATACTTTTTCATAGTATGGCTGGTTCAGTATAGGTTTTCGATTTTCCTCACTCTAAAAATGAGACACCGGAATTAAAGCGTACCGTTGCATGTTTTTTTAATTATTGTGAGAAAGTGGGCGGATTCGCCAGATTGCTATCTTTACTGCTGCGATCATTTAATTTAGTATATTTTTTCCAGTGATTCATTATGCCTTTAATAAAAGCCGCCGCAGGAGTTGTTAATCAAACCCCGATGGCGTGGGAAACGAATACTGCCAATATCATCCATGCCATTGAGGAAGCCCGTAAACAGGAAATTACACTGCTTTGTCTACCAGAGCTCTGTATAACAGGTTATGGCTGTGAGGATTACTTCTTTGCACCCGACCTGGCTGCACAGGCATTACAGTGTTTGTCGGAAATTGTGCACGTCACCGGCGGCATGGTGGTTTCGGTGGGGCTTCCGCTGAGGCATAATAACCGGCTGTATAACGCTGCCTGTTTGATCGTCAACCGGCAGATCGCCGGTTTTTACTGTAAGCATAACCTGGCCAATAATGGTATTCACTATGAAGCCCGCTGGTTTCATGCCTGGCCCGCAGGGGCAGTAGAAAGTATTGAGGTGAACCAGATCAGTTACCCGATCGGGGATATTGTTTTTGACCTGGCTGGTAATTCATCCGACGGAGTGAGGCTTGCTTTTGAGATCTGTGAGGATGCCTGGGTAGCCAACAGGCCGGGGCGCAGGCATTATGAAAGAGGGGTTGATATAATCCTGAACCCCAGTGCAAGCCACTTTGCGTTTCACAAATTTCTGACGCGTGAAAGGCTGGTTATAGACGGATCCAGATCTTTTGCATGCAGTTACATTTACACCAATTTGCTGGGGAATGAAGCGGGTAGGGCAATATACGACGGAGATGCAATGATTGCCTCCAACGGCGAGCTGCTGGTAACCAGCTCACGATTCAGTTACCAGGATTTTCTGATTACCGCTGCCGTGATCGACACGGATTTCACACGTTTGAGCCAGGTGCAAAACAGGTCTCAGCTATCGAAGGATAGGTCGTGGCTGGTAAAAGCACGTTTTGATTTTCCGGATATAGATCCCGTTCCGCAGCAGATAGCAGCACTGGAAGCTTTTGAAAAAGGAGGAGCATTGAAGGAAGAAGAATTCGCCAGGGCGGTATGTCTGGCTCTTTTCGATTACCTGCGTAAAAGCCGGTCGAACGGATTCACAATTTCGCTATCCGGCGGAGCTGACTCCTGCGCCTGTACGGCACTCTGCGGATTGATGATCCGCCTGGCCGATGAAAGTATAGGTCTTGAGGCGATGAAGAAAAAGCTATCTTATATAAAAGGTATTCAGCTGGCTCAAACGGAGGATGAAATAGCCCGTGTGCTGATCCAAAATATATATCAGGGTACCAAAAACAGCTCCGAAGATACCCTTGAATCAGCCCGTTCCCTTGCGGAGTCTATCGGTTCAACGTTTTATAATATCAGTATCAATGGCCTGGTCGAAAATTACATTGGACTGATAGAAGAGCAGATCGGCAGAAAACTGACCTGGGAACAGGATGACATTGCTTTGCAGAATATTCAGGCGAGGGTACGTGCCCCAGGCGTATGGCTTCTGACCAACCTGTATAACCATCTGCTGCTGGCAACTTCCAACCGCTCGGAAGTGGCCGTTGGTTATGCCACCATGGATGGGGATACCTCCGGGAGTATCAGTCCGCTGGCCGGGATTGATAAGCACTACCTGCGCCAGTGGCTCCGGTGGCTGGAAATAACAGGCTGCGAAGTGAAAGGGAAACATATTCAGATAGAAGGCCTGAAAAAAGTAAACAGTCTCCAGCCGACAGCAGAGCTGAGACCTTTGGAAAGGAATCAGACGGACGAGGCGGATCTGATGCCCTACGATTTCCTCAACGATCTGGAACGTGCTGCTATCCGGGATAAAAAATCTCCAACGGATGCTTACAAAAGTATTCAGGTACAATATAAAAACCGGTACAGCGACAATCAGATACTGTCATGGACCGAGCGGTTTTTCAGACTATGGAGCCGCAACCAATGGAAACGTGAAAGATATGCCCCTTCTTTTCATGTGGACGACCTGAACCTGGATCCCAGGTCCTGGTGCCGTTTTCCGATACTTTCAGGAGGGTTTGAAAAGGAACTGGAGGAGCTCAGGGAATATGCCGGAGGCAAGGCTGCTCAGGGTGGGCGAAAACGGATCGGCTTTTAGCCAAATTGCGATACCCAAAACAGGGCAAGGGATTTTAAAGAAATCCCTTCCTTTTCTTTCGGCTCCTGATTTTGTCAGCGGTTGCAAAACCTAACAGCTGCCACAAACCCAATCCATCCATAATTGGTTTCGGCGGCACCCGGCTGGGTATCCAGCGGGGTTGGTTTGATGGCTATCCCTTCTTTGTCAATCAGCCCTGCATGATCGCTGATAAAAATATTGACGGAAGGCCCTGCAAAAAATGCCACGGTTTTGCCCAGTTTTCGTTCAATACCAATGCTGAGCCTGACCAGCCCGGCAGGGATTTCGTCCAACCTTTGGTTTTTGATAAACACGGCGTTCGCGGTGAGGTCGGCATTGGCCGCCCAGCCTTTTCCAAGCGGCTGCCCCGTGCCAAAGCCATACCCGATTGTTGCCAGCGGCTTTCTCGCGGCCAGTGCATTGAAGCCTACAGTGAAGATATTGTAAAACCTGGTCATACCGGTTTTGAAAGAGGTATTGAAATAATTAAACTCGTCGGTAGAGACTTCATATCGGCGATAGCCATTGCGCTTCACAAAACTGAAAAAACCGAAAGGTACCGTGGCAGAAGAATCCGCAAAGTTGACTGCTCCGATCTGATGGCCGCTTCTTACCGTATGCGCATAATTGTAGCCAGCCGACAGCTGATACCCCTCCAGATACCCCACCACCACATTGCCTGCACCAGCTACCTGAAAACCTTTCAGATTTCTACCGGCATAATTAATAAAATTGCTTCCCTGGAAACCGTGTACTGTGCCCAGGGTGAGGTTCAGGAAATTGGCATACTGAAAACCGTAAACATTGTTGCCCACCATGTTACTGACGCCGGCCAGCTGGAAACCTCTTACGTTGCCTCTGACCACGTTGATCAAACTGCCCACTTCCATTCGGTTAACGCCAAGAGAATATCCTGCAATGAGATTAATGGAATAATCGTTGATTACATTTCCGCTGAGCTGATGATTGGTCCCAATGAGCGGCAGCAGGGAAGCCTGAAAAGTGCGGTATAGCGTATCGTCTATATTTCGGGTGTGTATGGTTTGTTTGGCAGAAGCAAATGCGTTAATGAATTCATTCTGCACTTTTTTATAAGTTTGGCGTATCCTGTTGTACTGACTTAAATAGGTAGTATCATTTTCGGTAACTGTGTAAAAAGGCGCCTGGTACTGTGGTACCGCCACTTTATGGTGCAAGGAGTCTGTCCGCCGGATAATTTTGGGAGATGTTCCAGGGATAGGTCTCAGCGTGTCGGGTAAAAGAGCAATGGGCAGGTAAGTATCCTTGCGGTTGGTGACCGGGAAAGATATACCGATAAAATCTTCCTTTCGAACTTCCAGGCGGATGGATGAAGGGGCTGCCGGGAGCCTTATTTTGTAATATCCGTATTCATTGCTGATGGCAGAAGCCAGCGTTACAGATTCAAAAATACTGGCATTGGGTAACCTTTCACCCGTTTTTTTATTGATGATGTAGCCGTTGAGCTGAAAGTTTTCGGGCTTTGCTTCCTCTTCCTGAACACTGTTTTTCTGCAGAATGATATAGCGGCGTCTTTCTTTGAAAATAACTTTCCCTTTGAAAATTTCGGTCAGGATTTCGCGGATACTTTCATTGCTGGCCTGAATGGAAACCCTTTTGCTGATATCAATCGCATCCGGACTGTAAGAAAAACTAAATCCCCCCAGCTCCGCTATTTTTTGTAAAACCTTGTCCAGAGGTTCGTTGTTTATGCTGATTGAAATCCTTTTTTCAATCAACTGCTGGCCGCGGGCTTTCTGAAAAGTAAGTATAAAAAATCCCAGCAGCGTCAGACAAAGAAGTGTATAGCTTTTTCCCAAAGTTTGTGATCGGATAAGTGGATTTGCAGGAGATATTTACCAGAACGTCTGCTGTTATTTGCAGCCGTTTCCTTCCAGCCAATACGTGTTGCCTTCTTTTCTGAGTTCTAAATCGAGCGTTTCCGCAATCACCGCAAGGGTAGCGTCCAGCGGTTCCTTCTCAAAACGGATGGTTAGGCGGCATTCCGATAAGCTGGATTTGGCAAGCCGGACGTCGGCATGGTATCCTTCCCGGATGGAGCTGACCACCTCTGCAAGATTAACAGCATTAAAGTCATAAACCTGTGTGCGGTAACCGAAGAGGTTACTGTTGGCCCGCAGGCTTTGGATGGTATCGTTGCTTACCTGCGCACTTTCTCCTTTGGTCAGTTCTATTTTATGCCCGTTTTTACTTACCCCAACTTTCCCGGTGGCCACATCCACACGGACGGGTTTATCTGCATACGCTTTCACATTAAAGGAAGTGCCTAGTACCCGGACGGTAGTGCCGTTGGCTTCTATTAAAAATGGCCGTGAGGCATCCGGTTTTACATCAAAAAAAGCTTCTCCCTTCAGTGTCACGGCACGGCTGTCACCGGTGAGCCCTTCGGGATAAGAAACTGATGAATTGTAATTCAGGAATATTTTGGTACCATCCGGTAAAACGGTTTCCTGGGTTGCGTTTTGGGTCGAAACCAGGACCATTTCCGGGGATTTGGTGATTTGTATAAAATACCATCCACATGCGATTGCCAGCAATGAAACCGCAGCGGCTATCCCTATGCTGCGGAAATTTCTGGTCCACGAAGGATATGCGGTAACCGGGATCTCCGTAACGGATATCTCCAGACTGTTGGGCACATACTTCATTTTGGAATGAATTTTATTCCAGGCAGCGTCGGTATCTATTTTCCTGGTTGCAGATGTTTTGGCGGCAGAACTTTCCCAGATGATCCTGTAACCCTCCAATTCGGCCTGGTTTTGTGGTGATTCCTTTAGCCAGGTTGTTACCAGATTTATTTCACTTTCGGAAGCAGTTTGCCCCAGGTACCTTGCCAGCAACTCGTCCGATATATTTTCATGAGGTGTTTTCATGGTATCAGAAGAATTAGCTGTTCAACAAAAAAATAAATCAGTGCTAAGAGGGACGGCAGGTAATCGGCCAGTGCGGTTCTGAGAATCCTGAGCGCTTTACCAATCTGGTTTTCAACTGTCTTGATGGAAATACCAAGCTGATCCGCAATTTCCTGGTACTTCAATTCCTCAAACCTGCTCATTCTGAAGGCCAGCTGGCATTGTTCCGGTAATTCACTTACCGCACTTTCTATCCTTTGCTGCAATTCATCCGCATATATGGCTTCGGTAACCGACTCGTAGGATTGCGGTACAAAATGATGGGTATATTCACGGTGTGCTTCCCGTACCGAGGTATGTTTGAAACGATTGAGACAGTGATTGTGAACCGCCCGGTAAAGGTAGGATTTGAGAGACAGCGTAATTTCAAGATCTTCGCGTTTTTCCCATATCGTAAGGAAAACAGTTTGTACTACCTCTTCAGCTTCATCCTCGTCTTTCAATAACGACCCGGCATAATGGCATAAACGTTCGTAATAAGTGCGGAAAACCCGCTCAAAAGCTGGTTCGTCGCCTCGTCTTATTGCCTGAACTATTTCCGGATCGGTGGCGTGCACGCTCTTATGCTTTTGTTTTTTTTGCAAAAGTATAAAATCGCGCTCGAATATGATAGCCGGTTGCACAAAAGCGGTTGCCGTCACGGTCTTAATGGTTTTTATCCATGACAACCTTAACCGCATAGCCCCCTATGAAGAAAAATATTTTTTTTCATAGGGGGATTTTTAATCTGGGTTGTCTGGGAGAAAAGCGATCCCGAAGAAGGGACGTAAGAGTCTAACAACATTTATTAGCTATGAAAACGTTATTTTCTAATCTGATTGCCGGAGCACTTTTAATTTCAAGTCTCCAGTCCTGTGTCTATGTTGATTCCGATGGCGTACCTCCGAGAAGTACCAGCACCCGCACTTTCGACTTCAGGGATTTTGATCGTTTGGAAATGGGAAGTGCCTACCGGGTGCATGTAAATTATGGTTCAGAATTTTCGGTATCTGCCACAGGCGAGCAAAAGGATCTGGATGATTTGGATATTTTTGTTCAGAATCATGAGCTGGTGGTGCGCTACAAGGATACCTGGTTCAGCGATCGCCGGAGAATGGATATAGATATCACCATGCCCGATCTTTACGCAGTTGATTTTTCCGGTGCAGTGAAGTCGGATATCGAAGATTTTGAAAATCTTAATGAACTTAAAATCAGATTAACAGGCGCGTCAAAACTGGAATTCGACGGTACTGCAAAATCCATAGACATAGATGTCTCGGGGGCTTCCGATCTTTATCTGTCAGGAGAGGGAAGATACCTGGATGGCGAACTTTCCGGCGCTTCCCGGCTGAATAGCCTGGATTACCCCGTTGAAGAGTCGGAGCTGAACCTGTCAGGCGCCAGCGACGCGAGGGTGTGGGTTACCAAACTGCTGGATGTGGATGTCAGTGGGGCCAGCAGCCTTCGTTACAAAGGTGATCCGCTGGTACAAAAAGAGGTATCAGGAGGTAGCACCGTGAAACGGGAGTAAGAGATCACCTGATCATACCAAACTTTTCACGTGCTTGTTTTTTTGACATGCCGTCGAAATGCCACCATTCCGTGGTGTTAGTACTGAAACCGGCCTCGGTCATCACTTTTCGAAGGATTTTTCGGTTCTCCAGCTGTTTAACACTCAGCTTTCCCTGGCGAAGCATTTCTGCTTCTGCCCGGGGATAAGCCAGGGGGCCGAAAAAGTCATACCTGGTACCCATATCCAAGGGGTGGCCGTTTTCATCGGCAATGGTCAGATCCACAGCGCAGCCGAAGTTATGGTTGGAGCCCTTTTGGGGATCGGCCACGTACATGGGCTTTTTGCTTTCCGGAATCTTCAGGGCATCCAGCGCGTCCCACAAGATATACTGGACCGAATTAGGACGTGCTGCGTCATACACCAGAAGCCTGTAACCCGGATGGCTTTTTCTGAGGCGGGCGCTGGCATTGGCCAGGCGACTTGCCATTTCGGGCTGGAGGTATGCGTTGGATAAATCACCATACACATCCTTTTTTACAAAATTATCCGTAGTTGAATATTTCAGCTCAACCAGAATTGTAGGATCTCTTTCTTGAATATTTACTAACCCTCTTGCGATTAAAGCCCGCTCAATTTCGGGAACACGGCTATTTTTTTGCTGAGCCTTAATGGATGTATTACCTGACAAAAGCAGTGCCAATGTGAGGCATGTCAAACGATATTGATTGCTGTGAATTCTTCTTTTAGTGGCTGAGATCATTCCGTCCGCTGATGGTACCAGAAACCAAATCTGCAAGGAATGATTAAATTCTGCAACATTTTGTAAGATTATTCACCTGCATGTGAAATTTTAAGAAAAGTTCGGGAGGGTGACAACAGTTAGCCTAGGGAAGTCTATTGTTTGAAATATATCAAAATCAGTATCGTTGCTGACTAAATAATCCGCATTGCAACTGATCGCCAAATCCGAAAATTTATTGTCGTCCGGATCGCCGATGATCAAATTCCATTTATAAGCCGGTTCGGCAAATACTACATTTGGTGCAACGGCAAGTTGATGAAGGATAAACTGTGAAGTTCTGTAAGAGTAGGTGTGGGACAGTATTTCGTCGTATTCCAGTAATATTTCAGTGCTTACATACCAGTCAAATTTTCCGGATCTAAAATCAAGATAAAGCTGATAGAAAGGACTCTTGGGCGGTATGGAGGCTCTCAGGCAATTTGTATCAATGACCACCCGCATCACTCAATGACAAACTTATCGTCGGACAGCATTTTATAATAATCCTGTTCAGAATATTTTTTTTGTTTTGAGACTTCCTTGAGTTCTTCCTGCAATGCACGGTCAAAATAATCCATCAGTAATTTCCGTACTTCCAAGGTTTCCTGTTCGCTTATATTTTGATCAAAAAGACGTAATAAGCTTATCTGAACGTCGTTCAGCCTGTTATGAGGGGATGATTCTTTTTTCGTTGAAATCATTTACCTGATGGTCTCTTGATGGATAATAACAAAAATAACCAAATATTTAGTTTTTCTTACATTATTGGCAAATGGTGTGTCACGTCAGCTCAACCTGACCGAAAACAAGTCTTTAGACCTTAAATAGATCCAGGTTACCACAGCCATTGTCACTACACCACCCACCATTACGGAAGGTACTGTACCAAATGCTTTGGCCATTACACCGGACTCAAACGCACCGAGCTCATTGGATGAGCTTACAAACATGCCATTTACGGCCGCAACGCGCCCGCGCATCTCATCCGGAGGGTATATCTGGAGTATGGTCTGGCGGACAATTACACTGACACTGTCAAATGCGCCGGTAGCGAAAAGTGCGGCACAGGATAAAAGAAAATTGGTAGATATCGCAAAAATGACTGTAAAAAGCCCAAAGCCAGCCACCGCAAGCAGCATGTTGCGCCAGGCGTTGTGAGTAGGAGGGAAGTAGGCCATCAGGAACATGGTCAGTAAAGACCCTACCGAGGGAGCCGCTCGTAAAACACCCAGGCCCTCGGGGCCCACCTTTAAAATATCTTCTGCAAAAACGGGAAGAATAGCCACCACTCCGCCAAAGAGTACCGAGAATAAATCAAGAGATATCGCGTAAAGCACAATCCGGGTCCTGAACACAAAACGGAAACCTTCTTTGAGGCTTTCCAGGATGGGCGTGGTAATTTTTGGGAATTCGGGCCGGGTTTTAATCATTCCTAATAATATCCAGCATACTATGAAACTGGTTATTACCAGCAATAATGTGTGTGTCAGCCCGATGTACGCATACAGAAAACCTGCAATGGCCGGACCGGTAATAGAACCTGCCTGCCAGAATGAGCTGCTCCAGGTGGAGGAATTGTGGTAAATGGTACGAGGTACCAGAAAAGGTTTGAGCGAACTGGAAGCGGGAGAGTAGAAACCTTTGGCAAAACCGATGAGTGCAAAGACTGCATAAATGGCTGCCAGGTGCTCGCCACGTGTCATTGCGTTATAAATACCCGGCTGGAAAACGGTATACAAAATCACAGAGCCTAAGATAATGACCACCAGGCTGATGTGCATAATCGTAATTTTGTTTTTCTGGTCGGCCACATACCCTCCGAATAATGACGTGATGATAAAAGGTACTACCTCTGCCAGACCGATGAGCCCCAAGGCCAGGGGATCGTGTGTCATTTTATACAACTCATAGGCAACGATCACCTCCTGGATGAGGATGGTGGCTGAAAACAAAAAGGTATTGGAGATAAAAAAACGGAAGTCGGAGTAACGGAGTGCCGCGTAAGGGTCCTGTTGTGATACGGTTTTCAAATGCTGTTGTTTCCTTTTATTTACTAAGGTAACATCTTAACATTCAGATTATGTTCGGATGCGGGCATAAATACTGCTATTTATTATAAATGTCTGGTTTTTTATAGGTATATCCGTGATTTAGGATGATGTGCTGAATTTACGCAAACCAGATCTGCATTTTTCCACGTTTAAAAGAGGTATCTGTGCCCGGCCATCCGGATGCAACGGCCTGTCCTACGTTCGGAACCGTACACTTTTGTGCGAATTCGGACGGTCATCGCTGAATATTTAAATATTAACTATTTGAATATCAATAAAATGTGATTGTGGCAAGGCTTTTTAAAACAAACATCCGAAGAAGATACAGAAACCAGATCAATAGTGATTATCCTTGTGTTCTGTAACTCAATACCAAATTGTATGATCAAACTAGACAAAATTTCAAAGTATTATCCGGCGGGTTTTGGGAAAACCTACGTATTACGCCACATTGACCTTAATATCAAAGAGGGTGAATTTGTATCCATCATGGGGCCTTCGGGGTCCGGGAAGTCTACACTTTTGCATATTCTCGGGTTGCTTGAAGAACCCTCAGAAGGAGAGTACCTGTTTCTGGATGAGCCGGTTCAGAAGTTATCCGAGAAAAAACGGACAGAATTACACCGCCATCATATCGGATTTGTATTTCAGGCATATCACCTCATTGATGAGCTGACAGTATACGAGAACATTGAAACGCCGCTGTTATATAAAGGTACCTCGTCTTCGGAACGTAAAAGCAGAGTAGCCGAGCTCCTCGACCGTTTTAACATGGTTGCGAAAAAAGACCTTTTTCCGCATCAGCTTTCCGGCGGGCAGCAGCAGCTTGTGGGAGTGGCCAGGGCAATTGTACATAACCCCAAAGTAATATTTGCTGATGAACCCACGGGAAATCTGCATTCGGAACAGGCTGTTGAAATTATGGAACTTTTTCAGAAACTCAATCAGGAGGATAAAGTAACAATTGTTCAGGTAACACATTCAGAATCGAACGCCGCGTTCGGGCATAGGGTAGTAAGGCTTAAAGATGGCTGGATGGCCTGAGTACTGCACCTGTCTTTTTTTAATCTATTGGTCATGAAACAAATATTATTATTCTTTTTTCTGCTTCCTGCTTCGGTAGTGGCACAAAAAACAATCAGTCTGCGGGAATGTGTAGAGCTTTTATCGAAGAATAACCTCTTATACAAGCAGGGGAGTTTACAAGCGGAGTCGGCGGAGGCTAATCTGAGGCAAGTGAGGTCCCAGATGTTACCTCAGATCAATATCAGCTCCAACAACAGTATCAACCTCGGAAGAAGTATTGATCAGTATACCAATGCGTATATAGATCAGGTCTACAATTACAGCAGTGTGAATACGGGTTTTAACCTACCTGTATATCAGGGCGGGAAATTACAGAATCAGATTCGGCAGAATGTTTTGCTCAAGGAGTCGGCATTGGAAAACCGGACCGCCGTGCTGAATGCGCAGACCGTATTGCTCATGCAGGGGTATGTGAATGTACTGGCAACCAAAGCGCTTCTGGAATCAGCCAGGCAGCAGGTTGAGTCGTCCGTTCAACAGGTGGACAGGGTTCAGAAACAGGTGAGCGCTGGGGTTGTGGGCAATAATGTTTTGTTTGAGATCAAAGCCCAGCTTGCCAATGACAAGTTTGATGAGGTAACGGCTCTGAACAGCTACCGCACCGCCAGACTGGCCCTTTTTCAGCGCATGAATCTCGCTCCGGACGATCAGGTAGAATTTGAAGCGCTGTTGCCGCTGGAGAACGAATTGAGCACTATGGCAGCAGGAGAACTGTACGATAACGCTCAAAAAACTTTTCCTGAGCTGAAAAGCGCTGAGCTGTACAGGCAAAGTTTTGCCTATCAGGTGAAATCCATCAAGGCACTCAATTATCCGTCACTGAGCCTGGGAGCTGGCATCGGCGCCTTTTACGCCTCAACCAACAATTCTCTGGATTACTTTAACCAGCTCAACGCTACCAGGAACGGATCTATGAACCTGAGCCTTACCATACCCATTATGGGCCGCTGGATTACCCGGCCGCGCGTTGAAGCTGCAAAAGTACAGGAAAGACTGGCACAAAATCAGCTGGATGTTTCCAGGCAGGTTTTAAGGCAATCTATCGAACAAGCCGTGCTTGATCTTAACGCAACCCGGGACCAGTATGCCTCGGCCAGGGGGCAGGAGGAATCACTCTCGGCAAGTTTCACTTTCGTTGAAAGCAAACTGAACGCAGGAACAGCCAATATTTTCGAATACGCACTGGCGAAGGCGAACCTGGCGAAAGCGCAGGCGAACGCCATCAAGTCAAAATATGCATTTCTGATGCAGCAAAGACTTTTACAATATTATCAGAACGGTAGCTGGATAGGTGTTTTCTAATCCTACCCGTACCGCGATCAAGATAGTTAGTTAGGTTAAATTTGGTATAGGTAATACTTAGAGACGGCACGTTGTCGTCTCTTTTTTTGTGATCTGTAAATCCAGGATAAATGTAAATGAGGTCATTTACTGAAGTTAAGCGATGAATATAATTCCCTGTTCAACATTAAAAACCTCGCGGATATGCCTTCTTATAGGTATATCCAATTTTTTGTGATGAAAAGATATATCTATTTCCTGGCCTTCATTGCCTTCTTGGGTTGCCATAAACCCAATTATACCTTGTTGGACGCTCCCTGGGAACCTGACTATGCTGTTGATCGCTTTGAAGCAGCTATTAAAGTTTTTGAAAAACAGGATGCGGAAAAAATGCCGGCACCGGGAGGTATCGTTTTTACCGGAAGTTCATCCTTTACTAAATGGCAGAGCGCTGCGCAGGACCTGGCTCCGCTGCCGATTATCAACCGTGGTTTTGGCGGGTCAACACTTCCGGAGGTTATTCATTATGCAGATCGGACGATATTTAAATATAAGCCAAGAGTAGTGGTGATTTATTGTGAAAACGATATGTTCGGTAAAAAAACAAAAACACCTGAACAAGTGAGGGATGCTTACGTTACCCTGACTAAAATGATTCATGAAAATGAGCCCCAGGCAAAGATTTACGGTATTTCGCTGAAACCATCGCCTTCGCGCTGGAACCGGAAAGATGAAACACTAAAAGCGAATAAACTCATCCGGGATTTTATCAGAACCGATAAGAAACATGAGTACATTGATGTGTGGCCCGTGATGCTGAAAGATGGACGACCCGACGGAAGTATTTTTCTCAAAGATAGCCTGCACATGAACGAAGAGGGATACCGCCGCTGGATTAAAGTGATTAAGCCTGTCCTTGATCAGGCATAAGTGCGTTGTTGGATCAAAATAGAGTAATAATTAGTAAAAATTGACCATAAGGGTGCCGGTTGTAAAGTAAAGTCACTATATTAACCGAAAAATATATTTTGGGATTAAAAGGTGAATAGCGTACATAAATAATGAAAGTAACAGCGGTTTTTGATATTGGCCGGACCAATAAAAAGTATGTTCTCTTTGATGAAAACTACGAAATAATAGAAGAGTTTTCCGAGTCGCTTCCTGAAACTACGGACGAGGATGGTTTTCCCACAGAAGATATTGAACTGCTCACCAACTGGGTAAAGAACCGTTGGGCTGATTTGCTGAACAATCCAAAATACGACATTAAGGCGGTAAACGTAGCAGCTTATGGAGCTAGTCTGGTTCATCTGGACGCCTCCAACAAGCCATTAACCCCGCTCTACTCTTATCTGAAACCTTTTCCTGCAGAGCTTTTAACCCAATTTTACAGTACCTATGGTGATCCTACGCGGTTGTCGTTGCAAACTGGCTCACCGTCTATGGGGATGCTTAATTCGGGCATGCAGATGTATTGGCTAAAGTACACCCGCCCAGAGGTTTACGCCCACATAGCCACCACGCTGCACTTGCCGCAATATATTTTGTTTTTGCTTACAGGAAGAAAGGTCAGTGATTACACCTCACTGGGCTGCCACACGGCACTCTGGAGTTTTGAAATGTGGGATTATCACGAATGGGTAAAAGCCGAAGGGATCCATAAAAAGCTGGCGCCGGTTCTGGCTTCTTCTTCATTTATTTACCGGCACGAGGACAAAGGTATTCAATCTGGTTTTGGTTTGCACGACAGTTCCTCTGCTTTGGTACCTTACCGTATGGCTGTCAAGAAACCCTTTGTACTATTGTCTACAGGAACGTGGTGTATTAATTTCAATTCTTTCTCTGCCAAGCCATTAACTTCCTATCAGCTGGAGAGGGATTGTATGAATTACCTCACACCCGAGGGAAGCGGTGTTACTGCTTCGCGGTTATTCCTGGGGCGCGAGCACGACTATCAGACGGCGCGTATTGCCGAGTATTTCAGAGTTGCGCCTGATTTTTACAAAAAGGTATCTTTTGATCCTGAAATTCTAAAGGCCGATACCCCACCGTTTTATCCTGCTTGTATGACCGGAAACGGCCCTTTTCCCGAGCCAAGTCCTCAGGAATGGCAGGTCAGTGCGTTTGCGTCGGCAGAGTCGGCCTATCATCATTTGCTCAAAGGACTTACGGATTTGTTAAAGGTATCCCTTCAGCTTGTAGGTATCGACGACGTCCAATCCATTTACATAGATGGAGGTTTTGCCAGGAGCGAGATCTTTACACGTTTAATTGCACGTAATTTCCCAAATCATAAAGTTTACGGAACAGATCTCCCTTACGCCACATCCTTGGGAGCCGCGTTGCATGTGACCAGGCCTCAGACATTTGAATTCAAAGGAGAAATAAGGGAAATTAAGCCTTAGTCTATCAACTTATCCTGCTCCAGTTTGTTTCCTCTTTTCTCAGGTTTTCCAGATGGCTGCGTATGGGAGCGTTAACAGGCTGAAGCAGGTTCGGGTCGGTATCGAGGATTTCCTCTGCCGACGATCGCGCTGCTTTTAATATTTCAGTGTCCTGGGCAAGGTTGGCAACCAGCAGGTCTGTCAGGCCGCTTTGCTGTGTTCCCGAAAGGTCACCCGGTCCGCGAAGCTGGAGATCTACCTCCGAGATTTCAAAGCCATCATTTGTCCTGCACATAGTTTCAATCCGGAGGCGCGTATCCTTGCTGATTTTAAAACTCGTCATCAGTATACAGTACGATTGTTCTGCGCCGCGCCCAACCCTTCCGCGCAGCTGATGTAGCTGGGACAGGCCAAATCTCTCCGCATTTTCAATGACCATCACCGACGCGTTCGGTACATTTACACCCACCTCAATAACCGTGGTTGCAACCATGATTTTGGTTTCGTTTCTCACAAAACGCCCCATTTCATAGTCTTTGTCCTGCGCTTTCATTTTACCGTGCAGGATACTGAGCGGGACGCCGGGGAAAGATCTGGATACACTTTCAAAACCATCCATAAGATCCTTCAGGTCCATTTTTTCTGATTCCTCAATCAGAGGATATACCATGTATATCTGGCGCCCTTTGGCAATTTCTTCTTTCAGGAAACCAAAAACAGAGGCCCGGTGCGCGTCATAACGATGTAAGGTTTTGATCGGTTTTCTTCCTGCAGGAAGTTCGTCAATGGCAGAGATATCCAGATCGCCGTATAACGTCATGGCCAGGGTACGCGGGATAGGTGTGGCTGTCATCACCAGCATATGCGGGCTGATGCGTGGATTTTTGGCCCAGAGTTTGGCTCGTTGCGCTACTCCAAACCGGTGCTGCTCGTCAATAATGCACAATCCCAGATTGTTGAACTGCACTACGTCTTCGATAAGTGCGTGAGTGCCCACGATAATCTGCATGTCCCCATTGCGCAGCTGTTCATGAATACCCTCCCGTTCTCTCTTTTTGGTTGAACCGGTCAGCTTCCCTATATTAATACCAAGCAGCTCGGCAAACTTTTTGAGACCCTGGAAATGCTGGTCGGCAAGGATTTCTGTGGGAGCCATCAGGCAGGCCTGGGCGTCATTATCAAGCGCGAAAAGCATGGTGATAAAGGCAACAATTGTTTTACCCGAGCCCACATCACCTTGCAGCAGCCGGTTCATTTGCCTGCCCGTTTTCAGATCTGCATGGATTTCGCGTAAAACCCTTGCTTGCGCCCCTGTCAGTTGGAAGGGCAAATGATTGTCATAAAATTCCTTCACCAGTGCAGTTTTGCCGAATACCATACCCGGAAATTCGGTTTTATGCAAAAGCTTGTTTTTAATAAGCCTGAACTGGTTATAAAATAATTCTTCAAATTTCAACCGGCGCTGTGCCTGATGCAGCCAAGCCGCGTTCTGAGGGATATGGAAATGCCAGAGGGCATCCATTTTAGAGATCAGCCGGTATTTTTGAACCAGATTCGCCGGCAGTGTTTCCCTGATCTGCGGCCGGGCAATTTCAAGCAGGCTGCGGATCATTTTACCCAGGGCCTTACTGTCAATAAATTTCCTGCGAAGTTTTTCTGTAAGTGGATAAATAGGCTGCCAATAACCACCTGCCTCATTTTCGTTGGTCAAAAGGTCAATTTCGGGATGAGTGATACTCCAGCGTCCTCCAAAAAAGACCGGTTTGCCGTACACGATATACTCTGAGTTGGGCCTCAGGTTTTTTTCAAACCAGGATATACTCTGGAACCACACAAGTTCCAGGATACCGGTGCCGTCCGTAAAGTAAGCTACAAGCCGTTTTTTCCCTCCTTCGCCAACGATGGTCCATTCCCTGAGCCTCCCCTTAATCTGTGCTGCCGCAAGCTCTTCATTCAGCCCTGATATCCTGTGGAAAGTGGTACGGTCCTCGTGCCGGAAGGGATAGTGCTGAAGCAGATCTGCGAAAGTGAATATACTTAACTCCTGGTTAAGCAAAGCGGCTTTCTGCGGCCCTACACCTTTCAGGAATTCTATTTTTGTATCAAAAAAAATCAAGCTGATACTCGGGTTAAGTGATCTCAGGTATGGAGCCAAAAGTACAAAATTTGAACTAACGGACTTGATTTACAACTTTTCTATCTCTTATTTCGTTGGATTTTAAGTTAAATTTCACCCAACCAATTCATTAAATTCTTTCTATGAAAACCTCTTTTTTGACATTATTACTAACACTGGCAGCTTTCAGCTGGGCATGTTCTCAAAGCCCTAGGGTAACTACCGATGGGAAAAACATCAGCATTGCTTATGGGCAACCATCCAAAAGAGACCGTGTTTTATTTGGACCTGAGGGGTCTCAGAGCCTTGAAAAATATGGGAAAATATGGAGAACCGGCGCGAATGCCTCCACCGAAATCACCTTTAAAAAAGACGGACAGTTTGCTGGAAAAAGTGTGAAAGCGGGTACATACAGTCTGTTCACCATTCCGGGAGAGAAAGAATGGTCTATTATTCTGAACAGCGTTCTGGGGCAGTCTGGTGCTTATGATTATGAAAAAAATAAAAGCAAGGATGTTTTGAAGGTAACGGTGCCTGCTAAAAAATATACATCTTCGGCAGAGAAAATGACTTTCACTGTAAAGGATAATTCACTGGATTTTCAGTGGGACAAGGAAGGATTTTCGGTGCCAACCAAATTCTGATGCACTGGTTTTTTTGAAGGCGGGTAGCGGGAGATTTCTTTCGTTACCCGTTTTTTTTGCCCCGGGCAATCACATATTTTGCCTGATCATCTTCTCAAGCACATGCAGGTGGTCGCTGAATGCCTTATGGCCTGTTTCGGTAGCTTTGTAGGTAGTGAGTGGTTTGCGCCCCAAAAATTGTTTTTGTACTTCTATATATTCAGTCTCCTCGAGTGCCTTCAGATGAGATGCAAGATTTCCGTCGGTTAGCTGAAGGAGCTCTTTAAGTTCATTAAAACTCATAGCATCATTCACCACCAGAACGGACATCAGCCCCAGCCTTATTTTACTTTCGAATACCTTATTAAATTTTTCTAACCATTCCATTATGTGGTGCAAGTTATAAATTCAGGCGGGAATTACTGATAGGCTTCTTTAAAAGCCATTGCATCCCGGTTCCTAAGCCAAACTGCCTGATCTCTTAAATTATTTGCACGGATACCGAGTACAGACGATACAACACCTGTCCCCAGAGATACCCAAAAGAATTTCCGCAAAGCATTACGGTCTCCGCTGATCAATGAAATGACAGAGCCTGCTGAGCCTGCGACGGATATTACAAGAGAAATATTTTTACTCCTCCGGGACCTCAGGTATAAATCCATACCTCCGGGAGAAATCATAAACTCACTTCTCAGGGCTTTTTGCCCGCGATACAGCATATTGTTTTTGACATAGGTATTGCTGCCCAGCATATAAATCGTTTCCTTTTCATATAACCGGGTAACTTTGCTTTTCAGGCTATCCGGATTTACCTGGGCCGAAGCTGTTTTTGTTGTAAGCGATATCGCAATTCCCAGAAGCAACATCTTAAGCGGTGTCTTAAGCCCAGACGGCAAGCCCTTTTTACGGTCGTATTTGTTGTGCATGGTGAGTCCGTAAAGGATATGTAGCAGACCGAAACCGGCAGCCCAGAAGAAAATGGAATAACCGGTTAGGAAAAGGGAGATGCAGCCAATCGCGATTTCAGAGATTCCCAGATAAAAAACTTCGGGGTAGGTGAACCTGCTGGCGTTGACCAGGGCCAGGCCATAGAATAGCAAAGTGGCTGGAAAAACAAGCCAGATGAAACCATAGTAGAGCATTGCCAAGCAAAATATCCCGCCGGTTGCCAGTGGAATGAGCATGGCCAGCAGTAATCTTTTGGAGGTCCCGTTCCAAACCGAAAGTCCGCGGCGTCTGGCTTTTCGGACCGTAAATAAAATACCAACGGCTAATGACAGAATGAGTACCAGCAGGCCGTCCACCATCAGAAAGGAAATGATCTCTCTCCGGGAGGTTTTGGGATAAGCCCCCAGGGGGATCAGAATCTCAGTAAGCCAGTTGGTCTTGAAGTGAAGGTAAGCGATTCCCGCTCCTGCCAGTGCGAAAATACCAGCAAAAACACCGCTAAGGCCACTCAGAGATAGGAATTTGGATGAACGCTCCATGAGATCGCGGATCTCGCTCAGGGTATGTAAGGATTCCTGTTGTGAAGACATAAATGATTAATAAGATTGTAAATCAATTGCCATTATGAAGTTTCCTGAGTTTTTAAAAATTAAATTGTAAGCATACTTTGGGGATAAAAATGATAGCTCCGCCCACGACGGCCGTTATTGCAAGTATGAGCACACCAGCTGCTGCCAGATCTTTTACTGTTTTTATGGCGGGGTGATATTCGGGTGAAACTACGTCCGCCAGCTTTTCAAGCGAGGTATTGATTGCCTCCGCTGACCAGACAAGCCCGATCAGGATTACCACCAGAACCCACTCGGTTGAGGATATATTAAAGAAAATGCCTGCCGCGACCGTCAGTAGGGCTGCTATGAGATGAATGCGTGCATTGTTCTCATGACGAAACAGGGCGTACAATCCGGCTCCGGCATAACGGAAACTCCGCAGGGCTTTACCAATATTTATGGGACGACTCATGGCGTTTTAATTCTGCGAAAATATGGAACGCAAAGTACAACAACATCAGCACGAACGAAAAGGTAAGTGTGTGTTTAATTGCAAAAGGATCCTGGATACTGTGAATGATCCCATGTAAAAGTGCCCTGGGCTGGGTCACTACATCCCAGCTGTTCCAGCGTCCGTAGCGTCCCAGGAATATCCCGAAGCCGCTCAGTACCATTGCCGAGGTAATGGATGTCCAAGCCAGCAGGTGACTCCACCGGGAGGTCAAAATACGGAAAACAATGCGGATGGAATAAAGCCCGGTTAAAAAGCCCGCAACGGCAAAGGTGAAAATCATGATGGCGTCATACCACAACATATTTTCCGGCACTGCTTTCAGGTGCTTTAAGTCCGTGATGATATAGGGAGCGTTAGGAAAGAACAGCAGCCAGACCGACAGATATACGGTCAGCAGCCATAAAGGTAAACGGTTGGATTTGTCCTGTTCCCACACCCATTTGATAAGGAATAAAGGCACCCACGCCAGAAACAGATTCCAGGTGAGAAAAATGAAATCAGGAATGCCCGTTAGCATAAATCTGAAAATTAATAATGCAACAGCTGCTGCAGATACAAACGCGAGCAAAGCTACCTTCTGATTATTTTGTAAATAGCGAACAAGATAATTTGGCTTCATAAGTGAATTGTTAAAGTACTTTGTTTTGCAAAGTAAATAAAAATATCAAAATAAAACCAACCCTATTTTCATAAAGCTGGCTCATCTAGTTGGACTTAATGTTTGGATGGCACGGAATTATTTTTTTGCGGAAAAAGCTTTCATCATAGCCCATTCTCTGCCTGGGGTTTTTACTTTGAACGTTTCCAGGCAGCCACGATCCTGAAGCGTGATGTATACGGTTTTGCCATTTTTTCCTCCAAAACATATATTGGATACTTTTTTTCCAATCGTTTTATAGGTATGGGTTATCTTTCCCTGAGGCGATAGTACGGCCACTTCACCCTTTCCGTGCCTTGCTATGTACAGATTTCCGTGAATATCACAACGCATACCGTCCATGCCGCCATCCTCGAACTGATGCAGCAGGCGCTTGTTGTTGAGCTTGCCATCCGGAGCCAGATCAAAAGCCCATACATTTCTCTGCACGCTTTCGTTTACATACAATGTTTTTTCGTCGGGACTTACTTCTATTCCGTTCGTAGTTCCCAGGCCGGTGATAGCGAGGCTGGTTTTACCATCCGGTCCAACGTGCCAGATCTGCCCGGTACTCTCTTTCCAGTTGGGGTCCGAACAGAAGATATGGCCGCTCCTGGTAATTGCCAGGTCATTTGGTTGGTTCATTTTAGGCTCATTAGCAAAAACACTGATATCTTTTGTAACCAGGTCTACTTTCAGCACATTATGACCCGTAAAATCTGCGACGTAAAATGTGTTTTTGTCGCCAAACCTAATGCCGTTGCCTGTACTGCCTTTGGGAAGTGTAACAAAAAAGCTGGTTCTGCCTTTTTTAGATACCTGTGCAATTGTACCGTCCCTGGCGAAATTAACTGCATACACATTACCCTCAGCATCAACTGCAGGCCCTTCGCAATTACTGGTAAATTCGCCTTCTGCCGTAAAGTTCTTACTCTGCCCTGATACAATAGGGACATACAGCATGAGCAGAGAAACAATGGACAGGAAATTTTTCATGAATCTGAGATTATTATTGAGCGTAAGTACTTAGTTCTTCCATTTAATAGGACATCCCATGGGTTTGGTGACCGTTGTTACCACAGGTTTCCCTTCCAGCAGGTTACCCACCGCTTCATCGACGTAGAATTTCTTAACACCTTGCGGGTCCTGGGGGTTATCGTCAATCATACCGGTATATCTGAGAATAAATTTCGTTCCGTTTTTTTGCAAAACAAAAGCCTGCGGTGTGCGAGCCGCCCCGAAAGCCTTTGCCACTTGCTGATTGTCGTCGGCGAGATAAGTGAAATTAAAAGCTTTGGTATTGGCGCGCTCCTTCATCTTTTCAAAAGAATCGTCCTGATGTATACCCGGATCGCTTGGGTTGATCGCTATAACCCGGAAACCCTGTGATTCAAATTTATTACTTAATCCAAGCAGGCGGTCCTCATAGGCCTTGGAAAAAGGGCAATGGTTGCTGGTAAAAACAACGATAAGACCTTTGGCTGAAAGAAAATCGTTCAGTGAAACATTACCGCCTTTTGTGCTTTTAAGGCTAAAGTTTGATACCGCGTCTCCGATCTGATAACCTGGTGTGATCTGATCGCCTAAAATCCCGGACGAGCCTGAATGATCCGTAACCGTCAAGCCGGTAGAGATAAAAAGAATTGAAAGCCACAGATAGATTTTCATTTTTTTGTCTGGATAAGTCATTTTATCGTCAGGACGTTAATTATCATAAAGGTAACCGTTTGTATTGTTAAGGTTTGTTAATTCTTCAATTGAACCGGAGGTTGCCCTTTCAGATATCCGTTATAAAGGTAATAAGTTGCCATACTTTAACGATGACCTGATCAATAATTAATTGGTTGTTAGGGTTTCTTCTTCATAAATAAAACAGATAAGTACTTGTACATCTGCAAGTAAATTAATAGCTTTGCACCTCATTTTCGAATAATATATCCATAATTCATTAAAATGTACGCAATCGTAGAAATCGCAGGTCAGCAATTTAAAGTTGAAAAGGGTCGCGAAGTCTTCACGCACAGGCTTGAAGGTGACGTGAACGCTGCACTTGTATTTGACAAAGTCCTTCTCGTTGACAACGGAGGCACGGTACAGGTAGGAGTACCGACAGTAGCTGGTGCTTCTGTAAAAGTAACCGTTTTAGAGCACCTTAAAGGTGAAAAAGTGATCGTCTTCAAAAAGAAAAGACGTAAAGGTTACAGAGTTAAAAATGGTCACCGTCAGTATCTGACAAGGATCAGCATTGACGAAATCGTAGCTTAATCTCATTCAGATCATTACATTAAAAGTTAAGATATCATGGCACATAAGAAAGGTGTAGGTAGCTCGAAAAACGGACGTGATTCGGAAAGTAAGCGTCTTGGAGTAAAATTATTTGGTGGTCAGCTGGCAAAAGCCGGAAGTATCATCGTTCGTCAGCGTGGAACAAAACACAATCCGGGTAATAACGTAGGTATTGGCCGTGACCATACCTTGTTTGCTTTGGTAGATGGTAATGTGGTTTTCCGTAAAACCCGTGCGAATCGTTCTTACGTTCATATCGAACCTGTTGCAGCTCCTGCTGTTGAGGCAGTTGCAGAAGCATAATATTTTTTGTTAAAGTAAAGGAGCCCGCTGGAAATTTTCCAGCGGGCTCTTTTACTTGGAACCAATGTCCCGGTTTGTCACCGGATCCTCCACCGCAATAACAGTTGTCCGTTCACGGGTCTTTTCTTTTGACCTGTTGTGACGCTGCTGACAGGGATTATCATTCCCGCACCCAGGGCAATATTCCGCCAGGAATACAGTACTTCCGTGTTGCCGGTAATCAATATGGACCTGAGGTATTTCCAGTCTGTTGCATTTTTGTTGATGCCGTAAAGAGCATTTGTAACAATGGCAGAGCTGTCGTTGGTGGTCAGGGTATTCAGGAGTGCTTTTCTTTGCCAGGCCATATTGGCTCCGATCCCAACAGACCAGTTGCCGGCGATCTGATAGTTGTACTGCAGTCCCGCGCTCATTCCAATGATCTTCGAAAGATTGGTATTTATTACCGCAGTGTCCGGCTTGGTGATCCTGAAAGACGCCAGTTGTATATCGTTGCCAAAATGCTGGTTGTACGGACTGAACTTTACCAGTACTTCACTGCCGTTTTTCAATTCCCTGCTTACCCAAATTCCGGGTATGAACGGGGTGTAAAATGATTTGGATCCATCCGTTCCGGTAAAATATCTGTTGTAACCGTTTAAGGGAAGGGAAGGAGTAAGCTGTACCCCTGCATGAAGCTGTTTCAGGAGTTTCCTGCTATTAAAAATACGGTTCAGCTTATTTTCGGAGCGTACTGCGTTCGGGGAAAATATGGCTTTTGGGCTGCTTCCGGAAATTGGGATGGCTTCGAACTGATCTTTTAATCTATTCCGGAAAAAAGGCCCATTCCCGGCCAGTTCCAGTGCTTCGGGGGTATTTTGTATATACGAATGTTCCCTTCCTAAATTTGCACCCTTTTGAAGGGATGCTGAAATATCCGTCCTGTCGAAAGCTCCTGCAGGAAGCAGGGAAGTGATTTTTTTGTTCATAAACTGTCTGTTTCCTGTGCGATCGTTCCTCTCACCCTTGCTACTGCTTTCTCCGGTGCTTTGCGAAAATTCAGAATCAGAGGAATTCCGGCCAGACTCTTTTACAGCTTCCGATTTGTTTGCGGGCCTGGAAGCGGATAGCTCCACGGACGCATCAGGAACTCTGGCTGCCTTTTTCAAACGGGCAGGAGGAAGAGCAGCGCGGATGTCAGGCAGTTGGTTCTTTTCCGGAAACTCCGGGGACTCAGCCCTGTTACCGGAGGCCTGCTCCGCAGGATTACCTTTTTTTATTGCTTCGTTAAGCGGTGAAAGGACACCCAGGTGTGGAACTGCTGATTTTAACCCTGTGTCTTTCTTTTCTGACCCCGACAAAAGAAAAAGGGTAATCGCGCCAAGGATTACTGTTCCCGGCAGAATGACTTTTAGATAGCTCAGCCAACTGTTTGCACTGGGGGCAGCGGGTTCCGTGAGAGGCAATTCATTATCCAGCATATCTTTCATCCTACGCCATGCAGTGCCAGCCGAAACCTCAGGTTCGGGATAGTAAGCACCGGGCTTCTGATCAATATGCCGTTTTTTATCTTTCAAAGGGTTACAATTCTTTACTTTTTACGAAAATGGTTTTTAATCTGTTTCTGCTTTCATTCAGATGCCATTTAACAGTACCATCCTTCATGCCTGTTTCCTTCGTGATTTCCTTTATTGAAAAGCCTTCGAGATAAAACAAACTGCAAACAGCCCTGGTAGCAGGAGGAAGTTGGTCAAGGTAATGAAATATATCGTCCCATTCGGAACTGCGGAAAGGGTCGTACTGCGAGATATCCGACATATTTTCCTTTAATTCCTGTGTAGTTTCAGGTTTTTTATCCCGGATCATCGTCAGGCACGCGTTACGGATCACCGTGTACATCCAGTTAAATAACTCCCCTCTGCGCGGATCATACTGGTCGATGTTTTTAAATACTCTCATCATTCCATTGTTGAGCGCCGTAAGAATCTCGTGTTCGTCGGCAAAAAACTTTTTGCATAATGAAAACATTGCCGGATAAAAGGCATAGTACAATTCCTCCTGACTTTTCCGGTCATTGCGCCTGCATCCGTCTAATATTTCCCGCTGTTGATCCATTCATCAGTTAAAAGCCATTAAGTATCTCTGAATGGCTTTTACAACTTGTTTAATTTTTGTCTAAGGGGTAAGGCCCTGTGACGAAATCATCACCACCTTTTTAAGTACTTCCTTCTCACTGATCCTTGAATTCGTCTTCAGGGATCGGTAGCGGGACTCTACATATATCGTTAACTACAACCAGCAAGTTAAAGGTTGGGACGGCTTTAAATATTTTTTCATCCAGGGACTTTCCCTTCACCAGGTAGCTTTGCCGTGGTTAGATGGGAATAGGTCATTTTTCGGATTAATATCAGTTTGAGTCAAACCAAAATGATGATATTGTTGTTGAAGCAGAGAGATAAGTCTATCCATCATTGCCGAAAAATCAGTCACATGTTATCACGTCCCATTTTTGTATATACCGAATTAAGTCCCAACCCCAATTCAATGAAGTTTGTACTTAACTTTGAATTGGTACCGGAGGGTTTGTCTTTTGATTATCCTTCTCTGGAAGCAGCTCTGGAAGAAGGGAAGGTATCCCCGCTGGCTGCGGATCTTTTTCAGTTTCCGCACGTCAGGAGAGTTTTTATTGCCAGTAATTTTATAACGATCACCAAAGATGAGGAGATAGCCTGGGAGGAAGTTTTACGGGATACGAAGCAGTTTATTAAAATCTATTTTGAGGAGAATCATCCGGTATTTGAACAAAAAACGATCGATAGCAATACGTTGATTGTGGACGCACGGGATTCTGATACTGTTCAGAAAATTAAAGCGGCGCTGGACCAGTATGTTCGCCCGGCGGTTGAATCCGATGGAGGCGCCATTAACTTCCATTCTTTCAATGAAGATTCGGGGGTTGTAAAAGTACTGCTTCAGGGCTCATGCAGCGGTTGTCCTTCTTCTACATTGACTTTGAAAGCGGGCATTGAGAACTTACTTACCCGGATGGTACCCGATGTAAAAGAAGTGGTAGCCGAAGGAGTATAGTATACCGGAATTTGTTTTGAAACCCTGCCTTTACCGGGTGGGGTTTCTTTTTTTATATTAAATCCATTAGTTTGTGCTCCATGAACGATACGATGGGCATATTGCTGGGGAAAATCAGGTCTCTTCAGTCGGCGGGAGACAAATATTTCCCGGCGGGTATTTTTCCGGCCCACCGGTCCAACCCGATTATATGGTACCGCAGACCTGATACCACGATTTTTTTCTCCGCTATTATCTCTTTTACGCTCAGTTGTGTAAGGAAATATGTAAGTTCCGACCAGCAGGCTGTTATTGATGCTATCTGTTCGGAAGTTGCGGGCAATTATCCCGATTTCAGGAATAAGGATGGCCTGGATACCTATAATTTCTGGAAGACAAAGCCTTCGCGGCATTTCCCCAATGGTTATATATTCCGTCATTTTGAACATTTCCGCATACCTGACGACGTAGATGATACGGCCTTTATCTACCTGACGAGCCCTCGCGGGAAAGAAGAAGTAGCCTGGCTGAAAAACAAACTTTCGCTGCATGCCAACGGGGAAAAGCAATGGATTAAAAATACATTTCCGCAGGTCAGGAAACTACGGGCTTATTCCACCTGGTTTGGAAAGCACATGTATATTGAATTCGACGCATGCGTATTAAGCAATATACTTTACTGCATCTATCAACACGGCACTGAGCTTAATGAAAATGACCGGGACAGTCTGGAATATATCCGTTTCATCATTGAAGAAGGGCATTATTTGCGGGTACCTTTCCGATGCGCGCATCAGTACCCCCGTTCCGAGCTGATTATTTACCATGTGGCCCGGCTTATTGCTGCATTTGACCCGGTACCACTGCGTTCCATCCGGTCAAGGCTGATTGCGGATACCCGGCTTTTGTTAAACCGTACAGAGGTACCGATGGATCGGGTGATTTTGTCTTCATCCTTGTTAAGGTTAGGAGTTCAGATGGACTATATCGAAGTGGAAAAGTTTACCAGTCGGGATTTTAAAGGATTTTATTTTTTTATCGCCGGATTGCTGACGGCCTACGAGCATCCGGTTTTATACCGGATAGCAAACAGCAGATTGTTTCACATGTACTGGACTTGCGAAGCGCACTGTCTGACGTTACTTGCAGAATACGTGATACTTCACAAGTTGCGCGACAAACATGCGGACAAACCATTACTGACTTAACCGGTATGATGCGTAATGACAGAAGAAACAATTACGATAAGGGTCAAGGAAATCAGGAGCGAGCGTTACGATACTAAAACTTTTGTTTTTGAACGAACGGATGGTCATCCTTTGCAATACCGTGCGGGGCAGTTTCTGACCTTTCTTTTAAATTTGAACGGCCGTGAAGTACGCAGATCCTACTCGTTCAGCTCTGCTCCGAATGTTGATCTTTTCCCTATGATCACCATCAAACGGGTTGCAAATGGGGAGGCTTCGCGGTTCTGGATTGATTCGGTTGATGTTGGATATATTTTTACGGTGCTGCCGGCCGCCGGCAGGTTTGTACTGGAAGTCCACCTGAACAATAGGCCTTCTGATATCATTCTGATTGGGGCGGGGAGTGGCATTACCCCGTTGTTTGCACTCCTGAAGGAAACACTAACGCGGGACCAGCACACGTATGTCACGCTGATATTTGCCAACAAAAATGAAAACAGCACGCTGTTTCGTGAAGAATTGCAGGCATGGGAAAAAAGATACGACGACCGTCTGAAGATCATACATATTCACAGCCAGCCCGACCACCACTGGACGGGTATCCAGGGCAGGATCAATAACATGCGGCTCGTGCAGTTTATTTCTCAAAACCTGAGGTTTGAGCCTTCCGACGCAAGCATATTTATCTGCGGCCCTTTTGAACTGATGCGTTCTGTGGAAATAACGCTGCTCTACATGGGCTTTTCGCGAGAGCAGATCAGGAAGGAGAATTTCGTGATCAGTGAACTGCCTCCGGCTCCGCCTCATTCCGAACCGCATAATATTAACCTTACCTTCCGTGGGAAAGCGTTTGCACTGCCTGTTCCTGCGCATACCACCATACTGGACGCAGCGCTGCGTGCAGGCATCCGGCTCCCTTACAGTTGTAAAGGCGGACGCTGTGCTACCTGTGCCGGAATCCTGAGAAGCGGAAAACTTCATATGGCATTTAATGAGGTACTGACAGACAAGGATCTGGCTGAAGGGTGGATTTTAACCTGTGCTTCTTATGTGGATGATGACGAGGTGCAGGTGGTTATTGAATAAAAACAACTTTTTCTTGCTTCTGTTTCAGTGATTTTACGCTGTTTTTAGTGGCAAAGAGGCTTCGGTGGCGTCAGAATAAAAAACGATACCAAAAGTGTATATCGGACAGTTGTCGTTATATTGGCGCTCCTTTTGAAACAATTCCTAGGGGTACAGCCGTTGGCCTCGTTTTTCTGACCTTAGCATTTAAATCCACGTTGTGAAAAAGCAGATTGTTAGAATAAAAGATATAGCTGAACGTGCAGGGACCTCAAAAGGTACTGTGGACAGGGTTTTACATAACCGGGGCAGAGTGGCTGACGATGTAAGGGAACGGATACTCGGCATCATTAAAGAGATGAATTATGAGCCCAACCTCATCGCAAGATCTCTCAAATCTCAAAAGTCATACAGCCTGGCAGCACTCATTCCGGACCCGGCTACGGATCCTTACTGGGCATCCCCGAAACACGGTCTGGAAAAGGCTGAGAAGGAACTGAGGCAGTATGGTGTTTCGGTTACACAGTTTATTTTTGACCCGTATGATGTAGGATCCTTTATTTCAAAAGCAGGGGAGGTAACAGCAGACAGGCCCGATGGTATACTGGTTGCTCCTATTTTTTATAAAGAAGCACTTCCATTTTTTGATGAATGGAAACAGAGGGAAATACCATTTGTACTGTTTAATACACAGATCGAAAACGTGAGTCCGCTTTGTTACATTGGGCAGGATTCCTATCGAAGCGGTTTTCTGGCTGCTAAAATACTGAATTACGGACTGCCCTTTCCATGCACCATATTAATTGCACATATCAATGAAGATATTCCCAACTCTGCTCATCTTATTTCTAAGGAAGAAGGATTCAAGGGGTACTTCGAAATGGAAAAAGGAGCCAGGGGCTATCACATCATCCGGCAGGAGTTTAATTTTAAGCACATCACAACGCTTTTCGCTGAACTGGATGTGGTACTGAAAAAAAATGCGGACCTGCGGGCGGTGTATGTTACCAATTCCAAGGCTTTTGAGGTAGCTGCCTACCTGGATGCACGGCAGATTACCAACGTAAAGCTGGTAGGTTATGATTTGCTTGAAAGGAATCAGCAATATCTGGAAGCCAATACCATAGATTTCCTGATCAACCAGAATCCGCATGGGCAGGGATATTGGGGCATTCATCAGTTGGCCAATCACCTGGTTTTTCACAAAGAAATACAGCCGATTAAATTTCTTCCGCTGGATATTATTACCAAAGAAAACCTGGATTATTACCTTGACCCGCACTGAGTCAGCGACGGTCGTGGCTTCTGTCCTTTAGAGTTCCCCAAACTGGCTGTACATTTCTTTTAACTTGGGTTCCGTTTCTTTGGACCGGATATCTTTCCTCAGAGCGGCCACTCCCGGAATATCTGTCAGCAAACCAAGGGCCTGAAACGCTCCGAAACGGACGAAGTATGCGGGGTTATTCCTTGCCATTCCTTCCAGGATCGGGATACTTTTGCGCTGAATATCCTGCTTTGACTTGATGAGGTATTTCCCGAAAACCTGTAAGAAATTATATTTTTCGGTAGGCTTCATTCGCTTCATTTTTTCAAGAAACCACTCGAATCTGTCGGGTTGTGCCAGGCCGGCGTAGTAATTGGCCACGGATGTCACGATTGCATCGTTGGGCGAATTTTCAAATCGGGCCGCTACTTCGTTCACATCGTTTGCCTGCCCGAGCAGGTATTTGTCCAGGGCTACAGACACCACCTGGTAAGAAGTATCGGCCAGGGATTCCCGGAAAATAAGATCGCTGTTATTGTCGCCATAAGAAGCCAGGGTGATGATGGCTTCCGCCCGTACCTGAGGGTGTTCGTCAATTCGGGCACGGCTTTGTATGATTTTTTCAATGGCAGCAAAACCCTCTCCGTCATATTCTGCAAAATTGGAAATGGCCATTTGCCTTAATTTCCAAAAGGGGTCGTTCATGGCCTGCACCAGTACGTTGCGAACGGTGCTGTCGGCCAGCTTTCCTTCCAGCTGCGCCAGCGCTTCATATTTTGGCAGGAAACGATCGGCATGCAGGTATTGGAACAGCATTTCTTTCTTGTCCTTTTCGTGTTCAATGCTACCCAAAAGCTGGGCTTCGGCATCTACCAGAATAAGGTCTGGTTTCTGCGCAGCCGGGAATTCAAATGTATGGCTGGCCTTATCGATCAGCAGGTCATGCCTGGTTTTTTTTCCTGCAATCCAGATATCCACTTTAAGGGGCAGTCGATATACGGTTGTGGCCAGCGTATCCTGTGTCTGCCGGATCTTAAGTGAAACCTTGTTGGTTGCGAAAGAGTATTCCTGGTTCACAGCCAGGACCGGATGCCCCGGACGGTGAAACCATTGGTCAAAAAACCAGTTGAGGTCCTCACCCGTCACTTTTTCAAAGGCCATTCTGAGATCATCTATTTCGGCTGTACCGAAAGCATGGCTTTTCAGGTAAGATTTCAGCGCAGCGTAAAAAGCTTCTTCACCGGTATAAGCCCTGAGCATGTATAGTATCCTGCCGCCCTTGGCATAAGAATGGCTATCGAACATATCTTCGGCATCCTTGTAAAAATACCGGATCATGGGTACCTTTTTCGTTTCCGACTCAGCCAGATACTGTTTCATCTCCTGAAGATTTCCCCAGTCGGCTTCGTCCCGGCCGTTATTGTATTCGCTCCAGAGGTACTCCGCATAATTGGCAAATGACTCATTGAGCGGTAGCTGCCCCCATTCTTCTGCAGTTACATAATCGCCGAACCAATGATGCGCCAGTTCGTGGGCAATAACCGCATCAGAGTTTCCGTCAACGAGCGACCGGGTATCATTCTGTACGCCTTCCTCGTGTACGGTAGCGGTGGTATTTTCCATGGCCCCGGCAACAAAGTCTCTTACGGCAATTTGTGCATATTTTTCCCATGGATAATCAACCCCGAAAACATTGGAAAAGAACCCGATCATTTCTGGCGTACGGCCAAATATTGCATGGGCATCCGCTCCATATTTTGGTTCCACGTAGTAGCTCAGCTCCAGGCCGTTGGGCATCATGTCTCTAGCTACGGCAAAGTCACCTACGGCCATCATGGCAAGGTAAGGTGCATGCGGCAGTGATTGTTTCCAGTGGTCGGTACGGAATCCCTTTTCGTCCTTTTCCTGCGAGATGAGCAATCCGTTTGACAAAGTTTTGTATGTGCTATCCACCGTTATATAGAAATCCTGGGTGAATTTCTGGTTTGGCGCATCAATGGTAGGAAACCAGCACGAACTTCCCTCTGTTTCTCCCTGCGTCCATATCTGCTTTGGTTTTCCCTCGTCCATACCGTCGGCATTGATGAAGTAAAGTCCCTTTTCGCTGTGGCCGTTTTGCGCATTGCCTTTTACTTCGTTGGGTTTTGCGATGTACTCGATTTTGATACAGACGGTATCTTTTCTGGTATAACTCCGATCCAGCTTTACGGTCAGTTTCCGTTTGTTGTAGGTATATTCAAGCTTTTTGATTGTTTTCCGGGCAATGTCTCTGCTGCTGGCATTCCCAAGATTTGAGAGCGTATCCAGCAAAACAACTCCTTTGATGTCAAAGCTTTTGGCGTCAAGTTCAATGGTGTTCTGGGGATAAAAATGGGGTTTGAACTTTATGATTGCCGAAGCCGGAACCTGCTGCCTTACCCAGTCAAAGCTCACATCAAGGCGGGTGTAGATCAGGTCGTTCTTTTTGGGCCTTTCCGGGCGGTAGGGGCCTTTCGGAGTTCTCATGCCGGGGTTTCTCCGATAAACGGTATCAGGCATAGCTGTTTTGCCGGCAGCAATGCTGGCCTGACCTGCAAAAAGAAAACCCAGAATTATAAAAATGAAAGTTCTTATCGTAATATAGTTGATCGTATAGGTCATATCCGCTACCCGTTTGGACATATATTCAGATTTTGGTCTAAAATTCTTCTGGTCAAAAACCAGTAATTCAATATCATAATCGGCCTGGTTCCGCGGGCTTTGCGGCACGCTGGGCCGGAACGTAAGAAACGGCAAGGGTTATCATAACGATAATGGCACCTGCCATAAATATATCATTCCAGATTAATTTCACCGGATAGGCATCCACCAGAGAGGAAACCATTCCCATAGATACCAACCCGAACTGTATTTGAGCCCAGCAGATCGCTATACCGCTCAGTATCCCGAAACCGGCTCCTGTGAAAGCTACAATTGCGCCTTCGGTCAGAAATATTTTTTTTACCAGCAAGGGGGTGGCCCCCATGGTATACAGCATCATAATATCTTTCTTTTTCTCAATCGCCAGCATACTCAGCGAAAAGAAAATGTTGATTCCGGCCACTAAAATAATGAACGACAGAGTTATCGTGACAAAAAGTTTTTCCACACCTATAGCCCTCAGCAGATCGGCGTTCATAGAATCCCTGTCCTTGACTATGAATTTTGCTCCAAGTACACTTGAAATCCGCTGGCTGACTCCGGCCTCGGTATAACCAGGCTTGATCTGTATCTCC
Source organism: Dyadobacter sp. CECT 9275 (assembly GCF_907164905.1). Taxonomy (NCBI): domain Bacteria; kingdom Pseudomonadati; phylum Bacteroidota; class Cytophagia; order Cytophagales; family Spirosomataceae; genus Dyadobacter; species Dyadobacter helix. Next base: position 2,070,412 of record NZ_CAJRAF010000002.1, on the reverse strand, counting down.
AGAGAAGATCTTTCGGAATGATAGCCAAGCAGTGCTTCTGCAACCTTGATGGGCACAATTACATAATCATCATAACGGGTTTCGATAAAAAATACACCACCAGGCCTCACCGCGATCTGGTTAAAAGCGTCGGTAGAGTTAAGGTTGATGGCTCTAGTATTACTTTTCGGATACCACAATTCAAGCGGAATGATAATATCCTGTAACGATATCGAAAGTGCATTCCGGATTCCTTCTGAAATGATGGCATACGGTGTGCCATTGGGACCATAAAGCTGCATGGATCCCTCAATAATGGCAGTATCCAGCTGATTTCTTTCCGCATAGGTGCTGTCAACCCCTTTCAGTTTGATGATTGTCTGCTGCCCTGCATAATGCGCCAGGGCGTTATCTTCAATTACCTGCGTAACCAGTTTCACTCCTTCAACGCCTTGAATACTTCTTAACAAAGGCGCCGAAACTTTAAAACGCTTCCCGGCCAGAGGTGTGATGGTAACATCCGCATCAAAAGTTCTGAAAATACTTCGGTTAAGGTCTTCCATACCATTAAATACCGACAGTACAACTACCAGCGCCATGGTTCCCACCGCAACACCCGCCATCGCGATTCTGGCGATCAGGCTGATAAAACTACGTTTGTTCCTGGAAAAAAAGTACCGTACGGCAATTCGGTAAGAAAGGTTCATTTTAGCTGCAACCTTTTATGAATTTGTGTCTTCATCTTCTTCGGCAGAAGCAGGTGGAATGACCAGGTCTGAAAACAAAAGATCCATTTTAGCGGCGTACTCTGCGGTATCGTCCAGGTAGAACTGCAGATGTGGTACAATTCTCAGCTGATGCCGAACTCTTTCTCCAAGTTTGGTTCGGATAAAACGGGTATTTTCCTGTATGTTCTGAAGAAGGAAATTTTTGTTTTTATCGGGTAAAAAACTGAGGTAGGCACGCGCTATGCCCAAATCAGGGGTAACTCTCACAGCAGTTATGGTAATAAAAGAGCCGCTTGTCAGATGCTGCGCATCTTTCTGGAATATCTCCCCAAGATCTTTCTGTATCTGCCTCCCTACCTTTTGTTGTCTTTTCGATTCCATCTGATCAGTGTCTGAATGGTGATATTTCTGGCTAACCGTTGTTTCCGCATCACCTATTAAAATAACCACAAATATCCGTACTTATTTTGTTTTTGTAGGGCATGGAATTGTAATTTCGTGAAAGTTATTGATATCAGCTACAAAACTTACTCGTCTTGCTTAGTTTTTTCCGGGTTAATGCACGATATCAAACCATTAGTTTGATTGTGTTCTTTTTGCTTCTCCGGCTTCCATTTTTTTTGGGAGGCGCACCATTGCTCATTCCTGAATTAAGCTGGATGCTTGTAGGGGAGCAAATGGGTCATGGTTTTATGCTTTATAAAGATGTCTGGGATAATGTCAGCCCCTTTTCCGGGCTGACCTACTGGCTGGTGGATTCCCTTTTTGGCCGGTCGCAGCTGGCTTACCAGCTTGTGGCGGGGCTGGTGTGTATCGTGCAGATACTGTATTTCAATTTTGTGATTCATTCAAGAGATGTTTTTCCGGAACGTACCTATGTTCCGGGAGCTCTTTATGCACTCTTTCTTAATATTTCGTTTGACTTGGGCACTTTGTCGCCCATGTTGCTGGCCAATACTTTTTTGCTGTTTGCTTTTGGCTCCATGGTAAAAATCCTCATCAGAAGAGAAGTATCCGCGCAGGTTTTTGAGATGGGCCTTTATATCGGAATTGCTACTCTGTTTTACCTTCCGGCGTCTCTTTTTATGGCCTGGGCTTTGCTTGCTCTGTTGTTTTACACGGGCGCAACCATCAGGCATCACTTGCTGGGGCTTTTCGGTTCCTTGTTTCCACTGTTGATGGTGGTACTGTTTTTTTATCTGAACGATGGTGTTGAAAGCCTTAACCGCAACCTGCTGACTTCCGTTTTTCAGGTGAAACAATACAATCTTAATGATTTTTCTTCTCTGCTGGTATCCTTGTTCCTGCCGCTAAGTTTTGGGGTGATGGGCTTTATGCGCATTTTTACATCCATCCGTTTCGTGAACTATCAAACCCGTATCCAGCAGGTGATGGCATTATGGTTTATCGTTGCGGTTTTTACCATTCCACTGATGCAGTACCTGGCCCCCATGCAGTTTGTTGTTTTCATACCGCCGGCCTCTTTTTTTGCCACCCATTATTTCCAGAGTTTTAAGAAGAAAAGCTGGGCCGACGAGGTACTGTTTATGTTCATGGGCGGAATTATCATTATTATGCAGCTTCAGGGTTTAAGGGGCCTGATTCCCGGTGTTTCTGCTGGCAGGCTCGAGAATCTCAGGGCAAAGCCGGCATCTCTTCCTGCGGAAATCCATAATAAACGAATTCTGGTGCTGGGCCAGCATACCGGCGAATACCTGAATAATTACACGGCCACGCCTTACCTGAACTGGGAGCTGGCCAGTTATGACCTGGAAAATCTGGATAATTTTGACAGCGTGATCCACGTTTATGATAATTTCAGAAAAGATCCGCCCGATTATGTGATCGACAAGTCGGATGTTATGCCGAAGCTACTGGAAAGAGTTCCGGCCTTAAAAAGGCAATATACTCCCAGTGCCTGGAAAGGGATATACCGGCGCAACTGATTAGCCGGGAGGGCTGGAATGAACCCGAAGGAAGACTTATGGTAATCTTCCCACGGGATATTTATTAAGCGCAGGACATTTTATTTACCCTTGTCTGATGCCTTCCGCCTTCAAATTCGGTGCTCAGAAAGAGTCTTAAACTTTCAAGGGCGGTTTCCAGGGAAATAAAGCGAACAGGAAAGCAAACTACGTTGGCGTCGTTATGCTGGCGGGCCAGTGGGGCAAGTTGCGGATCCCAGACAAGCGCCGCCCGAATACCCTGATGTTTATTGGCAGTCATACAAACGCCTTGTCCGCTGCCGCAAAGGAGTACTCCCTTTTCAAATTCACCACTTTCAACTGCCGAAGCAACCGGATGTGCGAAGTCGGCATAATCCGCCGGATCCGCGCTATGGGTTCCAAAATCAACTACTTCAAAGTCGTTAGCGGCCAGCCATTCCTTAATGGGTTCTTTGTAGGGAAAGCCCGCATGGTCCGAACCGATTGCAATTTTTCTCATTACTTTTTTGTTAATTGTACCCACCTTCAAATAAATGAATGGTTAGGATAGTTAAATAGTTTCTATCATAAAGACCAGCAAATTTAGTAGCAATTCAACAACTAAATCGAATTTCAATAAGTATGAGTGAAGAAATAAAACATACTGATAGCCAGCTGACCGATGTATCCCTTCTGAATCCGGCGGTTCCGGAAGATGAAAAACGAATAAAAGAAGCTTTTGAGGATAGAAACTGGAATGAAATAAAAAGTGCAGATTCCTGGGTTGTATTTAAGGTAATGGCCGAATTTGTGGAGGGGTTTGATAAGTTAGCTAAAATAGGCCCTTGCGTAACCATTTTCGGCTCTGCCCGTACCAAGCCAGATAACCCTTATTACAAAACGGCAGAGGAAATAGCGGCAAAGCTCGTCAGACATGGTTACGGTGTGATCACTGGCGGAGGTCCGGGTATTATGGAGGCAGGGAACAAAGGTGCTTTTGAGCAGGGAGGGAAATCCGTCGGTCTCAATATAAAACTCCCTTTTGAACAGCACAGCAACATCTATATTGATCAGGACAAAAGCATCAACTTTGATTTCTTCTTTGTCAGGAAGGTAATGTTCGTTAAATACTCACAGGGCTTTATTGTGATGCCCGGCGGCTTTGGAACGCTCGATGAACTCTTTGAAGCGATGACTTTGATACAAACCAAAAAAATCGGTCGTTTCCCGATTGTTATGGTAGGTACTTCCTTCTGGGCCGGGCTGATCGACTGGATCAAGAATGTGATGCTTACGGAAAAAAATATAAACCCCGAAGACTTAAAACTGATCAGCCTGGTAGATACACCGGATGAGGCGGTGAAAGTGATCGACAATTTTTATTCCAAATATCTGCTGAAGCCTAATTTTTAATAAGCTGAGGGTTTCAGATTGCGTTCCGTCAGTAAGTGGTTTTAAAACTCAAGGTATGGGCCTATCTTATGAAGAGTCTTTTCGTCCAGTACCCCGGTCTTCCTCAGGTCGTCAATGGATTGGTAGGGCCCATGCTGGTTTCTGTAATTGATGATCACGCCAGCAAGTTTTTTGTTGCGGAGATAGGAGTGTGCCGTTAACCGTTCCAAGTCTGCAGTATTGATTTTGATCCTTGTAATAGGGCTCAGTACCTTGGCGTAGCGGTTGAGTTCTGTTAGTGCCAGGGAATCAATTCCAAAAATTTCGGGGTACTGTTCCGGAGAATGAAAGCCCCCCAGTCCGTCCCTGAACCTGATGATCCGGATTGCCAGCTTGCTTCCGATTCCGCGAAGCCGGATCAGTTCAGTCGTATCGGCTTTGTTGATATCAAAAGGCACCAAGGCAGTCCTGGCTGGGAAACGATTTGCTTTTGGCAGGTTGTTGTAGTGGTCGTTGGCAGGATATGATTTTGGAAGCCGCTCCTGAGAGGAATCCTTCCGGCTGAATTTTTTAAAAGATTCAGGTAAAATAATATAACCTTCCAGCTGCTGATACAGGTCCGACGGGAAGTCGTATATATGCAGCAAATCTTCTTTTTTGCGAAACCGGCCTCCTTTACTTCGGTACTTTTCAATCCGTTTTGCGAGGAAAGGAGCAATCCCGAGTTCCTCTAACTCTGCAATACTGGCCCGGTTAGGATCGAATTTAAAAAGACGCTGTGGACGTACAGGCGTTTTGCTGTAATTCCCTTTGTAATTGTTTTTATTGTTTTTTTCTTCAAAATCCGGCTGTTCTTGATCCATCAATGTGGCGACACTGTCCAGCATGCGGGTAGGTACCGGCGCTGTTGCGACGGGAAAATGTGGTAGGATGAGCCGGCGAAAAATGAAAGGAAACCACACAATCAGCAGGGTGATGATCATCATCAGTGCAGCTCCTCTGGCTTGTTTGCGGGATATTCCCAAAAAATCCTGCAGCTGGTCAAGGATACGTCTAAACATCAGGAAAATGGTAAGGTGTGATGCTAGGACGTAGCGGCAGAGATTAAGTTTCCAGATTTTGAACAGATAATTATGAGTTACAGAATTTTACCGGTGCACAAATTTCATCCACATGAATACGCATTGACAGCAAAATCCCTAATTTTGCCCGATTCCTGATTTTGGAATGATGAACAATAGTTTTTAATTGATTTTAAACAAATAGAATGAGCCAGGCACCTGCTACTTCCCTTCAAGACATTGTAGGGCATGCTAAAGAATACGGTTTTGTATTTCCCTCTTCTGAGATATATGACGGTCTGCAAGCTGTTTATGACTACGGACAGAATGGCGTTGAACTTAAAAATAACCTGAAAACAGCATGGTGGAAAGCCATGACGCAGCTTCACGACAACATCGTGGGTATTGACGCGGCTATTTTTATGCACCCGCTTACGTGGAAGGCTTCCGGCCATGTGGATGGTTTTAATGACCCGATGATCGATAACAAGGATTCTAAAAAACGTTATCGCGCGGATCAGCTGCTGGAAGGCAAAGCGGAACAATATGAAGCCGAAGGCCAGTCCGAAAAGGCCCAGGCGCTGCTTGCTGAAATGGGAAGGTTGCTGAGTGCTGAGGATTTGGCGGGTGTAAGGGAACTGATTATCAGTGAAAATATAAAATGCCCTGTTTCCGGGACTGCGAACTGGACAGAAGTTCGGCAGTTTAACCTGATGTTCAGTACTCAGGTGGGTTCGGTTGCGGATGACTCCAGCCTGATCTACCTGCGTCCGGAGACGGCACAAGGAATATTTGTGAATTTCCTGAATGTGCAGAAAAGCGGCAGGATGAAAATTCCTTTTGGTATTGCGCAAATAGGAAAGGCTTTCCGGAATGAGATTGTGGCCCGCCAGTTTACCTTCCGTATGCGGGAGTTTGAACAAATGGAAATGCAGTTTTTTATACGCCCTGGTACCGAAATGGCCTGGTATGATTCATGGAAGGAGGCCAGGATGAAGTTTCATAAAGCGATTGGTCTGCCAGCTGAAAAGCTGAAATTTCATGATCACGAAAAGCTGGCGCATTATGCCAATGCTGCCGTTGATATTGAATTTCAGTTCCCTTTCGGATTCAGGGAAATAGAAGGGATCCATTCTCGTACCGATTTTGACCTCAGAAACCACCAGGAATTATCTAAGAAAAAGCAGCAGTACTTTGATGCCGATCTTGACGAAAATGGGAAGCCGTATGGAAATTATATCCCTTATGTTGTTGAAACTTCCGTAGGCGCCGACCGCCTTTTCCTGGCGGCCTTCTGTAACGCATATACCAACGAAACGGTGGGTGAAGGTGAAAATGCCAAACAGCGTACTTACCTGAAATTACATCCCGCACTCGCTCCTTTTAAAGTTGCAGTGTTGCCGCTCGTAAAGAAGGATGGACTGGCAGAAAAAGCGCAGGCTGTGGCAAATTCGCTTAAATCTTCTTTCCGTACCACTTACGATGATGGAGCAGCCATTGGTAAACGCTACACACGGCAGGACCTTATCGGTACCCCCTTCTGCGTTGTTATTGATTACCAGACCATGGAAGACGACACCGTAACGATCCGCCACCGGGACTCGATGGAACAGGAGCGGGTGGCGATCAGTGAACTGAAAGAAAAAATCGGGTACAAGGTTGCTATAGAAAGAATTCTGGAGGCGATCTGATTACCAGGCAGATATTTGCAGAAAAGGGTTGATCCGGAAAGTCGACCCTTTTCTGTTGCCGGAAGGTTGTGGGAGGGCTTTCCCGAAAAAGTAAAGGCCCCACCTAGGTGGGGCCTTTACTTCGTTACATTTATATTAAGTTACGGTTATGCAAGCTTAACATTCACGGCGTTTAGTCCTTTGCGTCCTTCTTGTAGGTCGAAAGTGACCTCATCGTTTTCGCGAACTTCGTCAACAAGACCTGAGATGTGTACGAAATAATCCTGTCCTGTTTCTGTGTCTTTAATGAACCCATATCCTTTTGAGTCATTGAAGAATTTAACTGTTCCTTGATTCATATTAACTTTTAAATTATAAAATTTGATCAAAGATAGAATTTATTATACTCAAACCAAAATTTAGTTTTAAAATCAGCTGCCTTGGCAACTCTTTTTCTGATAAGTATTTCGTAATACGCTGTTAATCTTTACATACTTTTTTTCGTTTCGGGCAATCTGTCTACCTTTGCGTTTTAGATAGCATATACATGACAGAACAGATTCTTATTCTTGATTTTGGTTCACAGTACACGCAGTTAATAGCTCGTCGCATTCGTGAGCTTAATGTTTATTGTGAAATTCATCCTTATAATAATTTCCCTGATCTTACGCCCAACGTCAAAGGAGTGATCTTGTCCGGAAGCCCCTGTTCGGTGCGGGATGAAGATGCTCCAAAGATCGATTTTGATAAATTCAGAAGGATTGTCCCTGTTCTCGGAGTTTGTTACGGAGCACAGCTCATGGCCCATATGCTGGGCGGGGAGGTGCAGCCTTCCAAACATCGTGAATATGGCCGGGCTCGTCTCGAAATCGGGGATAGAGATTCTTCCCTGCTGGCAGACCTGTCTCCTTCTTCTCAGGTTTGGATGTCGCATGGCGATACCATCGTGGATATTCCCGATAATTTCAGGATCATTGCTTCAACTGAATCGGTGAAAGTAGCAGCGTTCAAAATTGCCGATGAACTCACCTATGGTATTCAGTTCCATCCAGAGGTTACGCATTCTACGGAGGGCAAAACGCTGATGCATAATTTTGTAGTAGGTATTTGCGGATGTAAGCAGGATTGGACTTCGGAGTCTTTTGTCGAGCAAACAGTATCTCATCTGCGTCATAAGCTCGGTAACGATAGGGTGGTGATGGCCCTTTCAGGCGGGGTTGACTCCACCGTTGCGGCAACGCTGGTACATCAGGCGATAGGCGTGAACCTCTTCTGTATTTTTGTAGACAATGGCTTGCTGAGGAAAAACGAGTATGAAGAAGTACTTCACTCTTATCAGGATATGGGCCTCAATATCAAAGGAGTAGATGCGAAGGATCATTTCTACGCCGCTTTGAATAACCTGACGGATCCTGAGGAAAAAAGGAAGGCAATAGGAAGGTCATTTATTGAGATCTTTGACCAGGAAGCGCATCTGATTGAGGAGGTAAAGTGGCTGGGACAAGGTACTATTTATCCTGATGTAATCGAATCTGTTTCTGTGAAAGGGCCTTCGGCGACCATCAAGTCCCATCACAATGTGGGAGGACTGCCTGATTTCATGAAATTGAAAGTAGTAGAGCCACTTAATACACTTTTTAAAGACGAAGTGCGTGCGGTTGGACGTACCCTTGGTATTTCAGAAAATATACTTGGACGCCATCCTTTCCCCGGCCCTGGTCTTGCGATCCGGATCCTGGGGGATATTACCGCAGAAAAAGTGGAAATTCTCCAGCAGGTGGATGCTATTTTTATCGGCGGGCTAAAAAAATGGGATTTGTATAAAGAGGTATGGCAGGCGGGTGCCATGTTGTTGCCTGTACAGAGTGTGGGTGTGATGGGAGATGAACGTACTTATGAAAGTGTGGTGGCCTTACGCGCTGTGACCTCTGTGGATGGTATGACGGCGGATTGGGCGCACCTTCCCTACGACTTCCTGGCTGAGGTTTCCAATGATATCATCAACCGTGTGAAAGGTGTAAACAGAGTGGTTTATGATATTTCTTCAAAACCGCCTGCTACCATTGAGTGGGAATAGTTTAAGAAGGATATACTGATAAACGAAATAAGGAGCGGGATGCATAAGCCATCCGCTCCTTATTTCGTTTTAATATACTTTTAGTAGCGTCAGGATCGCCCGACACCACGGCTCAATAAACTTAAAACAAATAATACCAAAAATACAAAGAAAAGTATTTTAGCAATTCCTGCCGCGCCCGCTGCGATACCCCCAAAACCAAGTATACCGGCGATTATAGCGATTATCAAAAATATTACGGTCCATCTAAGCATAATTGACAAAAGTTAAATGTTTAACAATCAATGATGTCTGGATAGATACCAATTGTGTGCCAAATACATGGATTGGCTTAAAACGACCAGATACGGCTTTTCTACAGGGTTTTTTTAAGAAATAATATTCCGATCTTGTGGATAATCCTTCACACTTTATAGCGATCAGGCCCTAATCCTGAAGTACCGGTGATTCTGAAACAACTTTCTCGCCCATAATCCGGTGCCGGTGGTCGGCTCCCCACTTGCGCAATACTTCAATAACCGGTTCCAGGGTATGCCCGTAGGGTGTGAGGGTGTATTCCACCACCACTGGGATGGAATCATAAACGGTCCGCTTCACCAGTTCATTTGTTTCCAGGTCCCTCAATTCTTTCGAAAGCATTTTGTCGGTGATGTTGGGGATTTCGCGGGCGATCTGAGAAAAACGTTTATTTCCGAACATAAGGGAAATAATAATAGGCAGTTTCCATTTGCCGTTCAGTACCTCAAGGGCGTCATGCACCGGCAGCATGTGTTTGGAACAGGTACTGTAGTTCTTTTCCTGAATTGGATGCTCCATGGTTTTTATAATTATCTGTAAATCAGTTGCTATATTTATTGTAAGTGCTATACATTGTTATAGTACTTACAAATATATAGTATATTTAATTAAGTTTGCACATGATTTATTAAATGGAATAAAAAAATGAGCGAACTAATAGAAAAACTGAACTGGCGTTACGCGGCCAAGCGGATGACAGGTACTCCTATACCTTCTGAAAAACTGGATACCATCCTTGAAGCCATCCAATTGGCACCGTCGTCAATGGGTCTGCAGCCTTATAATATAATTGTGGTAGGTGATCCGGAATTGAAAAATAAAATTTTTGCCGAAGCAGCAGCACAGCCACAGGTAAAAGAGTCGTCGCATTTGCTGGTGTTTGCGGCCTGGGAAAAAGTCACCTCTGAGAGTATTTCGGATTATATAGGATTAATAGCCAAAACGAGGGATATCTCTGTGGAATCTCTGGCTCAGTTTCAGAAAGCGCTCGGGGGGATCCTGGGACGGTCCGAAGAGGTTAATTTTAACTGGTCGGCCCGTCAGGCTTACATCGCCCTGGGGCATGGCCTGGTGGCTGCGGCGGTGGAAGGAGTTGACGCTACCCCAATGGAAGGCTTCAATAACGCGAAACTGGACGAAATTTTAGGGCTGAAGGAAAAGGGGTTACGCAGCGTAGTACTGTTGACGCTCGGATACCGCGATAGTGCAAATGACCATCTGGCCGGTGCTAAAAAAGTAAGGCGCCCTCAGGAGGAACTTTTCATCAGCTTTTAATTTTATGGATGAAGATCAATTCAAAGCACCGGAAAGCTACAGAGATATGGAAAAGATGAAAATTGAGATATGGAGCGACGTAATGTGTCCCTTTTGTTATATAGGAAAAAGGAAATTTGAAAGTGCGCTGGACCGGTTTCCAGGAAAAGAGCACATTGAGATTGAGTGGAAGAGTTTTCAGCTGAATCCCGCCATGAAAACCGAGCCAGGTAAAAGTATCAATGACTACCTCGCGGAAGTAAAGGGCTGGACGCGTGAATATGCCGAAGAGGCGAACAATCATGTGACCAGGATTGCAGGTGAAGTGGGTCTGGAATACAATATGGATAAAGCAGTAGTGGCTAATTCTTTTGATGCGCACCGGTTTGTCCAGTTTGCAAAAACAAAGGGAAAGGGTGATGCTGCGGAGGAACAGTTGTTCAAAGCGTATTTTACCGACGGGAAAAACACCGCTGATCATGAAACACTGGTGAATCTTGGGGAGCAAATCGGATTGGATGGTGATGAGATCCGTGAGGTACTTGGCAGCAATAAATTTGCCGAAGCAGTCAGGAAGGATGTCTATGAAGCTCAGCAAGTGGGTGCACGTGGTGTCCCGTTTTTTGTGCTGGACAGAAAATACGCGGTATCTGGTGCCCAGCAACCCGAAACCTTTTTGGGAGCCCTGGAAAAATCTTTCGGAGAATGGGAACTGAAAAATCCCAGCCCTGTGATTGCCTACGCCGAAGGAGCATCCTGTACACCCGAAGGGGAGTGTAACTAAACACACTCAGCTCTGTGTCTGTGGAACCTAATGCCCATACGTAATCAGTTAAGTGCTGAGATAATGCGCCGCCGACCTCCATGGATTTGTATCCGTTTCGACGAACAGGTATCGCTGAATGGAAAGATTAGTATATAAAATATAGTTCAGATACGGATTACCGTATCAAAAGCCGGGATATTTGCGTAAAGGGCAATATCCCGGCTTTTTTATTACATTGCTGGCATCATCTTGGATTACAGGTAAAAGCAGCATCTCAACAGCTTTATACCACTTAACGTTTGATATCAGCAATTATCACCTATATGCGGTTTGCCATCCTATCCTTCTCCCTTCTTTTCCTGGGTTTTCTAAGTTATGCCGGAGGAATTAAGGGACATGTCACAACGCAAAAGGGAGAAAAATTACCGTATGCGGGAATCTCCGTGAAGGCAACCACGAACGGAACGATGGCTAATGAGGAAGGTTATTACGAGTTTACCCTTGCTGAGGGTAAATACGATATTGTTTTTCAATACCTGGGATTCAGGACGGTTACGAAGTCAGTGACAGTGGGCGCGGGTTTCACAGAATTAAATGTGGTGCTGGAAGAACAGGCGCTTAACCTGGGAGAGGCAACAGTAGGCAATCAAAAGGAAGATCCTGCCTATAGTATCATGCGGAAGGCCATTGCCAAAGCACGTTTTCACCAGCTACAGGTACGAAGCTATTCGGCGAAGGTATACTCCCGTGCTTCGGCCATTGCCACCAAAATTCCGTATCTGCTTGAAAAACGTCTTAAAAAGCAGGGCATTGAAGAAGGAAAAGCATTTTTGAATGAAAGCGTTTCGGAAGTGGCCTATCGGCGGCCAGGTACCTATAATCAGAAAGTACTTTCTACACGAAACAGCCTGGACAATAGTATTCCCTCGCCCAACGAATACATACTTGCCAGTCTTTACAGCCCGGTTGTAGCCGGTACCGTTACCCCGCTTTCGCCCAAGGCTTTTAGTTATTACCGCTTTGAGTATGAAGGTTATTTTGAAGATCAGGGGCAGATTGTCAACAAAATAAAAGTAATTCCAAAGGCCTATGGTGAGGGTGTTTTTAAGGGGAGTTTGTACATCCTGGAAGATCGCTGGGCAATCCACAGCTATGATCTGCAGACAACAACGAGCGGCCTGGATATTTGGGCCAAACAGATATTCAGCCCGGTTCAGGATGTATGGATACCTGTTAATCAGCAATTCAGGCTCAAAGGGGGATATCTGGGGTTTGCCGGAGAATTTAAATATCTGGTTTCTGTAACCTATCAAAAGCTGGACGTTGATCCGAATCTAAAGGAAGGAGTGGTGATCAACGATCATAAGAAGGAGGGCGAAGTTGCTGAAAAAAACAGAAAGGAAAAACTGGATGCGCTCATCCGGGAACAGAAACAGTTTTCTACCAAAAATTTCCGAAAACTCACGAAGGCCTACGAAAAAGAGCAGCGCAAAGAATCCAAAAACCCTGTCAGCAAGCGGATGGTCCGCCAGGATTCCATCGTGATTGATTCTATGGCAAACAAACGTGATACCTCTTACTGGACTGCCCTGAGGCCCATCCCACTCACAGAACTGGAAGTGAAGGGTTATCAAATACAGGATAGCATTAAAGTGGTGAAGGAAGCGACGCATGAAAAGTCGCGCCCCGATTCCGTTTATTTCAAATTCAAGCACCTGTTTTTGGGCAATACGTATGCACTGGGAAACAGGAATTATTTTTATTTCAAAAGTCCGGTTTTTTCGGTTGGATATAATTCTGTGGAGGCAAATGCACTGGGTATTCTCACAGAATGGAGAAAGGAGTGGGGGAAATCAGAGTATTTTAGTCTGAGCCCTTTTATCCGGTATTCTTTTGGCAGAGATCGTTTGTACGGGACGCTGGAGGTAAAAAGAGGCGGTAAAAACTGGAGTATGACTGTAACCGGCGGGGAACTGGCGAGCCAGATTAATCAGGATAACCCCATTCTGCCTTTTCCGAACAGCCTGGCAGGAAGGATATTTGACAGGAGCCTGATGAAACTTTATCAGAACCAGTTTATCAAGGGAGAGTATACCCTCCGTAATATCAGTGACATTGTAAATTTCACTGCCGGCATCGAATACCAGCGCAGGAAGGAGTTATTCAATTTTGAGAATGCGAAATCGCTTTTTTTCTGGCGGAACTTCGATTACACCCCCAACCGCCCGCTGAACGATGAACTGGCAAATACAGGATTCCCCGTACATCATGCCACAGTTCTGACGTTCAATACCACCCTAAGGCCCTGGCGGAGGTATATCATCAGGAATGGTGATAAGAGGTATCTGCGTAACAAGGGCCCGGCTTTCAACCTGAATTACAAGGTTGGTCTGCCGGCTTTGGGAGATGTGGATTATTCTTTATTGCAGGGAGGGGTCAGTCAGGAATTTGATCTGGGGCCGAGAAGTACGCTCAGTTATCTCACTTCGGGAGGCGGATTTTTGGGGAAGAAGAATATTTATTTTATTGATTATAAACATTTTATGGGAAATGAGTTCTTCTTCCAGATGAGTGATCCCCTGGCTCATTTCCGCATGCTGCCTTATTATCAATACAGCACTGCTTCCTGGTTTGCGGAGGCGCATGTGTTGTGGACCTTGCAACGCTTCCTATTTACCAGAATTGAGGTGATCAGGCTTACCGGGGTAAAGGAAACACTGCAGGTGCATTACCTGAGCGCTCCTACAATCAAACATTATACCGAACTCGTATATGGGTTTGATGACGTACTGCGTATAGGCAGGCTCGAGTTGGTAGGACAATTTCACGGTGTACATTTCCAGAGCATCGGGTTCAGGATAGGCACGGCTTTGCAAACCGGAAACCGTAGACGGTAATCATCTTCTGGCCCATGATTACCGCCATCCCTCCGTTATTTTATCAGCTCCCCCTGAAGCCTGGGCAATTTCCTGCGAAGTGAGGGATATGTGTTATTGTCCAGATCAACATCGGCCATCCGCTGGCTAGGATCGATCATGATCGAAGCAATTTCCGATAGCGGTCTTGGGATGCTAAATGAATATTCAGGATAGGTCCATCCCCAGTCCGTCAAAACACTGGTTTTGGAATACATTTTTTCACTTTTTTCTCCACGCATGATCTCCAGAGGAATATAGAAATTCTCCTGTGACCCATCCTTGTAACTTACCACTACATCCAGCGGCATAGGGATCTGGCCAATTCTTTCCAGAACAATGTCGGTTTTACTTGCTGTGGTTACCACTTCTTTGATACCATAATCAATGGTTTTGGTAGTTCCTACAAAATTTTCCCAGTACCAGTCCAGCTCCAGCCCCGAAACTTTCTCCACAATGCGCTTGAAATCGGTGGGATTGGGATGTTTGAATTTCCATTCATTATAATACCGTTTCATGCTGGTTTCAAGTTTGTCATTCCCGATAATGTAGCCCAGCTGGTTTATAAAAACCGCACCCTTGTTGTAACTTGCTATGCTGTATGCCCTGTTTGTATGGTAATGGTCGGCATGTGTGGTAAGGGGTTCTTCCAGGCCGGACTTTACGAGATTACGGTAACTTGTGGTACTCGCTCGCTGAGGGTCCGATTTGGACGGGAACAATTCGCTCATGATGATGTTTTGGGCGTAGGTATCAAACCCTTCGTCCATCCAGGAGTATTTTGATTCGTTGGTAGCCAGTATTCCCTGAAACCAGCTGTGGATCGATTCGTGTACCATAGCACTTACCAGTCCTCCAAAGCTTTGATGTCCGGTGATCAGGGTAGCCATCGGATATTCCATGCCGCCGTCTCCTCCCTGAACAACGGAGTACTGTTTGTAAGGATACCTGCCGAACTTTTCATTCATGATCCGGAAAGTTTTCACTGCCAAAGGTTCCATCTGTTTCCAGTGATCGGCAAGCGTGTCTGCCTGATAGAAAAAATGCAGATCCAGGTTTTCGTCCACTTTTACCACATCATGCTTAAAGTCCCTGTCAGCGGCCCATACAAAGTCATGTACTTCTGGTGCAACAAAATGCCAGGTGAGCTTTTCGCCTGCTTTGTGTTTTACCTCTTTTCTTGAATAACCATGGCCAATTTTTTCAGGATTCTGCAGGTACCCGGTAGCTGCCAGTACATAGGACGCATCAAGGGTTATTTTTACATCAAAATCACCCCAGATACCATAAAATTCCCTGCCTATATACGGATTTGCATGCCATCCTTCGTAGTCGTATTCGCTCATTTTGGGATACCACTGTGCCATGGAATAGTCAATACCTTCCAGGTTATTACGGCCGGTCCTGCGTATCTGAACAGGAACCTGGGCTTCAAATTCCATATCGAAGGTGTGCTGGGTTTTAGGAAGAATCTTTTCGTTAAGTGTTACTTCAAGAATAGTACCAACAACTTCGTATTTCAAAAGCTTCCCGTTTTGTTTAAGGGAAATGACTTTTTCGTAACCGATCTCCGTGGGCGATAACTTGGAAATCCGGTCTCTCACCCGTGGATCCGGATCACTGATGGTACGGGAGCGCACATCCATCTGGCTTCCCGGCTGAAATGCATTCAGGTACAGGTGATAGAAAACTTTGGTAAGTGTGTCAGGAGAATTGTTGGTATAAAGCAGTTTCTGAGTACCTCGATACTGATGTTTGGAAGCGTCAAAATCAATCTCCATCTGATATTTCGCGCGCTGTTGCCAACGATCATTTTGCGCTGTCGCCGCAAGCGCTGAGAGTGCCAGACAAAGCACCGGAAGTATTTTTCTCATCTTGTACTATTTAACACAGAGTTTTATTTCGATCTATACTAACGCTTCAGGTCGTCGTTTCTTTTCGATCCCTAAAAACAAGAGCTACCGTGGTCTGACCAGGTTTGTTTATAAAAGTAAAATATCCCAGAAACACATGGTTACTGGGATATTTAGTTTGAGAAATATATGCTTAGCTACTCACCGGAACAGCGATTAGCCTAGCTGATTGATACAGTTAAGATCTTCAAAAGCAACTTTCAGTCGCTGGATCATAGACTCTTCCCCTTTTCTCAGCCACACGCGCGGATCGTAATATTTTTTGTTTGGAGAATCCGGCCCTTCAGGATTGCCCAGCTGTGCCTGCAGGTATCCTTCCTTATCTTTGTAATATTTAAGAATTCCTTCCCAGGTTGACCATTGCATATCGGTGTCGATATTCATTTTGATCGCACCATATTCAATTGCCTCACGGATTTCTTCCCGTGAAGATCCTGATCCGCCATGGAATACGAAGTTTACAGGAAGTTCGCCCGTTCCGAACTTCTCCTGAATATAATTTTGAGAATTACGGAGGATCTTCGGCTCAAGTTTTACATTACCTGGCTTGTACACGCCATGTACGTTTCCAAAAGCTGCTGCTATAGTAAAGTTCGGAGAGATTTTGCTCAGTTCTTCATAAGCATAAGCTACTTCTTCAGGCTGCGTGTAAAGCTTTGAACTGTCCACATCACTGTTATCCACGCCGTCTTCTTCTCCGCCGGTTACACCCAGTTCAATTTCAAGCGTCATGCCAATTTTGGCCATGCGTTCAAAGTATTTGGCGCATGTTTCAATATTTTCCTCAATCGGCTCTTCAGACAGGTCAAGCATATGCGAACTGTAAAGCGGTTTGCCGTACTGATCGAAATATTTTTCACCCGCTTCCAGCAGGCCGTCTATCCAGGGAAGCAGTTTTTTAGCACAATGGTCGGTATGTAATATGACAGGTACTCCGTACAATGCAGCCATCTGGTGAACATGGTGAGCGCCAGATATACCACCCGCAATGGCAGCCTGTTGATTTGCATTGGAAAGACTCTTTCCGGCATAAAAGATGGCGCCCCCGTTGGAGAACTGAATAATAACCGGGCTGTTAACAGCCTTTGCAGTTTCCAATACTGCGTTCACAGAGTTGGTACCAACTACATTAACAGCCGGAAGGGCGTAATTATTTTCGTTGGCATGGCGGAAGATTTCGCTCACCCCGTCACCGGTTACAACACCAGGTGCAAAGCGTTTTGTGGTTTCGCTCATAGTAAAAAGTAGTATATTTCAGGAAATAATTGTACGATTCTTTTCTTCTTTCGAAGAAGAATTGTAAGACCTGCAAGTTAGCTATTTTAAAGAAAAGGAAGCAGTTTCGGGCCCGATATTCTCTGGTGCCAGAACGTTTCTTCCGAATTTCACTAAGGTATGTCTATAGTGCTTATCTTTGAATCAAAGTGGTTTTTGGGGCGTCGTGTGAAAAGAAGGAGGGGCTGCCTGTTGCCAGGGTTAAAATAAAAAGAATCATTGCTGAATGACTAGGAAATTAGTTCGTACATTATTGTTTGCAGCTGCCATAGGCTTTTTGGTTGTCTGGATTTTGGAATACCGCAGGGCCGGAATGCTTAACAGTTACTGGCTGTTGTTATTAAGTGTTACCTCCTTGCTTTTGTTTCAGTTCAGCCGCCTGAAAACGGGGATAGAGGCGCAAAAGGATATAACTTCCAAGCAAACCAGCAGACCAACTGCCAGGAAAACCACCCGAAAATGAATATTCTGATATTGACTCTCACTTTTGTTTTTTTCGTACTGGCGGGATACTACGGCGCGGTAAGGTCGGTATTGCTGGACATATCCATGGACAGGTACTCACTCAGGCATGAGAAAACCGAAGAAGTTTCGCAGACGCTTTACTGGCGCCGGATGCTCCGGATGGTCAGGCTGCTGGTGGTTGCGCTGGGCAGTTTTTACGCCGTTGTTTTTGTCTCTCCGGTTATCAAGGAATATTTTCAGGTAGACGAGGGCTGGGTTGTGCTGGTACTTTTCGTCGGTCTGGCAGTTTTATGGGTATGTAGTTATGCTTCATGGATCAAGATAGGAAGGGCCTTTCCAAAAGTACTTGATCTGGGGACCTTTCCTGTAAGATTTGCCGAATGGGCAATGACACCCCTCTATTGGGTGGTCGAACCCTTTGTAAAGGAAAATATACTATCGGCGTCGCTACGTGATGACGCCGTTTCTGCCGATGATCCCGATTTTGATGACCATAGCATTGAAGAGAGAATGTTTATCAATGCATTGGATTTTAAGGATTTAAGGATCAGAGACTGCATGATTCCGCGTACGGAGATCTCGGCGCTCAATGTCAATGCCAGCATCGAGGACCTTCGAAAGGCCTTTCTGACAAGCGGCCATTCCAAAATCATCATCCACCGTGAATCCGTAGACGACGTGCTTGGCTACTGTCATGCCCTGTCATTATTTAAAAAACCGAAGGAGATCACCAACATTATTACACCCATACTGATTGTTCCGGAAGCTATGCCTGCGAGTGATCTCATGCTTCGGTTCCTGGAAGAACGCAGGAGTATTGCACTGGTGGTGGACGAATTTGGAGGTACCTCGGGCCTGGTAAGTGTGGAAGATGTTGTTGAACAGATTTTTGGGGAAATTCAGGATGAATACGATTCTACAGAAGACTGGACCGAAAGGCAGGTAGCCGACAACTCCTTTATCCTGAGTGCCCGGCACGAAATAGATTACCTCAACGAAAAATATGGCTGGGAACTCCCGGAAGGAGATTATGACACACTGGCAGGTATGCTCATTCAGTACTACGGCGACTTGCCGGAAGTAAATGAAACGCTCACCATACCCCCATACGAATTTCAGGTGGTTTCTATGCAGGATACGCGCATTGAACTGGTAAGACTTACAATTGAAGAATAGCTATGCGCTTAAAATACCGGACGGGAATGGGGTATGTGCTGCTGGCCATGATGATCGTGGCAGGTACATGTTCCTACGCTCAGAAAGATAAACTGAAAGCTGAAATCGAAACAGCGATCAAAGGGGCCGATGGAGAGGTAGGTATCGGGATCATGGACCTTTCAACAAAAGAAACCCTGCTGTTCGGCCGGGATCATAAATTTCCGATGCAAAGTATTTTCAAATTTCCGCTTGCAATGGCCGTGCTGGACCAGGTGGATAAAGGAAAATTGCAACTGGATCAAAAGATTCGTATAACCAAACAGGACCTGCTTCCCAATACCTGGAGCCCGTTGCGGGTGAAGTATCCGGAGGGAAACGCGGATGTGACCATAGCCGAATTACTTGGTTATACGGTCTCCCAAAGTGATAATAATGGATGTGATATACTTTTCAGGCTGGTTGGAGGTACCCGTGTGGTGGATAGTTATATTAAAAAATTGGGCGTGAAAGGCATTGCCATTGTTGCCACGGAAGAAGAAATGGCAAGACATTGGGATGTACAGTATACCAACTACTGCTATCCGGCAGCTATGCTCAGGTTGCTTGAGATATTTCATGAGGCAAAAAAGCTCTCCCGAACCAGTACGGAATTTCTCTGGAAACGGATGGTGGAAACTTCTACCGGCCCCGGGCGAATTAAAGGATTGTTGCCCAAGGATGCCATTGTAGGACATAAAACGGGAACTTCCGGGACAAATGAAGGGCTATTGGCCGCCACAAACGATGTCGGTATCATGCAGCTGCCCAATGGCAAAAACATTGCTGTGGTGATTTACATATCCGATACAAGGATGGATGAAAAAAACAGGGATCTGGTGACAGCAAAGGTTTCACGTCTGGTGTGGGATCATTATTCCAAATAGCCGACAGGTTAAAATTAACTTTTTCAAATTGCAGATCAACGTCGAAAATATTGGTAAGAAGTTTGTCCGGGAATGGATTATCCGGCGTGCTTCCTTTAAGCTGGAAAAAGGGAGGTCGTATACCTTTGTCGGGCCAAACGGCAGTGGGAAGTCAACCCTGCTGCAATTGCTGACCGGCATGATGCCTGTTTCCGAGGGTAAAATAGAGTACCTAAGCAGTAGCGGAAAAATCCTGGAAATTGATCAGTGGTATAAAAATCTGGTGATTGCGGCACCCTATCTCGAACTGATTGAGGAGTTTACGTTAAGAGAACTCGTTGATTTTCACCGACAGTTTAAGGTACTCAAAAATGGGATGTCGTCTCCTGATTTTGAAGATTTCACGGAATTGTCCCACGCCAGAAACAAAATGATAAGGCATTTTTCCTCTGGAATGAAACAACGTGTTAAGCTGGGGCTCGCTTTTACTTCCGACGTACCGGTTATTTTTCTGGATGAGCCCACCACCAACCTGGATGTGACAGGGATCCGATGGTATCTGGACCACGTTGTAGGCAGCACCAGTGGTCAGCTACTTCTGCTGGGCTCCAATGTGGAGCAGGAATATGAATTTTGTGAAAATATCATATCGGTTTCAGCGTTCAAATAATAAATCACGGACGCGTATATCATGGGGAAAACTCTACGGATACTTTCATTGATTTTCCTTGTATTCATTCCTTGTCTGGCGAGGGGAGGAGGAATGTCGTTTGTCCGGAATATGGGGCAGTGGGATTCAGAGATACTGTTCAGGGCCGATATCCCGGGAGGATTTCTCTTTTTGAAAAATCATGCAATAGTTTACGTATTTTACGATGCAAGTGAAGTTACGGCACGCCATGGCCGAGGGAAAACCACAGACAGCCAGCCTGCTGCAAGAAAGCAGGAACCTTACCTGCTGAAAGCACATGGTGTTGAGGTGAATTTTATAAATGCACAGACATCCGTAAAACATACCCCGGTAAGTCCTGTCGTCACGCGCCACAATTATTTTCTGGGAGCAGACCAACGCAAATGGACTGGCAATGTCCAGGGATTCGAAGAAGTACTATATGAGAATATTTACGAGGGCATCAATCTGAGGGTATACTGGCATCAGTTTTCGTTAAAATATGAATTTGTAGTGAAACCGGGTGCCGATGTTTCCCGGATCAATCTTAAATATTCAGGAGCCGACCAGGTAAACGTTAACGAAAAGGGGCAGCTTGAGGTAAAAACGCCAATCAATAAGTTTGGAGAAGAAAAACCCTATTCTTTTCAGACAATCCAGAAAAAAGCAGTTGAAGTACCTTCCCATTTTGTCCAGGATAAGGATCAGTCCATACATTTCGGCTTCCCGAAGGGATACGACAAATCTCAAACTTTGATCATTGATCCCGAACTTATTTTTTCAACCTATTCGGGTTCTGTTCCAGACAACTGGGGGCATACGGCAACGTATGACTCGGAAGGTAACCTGTTTACCGGCGGGACAGTATTTGGCACCGGTTTCCCGGTTTCCGTTGGGGCATATCAGATCAGATTTGACGGGATGGTAGACGTTGCCATCATGAAGTTCAGTCCCGACGGCAGTGAGTTGCTTTACGCAACTTACCTCGGAGGAGCCAGTACCGATTTGCCAACCAGCCTGATTGTCAATAACAAAAATGAACTGGTGATTTTGGGGACAACATCATCAAGGGATTTTCCGGTAACGGGTACCGCTTTTCAAAAAAACTTTGGCGGGGGTACGGGCACGGAGCCACTGAGCGGATTGCCGCTGGGGAATGGAAGTGATATCTTTTTGTCAAAATTAAGTGCAGACGGGAAACAGCTCACCGCTTCGACCTACCTGGGTGGTTCCGGAAATGATGGTGTATGTACCAGCAGCGCCGTAAAGATCAAAAATTACGGAGACAGCTTCCGGGGAGAGGTGGTGGTGGACAAAGACAATAATGTACTGTTAACCAGCTCGACCAATTCTGGCAACTTTCCGCTTAAAAATCCGGTGTCAAATATTTTAGGCGGGAGACAGGATGCTGTGGTTGCAAAATTTTCACAGGATCTCAGTACTTTGTTATGGAGTACCTACCTGGGAGGGAATCAGTTGGATGCGGGGTTTTCTGTGAAGGAAACGGCAGGGGGCGATATCTATGTGACGGGCATCACCCAGAGTACCAACCTGGCTACCCATACCCAGGCATTGCAGCCCAGGATCAGCGGGGCGGAAGATGCGTTTGTTGCACGGTTTAGTGGCGGTGCACTCGCAGGACTAACCTACCTGGGAACGGCCGAGGCAGATGCGGGATATCTGGTGGACCTGGATGCTTCACTGAATGTATATGTTTACGGATTATCTGCGGGGAAATATCCTGTAAGTACCGGTGTATACAGCAATACGAACAGCGGTCAATTTATTCACGCCCTTGACCCTTCGCTTTCCAGATCTGTTTTCTCCACGGTGATCGGATCTGGAAAAGGAACACCAGATATTTCCCCTACGGCGTTTCTGGTGAATGAATGTGGTAATATTTATATAGCTGGCTGGGGTGGTAATGTGAATTCGGGTACGGATAACAATCTGGAAAGTACCACCAATGGTTTGCCCGTGACTTCCGATGCACTTCAGAGAATCACCACCGGCAATAATTTTTATGTCGCAATTCTGGAAGAAGGAGCGAAGTCGCTGTTATATGCTACCTTTTTTGGAAGCAGCGACCGTTCCGGAACAGAACAGGGAGACCATGTGGATGGGGGAACCAGCCGTTTCAATAAAAATGGGGAGATATACCATGCCACCTGCGCCTGTGGTGGCAGCCGGTTTCCTGTTACGCCCCAGGCATGGTCCAGGACCAACCGGAGCTCCAATTGCAATAATGCAGCGTTTAAGATTGATATCGATCGCCTGAAGGCGGATTTCGATGTTTATGCTGGAAGCCAGAAGGATGTCACACGCGGATGTGCGCCGCTTTCTCTATCATTTGTTAATATGAGTGAAGGAGGGATTGACTATATATGGGAGGTGAACGGAAGTACCATTTCACGAGAGGCTGATGAGGCCGCTTATGTATTCCGCACCCCGGGGCAGTATACAGTCACCCTCAAAGCATACAACAGGCTGAGCTGCAAACGGATTGATATTGCCCAAAAGACGATCGTCGTAGAAACCCTGTCTGCGAAAATCCTGCCGGATACAACGGTCTGCGAGAATACCAAAGTACAATTGTGGGCTTCCGGAGGTACGCAGTATAAATGGACTCCGGCCGAAGGAATGGAAAATCCTCTGACGGCAAATCCGTCCATGGTCATGAAGGAGACCCAAACCTTTTCCGTGGAAATCAGTAATGCCAGCGGATGCAAGTTTACAGGTAATGTGAAAATTACAGTAAACAAAAAGCAGGACTTTATAGAAATGCCGGACGTTAGTGTATGCCCGGGCGCCCCGGTAATATTGTCGGTGACAGGGGACGCGTCAGAGTATCGCTGGAAACCAAATGGATCATTCCCCGCGACGACAGGAAGCTCGGTCACGGTTACACCCACGCAAACGACCACCTACGTTGTGGAAGGTATCTATACTGACGGGTGCAGGCCGCTAAGGGAAATCACGGTGAACGTGGACCGTTCTTTTGAGCCATCGTTTGAAATAAGCCAGTCCGGAGGCTCATGTAACGAAGCCTTTCAGTATAGTATTTCCAATAACACCCGCAATGCGCAGCGGTTTGAATGGGATCTGGGGAGCGGAGATACCTTCACCACCCAGCACGTAGAAAATCATGTTTTTGGTAATCCCGGAACGTATACCATTACCCTGACAGCCTATAGTGCAGCGGGCTGCGCCTTGTCGGTATCAAAAAAACTGATCGCACAACCAGCCTTTGAGCTAGCCAATGTCATAACACCCAACGGGGATGGAAAGAATGATAGGTTTGTGGTGCCGGTGGCCGGTTCCACCCTGGAAATATTTAACAGATGGGGGAAACAGGTTTATAAATCTGTGGATTATAAAAGCGACTGGGGGAAAGGAATTGCCAATGGGACCTATTTTTATGTGGTGGATACCCCTGACGGGCATCACTGCAAAGGCTGGCTGGAAGTGGTGGAATAATGGACACGGAGGGTTTTAGTCTATTGTTATCCGCCTGATCGCGAATTTGTTAAGTTTGAAAAATCATAAACTTTCGATTGTTATGAAACAGGTTGTTATAGTACTGCTGGTGTTATCCGTAATGGTTGTAAAGGCGCAGAGCAATGCACATTTTGGAAAGGAAATCAACGACAGGAAGGCTATAAAGGTAAGTGATCTTCCTGCTAAAATGGGTGAAAAGGAAATCATGGAAGCCAAAGTTTCAGGTACTGTGGAGTCTGTTTGCCAGGTAAAAGGTTGCTGGATGAAAGTGAAAATGGATAATGGCGAATCCATGCGGGTGATGTTTAAGGATTACGCTTTTTTTGTCCCAAAGGATATTGCCGGAAAAACAGTGGTGTTTGAGGGAGAAGCCCAGAAGAAAACGGTTTCGGTAGAACATCTTCAGCATTACGCCCTGGATGCGGGGAAAAGTAAAGAGGAGGTGGCAAAAATAACGGAGCCAAAAGAAGAGCTTACATTTATTGCAGACGGAGTTCTGATAAAATAACTGAATAAATAGTAGTAAAAAACGTTGGAAAGGGCACTTTTGCTGAGAGGCATCGGTGCCCTTTATTTTTGTTTATGAGAAACCGGTTTTTACTCTTTATCATCAGTTTGGAGCTGCTGGGCGGCTATTGTTTCGGGCAGGAAGTACAGTATAGCTGGTGGGACCCTACCTCGGCTTCCGCTCCTGTAATTGAAGGACAGGCCTGGCCGAAAGAGCTGGCAGACCCTTACGACCGCCTTCCCGCACGCGCCAGGGATAAAGTGAGAGACCAGGTGTGGGGTTTGTCCAAACAGGCTGCTGGTCTCATGATCAGGTTCAGGTCCAATGCAAATGAGATTAAGATCAGATACGCCGTGGGAGGGAAACATGGTTTTCCCCATATGCCTGCTACAGGTGTGAGTGGCGTAGACCTCTATGCCATCTCAAGTGATGGAGAATGGCGGTGGGCGGCTGGTAAATATGCTTTTGGAGATACCATTGTGTACAATTTCCGTAATCTGGAACCAAACGACGGCTACCACAAGCTGGGAAGAGAGTACCGTTTGTTTTTGCCCCTTTACAATGAGGTAAAATGGTTACAGATAGGTGTGCCGCAGGGAGCAGCTTTCAATCCTTTGACTGTGCGCCAGGAAAAGCCTATTGTCGTTTACGGGACATCTATTGCGCAGGGAGCCTGCGCTTCGAGGCCGGGCATGGCCTGGACTGCCATATTGGGCCGCAAACTGGACCGCCCGCTGATCAACCTCGGCTTTTCAGGTAATGGCCGTCTTGAACCTGAACTCATAGAGATGATTGGGGAAATTGATGCCAAAGTATATATTCTGGATTGCTTGCCCAATCTGACGGTCAGGCCGGATACAAAGCATACGCTGGAAGATGTGAGGAATCTGATACTGTCCAGCGTGAAAACGCTCAGACAAAAACGGCCTCAGACACCCATTGTCCTGGCGGAACATGCAGGGTATACCGACGACGCCATAAACGCGACAAACCGGAAATATTACAAGGATATCAATGAAATAACCCGCAAAGCATTTGCTGAACTGAAACAGGATGGCACTTCAAATATTTACCTGATCGGTAAGCAGGAATTTGATCAGGATATTGAAACGATGGTGGACGGTATACATCCGTCGGACCTGGGCATGATGCGATATGCGCAGGGCTATGAGAAAAACCTCAGGGTTATTTTAAAAGAACCAGATGGTAGGGTCTCTACAACAAAGCCGATTGTTCAACTAAGAGAATTGTATAATTACGACTGGGAAGCCAGGCACAAAGCCATACTGGATGTGGCCAGAACGGGTTCCCCCAAAACAGTTGTGATTGGGAATTCAATCACTCATTTCTGGGGCGGGCTTCCTAAAGGTCCCAGAGCTGTGGGCCAGGATTCATGGGGAAAGACCTTTGGAGAAAAGAATGTTTTAAACATGGCATACGGCTGGGACAGAATTGAGAACGTTTTATGGAGGGTTTATCATGGAGAACTGGATGGCTATAACGCCGAGCGGATCGTGGTAAATATTGGTACCAATAACCTGCATTTAAACACCGACGATGAGATACTTAAAGGCTGGGATCTGCTGATTGAAGCCATTAAAAACAGACAATCCAAAGCCCGGATCTTTATGGTGGGTATTTATCCGAGGCGTAGCCAGGAGGAGCGTGTGGCGGACCTCAATGAAAAACTGATGATACTGGCCGGACAAAAAGACGTAGGGTTTATTGATCCGGGCAAAGTTTTTTTGAAAGATGGTAAAATTGACGAAAGTATGTTTTCAGATGGCTTGCACCCCAATGCAAAAGGATACTCAATTTTGGGCGAGGCAATGAAACCGCTTATCAGATAATGCTATAATATTGTCCCCAAACCAAACAGAATAACAAAGAATAACGTGGATAATGCCATCTGTTTCAGATAGGGATCAAGTTCACGAGCGTCGGTAAGCTTGCTGACCGCCATACCGTTGCGGATAAAAAGGGGAAAACTCAGCAAGAAAATGAAGCTGGTGTAACCTGAGAAATGCTGGACGGTGTAGATGAGCACACACGCCATGCCGGTCAGTAAAATGAGCCAGTGGTATACCACGGCTTTTTTGCGACCCAGCCTAACCGGAATGGAATTTTTTCCTGTGGCTTTGTCCGACTCAATGTCTCTGATATTGTTGATATTCAGTACGCCAACCGCAAACAGTCCGCAGCTTGTTGCAGGCAGGATCAGGTCCCAGTTCCAGATCAGCGTATGCAGATAACTGCTGCCAATTACGCCGACCCAGCCGAAAAAAATCAGTACCGAAAGATCGCCCAGCCCTACATAACCGTAGGGTCTTTTGCCCGCCGTGTAAGTGATGGCGGCAATAATACATGCAATTCCTATTCCAAGGAATACCCAAAAGGTATTGGCAGGCGCATTGCGAAGCGCAATAGTAAGCAATGATATACCTGAAATGAAGGAGAACAGGGCAAACAGGATTATCGCTTTCAGCATCGCTGAGGCGGTGATTTGTCCCGCATGCACGGCCCTTTTCGGGCCTTGCCGCAATTCGGTGTCTTTTCCGTTCACGGCATCGCCGTAGTCGTTGGCAAAATTGGAAAGTACCTGAAGAAAAATAGTTGTGAGCACGCTGAGCAAGGCCACAGGCCAGCTGAATTTGCCATTAGCTGCCGCTAAAAAGCAACCCATCAGGATACAGGATAATGAAAGAGGTAAAGTTCTGGGACGGGCAGCTTCAATCCAGGGTTTCATGTTTGACGCAGAAATGGTAAATAGACAACCGGGAAAGCTTCCGGCTGCCTTCATATAATAAAAGAAAATGGCGGTATAAGTTACATACCGCCATTTTTATATTTTAAAGTCCTACGGATTTCAAAAATTCGGGATCAGTAGGTAACACTTTGGAAGCAAAGAAATGGGTAAGTTCTCCTTTTTCATTGACCACGTATTTGCAGAAGTTCCAGCTTGGCACCTGGTCGTTCCAGCCGTTAAGATCTTTGGTTGTAAGCCATTTGTAAAGCGGAGCCTTGTTGTCGCCAATTACTTCCACTTTTTCAAACATCGGGAATGTTACTCCATACGTTTTTGAGCAGAACGTTGCAATTTCTTCACTGCTGCCCGGTTCCTGTCCCTTAAAATCGTTGGAGGGGAATCCAAGGACAACCACCTTGTCGCCATGGTCTTTGTAGAATTTCTCCCAGTCGGCATATTGTTTGGTGAAGCCGCATTTGGAAGCGACATTCATCACCACCACTTTTTTGCCTTTGTATTTGCTCAGGTCCACGGTTTTGCTTCCTACAAGGGACTTAACCTTGAAATCGTATAGTGTTTGTTTAACAGCAACAGTGTCTGCTGGGCGTGTGAGCGTAGCACTTTTGTCGGCAAAAAGGAAGCCGATGAGTGACGTAATCATAATCAAAACTGATTTAAATAGGTCCATAATTCAATTGGTTATCGGTTAAGTTATTCTTGCTTGAACAGGTATTGTCAATATTATATTGATAACTGAGTAACAAACGCTTTTCCTGGAATTTTCAACATAAGCAACAACCAAACCCTCTCACATCCGTTCAGGAACTTCTATGCCTAATAACCCTAAAGCCTTGTAAATTGTTTCCGCAACAACCCTGGATAATTCGATCCGAAAACTAACCGCTTCGGGGTTGGGATCTGCAAAAATGGATACTTCGGCATAAAACTGGTTATATACCTTGGCAAGTTCAAAAGCATAAAGTGAAATGATGGAAGGTGCAAACTCATCTGCAGCAGCCTGAATCTTCTGCGGGTATTGCAACAAAAAGTAAATCAGTTCCCGCTCCGCAGGATGCATTTGATAGGAGTTGCCCGGAATGGATGCTTTGATCTGTGATAATTCAGCCTTTCGGGCAATGGATCTTATTCTTGCATAGGTGTATTGAATAAACGGGCCGGTATGTCCTTGGAAATCAATGGATTCTTCGGGATTGAAAAGCATCCGTTTCTTGGGGTCAACTTTAAGAAGGAAGTATTTCAGAGCGCCCAGCGCGAGCTGATTATAGAGTTTTAAGGCCTCGTCACTTTCAAAATCATCTATTTTTCCTAATTCCTGGGTGCGGTTTGTTGCTGTCTGGATCATTTGATCCACCAGGTCGTCGGCATCTACAACGGTTCCTTCGCGGCTTTTCATCTTGCCCGAAGGGAGATCCACCATTCCGTAGCTGATGTGGTGGCACTCCGCAGCATAAGGCCTTCCCAGGCGTTTCAGGATCGCAAACAGAACCTTGAAGTGATAATCCTGCTCATTACCCACCACCCATAAATAACGGTTGTTGTGGAAGTCGCTGTATTTCAGTTCCGTCGTGCCCAGATCCTGGGTGATATAAACGGAGGTCCCGTCTCCCCGCAGTACCAGTTTTTCGTCCAGTCCTTCTTCTGTCAGATCGATCCAGACAGAATTGTCAGGCTTTTTGAAAAAGATATTTTTTTGCAAGCCCTCTTCTATGATATCTTTTCCTGAAAGGTAAGTGTTTGATTCATAGTAAGTTTTGTCAAAAGAAACCCCTATTTTATTGTAAGTTTGGTCAAAGCCGGCATATACCCAGCTATTCATTTGTTGCCAGAGTGCCACCGTTTCAGGGTCTCCCTGCTCCCAAAGCAGGAGCAACTTTTGCGCTTCCAGCATCCAGGGTGCTTTTTTTGCAGCTTCCTCCGGGCTGAGGCCATTAAGAAGAAGTTCATTGATCTGTTTTTTGTATTCTACATCAAATTTGACATAGTATTTACCCGCCAGGTGGTCCCCCTTCAGGCCTGAACTTTCCGGTGTTTCTCCATTGCCCAGTTCCTGATAGGCCAGCATGGATTTACATATATGAATGCCTCTGTCATTAACCAGGCATGTTTTTACGACATCGTAACCGTTGGCTGTCAGTATTCTGGAAAGAGAATCGCCCAGGAAATCGTTACGAAGGTGCCCCAGATGCAGCGGTTTGTTGGTGTTGGGGGATGAAAATTCCACCATCACAGATTCGCCATTGGAAGGGAAAGTGCCAAATGCGGTATCCGATGCTATGTCTGTGAAAAGCGAAAGCCAGACACTATCCTTAAGGCTTATATTGAGAAAGCCTTGTACCACATTGCATTGTGAAACAACGGAGGAAAATTCCTCCAGGTCCTTCCCGATGATCTGTCCGATTTCCGCTGGTGCCTTTCGTATTGTTTTGGTCAGAGGAAACGTTACGAATGTGTAAAACCCCTCAAATTCTTTTTTTGTAGGTTGTAATACGACTTCATCAACCGTATTTTCGAAATGTTTTAGGATTGCTTTTCGAATGTCTTCTTTTAATATGGCTTCAATCGTCATGAAATATTCAGGTAAAATCAGAAGGTCATAGAGAAAACGTGTTACATTTCTCTAAGTTTTTATTGGAATGAAAATATTTTTTTAAATTGATAAGGATGTTACTCTTTTTGATGCAAAATTAGGGTAAATATCGAACCGACTTACACCCCGGCGCAAGGAAGTTATGAATAATAGATTTTTGTTTTATATTTTTTTATTTCTGCTTGGAACGTTTTACCTGCAGCCGGACAGGGTATATGCTCAATTGCTGCAGACTAACCGGCTTGAGATTCCTTCATCATCGTCTGGTTCTGAGCAATTTGAGGTTTTTCCACTCGGCGAAAAGGGTGTTTTGACGCTTACAAGGGGCGATGAGTATTCGAGCCGTAACGAAAACTGGCATTTTGTAAAATATGACACTACTCTGAATGCGGTCTGGAGGGTGAGTTACAAGCTGGACTTCCGGTATGTACCGGTGATGGCCTACCAGGGGGAGCATCTGGGATACTGGCTTTTTGCGCAGCCCGATTCGGATCATTTTCTGTTCTTGCAGCTCAATTTCAATGATGGTGCCCTTGATGTTTACAAAGGTAACCTGCTTGCCGGGGTGGATGTGCAGCAGTTTAAGGTGATCGGAAGCAAGGCTCTTATTGCAGGATATTACCGTTCGCGGCCCGTGGTATTGGTTCATTCCTTTTTTGATCATACCACCCGTGTATTGCCGGGGTTGTATGAGAGGAATACCGAAATAAACAATGTGGATATTAATGAAGTGGATGGTTATATCAACGTCATCACCTACGCTTATCGTAAGAAGAACTGCGTTTTTGAAATCAAGACATATAATTATGATGGAAAACTTCTTAAAAAGACTTCCCTGAGCGATCCGCGGAACAGTTTTATTTCGGGGCAGATCGTCCCCCTGAATCCGGATGATTCCTATCTGATCGGCAATTATTCAGTGGGCTGTACGCAATATTCACAGGGGTTATATGTCACCCATGTAAAGGATAATGAACCGGATGACCCTCAGTTTATTGAGTTTTCTGAACTTCAGAATTTCTTCAATTATATGAAGCCTAAAAGGCGCCAGCGGATGATGGAGAGGATCGGTAAAAGGAAAAGCCTGGGTAAAGAAAACAGGTTCCGATACCGCCTTCTGGTTCATGAGCTCATTCAGATGGAAAATGAAATTGTGCTGGTAGCGGAAGTCTATTATCCGAACCAGAAAAATAGTATGCCTGTTATTTCGGGTAATATTTCCAGGCAGTATATTCCGAGGGCTTTGGAGGGATACAAATATAC
Source organism: Dyadobacter sp. CECT 9275 (assembly GCF_907164905.1). Lineage (NCBI taxonomy): Bacteria > Pseudomonadati > Bacteroidota > Cytophagia > Cytophagales > Spirosomataceae > Dyadobacter > Dyadobacter helix. Next base: position 2,039,342 of record NZ_CAJRAF010000002.1, on the reverse strand, counting down.
GCACGCCATTGTCTGCGGGTTTGATCGTAATGGGAAGCTGATCTGGGATAACTGTATTACCATCAAAGACCTTACCAGTTTTGATCTGCAGGAGATGGTTCAGGTAACTCCGGTGGAGGATTATTTTATACTGGCATACCCACAGGATGGAGATATTCACACGGAAGTAATCCGCAGGAACAAGGTAGTAGTGGAAGGTGAAAAATTTAAAATAAATCCGAAGTCTGAAAAAGAAACGGTGTTAAACAACGAGGATGGCTATCTGTCGCCGTGGTATGGTCAGTATTTTCTTGCTTATGGCATGCAGCGGCTGGGTACGTCACTGATGGGGCAGGGGCGTGAGGTTTTTTACATCAATAAGCTCACTTATAATACGAGTGATATTGGGAAAACGCTGAATGCAGAAGAAACTTCACGACCAAGGTAAGCGCTAATCTACCATCCAGATGTGGTCGGCTTCAAAGCCCTGCTCTTTCCATTCCACCTGCACTCTCTGGCTTTCAAGGGTACTTACTTTCATGCCTACGTAGTCGGGTTCAATTGGTAATTCTCGGTTGTAACGCCTGTCGATCAGTACCAGCAGTTCAATCATTTTGGGCCTTCCAAAGGCAGTCATGGCGTCCAGCGCAGCTCTGACCATACGTCCGCTGGCCAGTACATCATCAATTAAAATTACTCTCTTGCCTTCAATAAGAAAAGGAACGTTGGTTTTGTTAGGGAGCAGAGGGGAATCTCTCCGGCGGAAATCATCGCGGTAGAAGGTAGCGTCCAGATGCCCCAGTAAAATTGCCTTCCCGGTCTTTACTCTCAGTTCGGCAACGATGCGTTCGGCAAAATAAATTCCACGGGGCTGCAGGCCCATTACAACAGAATTTTCGAAATCCTGATGGTTCTCAATAAGTTGCTGGCAAAGACGGCTCGTCATGATTTCCAGCAAAGGGCTACTTAGTAATAATCGTTTTTGGGGCATATTGTTATTTCCCTGAATTTTAGCCTAAATTAAGCTCACAAATATGAAATCAAAAATTTTTCCTGCCAATACCTGATCTATAATTGTTCAAACCCATAGGTATGAGGTTGACAGGCATTTCTTTTTTACTAATTTTTTATAATCAGATGAAGTATCTTATTGCTGGATTGGGAAATATCGGTCCGGAGTATGCATTCACAAGGCACAATATTGGTTTTATGGTGCTGGACCGGCTTGCGGCACAAAACGATTTTAAGTTTTCATTTGAAAAACTGGCTTTCGTCGCGGAATGGAAATACAAGGGGCGGCAGATTTATTTTATCAAGCCAACCACCTACATGAATCTGAGCGGTAAGGCAATCCGCTATTATATGGATCAGTTCAAGATACCAAAGGAAAATCTGCTGGTAGTGGTGGACGAGCTTCAGTTGCCTTACGGTACGGTGAGAATAAAACCAAAGGGAAGCCATGGAGGGCACAACGGATTGAAGAATATTGAGGAATTATTGGCTTCTTCGGAGTATCCCAGGCTTAGGTTCGGAATTGGCAACAATTTTCCGAGGGGAAGGCAGGTAGATTATGTTTTAAAGCCCTTTTCCGGTGAAGAGATGGCTGAACTCCCCATATTTTTGGATCAGGCCGTTGATATGGTTGTATCGTTTTGTACTTTGGGGATACAGATGACAATGAACAATTATAACCAATGATTGTACTTTTTAAAGAAAATATAACTATTTTAAGTCGAATGTTTCTTTTGATTGTTAAATGATAATTGAAATATTATTTGGATTGTGTAAGTTTTTGTTTTCATTTATTGTTTATTTTAGGCCAAAAATGGGATTTTATTCAAAATAATATTCTGTTTGATGATTTTAGTTCATTTTGTAATTTCGAAACTTGGGGCAATCTTTGCATAACAAAAGGAAGAAATAAAAATTGAATTAAACCATGAAAACAATCAAAAATAGTTTTATATTTGCAGCAGTATTTGGAATTCTTGTTCTAACTATTACGAGGCCATCGGTTGCAGGTGGTTTGCAAGGGACAGAAAAATTGGACGGAACTCTAATTTCCAAAACATCCGAAGTTGAGTTTGCAGCGTATGTGTCTCAAACGGTACCAGAATTTATTAAACAGGGCAATTGGAGTATAATAGAGCGTGTAGTGACTTTGTATGGTGAATCACCGTCAAAGGTGAGGGGCTTGGGAGTGGAAGAGATTAATACTTTTAATGCTGCAGTTGCTCAATTGGGTAATGAGCTGGAGAAAGTGAACAGCAAAGAGGCTTTGCAATGGAGAGATAATCTTTCAAAAACAGCTTCAGCAATAAGATTTGTAAAAAACTTTGATTTGAATAAATTGACAGCAGAGAACTTAGAAGCGGCTTCTATCGTTAAAGTACCAGTTTCTTATGTCAGGTTGTAATTCAAAAATCAAATAAAGATAAGAAAAGGTTAAGGGTTTAGGAATAGTCAGTATAAAGCCATCTCAGTGAGATGGCTTTATCTTTTTTCCGGCTCTGCCCATATCTCTACCCTTCTGTTGTATTTTCTTTTCGTTTCAGATTGATTTGCGGTTTCTGGCCGGGAAGAGCCATATCCGTTTCCTTTTATTCTTTCAGCGGCAATTCCTTTCCCGATCAGGTAGTTTCTGGCCGAATTGACCCTGAGATTGGATAGTTTAAGATTTTTTTCAAAATCACCAACGTTGTCGGTATGCCCTTTAATCACGATTTTTAAGGATGGATTCTGCAGAAAGTATCCGGCCATAGAATCCAGCGTACTTTTTGCGGCTTCATCCAGATTTTCATCACTCTGGAGGAACAACAGAGTTGCAAGCGGGCGTACATAGGTTTCAGGAGCCAGGCTGATCAGTGATTTGATTTCTTCATGCCTGCTGGTGGTTTTTACGGCAATACTTTTGGTTTGAAAGCCGTTAGCAACGGCGGATATTCTGTACCGCTCGTAAGGCTGAAGTTCAAGAAAATAAGCCCCATTAACTGTTTTTGTCTGAGCCACCACCGCATTATCATTCAACTTCCTAACCAAAATGTCAGCGTCATTAACCGGTCTCAGATTTCTGCCATCATATACTTTTCCGCTCACGCTGGCCAGCATCCGTGAAGGGGCAGGGGGAGCCGGTTCTGTTTTGGCCGGTTCAGCGGGCTGTTCTTCAGTAATGGGCTCCTCTTCCGGCTGAGGTGATTTGATGATGCTAAAATAACTTCTGCGGATAAAAACCGGAGTCATCACCCGGTCGTAGACCCTGATGAGAGCCACGGAGCCAGCACTGGATTCATGGTTGGCGACCAGGTCGTCCTGAAAAAAGTTAAGTACCTGGTCGGCATCCAGCATGCCTTCAGTGCCTGGGTCTTTGAATTCTACCTTCGACTGCCCGTTGATATACATCTTTATCATTTTGGTGTCGAAGTCACGGGAGTAAACGTAGTGGACGTAGTGATTGGCTTTTACCGGTGCCTTTTCGCTCATGGCATAGTCGTAAAAGTTCAGTTTGCCGTCATAAATGTAACTGCCATAATCGCTTTTTCTGTTTTTGAAATCAAGCACCCGTTTCCAACTGTCAAGCATAGTCATTTTGAAGTAAATTTCCACAGTAAAGGATTTATTCAGAAACCCGCCTGCCTCAGAATTATTGAACTGAAGGCCACTGTTGGCTTCAAACTGGTAGACCGTCCTGCTGACCTCTTCGTTACCAGGTATTTTTTCTCTGACCAGTTGTCCGGGCTGGCCCAGCTTTTTAAGTTGCGGGCCGTTTTTTTCTATAGGAGAAAATCCATTATTGAAATCATAGGTCCATTGCTTTTGCGCATTACAGAGGTATTGCAGACCGATGAGGAAACAAATCGTAAGTAAGTATTTTGCAGTTATCTTGTTAATCATCTTCAAAAATATGAAAAACGTAGGGCGAACGGGAACCACTTCGTTTATTTTTGCTTTATAATTCGTTTTGCAGTGAAGAATTTCAGTATCGGTATTTTATTTTCAATTCTCTGGGCCTCGGCTTCCGTGGCTACCAAATTTGGTGTTCAATCGGCTCCTCCTCTAATTCTGGCCAATATCCGGTTTTTTATAGCGGGAATTTTACTGCTGGGGATTACCTATGGATTCGTACGTAACGAGACGGTCCGTTTGCCAGGCAGAAAAGAATTGCTCCAGCTCTCTCTTTTTGGTTTTCTTAATACAACGCTGTACCTGGGCTTGTACGTGTATGCCATGAAATATACAGCTGCCGGGATAGGAAGCCTGGCTGTTTCTACCAACCCGCTCATTATTGTATTGCTGTCGTCGTGGTGGTTGAAAAGGCCCACTTTGCCGACCGATTGGCTGGCTATTTTACTGGGGATGACGGGTATTGGAATTGCAACCTATCCACTGCTGCAGGGAAGTATCACACGTCCGGAGGGAATCGCTGTTTTGCTTTTGAGTATGGTTTCTGTTTCTGCAGCCAGCGTTTATTACAGTACCGTAAAATGGGAGTTATCCAATCTGCTGATCAACGGGTGGCAGGTATTGCTTGGCGGGGTTTTTCTGCTTCCCTTTACGCTTAGCCTGGCAGATTTTAATGAAACCAGCTGGGATTTTCAATTTTGGGTTTCGGTTTTGTGGCTGAGCCTTGCTGTTTCGATCATCGGGCTGATCTGCTGGTTTTACCTCCTTAGGATTGATACCGTAAAAGCGTCATTGTGGCTTTTTCTGTGCCCATTGTTCGGGTTCATCTTTGCCTGGTGGCTGATGGATGAGCCCGTTACCCTGTTTACATTGTGCGGAACGGTACTAGTCATTGGAGGACTTTATACCGGCCAGCGGGCAAAACTGAAACGTTAGTAGTCCTATACTAACGTTCAGGTAATTTATTCCGGATTGATCAGATTTCCAGTTCTCCCTGTAGGTATAACCTTCCCTGGCCTCCGATATTCACACGGTCATTAACCAGCTCGCATTGCAGGAATCCACCTCTTTTGGATAATTGTTTCGCTGTAAGTGTCGTCTTTGAGAGTTTTTCTGCCCAATAGGGTATTAGTGTTGTATGTGCCGAACCTGTCACGGGATCTTCATCAATACCCGACTGGGGGGCAAAAAACCGCGATACGAAATCCACGTCTTCGCCGGGCGCCGTGACGATGATACCCCGTGCCGGAATGGTTGATAAGATAATAATATCCATTTCCAGGTCACGGACCTCGGCTTCGGAGTCAAGTACTACCATATAATCGGTTTTTCCTTTATAGACTTCCTGAACAGTACCTGATTTGAGTCCTTCCACCAGTGCTGGTGGCGGAACTGCAATATGGTAGGAATCAACGGGGAAGTTGAGGGTGAGCCAGTCTTCATTTCTTGTCACCGTCAGTTCTCCGCTTCTGGAATTGAACCGGATGAGATCTCCCTCATAACCTTGTATATTAAATATCACAAACGCGGTTGCCAGTGTTGCGTGTCCGCATAAATCCACTTCCACAGAGGGGGTAAACCAGCGGATATCAAAGCCGTTTTCCGAGGGAACGTAAAAAGCTGTTTCCGCCAGGTTATTCTCTGCAGCGATGTTCACCATTAGTTCATCGGAGATCCATTCATTGAGCGGAACGATGGCAGCTGGGTTTCCCGCAAAAATTTGATTTGTAAAAGCATCGACTTGGTATAACGGTAGTTTCATGAATTTGCCAGAGATTAAGAGAACTCCAAGGTATTAAAAAAAATTGCGATTAATTGAAGGTAAGTATGGAAAATTTTAAGATACACATTAGAATCCGATAATAATATCCTGATTGAACGATTCGACGGAATCTTTTAGCGCTTTCGGTTTTTCATCCGCAGATATACGCCGTTGGTCCAGCCAAAACCTTCCTGAATCTCGTATTCCCCACCACCGGCAATGAGGTTCGTGTCGGATACGTTGTATTTCTCGAGCATTTTTCCGCTGTGTTTAAATTCTTTCTCAATGAGTCCCAGCCATTCTACACTCAATTCGTTGGCTGTCCGGTGAAAATTGTAATTCCTAAGCCCCTTGTAAGCAATCCATTGTAAAGGCGCCCATCCGTTTGGAGCATCCCATTGCTGGCCCGACTTGACATTGGTTGTTAGAAGTCCCCCGGACTTAAGGAAATTCAGGCGGAGATAGGCTCTGATGTAATGTGACTGAGGCTTGGACGCCAGTTTGAAAAACAGAGGGTAGGACCCTGCCAGGGAGATGGAATCCGTGTTTGCTTGTTTTTTGAAGTCGTAATCCATAAAAAAATGACGGTCTTCATTCCAGAAATATTTCTGAATGGCCTGACAGCGGGCATTGGCCTTGTCTTCAAAGATCTGCTGCATTTCAGGGTTATCTTTCAACCGGTATGCTTCTGCCAGCGTTTTTTCGAGGTGATACATCAGGCAGTTCAGGTCAACCGGAATAATGTCGGTTGTTTTGATGGTGGAAAAGTCGGACTCATCCCCAAACCAGCGGCTGCTGAAATCCCAGCCTGATTCTGCGGCCGCCCTGATATGTCTGTAAAGTTCATCGGGGCTGGTACCATGCTGTTCCTGGGCCTCCAGCGCAAGCTCTATGTCCTCGCGGTATGCTTCTGGCCTCGGCGTAGCTTTGTCGTCCCAGTAGCGGTTCAGGACTGCGCCGTCAGGCAGGTACACCACACGGCGGTATCCTGTGAATGGCTCGGCGGTACTATTGCCGGTATCCATCCAGTAGTCGTACTCTTTTTTTAGCTGGGGCAGATAGGTCTTGAGGACTTTTTTGCCTTCCATTTCACTGTATAACTGTACCATCAGTGAGAAAAACGGCGGCTGCGACCTGCTAAGATAATAAGTACGGTTGGCGGTGGGAATAAATCCAAAACTGTTGATCAAAAAAGCAAAGTTGTTTACCATGCTTTCGATCAGATCCACGCGCCCGCTTTCCCTCAGGCCGAGCATGGTGAAGTAGCTATCCCAGTAATATATTTCCCTGAATCTGCCTCCGGGGACAACATAACAGTGGGGCAGCGGAATGAGTGAACCTCCTTGTTCCTGATTTTCCGGTCGACGCATCAGCACGGGCCATAATCTTTTTACATGCTGCTCCGCACTTTCCTGCCGATCAGGTATAAAATCGGATTTTATTTTTTCGGGAACCCGGAAATGCGCCGATACGAAATCGGAAAGACTGAATCCTTCCCGCTCTTTTTCACGATGATATTGTTCAATGATATAAACGGGATCAAAAAGGGGTATACAATCAGCAAATGTTTTTGAATCTGAAAAGATATACCCGTTCTGGACATCCGCAAACAACGATCCGTACAGATCTTCTGGGGAATAGTATGCTTGTCCGTAGGAGGGTGAGGCTGAAACGAATCCAATCAAAACACTGACTTTTTTTAGTATTAACGATTTTTTAACGGCGTTTACCCGGTTTTATTGGTATTCACCGGTAATTTCCGATCCTGATCACGACATTTATCCCATAAAAACCGCGCCAAAGAGGTCCCTGAATTATGCTTTGTTTTAATCTTTTTGATATTTCAGCACCTGCAAACCAATTATCAGTATGGTGGAGAATGCCTTATACGAGAAAAGGATGGAGCGGATCAAATTTATCCTTTGCCGGGATAAGTCAGGCCTCCCATCGCCAGGATTTAGTATGGAATGTACGTTAACGGTTTGGAGAAGAAAGCAGGCTGAAACCTGGGATGTTAAACTATCGGTGCCAATCAGTTCTTCACCTCCGTAAAATTAAGTTTCGGAAGTTTCATGGCGTTTTCGATGAGTTTGATCTCTATCTCCAGTATTCCGGCAGCGGCCTTTGTATCTACTTTTTCAGGATCATCACCGGGCTTATGGTAATCATCGTGGCCACCGGTATGGAAGAAGAGGACGGGTATATTTTTGGCATAAAAGGAGCCATGATCGGAGCCGCCGTTGCCGGCGCGGTCCGTGAAAAACTTGACATCCCCTTTGACGTCCCTGAATACCTCAGGCCACTGATCACTCGTTCCATAGCCACCGATTCCCACACCGCGGTCGGCATTATACCTGCCGATCATGTCCATGTTCGACATAAAATTGACAGAAGCAAGTGGTATTGTAGGATTGTTAACAAAATGTCTGGAGCCCAGGAGTCCGAGTTCCTCTGCTGCAAAACCAATGAACAGGAAGTTGTAGGGTTCCTTTGTGGCATTGGTGGAGAAATGCCGGGCCAGTTCCAGCAGACCAGCCACGCCGGAAGCGTTATCGTCGGCACCGTTATGAATTTTTCCTTCTGGATGTTCATCCTTGGAGCTGCCCTGCCTGCCCAAGCCCAGATGGTCAAAATGGGCACCGATGATAACGGTATATTCCGCACCATTATCCAGAAAACCGATAACATTTCTGGCGGGCCTCAGGCTATCTGGTACTACGACCCTTCTGACCTTTGCGGTGAATGGCTGAAAATACCCCTCGGTACCCAATGGTTTTAGTTTCAGTTTTTGGAACTGACCGGCCACATATTTGGCGGCCAGCGTATTTTCCTTACTGCCTGTGCCCCTGCCTTTCATCTTATCAGAAGCGAGGTATCTGATATGTTTTCCCAAAGCAGCCGGAGAAACATTCTGGGCATAGGAAGAAGCAGAAAGAACGATAAAAACGCCAAGGAGAAATTTCATGTCTGTTGAGTGAAAGAGCCCCCGGTGTTACTGCGGGGGCTATGAATTATTTCTTTAAAAGTTCTTTGTATACCACATCCATAATCCCTGTCCGGATGTTCATTTGCGAAATCTTATTATTCTCACGGGTAGGATAAACCCTGTTGGAAAGGAATACATAATTGAGTTTCCAGGCGGGATCTGCCCAGGTCATGATCCCGGTATAGCCGGTATGTCCAAAACTGGACGGACTTGCATACCGGGGTGCATTGCCCGAATATTTGAAAGTGGGTTTGTCAAAACCAATTCCGCGCCTGCTGCCCATTTCCGGGTACTGGTACCTTGTGAATTCAATCAGTGCATCCTGCGATAGCAGTTGCTGGCCTCCGTAGTAACCTTTCTGCAGGTACATCTGCCATACTTTCATCACATCATTGGCTGATCCGAAAAGGCCGGCGTGTCCGCTCAGTCCTCCCAGCATGGCAGCCGCTTCATCATGAACTTGTCCGTGGAGCTGCGCCATCCGGAAAAAAGTGTCACGTTCGGTGGGCACAATTTCTTCCAGCTTGTAAAATCTTCTGGGATTGAAAGTGAGCGTATTGGCGCCGAGTTTATGATAGTAATGATTTTTAAGGTAATCCTCAAAATCCTCGCCGGTCAGGCGTTTTACAATTTGCGGATAGAGGATGAAAGAAAGGTCGCTGTAAACATAGCCTTCATCCTTGTTGAGAGGAGAGTCCCGGATGCCTTTGAAAAGTTTTTTGGCATATTTTTTATGGATAAAAAGGCTGTCACCCACCACCGATATCGGATAACGTGCTGATTTTTTCGTGCTGAAAGTTTTCTTTTTCCAGCTCCCGTCAGGGTTTTTGGCTTCTTTCCAAAATACGATAAACGCCTTGAGCCTCGCGCTGTGTGTAAGCACCCTTCTCCATTGAAGATCTGCTTTGTTGGAGTTTTTGAAATCCGGCAGATAATCTTTCATAGTGGCGTCCAGGTCAAATTTTTTCTGGTCGTACAGGCTCATCAGGGCCAGGGTTGAAGCCGTAATTTTGGTCACCGAGGCAAGGTCGTACAGATCCGTCAGTTTTACCGGGGCATTTCCTTCATAGGTATGCTTGCCATAAGCCTTTCTGAAAAACACCTTTCCGTCTTTGGCAAGCTGTACCACACAGCCTGGCGTCGCTTTTTTGTCGACCGCCATGTTGGCAATGGAATCTATTTTAAAAGTGATAATCTTAGAGTCGAGGCCTAGCTCTTCAGGGATCGTATATTTCAGACGGTCCAGTGCCGGTGTTTCAATCCCAAGTCCATAGCCATATCTGCTGTTAACGGTTACGGGCAATTTGCCTTTCGCAGGTATCGCCCCGAAAATGAGCTGTGCCGAAAGATCCTGCGTAAACGGCGTAAGCTGGTAGGCCATGATCAGTGCTCTGGCTTGTTCGGTATGCTGGATTTTGTTCAGCGAATAGGGATTCCCGAATACGGATACAACCGCTTTGTTGGTTGTCATTAACTCCTGCAAAATGGCATTCATGGGCTCTGTGAGGCCATAGCTGGTCCTGGGAGAGATACTTCCCAGGTGCACACCCACCAATAACAAATTGTATTGTCCAAGTTTGTTTCGCAGGGCGGTGAGCTGTTCTTCAGTTGGCTTGGCAGGTATACTGAAATGATCCACCGTGGTATAAAGTTCAAGCGTTTTCTGAAACGTAGTAACGGTATCGGCGCCGACGGAAATGGACGCAATTCTCAGCGTATCCAGTTCCCTGAGCGGCAAGAGGTCGTTGTCGTTTTTCAGAATGGTAAGCGCTTTTTCGGTCAGCAGGCGGTTGGACAACTCAGCTTCTTTCGGATTAAGGTCTTCATAGAGGTTTTCCAGTTTTACGGGTTCGTATCTGTTCAATCCCGCCCATGCTTTGGCCTCTAAAACTTTTCTACAGCGGAAATCTATTTCAGCCTGGCTGATCCTGCCCTCTGCTATACTTTTTTTTATTTCAGCGATGGATTTATTTACATCTTCTGTAAACTCCAGGATATCCATTCCGGCTTCCAGTCCCATAGCATCTGCCTTGCCATCCGGGAAATACTTGGTAACACCCTTCATATTCATTGCATCGGAATAGATCAGCCCCTCAAAACCCATTTCGTGTTTCAGTAAATCAGACACGATGGGTTTGGAAAGTGTAGATGGGAGGTTGGGCGTTTTGTCAAGGGAAGGTATACTCAGGTGAGCGATCATCACACCGCTCAGCCCGTTATTCATCAGTACTCTGAAGGGATATAGTTCCAAAGAATCCAGCCGTTGCTTAGAATGGGGTATCAACGGAAGGTCATAGTGCGAATCTACCCCGGTATCGCCATGGCCCGGGAAGTGCTTGGCGCTGGTCAGCAGGCCGTTATCCTGCATACCCCGCATGTACGCTACTGCTTTTTCGGCTACCTTATATTTATTCTCACCGAAAGACCGGAAGCTGATCACCGGGTTGTCCGGGTTATTGTTAACATCAGCCACGGGAGCAAAATTGATATGAACGCCCAAACGTTTTGCCTGGCGTGCCAGCTGAGCGCCCATATTGTAAATCAGCTCGTTATTGCCCTGAATGGCCCCCAGCGTCATCTGGTAAGGATATCTCACCGTACTGTCAATTCGCATGGCCAGCCCGAACTCCGCATCCATGGCAACCAGCAGGGGCGTTTTGGATATCGACTGAAAATAATTGGTAAGCCTTGCCTGAGGAACCGGTCCTCCCTGGAAAAACACGATTCCACCGATTTTATTCTCCCGGATAAGTTTTTCAACATAGGCCGAATTACTCGTTTTTGGGTCTATTACAGCCCTTTTTACATCCGAAACCGCCGCCACCATAATGAGCTGTGCAATTCGCTCGTCGGGTGTGAGGCTGGCAAATACTGAATCCACCCATTTCCGGTTTTGGTGCAGAAAGCCTGGGGGAGTCGTTATTTGCGCCTGAATACGATGGATGAAACTGGTAAAAACGAGCAGAAATAATAATACAGTTTTTTTCATGAGATCTGGATAACGGAAACACGCTTTCAAAGTTTGGAAAACAAACCGGTTATTGCAATTGACAAGACCTAATTCGGGGATATATTAACTTTAATGGAAGAACAATCCCAAAATTAACCCTCCCAAAATTATCACATAGGAGGGTACTCTGGTAAAAAAAAGCAGCAGAAGTGTTCCTAAAACGGTAAGTAAAGGCTGCCATTGCAGAACCATCGGTTCGAAAAGTGTGATCCCGGCAGCAAGGGTAAGCCCGCAGCTTGTGGCATGAATACCGGCCAGCGACGCACGTACCCCGCGGTATCTTTTCAACTGGTCCCAAAAAGGATAAGCGAAGAAAATAAAAAAAGTACCTGGTAAAAATATACCGGCCGTTGCTACAAAACCACCCAGAATGATACCCGTCACGCCATACTCCTGCATGGACATACTGCCAACAAAAGTGGCGATGGAGAAAACCGGCCCGGGGACGATCTGCGTAAGCGCCATGCCCGACAGGAATTCCTGATTGGTGAGATAGTTTTTAAACTCTACAAACTCGTTATAAAGTATAGGGATCAGTACTTGTCCGCCTCCAAAAACAAGGCTGCCGTTACGGTAAAAGTTTTCGAATAAACGCACCGGCAGCAAATTGGTAATCTTTCCCACAACAGCGGCGCTGATCAGTACCGAGATCCAGAAGATGATAGGCCGCCATGAGATGCGTATCGGGCCCCTTTCCAGTTCTTCCAGCTGCCTGTACTTGAGAGAGGAGAGTACGCCTCCTGAAACGATAAGCACAGGGGTCATATAAGGCGAAGGATACAGATACGCCAGAATAAGAGAGATGGTGAGCAGTAACCAGTCCTGGCGGTTGCGGATAACTTTCCGGGCGATACTGTACCCGCCGAATAACAGAAATGCCACCGCCATAGGTCCCACGAAACGGGTAAACGAGAGCGAGATCTGTTTCTGTTCCATGTAATGAATGCCTATTGCGGCGAGGCACATGAATATCATGGCCGGCAGAGACCACACGATCAGCGTGAGATAGGCCAGGGGCTGTCCGCCTATTTTCAGTCCCAGTGCCGTAACGGTTTGCGTTGAACTGGGGCCCGGTAGTACCTGGCAAAGCGCCTGTAATTCCAGCAGTTCTTCTTCGGTAACATATCTTCTTTTATGAACCAGGCGTTCGATCATCATCATCAGATGTACCTGTGGCCCTCCAAATGCCGTAAACGACAGCAAGAGTATGTCCAGCAGGTAAATCAGATACCGGAAACGACGAACAGGATTACTCAATGGAGGATTTGGATAATTAGTGAACCAAATGAGAAGTTAGTCATAAATAACCAGCATAGAATGATCGGATGGGTGATCAGTTTTAAAATTGTTACCTGACACCCCGTAAAAGTCACGTTCGGCTACGCGCAATTCGTTCTTATTTTTTCAGGCCCAGTTCCCGCAGTCTTTCATCCAGGAACTCACCCGCTGTCATATCGGTGTAAAGTTTGGGATATTCGGCTGTTACGCAGCCTGGTAGGCATGTCAGATCCATATCGGCCCTAGGGTGCATGAAAAATGGGATCGAATACCTTGAAGTTCCCATTTTTTCACGAGGCGGATTCACCACCCGGTGTATTGTAGACTTGAGTTTATGGTTGGTGAGCCGGTCCAGCATATCTCCCACGTTAACCACAATTTGCTCGGGCAGGGCGGTGATCGCAATCCACTGGCCGTCGCGGCGCAGCACTTCAAGGCCCTCCGCACTGGCGCCCATCAGCAGGGTGATCAGGTTAATGTCGCCGTGGGCAGCCGCTCGTACGGCTCCTTCCGGTACCAGATCTGGATTTTCTATCGGGAAATAATGCAGTGCACGCAACAGGCTGTCGCCGTTTTTAACCTTGTCTTCAAAATAATCCTCGGGCAGGTGGAGGAATATGGCAATGGCGCGCAGGAGTGTTTTACCTGTATTCTCAAAAGTCTGATACACTTCCAGCGTATATTTCTTAAAGTCGGCGGGCTCTTCCGGAAATATGTTTCCAGGCATTTGGCCAACCGGTTCGGGCTGCCCCACATGGTAAAATTCTTTCAGGTCGGCTACTTTAAAGCCTTTTGCTGTTTCTCTTCCTTTGCTGATATATCCCCGCTGTCCAAAGAGCTCCGGAAACTCAAATTTTCTTTTTTCGGATTCGGGCAAGGAGAAAAATGCTTTTACTACATCATAAAGTTTATTTCTGAGTTCCTCTGACAGGCCGTGATTCTTGACGGCAACAAAACCGATATTGGTAAAAGCTGCGCCCAGATCGGCCACGAACTGTTCTTTCTGAGCCGGATTTCCGGACGTGAAGTCTGCCAGATCGAGCGATGGGACTTCATTCAGCAATGCAGGGTCCATAGTTGTTTTTTATGCAAAGTATAGCAGAATCTGTTGGTTGATCAACTTTTTTGGAAAATTAGATTTCGGTAGAATAGTTGGAACATAATTATTTTTTCAATATTTCAAAACGGATTCATGTCCTTATATTCATCATTTGCACGCTTATATTTTGTAAATCAGTTCGTCATAAGACGTCCTATCCGGGCAAATTTAAGTACTACCAGTATGCTCGGCGGAAACTTGCTGAGCGAAATATCCTGGCTTGCAAAAGACTTATGACCATTACCAGAAGACTATTTTTAAAAAATTCAGCCCTGGGACTGGCCTTGTATGGGCTTGACCGGCTGCCGCTGCCCGAAGCAGGCTATTATTCAGCGGAAGATTTTGCGAAGGTACCCAAAATTGACACTCATTTCCACCTGGATGTACCCAATAATGCTTTTCCAGACCTGGCCCTATCCATGAAGTTTCACCTGGTTTCCGTTAATGTGGATGCGGGCTTCCCACTGAAAGAACAGTTTGAGGTGGTTAAAACCATGAAGCAGCGTTATCCAGGCCAGATGGATTTCCTCGGCACTTTTCCGGTTGATAAATTTGGTCAAAAATCATTTATAAAAGATACCATTGCCTATATTGATACTAATCTGCAGGCGGGAGCACTGGGATTTAAGGTATGGAAAAACATTGGTATGGTTTTGAAAAATGATCAGGGCCGTTTTGTAATGATTGATGATCCCGCTCTGGCGCCCATATTTAGTTATCTTGAGAAAAAAGGTGTTCCGGTAATGGGGCATTTGGGTGAACCGAAAAATTGCTGGCTGCCCGAAAATGAAATCACCCTGCCGGCAGATAAGCGTTATTACACGCGGCACCCGGAGTATCACATGTATAAACACCCTGAAGCGCCTACTTATGAACAGCAGATCATGGCGCGCCGAAATCTCCTGAACCGCCATCCGAGACTTAAATATGTAGGTACTCACCTGGCAAGCCTGGAGTGGAGCGTGGAGGAGATTGCACTGGATCTTGACAGGTACCCCCGGATGATGGTGGACGTTGCCGCCAGAATGGACCATCTGCAGTACCAGTCGGCGCAGGATAAGGACCGTGTCCGCCGGTTTCTGATCCGATACCAGGACAGGGTGATGTATGGTTCTGACACTACCATTGACCACCAGAACAGTGAAAGTAAGGCTACACTAGACATTCTATTGAAAAAATGGAAAACTGACTGGGCATATCTGGCAACGGATTCCCTGATCATTGAAAAGCTTAAAGTTGGGGACAAGGAGATGCAGGTAAGCGGGCTCAAACTTCCCAGAGAAGTGATGGACAAAATATACAGGAAAAATGCCCGGCAATTTTTCGGAATAAAATGATAAAGAACCTATAACGCTCAGCTAACAAATCCGTTTTACCCCCTAATCAAAAAAATCAGTAAAATGAAGCTCATTGAATTCATACAATATCTTTGGAATAATCGCAGAAGTGTATCCCTGGCCTCGGTTTTTGGAATGGCTGCCATTTTAGCCAATGCGCAAAAGAAACAGCTACCGGCCGCCCCTCCGCACCCGGTTAAGAATGCGTCCTCTTCGCTGATGCTAACGGGAGACTGGCTGCCCGCCGACACGCATAAAATAGATTATGACAAACTTCCCAGGGTACCCGGAGAACATAATGTCATCAGTGATGTTCGTAGCCAAATGGGAGTGAACCAGCATAACTATCTCATACATCACAAGGGTAAATACTGGGCCATGTGGAGTGATGGCCCCGGAGTGGAAGACAGGGTAGGGCAAAGGGTGAAGTATGCTACCAGCAAGGACGGCATAACATGGAGTACTTCGGCTTATTTGACACCCATGCCGCAGGGAGGCGAGCGGCCTAACCTTTACGGAACACGGACCAACAGGGGATTCCGCTACATAGCACGCGGGTTCTGGGTGCGGGACAATGAGTTTCTGGCGTTGGCGTCGCTGGATGAAGCCGAAGGTTTTTTTGGTCCTAGCCTGGAACTGAGAGCTTTTCGTTATAATGAAACACAAGACAGGTGGGAAGATATAGGCGTTATCCACGATGACGCGATCAATAACTTTGCTCCCGAAAAAATAGCTACCGGGGAGTGGATGATGTCCCGCAGGAAATTTGATTACACCGAATCAGGAGTTGAATTTCTGGTAGGAGGAGTGAATAAGATCACAGAATGGAAATCGGTTCCGGTACTGGGCACGGCCAGCGAGCTGGCAGCCGAGGAGCCGTGCTGGTGGCTGCTGCCCGACAATAATCTGGTGGCGCTGTTTCGTGACAACAAGGGTAGCGGTTACATTTATCGCTCGTTTTCTGCTGACAACGGGAAAAGCTGGAGTGCTCCGGTAAAAACGAATTTCCCTGATGCCCGTTCCAAATTCAGCAGTACCCGCCTGAAAGATGGCCGTTACGTGATGGTGTCCAATGCCAATCCAAAGAAACGAGATCCCTTGGTATTATCCGTCAGCGATGACGGGCTCGTATTTAACAAAATGTATTATCTCGTAGGCGGCCGGCATGTGGATTATCCGCATGTGATTGAGCATGAGGGCAACCTGCTGATCGCTTTTGCAGGGGGCAAGCAAACTGTTGAGGTGATGAAAGTGCGCTTGTCGGATCTTGATGGTTTAAAAATGATACCGCAAAAGTAGATTAGCACTGGGGCGCACGCGGTAATACCAGGGCAGACACAGGTGGATAGCCAATAGCAGATAAAAATGAAAAGAAGATACTTTATAAAACTGGGTGCCTTGGGTACCCTCGTTTCAACGGTTGACCTGGCAGCTTGTACAAACGCTGTTACAGAAGACAGTGCGGATGTAGTGGTGGTAGGAGGGAGCCCCGCCGGAATAATGGCGGCCATTGCTGCGGCACGTTCCGGTGCCAAAGTGATTCTGGTAGAATACCATAACCACATCGGAGGTTTGTCGACAAGTGGCTTGGGCAAAAGCGACATTGAAAACAAAGATGCGATTATCGGACTCTTCAGGGAGTTTACTGAAAATATTCTGAGGTACTATACAGATACATACGGTGCTGATTCTGAAAATGTGAAAAAATGCAGGCAGGGCTATTATTATGAGCCCTCCGTAGCGGAGAAGGTTTTTAATACCATGATTGCCCGTGAAAAAAACATTTCACTGAGGTTAAATTACCAGATTGAAAAGGCTGTTACCGAAGCAGATCAGATCAAAGAGGCAGTTTTTTCTCATCGTTCGGATAACGATTCCCTGAAATTAAAGGCACAGGTATTTATTGACGCTACCTACGAGGGAGATTTGTATGCGCTGGCAGGCGCCGCCTACCGGCTAGGGCGTGAAGGCAAAGACGAATTCAATGAAGTACATGCAGGAAGGATATTTTTTGATTACAACGAAAATAAATTCCTGGCCGGAAGTACCGGAGCCGCGGACAAAAAAATCCCGGCGTATACTTATCGCCTGTGTTTTACGGATGACCCTGCAAACAGCTATGTGATGAAGGAACCGCCATTGGGTTACGACCGGAAAAACTATCTGAAATATTTTGATGATCTTAAAGAAGGCCGGCTTAGCGGGCCGAAAGTATACAAAGAAGGACATGGTTACTACAAGGCCCATTTTGATACCATGTTGCGGGTTTTTTCATTCGCCGAAATCCCTAATCGCAAGTTTGATGTGAACACCAATCCCCGGCCACTTGGTTTTCCTTTTCCGGAAGAAAACGCTGATTATGTGGAAGCGGGATGGAAACAAAGGGAGAAAATATTTGCCCGGCACAGAGCGCTGGCTTTGGGATTGTTGTATTTTATACAAAATGATGAGGAGGTGCCTGCGGAGCACCGTAAAATGGCCAATCAGTACCATTTGGCAAAGGATGAATTTAAGGATAACAACCATTTTCCATGGCAGTTGTATGTGCGGGAAGCAAGACGTTTGAAGGGAGTTTACACGCTGACAGAAAATGACGTGACCTTACAGGAGGGCAAGGGACGTACCACTATTTTTGACGACAGTATCATAGCCGGTGAATTTCCGATTGACAGTTTTCCGGCATCTAAAGAACCGTCACCCGACAAGAAGGTACTGGAGGGATACATCGGGATGCTGCCGATTTCTCCGTACCAGATACCATACCGAGCCCTGTTACCCGAAAAGATCAATGGGATTATTGTTCCTGTGGCCGCTTCAACTACCCATGCTGCCTATTCCACATTGAGGATGGAACCTCTCTGGATGGGGATCGGACAAGCAGCCGGTACTGCTGCGGCCATCGCCATAAAAAACAAAGTGGTTCCCCGTGAAGTTTCTGTTTCTGAATTGCAAAAACAATTGCTCGCAAACGGACAGATCCTTACCTATTTTGAGGACCTGGATTTGAAAGATAAGGCAGCCCTGGCCGCTCAGTTCTGGGGAAGTAAAGGCTTTTTTGATTCCTATCTCTCGGATCTGCACCAACCCGTTACCGGGGTAGTACTTACCAGATGGGCGAAGTTGTTTCAGGAAACAGCGGGGACAAACCGGGCTTCCTCAACCTATTCGGGTGAAACTGTCAGTATAGCGGATTTTTTAAAATCGGATGTGTCCCTGGGGCACGATACCTCCTGGTTATACGATAACCGGAGTACCGATTCGCCGGTGTTGCGGGGTGAAATTTGTCAGGCATTCTATACGAGTATATTTGGGAAGGCACATGCTTAGTATTTTTTGTATTTTTGCGGCAGCATGGCACGTAAAAGAACAGGCACATCCAAAACTGCAAAAAGTAAATATTTAAAACCTCTTCCTGCCAAGGGTTGGGCCATCATTGCCGGAATTGTCGTCCTGATCGGTGCGATTATCTGGTATCGTGATGCAACAGATGAGAACCAGTGGGAGTTTGTCAGCAAATTCGGGATCAAACTGCCTCTCAGGTATGCAGTGCATGGTATCGATGTGTCTCATCACAATGCAAGGATCAATTGGGATAAACTGAAAAATGCGCGTTCGGAAAAGGCGGGGATCGACTTTGTGTACATCAAAGCAACGGAAGGTGCCACACACCTCGATCGACAGTTCAAACGTAACTGGGCCGAAGCAAAACGGGTAGGAATGCGAAGGGGAGCCTATCATTTTTATAATCCCAGGGTCATGTCCGACAGGCAGGTGGCTAATTTTATAGCTCAGGTGGACATGCAGCCAGGAGATTTGCCGCCCGTGCTGGACCTGGAAGTAAGCGCCGGGAAACCGGATGATATCATCATCAAGGGAGTTCGCAACTGGCTAAGCCTCATAGAACGGCATTATGGTGTAAAACCTATCATTTATGTCAATGAGCATTACTATAAAAAATACATTGCAGGCAATTTTGATGAATATCCCCTGTGGCTGGCCGGGTATTCCCGCACCCATCTGAACGATCTCGCAAGCGATGCCCACGTACTCTTCTGGCAGCATAGTGAGAAGGGCTGGGCAGACGGTATCCATGGCTTTGTGGATTACAATGTTTTTCTTCATGAAACAACAGATTGGGAAAGTCTGGGCGAATAATGTGTTTGATTTAAATTCGCCCTACTGTACCAGGTAAAATTCTGGGCAATACGTAAATTTCCCCGGTCTGAAAATCAGGTAGGTCTACGCTTAAAAATTTCCTTTGGCCGTTATACTTTTGGTTGAAATAATCAACCAGAAATTTGCCATGAAAAAAGTTGAAATAAGCCTGATGGTAATCGGAATAGTCTTGTTATTTTTTTCCTGTAAAACCAATGCGATTCTGACTTCCAATTTTGAAAGTGAAGTAATCGGCAGCTTACCGGCCAAGGACATTCCCGGTACACCGGATGGGGATATGATCTCTTATTTTCCAGAACTGGAGCCGCGCCTTCGGATTGTAGCTCCGGCTTCTGGAAGTAAGGCACTTCAGTTTAACATGTCACCTGCTTCCGGGCTTACTGCCCACAACCAGTGGCTGTCTTTCCGGGGAATATCTACCAATTTTGCAGAAACACTTTGGTTTACCTATACGGCTGTCCATTCGGGAATGGGGGGAGAACTAGCCATTGATTATGCCGATGGCTCTGCAGGCACCATTGCGCGTATGTATATCGGTGACAACGGAGACGTACGTCTGGTAAGGGATTTTGCAACAAGCGAGAGTGAGCTCATCGGAAATGTACCTCCTGGTGTTTCTCATACCGTTATACTGACGCTCAATATGAACAGTGGAACTTTTAACCTGAGTATTCTTAAAGAAGGCGGGAACATAACCGTAAAGGATCACAGGGTAATATTGGAAAACATACTTCATTATGCCAATCCGGCTAAGCCAAGCGTCAACTTCAGGTTTGACGACGGGGAATCGATGGAAAGAAAATATGTACTGGAGTCAGTAATTATTTCCAGGAAAGAGCCTTAATGCTGTTTCATTTTGGAAAAGGTATAGGGCTTAGCTATGGTTTTGGCAATCCTGCCCTTTCTTATTTCAAATACTTATCAAACCAGTCTGCAAAAGCGGTCATCTCTGGCTCCTCATCATCCCACCCATGTCCGGCTCCTTTTTTGATCACCAGTTCACTGGGTACACCGGCGAGTTTCAGCCGTTCTATCATCTGCCTGGATTGCTGCAATGGTATGCTGGTATCGGCATCACCATGGATGATCAGCGTAGGCGGAGCCGAAGGTGATACATGAAGGGCTGGCGACAAGTCTCTTAATATCTTTTCAATAACCGGCCTGCTCAAAATAGAAACCGGTTTCTTTTCCGTTTCACTCCATTCCTTAAAGTCGAAGGCCGCTGCCCTGTTGGTCTGGATAAGGTATTTTTTATCCAGAAAAGGGTTAAAATCCATTTTACCAAAGTTTATAAAATCAGTAAGAGGATAAAGACAAGCAACGGCCTGTACTTTTGCGGAAACTTGGGATAAAGGCTCATGGGCCTGCGTGGAGGATGAGCCATGATCCATGGCTATGCACAGGGCCAGATGCCCGCCTGCGGAACTTCCGGTTATTCCGATTTTGTCGGGGTGGATATTGTAATCAGATGCACGGAATCGTATAAACCTGACTGCCGTTCGCAGATCAGCCAAGGCGTCGGCAACGGTATATTGCGGAGCGGAGCCATGTTGCACCAGAAATACCGTATACCCTTTTTTCAGAAAGGGGTCCGATAATTTCACATAGGTTGGAATGGCACCATACAATGATTGCCAGCCAGCGCTGACCACAAAAATGATCCCCCTGTAGTTACTTTTTTCAGGTGTTAAAACCTGGCAGGTGAGTGCCATACCATCCTTATGCCCATAAATAATCTCTTTTTGTGATATTTGTGCAGACAATGGTCCGGATAGGAAAACGTACAAGCAGAGCGAAAGCAGCAGTTTCATAATTGGATGGGTGATCGGTAAGAGCTGTTCAAATATAATCTGATTTCGAGGGTTAGGGGCTATCCCATCTATTAATTTTTTAAAACCTGTACCTTTGTGCTGAAGAAAATCAACTATCTCTTGAAAAAGAAAATCCTGCTCGTCACACCACCGTTTACACAGCTCAATACCCCGTATCCCGCTACGGCCTATCTCAAGGGCTTCCTGAATACGCTGGGCAGGGAGTCTTATCAGGCGGATCTGGGGATTGATGTCATTCTGGAATTATTTTCTTCAAAGGGTTTAAAGCAGATGTTTACCCTGCTGGAAAATTCGGACGCCGAACTCACCGAAAACAGTTTCAGGGTTTATGCGCTTCGGGAGGAATATATCACCACAATTGATCCGGTGATCAGGTTTTTGAAAAACAGGAATCCGACTCTTGCGCATAGTATCTGTGACCGGAGTTATCTTCCGGAGGCGGGCCGGTTCAGGATGCTGGAAGATATGGACTGGGCGTTCGGGACGATGGGCATTCATGACAAAGCCAGGCATCTGGCAACGCTGTATCTGGAAGACCTCGGGGATCTTATTCAGGAAGCGATTGATCCGCACTTTGGATTCAGCCGTTACGCCGAGAGACTTGGACGCTCCGCTACGCATTTCGACGAAATGGAAGAAGCACTTGAAAAGCCGGATACCCTGCTGTCTGAAATGCTGGTCAGTGTGCTTCAGACAAAAATCGCAAAGTACCAGCCGGATATCGTATGTATTTCGGTGCCTTTTCCGGGAAACCTGTATGGTGGATTTAAATGCGGGCAGTACCTCAAGAAGAAATATCCGGAGGTAAGAGTGGTGATGGGTGGCGGCTTTGCCAATACCGAGCTGCGCGCTCTGAAAGAACCCCGCGTTTTTAATTACATCGATTTCGTTTGTCTGGATGATGGAGAGGCACCGTTGCTCACTTTGCTGGAATACCTGGATGGAGAACGGGATCTTGAGAGACTTAAGCGGGTATATACTTTAGTAAATGGCGAAGTGATTTATTTCAACGGTGCCATAGAAAGAGATGTTCCCCAGCGCGACACCGGCACACCGGATTACAGCGACCTGCCACTCAATGATTACCTTTCGGTTATCGAGATCGTGAACCCTATGCACCGGTTATGGAGCGACGGCCGTTGGAACAAGCTTACGCTGGCACATGGCTGCTATTGGGGAAAGTGCTCATTTTGTGATATATCACTGGACTATATCAAGCGTTACGAACCGATGACCGCAGCGTTACTATGCGACAGGATTGAGGAAATTATTGAGCAAACCCAGCAGAACGGTTTTCATTTTGTGGACGAAGCCGCACCACCTGCACTGCTGAGGGATCTTGCGCTTGAAATCATCAGAAGGAAGCTTACGTTAGTCTGGTGGACGAATATCAGGTTCGAAAAAAACTTCACTACTGATATTTGCTTGTTGCTGAAAGCGTCCGGTTGTATTGCTATCTCCGGCGGGCTTGAGGTAGCCTCAGACCGTTTGCTGGAGCGTATGAAAAAGGGAGTCACTGTTGCCCAGGTGGCACGTGTTGCAGATGCCTTTACAAAGGCGGGTATAATGGTACATGCGTATCTGATGTATGGTTTTCCTACGCAAACCGCTCAGGAAACCATAGATTCGCTGGAAATGGTGCGCCAGCTCTTCGAACAGGGAGCGGTCCAGTCGGGTTTCTGGCACCGCTTCGCTATGACTGCCCATAGCCCTGTTGGACTTCATCCAGAGGCATTTGATGTAATGAAACTGGGACCCGGCCCCGGTGCTTTTGCCAATAACGATCTTGAACATGAGGATCCTTTGGGAGCAGACCATGATCTTTTCGCGGAGGGACTAAGAAAGTCGCTGTTTAATTATATGCATGGTGTTTGTCTGGATTTTCCACTGGCGCGCTGGTTTGATTTTAAGGTCCCCAGGACCACCGTTCCCAAAAGATATATTGAAAGGAGTATAGCCGACAAAAGTGAGGAAACCCTGCGCCCGAACGCCTTTGTTATCTGGCTGGGAAGCCTGCCCGAGCTTTCCTTGTTTGAAGAGGCCAGCGGCAGTATTACGCAGCAGGTGGCCGAACTCGTGTTTTTTGACAAAAAGAAAGAATGGGCGGTTGAAACAACACCCGAACGAGGAGCCTGGCTGGTTGAGGTCATGCCCCGGTTAGTAATCGGGTATCACCAGCCCATGTCTCTGGAGGAACTCCGCGCGGATTATCAAAACCAGAACCTGGGAGACTTTGACCCCCTTCTGCACTCCGACACCTGGCAGGAGCTAAAATCAGGAGGGCTTTTGTTGTTATAAAAAAGCGGAGATACTAAAACCTGACCACTTCAAACCTGCCGAGGTCATCATCAAAACTGGTAAAAGCGGCCGGATATCCCACAGCTACCTTTCCGATTTTATCTGCCATATTTAACGCTTTGGCAGGGCGGAGTGTGGCCATTTCAATCGCTTCCTGCAAAGGAATCCCCACCTTTTTTACAGCATTTCTGACAGCGTCGGCTAGCGAGATAGTGGCACCAGCCAGGTTACCTTCGGAATTGGTATACCGGCCGTTTTTAAGGGAGGCGTCAAATCCACCCCATTTGAATTCGGTTACTTTTTCTCCTAAAAACAAAGCGTCGGAGATCAGGAATAGTCTGTCTTTTTTGATTTTGTAAGCTACGCTTGCTGCGCCATAGTCGCAATGGATGCCGTCGATGATAATAGGAGCGTAAACATAGGGGTTGTCAAACGTGGCGCCTACGAGGCCAGGTTCGCGGTGCTGAAACGCCGACATGGCGTTGTAGAGATGTGTTACCAGGTTAATACCATGCCCGAAAGCTGCCTGCGCTTCTTCGTAAGTTGCGTTGGAATGCCCGGCAGAAACAGTAATCCCGGATTCGAGCAGCATCAGCAGCTGATCCTCTCTGAACATTTCCGGAGCAATGGTAATCAGTTTTATAATACCTTTCCCGTGATCAATAATTTCCGTAAGTTCGGCATCGGAAGGTTTGCGTACAAATTCTTTCAGATGCGCCCCTCGTTTGGCGGGATTAAGAAACGGGCCCTCCAGATGCATACCCAGCACGCCGGTACCAGGATTTTTTGCGATGTAATTTCTGGTGGCTTCAATACCTTTCAGGATATTTTCTGTGGACGAAGTGATGAGGGTTGGCAGAACATAGGCGGCTCCAGTATGCACGCTCGACTGATAGATGTCATCAATTGTCTCTTCATCGGCTTTTTGCGTAAAGTGATGTCGTTCGCCCCCGTTAACATGGCTGTCAAAAAGACCCGCCGAAAGATTGAAATACATTTTAACCCTTCCGTCAGGAACCGCATTTTCCAATTGGATGATCGTACCTTTTTCAATGGTAATCAACTGATTTTTCAGTACTTCATTCCCTGTAAATAATGTTTTGGTAAATACCTGTTCTGACATAGTGAAAAGGAATATTTTGGTTCGGTTAACAGTAAAATTAAAGGCGGGCAGACCCGCTGTTGGTACTCATTAAAAAAACATTCTGTAGTGCTTATTCCCTGATCAGAATGGATATTAACCCCGGGTACCTCTATCAAATTAAAAGGCAGACAAATGCCTTTATTTAATAATAATATCAAATTTTGTCAGCAGGCCCGCCAGATCTGATGATAGAAATTTAGCCTTTCTGACATTGTTGGCTGTAGGGTCAATGGTGAAATTCTTGCTGGTGGTGAAATCAACACCAGCAAGATTGCTGTTCACAAAAATGGCGTCCCAGAAATCACAATTGTAAAATTTGCATTTGGAAAGATCCGCCTGCGTGAAGTCGGCTCCATGGATTTTACAATTGCTGAAAATGCTTTTGTTAAGTTTTTTGTGATCAAAAATACTATAGTCAAGAATGCAGTTTTCAAAATTCAGCAGAAAGCCGAAGTCTTTGGTCGCCGAAAAATTTACACCAGTCAGCTTACAATTCCGGAAAGTAACGCCATTTAATTTGCAGTTGGAAAAAACAGCATTGCTCAGGTTGCAGTCGGTAAAAATACAATCGGTAAACACCGTTCCTGCCACGTTGGTAAAAATGCAATTCCGAAACTCGAACTGTTCGAACTCACTTGCAGGTAAGTCAGAAACCGAAAAATCAGTATCCTTTAGTACTTCCGAATTTGGTCTGGGGGGCATTAAATGAGCGCTTACAGGTTTTATGAATATTTTTTGATTACCGATTTTAACTGATCCGCCTGCACCACCCCGGATTGTCTCCACATGGGTTTGCCATGTTTAAAAACGATCAGGGTAGGCACTCCCTGAATTTTATAGGCCTGAGCCGCAGCAGGATTTTTATCAATATCCACTTTTATAATGGTTGCTACCTCACCCAGTTCGGCTTTGACATCTTCCAGGATGGGTTTCATCATTTTACAAGGGCCACACCATTCCGCAAAGAAATCCACCAAAACCGGTTTATTACTATTGATAAGCTCTTTGAATGTCGACATGATTTCTAACAGATTAGATACATACTGATAACCTTTCCTTATTTAAAAAGGTTTGCCAGACAGGAATTTGTGCGTAAAAAACAGGCGGGTCGGCCATCAGATTTCAGTTCCAGCGTTTCCTGAGATAATTCCCAAACTTTTTTTCGATCAGCTCATAAGTGAAATTGGAATAGAAAATAGTGAGGGCAATTGAAGTGATCAGAGAGAGAAAGATCATTGTCTCGGAAGTCGGTAATTTCAGGTACCTGAACAACAAGATGTTGATCAGTATTAATACAATTGCGTGGTTCAGGTAAATGGAATATGAAATTTTGCCCAGATACTGAAACGGGCGGCTGGACAGCATCCGGGTGACGGGCCCTAGGGAATTGGCAAAAATGATGATACCTGCCGAGAAGATAACGGGGAAAACCAGGCGCCATAAATTGAGCTCCCAGTGATGGGTGAAATACATCATGGTGACCAAGAGTACCAGAAAGGGGATTTCGGCCCAGGATAAGTGGTACTGTTTTCGGGAATGAATTTGAAATGTAAAAATACCCACACAGAAACAGAGTAACCCTCTGATGAATCCGTAGTCGTAAGCCAGCATGTAATCGCCGTAACCAAAGATGAATATTACGGACAGCAGGATCAGCAAGGCGAAGGCAGGATACTTGTATCTCGGAACCAGCAGGACTACCAGACCGAAGATGATATACGAGATCATCTCTGCGGAGATGGACCAGGCAGGGTAATTCAGTCCGATCCACCCGCCAAAAACAGGTGTTGAACCCATGAAAGTAATGGTATCCACCACGGTCCGGAAATAGTAGGAATAACTGGACGTGCTGACATTTTTAAGTGAGCTGTGATCTCCTAGCAGATTGGATATCAGAAAAATGATTTCCGTAAAAAAGAGCAGGGGATATAATCGGATAAAGCGTTTTTTGAGGAATTGTAAAAAATCCGAGGAGGTATGTATCCTGTCGTTGTAATTGATGGCAATCACAAAGCCGCTCAGGACAAAGAAAAAATCAACAAAAAGACTGGAGTTGATCACAAAGAAATTGTCGTAGAAAATGGAAGACTTGAATGCATTATGATGATGCGCAATGACCAGTACGGAGAAAATTCCTCTAAGGCCATCTAATTGTTCCACTCTACTTTTCATGTATGTTATATGCTGCCGGGATCGTCCTGGGGGTTCCGGTATCGTGATTCAGATTTTGGATTAGCTGGCAGGTGACGCCACTGCAATAGGATCGGTTTTGGGCTTAAATTTCATGCTGTCGGTATATCGGATACCCAGGAATCGGATCATCACCGCATACGGAAACCAAAACACAATGTCATAGGGCCGTCCACCCGTTGCCAGCAGTACCGACATGGATATAAACAAATAAGCAAGAAAAGTAGTCAACGGATTGGTTGGGTTTTTTACCTCCCGCAATGCATAAATGGCTAGAAAAATATTGAAAGAAGCAAAGAATACAAAACCCAATATGCCATGATTCACGAATGATTCAAGTATGGGTACGTCCAGATAATCGTATTTATAACCCATCCCAAGGAAGACATTCCATGAAAAAAAAGTTTTGACAAACATCGCAAAACCACTTACGCGGCCCATGGCGGAGTAATCGACATCAGCTTCATCCGTGAGTTTTACACCTGTGGAGGTGAAGATCACATCCATGATCCTGTTCTCGAAAACGTCCCAGTAACCCAGCAGCAGGTTGAAGATATCACCATACCGGTTCAGGAAGTAATTGATCCCAATGAGGATGATGATCAGGATTATCATATTGCTGAACTTGAAAATACCCCCAATGGAAGTGAGAATATTACGGGCTTTGAATCGGAAAACAAAAAAGGCCCCCAGCATAAGTCCTGTACCCAGGTAACTTGATTTGGCAAGAGACATCACCACAACGCCCAGGCTGAAAAGAGCTGAAAAGAAAAGGAAAACCCTTGTGAAAACACCGGTAGAGTTGTTCAGCAGAATGATAGCACTTACCATGCAGATCACGCCATTGCGGGCAGTGATGTGTGGATTTCCGCCGGGTTGGGCTCCTTCATTTGAAAAACTTACGGCAGCCCGCATTCCCGGCGACCAGTTGGGGTCGGTCAGAAGGGAATAGACCAGCGTAAGATTGCAAAAAAGTGAAACAACAAAAATGACGGCAAGAAGCGTATCCTTGACATCGTTTGGAATGTGCAAAAGAAGGAAAAGAAAAGCCCCGATGAACATATAAGTACCATAGTCGGCCACTGCCTTTCCCTGAAAATTTATAAACAGAAAATAGTAAAACGAAATGGCCAGAAATCCAACACCCAGATTGAAAAGTATGGTATTAGGTTTGTAATATCGTTTGAACAAATGAGACGGGGTCATCAGCAGCAACGCGACGATCATAAAAACGGCTGTGAAAGCACTGCTAGCCGGACCAATTTTTAGCGTATCCCTGATAAAGAAGATCAGCGGAAACCCGTTGAGCATCATCATAATTCCGAGGGAATATCGGAGGTAGTTGAAATTGCTGTATATGTTAAAAAGATTCCAATTCATCTGGATAACCTGTAACCTATGTATTTAAAATCTAACCTGCCAATGAAATAGGCAATTTTCCTAAACCTGCACCAAAGATACCTTAATTTGCTGATGGAAGGGATATTTAACCTCGAAATATACAATTTTTGTATCTGCTCGTGCTCGTCTTTTCCCACCGTTGCAATGGTGGAGGACTTGGCATCCGCATGCACCCGCAACGCTCCGGCAAGACCGTCCACTTTTCTTACTGTGGCAGTTTGGTCGGCGGTGTAGCGGGTAATGAATTCGTAGTCGAAAGCGAAGCGGTATGATTCGTCAAAAAGACCGAATTTATCCACGAGGGACTTCTTAAAAAACAGTGACTGGTTATGAATCTGCATACCTTCCAGGATCTGACTGTCCAGGCTGTAAGAAGTTGTTTTTAAAAGTTCGGTCACTTCGTCGGTTACGGTGATCATATACAGGTCTCCAAAGAGTATGTCGTCTGCTTTTTTCAAAGCGGCTTCTCCAAAACGTTTCAGCGTACCCGGGAAATAGACATCGTCCGAATTCTGGAAGGAAATATACTCCCCGGTTGCCTTTTGCAGCGCTTTGTTAATGGCATGTACCTGTCCTTTGTCTTTTTCGGAAACCCAGTAGCTCAGGTACTTTTCATATTTTCTAATGATATCAACACTATGGTCGGTGGACCCGCCGTCGATGATGATATACTCCAGATTGGGATATTGCTGGTTGAGCACGCTTTTTATGGTTCTTTCCAGAAAGTCGGCCTGGTTGTAGGAGGGTGTTATAACCGTGAGCCGGGGATACCCCGACGTGTTATGTTGCCCTGGCGGCAGCATTTGGTCCGCTGACAGGAATTTGCGCAGACTATCCGTATTTTGCTGAAGAAAACTCATGCTTGCTTTCGTGTGTTAATTCAGATTTGGTATTGATCGATGAATTCGGTGATATCGCTTAGTTTTGCAGCGAGTTTGTTTCTCAAAATTCTTCCGGCTTTAATCTCCGGAATCTGCCCATAGCCCGGTGTACCTTTGGGAGTTGCCTCCGGCCCTGCTGCTGCAAGTAAGGTCCGGTAATAGGATACTAGTTCTTGAAAAGCGATACTTCTCCTGGCCATTCCTGCATAATCGGACCAGATGGGATCAAAAAAGAGAAGCCCGGCGAAGTCAACACTCAGCAACGTATTTCCACCCACGGAGAACTGCCCATTGGCAGCTTCAAGCGGGTGGTTGGGCAGGCGGTGTAAGCCGTAATGCCAGCTGGGCTCACTTACTTTTTCCCAATTGTGAATTCTGACAGGGCCAAAGTTAAGCCAAAGCTGGTCCAGGCACATACCGTCGCATAAATCATATTTAGCCCTGTCCAGCGTTCTTACCGCCCACCAGTTCAGAAAATCAAGTGTCTGCGTGCTTTTTCGGATACTCCATGAACCTGCATGAAACATTCCGATGTTCAGTATTCGTTTATCTTCCAGCGGAGCAGATTTGCGCAGCGGGCTGGTAATATGAGGTGTAAGCGTCATTTCGGCCTGCCTGCCGATAACGGATTCCACTGAGTTAAGCAACAAAACAGTTGGGGCAAAAAACGTCAATCTGTTGCAATGTGGATTCAGTTCCATAATCTTTTTGGCAAACCATGGCCTGCAGGCGGGTAGTAATTCAAAATCGTAGTACTGCTCCGTCATTTGCTGCCACAGCGGAATGGCCAGGTCGGTAACCGGTATGATCCTGTACTGTTCGGGCAGATGCGGTACGGGGCGGTTATCTACCCAGCCGATATAGAAGATATCGCCGGGCTGATGTTCCATCACTGACGCCCCCAATGCCAGTGCGTGTGGTAAGGACGAACGGTTACAAACTGTATATATAATATTCATAGTATATCTTAACTTCCTCAGGGATAATAGGGTAGCTCCCGGGCAATCTCTGAGGTAATTCCTTTAATGGAAGTAATACCAGTAATTGCAAATGGCAACTGACTGGTTTTTAAAGACTTGAGGTCTTCAAGATGGGTAATATGACGGGCAAAGAAATTCTGAACAATTTCGGTAGGTTTACGAAGTTTCGGCATAAAACGGTTGGGCTCCAGATCCCAGAACAGGGCATCAGCGTTAGGCAACGTTTCCGTATGACGGTATTTGTATGCCTGTTTGCTGTTGTTCTTCAGCATATCATACATTCGCTCGATGTAACATAGCATGAACCCATTCTGATCATAACTGTTCCCGAGTACAGTTTTTTGCTCTTCGGACAGCCCCTTTATTCTGGAAAATGGATTGGTCAGGGAAGCTTTGCTTTTTTTATTTTCAAAAACAGGAGCCGCTTTCAGAAAATCATAACCCTGGTTACACCAGTAATTAAGTTCATCTTTAACAATCCAGCTGTTTAGTTCATGAACCAGCAGGTAGTCCGCCCAGTTGAAACGCTCGTAAAACTCCTCCATCAGCAGGAGGGGCGAAAACGCCTTGCGGGAATGAAAGTAACGTTCCGGGAAATGGATAATATCCAGGTGACTCCAGTACTCCCTTATAACGGAGAGGTCTGCGCCTTCATAGCTTAAAAAAATAACAGGATGATTTTTAAGCACATCCAGACTATGATGCAGCGCCATTTCTTCCAGTGGCGTAAGTATGGGGTTTATAACCGGTACTACAACAGTTACAAGCTCTTTCATCAAATGGTCCGTAACTGATTAATGGCAAATTCAAATGGTTTTTTTGCCCATTTTCTGACCCGCTGATACCTCAGCAGTTTGGTTGGCTTAATATAGGAACAACGGAAATTCCGGTAATAAGCGTTGCCGTTGCGGATCAGCGAATCCTTGTACAACCTGAAAAGGTCTGTCAGATCTTTCCTTTCGGAAAGCTCGAAACGGTCCTGATATTTGGACAAAACGTCCGGTTTTTCGGGATCATAACCACTGTAATGAAAGAATATGAGCGGATGTTTCCCATTTACCAGATGGGTATTTTCGCTGTATAAGAATTTTCTTTCATGAATATTCCAATAGGCCGCATTGTAACCCGGGTTGCGCTCGATGTGGACATTATCTACAAAGACCGGCAGGAAATTCATCCAGTTCTGATCCGTAAAAAGGCCGTTGCAAAGGTCAATATAACATTCATACCGCAGCTTTTCTTCCCACCAGCGGATGTAGGCAAGGTTTGCCGCGCTTCTTCTGAAAGCCACAAAGCCCAGGTTGTAAATACCAGTGTTCAGATGATGCAGTTCATTGGGTTTGAGCCGGTCTGTAATTTCCGTGTTGATATGCGGAGTAAGGACGGCCTCATGTTTGGTAAGGTTGTTCAGCATTTCAGTAATCGGCTGAAAAACAATGATATCCGGATCGAAATAGATGACGTTTTGTGCGTCGGGATAATTTTTAAAGAAATAAGTAAAGTAAAAAGGCTTTACAGCTGTATTGAGTTCGGTAATGTTGTAGCGGTCGGCCATTTCCTGAAATTCCTCTATATCGATTTTGTCAATCTCGATCATCGGGTATTCCGGGGTATATGCACTTTCAAATTTTACACCTTCCAGTTTATCCACCAGGCCAACGAAAAAGAGTATGTCAGGATTCGTTTTTTTTAGAGAATCACCCAGTGTCCTCGCCTGCGCAAGGTAGTTGATGGAGCAAATGGTAAAAGCAATAGTCATTGATTCTGCTGTTCCGAAACCTGTAAGGGTAAATACTTTTGAATGATGGCTTCGATATTACCAACACTTTTAGCAGTGTTGTGTCTTTCCAATACTTTTTTACGGGCTTTTTGCCCCATAGCTTCCCGCATCGCAGGATCCAGGATCAATTGGATAACGGCATCGGCCGCAGCGTCTATATCCAGAAAAGGAACGACAAATCCGGCATCTGCTTCTATCAGTTCCGGTGCGCCGCCTGCATCCTGAAAGCATACAATAGGTATTTCCTGCAACGCAGCTTCCAGTACGACCAGCGGATAGGGATCTTCCCGCGAACTTAACAGCAGCACATCAAAGCGGTTGATATAGTCCAGGGCTTTGGGCGTTGGCGGAATCAGGATAATTCTTTCCGAAAGTCCCATGAGCCGTACATCGCTTTCGATGAGTTCGTAAATCTCGTGCTGAGGACCCGCCCCAACCCAGACAAAGTAAACCGGGAGAGGGGCTGTTTTTTGTATAACGCGGCGCGCAATCCAGTTGAAAACGTCATTGCCTTTCCGCCATTCGGCATTGCCACAGCCCCCTATGATAATAGCATCCTGAGGAATACGGTATGTTTTTTCTAAAAGGTCGCCTTGTACTTCCCTCAGCTTTCTGTCAATATGCTCATGGTCAATCAGCGTGAAAGTGCTGACGTGCTGTATCGGGAAGTCGTATTTTTTTACATAGAAATTGGCCACGGCCCTGGAAACGGCGATCAGGTGGTCGGTTTTCCTGAGTAAGAAATTCAGATGTTTTTCGTGCGTGTATATCTTCACGGACATGGCCAGTTCGTGGACAAAAAGCACAACCGGCAAATGGTGGAGAAAGGACAGGAAGCTGTAATAAACTTCCGCATTGGCAATTGAATTAACGAAAACAAGGCCTATGTTCTCACTTTCCAGTTCGGCCACGATCCGTTCATTCTCTTTCTGAGCAAACCTTTCTTCGTATAATTTATAAAGATTGACTTTTTTTAAAATCTTACCGGTAAGCTGTTGGCTGGAAGCAGGGCTGCCGTCGTGATAAAGCCGTGTTGTACTTACCACCTCTTCGAAATCACTTTCAAGTTCTCCTCCGTTACATAACAAAAGATGCATTGGAATCTCTTTATCCTTTAATAGCCTCAATAGCTGCAACAGCAACAACTGGCTACCTGCTCTGTTGGCATCGTGGCTGATAAATAGTATCTTCTTCTGCGTCATTCACCCGAAAATTATTTCTTGTTCAATTATTTCCTGCGGACAGTCTGTCAGTAAGCCTCGTAACTTTTTTTACCAGGAACTTTTTTGGCGGGATTGCCAATGTAAATCCCCCATTCTTCTGTCTCTTTTGTAATGGCGGAGGCCATGCCGGCCAGGGTTCCCTGTGCAATGTGGGTATAATCCCGGATGGTTGCGTTTACCCCAAAAAAGGAGTAGGATTCAACATTACAATGCCCGGAAAGTACTACATGGGAAGTAAAAAACACGTGGTCATGGATGGTACCATGATGCCCGATATGATTGCCGCTCCACATCACAACATTATTACCGATGGTAGTGAAAGGCTGAATGGTATTGTCTTCCAGTATGAAGCAGTTATCGCCGATCTTGTTTTCAAAAGTAGTTGCCTTGGAACTGACGTAGGAGATAAACTGATATCCCTTTGCCTTGGCCTGATTGTAAATAGCCTCCCTGTTGCGGTTCATATTACGTCCGGTCATCGGAGCGAAAAAGGAATAACCGGCAGGGGGGAAAAGGGTCTCTACGTCTTCAAAAGCCACTACTGGCAACCCCTTGAATGAATCTTCCCGGATATATTCCCGGTTTACGGCAAAAGCTACAACCTCATGCTCCGTATCGTGCCGAAGATAATAGTGTGCAAGCTCGGCGGTATCCAGTACTCCAAAAATGATAACTTTGGCCATCTTTATAAAAGTTCGTATTGATCTAAAAAGCGGGTAATATTTTCCTGTTCATTAAACATCAAAATATCAATTACGGAAAGCCAAGGTACGAAAGCATTTTTGAATTGAGGATAACTTACAGGCAGACTTTTGATAAACTCCAGCCTGATACCCGCTTCTCCGAACTTCTGCTTGTCATATAATTCCATGCCACCGATCGCATTGATATAACCGGTTGCATTTTCCTGCCTGCAAATATCTAGTATACGTTCCTGTGCTTTCAGAGATGTATTGTTATAAACGGACGATGACGGAATGATTTCCGTTTTGAGGTCCATATAGTTACATAACTTTATCAGGGCATATACGGTCAGCTCTGCAATCGTTTCCGCTTCTAAATGTACGATTTCTTCCAGTAGCGGAAAAACCTTTGGATAATTAGGGGCCTTTTGGTACGACTGCTGGAGGGTTTTCAAAAACTTTTTTTTCCAGGAAGTATCTCTGGCAAGCTCCACTTCCCTGATCAGCTTGTTCTGGCTGGCGTCTTTCAGCGGAATGGTGAACAGATGCGCCTCACCCGATACCAGTATCCTGTTTCTGTTGATCCAGCCCTTGTTAATGAAGTTGACGTCATCATAGATCACAAATTTGTCAACCGCTCTGATTAGCTGGAAATAACCTATATAGGGGAATATATAGGGCTGCATGATACCAATTGTCATCGCTGTTTTTTATTTTCGGGAATACCGGAGAAATTGCTCATTTGAGTTTGCGAAGATAGTAATCTTCACCTTTTACGATCAGGTTGGTCATGGTGGTGTCCGAACCCAGGCGTATGTCTGTCGGCAGTGCTTTGATTTTGCTGGTATCGTTCACCACACTTTTGTCATAGAAAAGATAATCCGCCTCTTTGGGTATGGGCTTCAGGCCTTGTTCAAAGGGGTTAATGGATATCAGTTTCCTGCTTAGTTTTTTACCATAAAGCGGATATTCGAAATCATCGTTTATGGTAGCAAGCGCCACGGTAGCATCCTGCGGAACGAGTGAGTCAAAAGTAACGTAGGCCTTTGTGATATCCGGCCGGGCAAAGGTCTGAAATGCTATCCGGTCCATTTTTAGAGCAGATTCATGGCCGTAAGCCGCAAAAGGCAGACAACGGATGTTAAGGAACACCGACATCACGGCAGATACGCAGGCAGCCGATACGATGAGGGCCACATATCCCTTCCATATTTTGCGCCGGGGCTTGATAATGGACAGGCGGTGATTGGAAAACAGCAGGAGTAGAAAAAGTACTCCGAAAATCCCTGTCTCTATGAAATACCTGCCTTTGAAAGGATCATAGGGCGCCGAGTAGGAAATGGCTGCAAAATGCAGGACAAAAGCCAGTGCCAGAAACCAGTGTACCCTGGACCAGAGAACTCTGAAGAATACAAGCAATATCAAAGGCAGGATCAGTGCAAAACCGAAAACGCCCCAGTAAGGATTGGCATTGTAAAAATCAAACCGACGCTGAAATGTGAAGGGAACAATTGAAAAATCGGTTTCTTCGTCCAGCCGCATGTGCAGCTTGTCTTCCAGCTTCACAATAGGTTTGCGCACCAGGGTATTAAGGTCATATCCCCATTGTGCATTCCGGATGCCATCCAGATTAAAGAAGTCATAACCATACCGCACTACGTTACGGCTGCCTTGTTCGAACAGATTGGACAAAGGCCCGGCTCTTTCAATGGATTGATGTTTCAATGATGTAGGCGGTCCAATCGGATGCCCGAATACCTGAATATTCCTGATATATCCGGTAGGGAAAGTATAAACCAGCATGGCCAGCAAGATAGCAGCTGCAAGTTTGATGAACCTTCCGAAAAAGACAGAAAACGTGGGAGCCAGAAAAACCGTGTACAACATCACCACGAAAACCGATGGCAGCAGCAATGCGAAAGTTACCTTATGGCCAAATACAATACCGAAAACCATTCCGGAAAGATACAGGTATTTGCTGTTCTTGGCGGCGAAATAAGTGAACAGAAAGTATAACAGGCAGCTGAGATAGGCTGTCAGCACGATGTCGGTTTCTGTGGTGATGGCCTGCATCAGGAAATCCAGGAACAGGGCATACGACAGCGCACAAAACAAACTGGCGGACAGGTTACGTCCTATTCTCTGCGCGATTCCAAAAACGGCTACAAGCGTTACATAATAGGCCGAATGGTGGAGAAACTTAAACGCGTTTTCAATTTTGCCACTGATCAGGTAAGTGTAGATATGAATGGTGGTCGGGCTTTTAGGGTAGGTATCCATGTTCCAGTTGGTACCACCAAAATGTTCCATGGTTCCCCGCTGGATATATCTCACGGCGCGGTTCAAATGCCCCGTCATACTGTCCCACTCATTGGGTACGGTAAATAACACAAGGATGAGGTTTGTTATCCCGACAATGGCCAGGGTTCCAAAAAGCAGAATAAAGAGAAATTTCAGGTAGGGGGATAACTCCCGGGTCCATAACCGGAACGTCTGTAACCTGTTTTTTGCTACGTCCGAAATCCTGTATGTGGTTTGACCCGGATTGAGGAAGGCCCACAAACGCCAATGGATTCCGAGCATTAAAAAATTGCCGGTGATCCAGCTGGCCGTGCTGGCCGTCAGGTCAAGTGCTGAAAGGATAAAACCGGTTGGAATCACACTCCCGGTAAAAAGAACAAAGGAAACAATGATCCATTCACTGAGTGACGGCTGGGCAATTTTCCCCGAAACGTAACCAATGCAATAAAGAAATGCAATAAAAGAAAGCCAGTACAGAACTACCATAAGATTATGGCGATAAAAAATCGTTGATAATATTACAGATCCGCTGTGTATCGGAATAGGAGAGGCCAACAAAAAGTGGCAGGCTTATCACCCGGAGGGATACATCCTCAGAAACCGGGCAGCTGTATTTAACCGGCATGAAAGAGAGTGTATTGAGTGAAGGATAAAAATACCTTCGAGGAATAATCTCCTCTTTGGCAAGCACTTCCAGTAAGCCTTTAAGATGCGCTTCTGATGGCAGGAGAACAGGATAATACGAATAGTTATATTCAATTTCCGGATGCAGCGTTGGCCTGGAAAGGTTATCCCAGTTCAGCATACTGTCGTACCAGGAGAAAATCTCCTTCCGGGCTTCAATAATATCTTTTACATGAGGAAGCATGCACAGTCCCATGGCAGCATGGAATTCTGAATTTTTGCCGTTAATACCCGCATATAAATAAAGCTCGTCGCCCTGATGTCCGAATGCCCGGAGCAGATGAAGTTTTTCATGCAGTTCGGGATGGTTGGATACCAGCATGCCGCCTTCAATAGTATGAAATACTTTGGTAGAATGAAAACTGCAGGTACTCAAATCGCCATAAGAAAGTAAAGAACGGTTTTTATACTTCACTCCGAAGGCATGTGCTGCGTCGTAAATTACCTTAAGATGATGCCGTTTGGCTATTTCTTCAATTTTCTCAATTTCACAGGGATTACCATACACATGCGTTGCCAGAATAGCACTGGTGGCCGGTGTAATGGCATCTTCAATTAAATCCGGATTGATGTTGAGTGTCGAGGCGTCTATATCTACAAATACCGGAACACAGTTTTCCCAAAGAATTGCATTGGAAGTCGCACAGTACGAAAAAGGCGTTGTGATAATTTCACCCTTTAACTGAAGAGCTTTGATGGCAATCTGAAGTACAATGGTCCCGTTGGTACAAAAATATAACTGATCTATATTCAGATACTCTCTTAATTCGGCTTCAAGCTGTTTCAGTACAGGGCCGTTATTGGTTAAGTAGCCTCTGTCCCAGATCTCACGAACATACTGAATATACTGTTCCTGATCTGGTAAAAAGGTTTTAGTGACATTAATCATTCACTACATGTTCAGATTGACGAATGGAAAAATTGAGTTGGGGACGAATATAGCCAGGCCATTTGCCATACCAGGTTACATTTTCTCGGTAATCTTCAATATCAAAAACAAGTGCTTCTTCCATGTTGTAAAGTACTGTGCTGGTGTCCTTTACGATCATCATAGAAACTACATAGGAGCCGTCATTAAGAAAATTCCCCGGTATTTCACAGACACCCGTTACGATACCTCTGCCAAAGGTCCCGGATTGCGTACCCACATTAAAGATACACTCCCCCGTGAAAGTATACAAATGCATACTCAGGTTCAGGTTTGCACCTTCTTCCATGTTCCAGAATTCGAACTGAAAGTTAATCGGCGTCCTGACATCAATATGCGACAGATTATCCTGATACTCAGGGAAAAGTTTGAAACTTTTGATGCGTACCTGGTCATTTCCAGGTGCATCATCCATATTTTCCCAGTGTTTTTCCAGTGACTTGTGGGAAACCTTGCTGAGATATTTGGTGACAATCTGTGAGGTTTCTCCCTGGTCGATCAGATTGCCGCGTTCGAAATAAAAGGATTTGTTGCACAAGGCCTGAATGGCGGTCAGGTTATGGCTCACAAAAAGCAACGTCCTGCCGCTTTCCGACACGTCCCGCATTTTGCCAAGGCATTTCTTCTGAAACTCGGTATCCCCAACCGCGAGCACTTCATCGACGATCAGAATCTCAGGGTTCAAATGTGCAGCTATGGCAAAACCCAGGCGTACATACATCCCGGAAGAATATCTTTTTACAGGTGTATCCAGAAATTTTTCAACTCCGGCGAAATCAACAATGGCGTCGAACGAATGTTTGATCTCGCTTTTTGCCATACCGAGGATCGCGCCGTTGAGAAAGATATTTTCCCTCCCGGTGAGTTCAGGGTGAAAACCTGTACCAACTTCGAGAAGGCTTGCAATGCGCCCGTCGATTCTGATCTCTCCGGTAGTGGGTTCAGTAATGCGGCTCAGTATTTTGAGAAGCGTGGATTTTCCTGCACCATTGTGGCCAACGATACCAATCCTGTCACCCTTGTCGATACTGAAGTTTACATCACGTAAAGCCCAAAACTCTTCTTTTTCAGCAAAGGTGTTTGTGCCATTCTTAGATGAGAACAATTTGTCTATCTTCTCAGAGACAATATCCTTGAGATTCGTCGCACCACGTTTTTGTTGGTGATCGATTATATATTTTTTACTGATATTTTCAGCTACGATTACAGCCATGTACAAAAATAACTATTATCAGATATGATCCACGAAAGTATTTTCCTTTTTACGGAAATAAATTAAAGCCAGGAAGAGAATTATCAGCGAAATAATTGTGGTCGAATACAGGCTGTCTGTGTTAAAATAGGCTTTGTTTCCAAGAAGGCACCACCTGAAACCGTCAATGATTCCTACCAGGGGATTAAGATTGTAATACTTCTCAAACCAGGTACCTTTTGCCAGCGTGCTGCTGTAAGCAACCGGGCATGCATACATACCAACCTGTACCATGAAGGGTATCAACTGGCCGATATCTCTGAATTTCACATTAAGAACAGCAAAAAACAGTCCAAAACCTAAGGAAGTGATAAACGTCAGCAATACGAATACCGGAAGAAAAATAATGTTGTAACTAAGCGGATGCTGAAAAAAAAGGCAGAGCAGCAAAAATATAGCGAAAGTAATAATGAAGTCAACAAAGCCCACAGCAATGGAGCTGAGCGGCATCAGAAGCCGGGGAAAGTATACCTTTGAAACAAGATTCGAGTTAATGAGTATACTGTTGCTGATCTGAGTAAACGTGTTTGCAAAAAATGTCCAGATCGTAAGCCCGCTCAATACCATTAGCGGATAAGGAACCCCCGGGTCGCTCTTGATTTTTGCCAGGTAACTGAATACAAAAACCATGACGGTCATGGTCATCAACGGACGCAGCACACTCCATGCCACTCCCAACAGGGTTTGTTTGTATCTTACCGAGATATCTCTTTTGGATAAAATCCATAAAAGCTGCTTGTTGAGCCACAAGTCTTTCCAGTAATCTTTCTCAGAACCTCCTGCTTTTATTGTAATAGAGTGTTGCATATAATATTTATATATTTTCTTTCTTAGGCACCGAAGAGAAGACTGTCTTGAAATAGATGAATACCAGCGCGATCATAATACCTGCCAATACACCGATTTTGGCACGGGTTTTACTTTCGGCCTTTACATCCAGCGGAACTTTGATATCTTCAATTTTGGTGAACAACGGAGCTTCCCTCACGAGCGAGACACGCATTTTTTCGACACTTGACATGGCTTCGTAGTACAACGTCTGAAGGAAGGATGACTTCCGCTCAGTACTGTTGGTAGCTATTTTTGCCTCAGGATAAATGATCTGTTCGCTGTAATCCATCTGTCTGGCCAGTTGATGTTCCGTTTTTCCCAGTACTCTGGCGAGGGAATCGGCACGCCCTTGCAACAAACGAAGGGTTTTTCTTGTTTTCTGGGTCTGGTTTTCCGTGTACATTTCTTCCACGGTTTCCAATAGATGTGTCACCCAAAGGCCTGCCAGATTCTCGTTTTCCATTTGAGTGGACAAGGCAATAAAGGATGATTTGCGGTCCAGTGTGGCTATGTCAGTTTCTGATGCTGTTCTGGTCACCAGTTCGTTTAATACGATGCGGGCTTCACGGGTGAACTTTTCGGGATTACGCTCGGTGAAGTGGAATTTAAGACGTTCAGGGTTGTCTTTCCAGTCGTCTTCCTTAATCCCGCTTGAATCAATATAGAAATTGGCAAGCAGTATTTTTTTACCATGCAGGTCCACTTCCTTCATCAGGTTACGTTCCAGTACTGGTCTTGATTTTACGAAATAGAAGAAGTTCTCTCCGGTAAATATATTTGCATCAGGAGCATTTCCCAGGCCAAGCAAGCCAGCCATATCACCAAAGCTGCTGCTCTGGCTCCCGCCACCAAGGTTAAAAACTACTTCTGCTTCGTATTTGTTGGGTACTTTCAGATACAGATCCAGCGCATAGCCTATGCCAAAGCCAATGAGCGGGATGATAATCAGCGCTTTCCAGTTTTTGACCAGGGCATTTTTGATATCAATGAACTTCTCAATGACATCACGGGGTGTCAGTTGGTCGTCAGGAACTTGTGGTGTGTTTTGAGACATGGTCATTAATTGATAGATCGGAAAGCAAGAACAGCCAGAATCAGAGACATGATAGAACCCAGTACCGAGGTGGTTGTCTGGATCGCCGCCTGCGGGGTCAGCGAAGGAGCAGCCCTGGTAGGTACCGTAATTTCTGAACCTGGTTCTACCTTGGGATATACGTTGAAGAACATAAATCTGCGGGTTCTGTCAATATTACCGTTCGGATATTTAACATAAGAGCTTTTTCTCAATGAAGTGGTTGTGAAACCGCCCGATTGTGATATGTAATCGATGAAAGTAAGTCCTTTTCCGTATTTAACCGTGGTTGGATAAAGCACCTGACCATTGACCTGTACGGTTTCGAGTCTTTTCGGAATTCGGATGATATCTCCTTCCTGAACCACCAGGTCTTCAAACGAGCCGGGATTCCGCAGTATGCTCTTCAGCTTTATACCGATTGATTCTTCCTTAACATTAGCCTGATCGCCGATGATGGTTCCTTTTTTAATGCTTTTTTCCGTCATTTCTTCAGCCTCGAAGTTGGTAGGTTCTACCAGGCTTTTTACAACTGTTCTTCTTAAAAGAGTAGCTCCTTCCGGGTAAGCCAGTTCGGTGAGGCCGCCTGCTCTTTTAATGATGTCACTGATCTTGTCGTTCTTGTTTATAATGCTGAAGGGCCCACTCACCAGTACTTCACCTTCTACAAAAACAGACTGCTGCTCCACGTAATTAGGTGATTTCCTGACGATGATCTGATCAAACGGGTAAAGTACAAAGTTACTTTCCTTGCTGTTCAGGGTGAGATCCCGGTTGACATCAAATTTGAAAACTTCGGCGATCTGGGCATTTGCAGCTCCGGCGATACTGTTACGTTTGCGCCTTACTACTTCCACTTCCGTTGAATAGGCTGATTCTTTCAGTCCGCCCGCCAGTAATAATGCGTCTTCCAGGGTCATGTTGGCGGTGTAGGCAAACTTCCCTTCATTCTCACCAACTTTGGGGTTATTTACCTCTCCTTCCACGCTGATATACGACGACTGCGCCATTTCGAATTTAGAAGGAACAATGATCTGGTCAAGTCTTGCGAGCATCAGATCAGGCACTGTGTTGTTGAGTATATCGGAGTAATTCAGTGAGATGTTTTCAATGGTGAGGTCCGTTCGGGTACGCAGGACATTAATCCGCCCTACAAAGGCGTCCTCCCGTAAACCCTGAGCATTATCGATGAGCTTTTTAAGGGAAGGGCTGTTTTCGAGCGCATAGTTACCCGGCCGCATTACAGCGCCTTCAATGGTCACGATGTTGTCAAACCGGTCCAGAATTGTTTCCACACTTACCGAATCACCGGTAGCCATTTCGAAAGTTTTGTATTCTTCTTCGGGGATATCAATAATCCTGCGCTCTCTAGAGGTGATCCGTTGGATTTTGACACGGCCACGGTATGCTTTGTCGGCAAAGCCACCGGCATACTGAAGCGCATCACCCAATTTTTCCTCCGTTTTCAATTCAAAAAGGCCTGGGCGTTTCACCTGTCCTGCTACCTCAACGCGTTTCAGATAGTAGCCTACAATAATGTTATCATTGTCCTGCACCCTGATATCTCCGTCAATTTTACCGTTAGATAAAAAGTCATAGATGTCCAGATGAGATACCGTTTTACCGCCGCGTACTACCCGCACATCACGGAATGATCCGATCTCGTTTGGCCCGCCTGCCAGGTAAAGAGCATTAAAGGCTGAGGCCATAGATGATATTTCGTAGGCGCCCGGATTGATCACCTCACCGGTGACAAACACTTTCACGGTACGGGTTTCGCCGAGCGTCACCATTAATTTGGTTTTTGCGGTTTCGCCTCCCGTTCCGAGCAGTCCGGGTGTGAATTTGGCGAATTTGTCTATCAATATTTTTCTGACTTCCTCAATTGTCCGTCCGGCAACATAAACATTCCCTACCCGGGGTATGGTAATAAAACCGTCGCGGTTCACCAGTAGCTCGTAAGTAGCTTCGGCGTAGTTATAGAGGTATACATTCAGCTGATCCCCAGGGCCCACTACATAATTTAATGGCGTAACAATCTGAAAATCAGGTATCGGATTAAAGTTTTTGTCTGCAAAAATAGAGTACCCGTAGATCTTGCTTCTCAGTTGGAGTTTTGCCTGTTCCTCGGGAGAAAGTGTGGCTGAGGTTTTCTGGTTCTGCTTGCTCTGATCCCCTCCATCCTGGGTCTGGGTATCAGCGTTGGCTGCATTTTTGGCATCCGATATTTTAGCATTGTTGCCCTGGGGATTACTTTGCAGGTTGGCATTTTGCGGAGAATTGTTTCCTTGCTGAGTTCCTGAATTGGCTCCTGCCGACCCTTGAGTGGAAGTTCCTGCGGAAGACGGTGCCGGGGCACTGGGTGCAACTACCTGAGACAAGGCTGGTATTGTGATAACAAGGCTAAGTAAATAGGGTAGAAGATATTTACAATTTTTTGCCAACTTAAATCTGTTCATATAAAGTATTATTGTACCAGGAAATTCTATGAATTCATTAAAACCATTGATAGACTTACTATTTTTGATTTTTCAGGACGGAGGCAACGGAGTTTTGGTTTTCATATTTGGAGCAAAGTAAATTAGATTTTTCCTATTTTTAAAGAATTTCTATTAATCGGTTAAAAAGTACTTTGTATTGCAAAGTTAGTACTCTTGATGTATTAATGTCAAGTTCTTGCCAAAAAATATCCCCGAATAAAAAAAACGACACGCGATTGAATTATAATTATGGAGAACACGACTAACGTTCAGTACGATGAGGGTAGTATAAAGTCACTGGACTGGAAGGAGCACATCCGTCTGCGGCCTGGGATGTACATCGGTAAACTGGGGGACGGCGCTTCTATCGACGATGGAATTTATGTATTGGTCAAGGAGATAGTGGATAATTCCATTGATGAACACATGATGGGAAATGGGAAAACCATCGAAATAAAAATATCAGAGCACCGGGTGGAGGTTCGGGATTATGGCCGGGGTATCCCTTTAGGAAAGGTGGTGGACTGTGTTTCAAAAATCAATACCGGAGGGAAATACGATTCCGGCGCTTTTCAGAAATCGGTAGGGCTCAACGGTGTCGGTACCAAGGCGGTGAATGCACTTTCCAATTATTTTAAGGTAAGCTCATACAGGGACGGAAAATCAAAAAATGCTGAATTTCAGCAGGGCGTACTGGTGAATGAATCCGGAGAGGATCCGACCAGCCAACGGAATGGTACCCACATTGTTTTTGAACCGGATGCTACTATTTTCAAGAATTTCAGGTACATACCTCAGTTTTTGAATAATATGATCTGGAATTACTGTTACCTGAACGCCGGGCTGACAATTAATTTCAATGGACAGAAATATATTTCCCAAAACGGGTTACTGGACCTTCTTCAGAGCAAATCAGATGAGGAGTCGATCCGGTATCCGATCATCCACTTAAAAGGAGAGGATATTGAGTTTGCCATGACACACGGAAACCAGTATGGCGAGGAGTACTATTCGTTTGTCAACGGACAGTATACCACCCAGGGAGGAACACACCTTGCGGCGTTCCGGGAATCTGTGGTGCGCGCGGTGAGAGAGCATTATGGCAAGGATTATGCACCCGAGGATGTTCGTTCATCCATCATTGCAGCCATAGCGGTACGGATCCAGGAGCCTGTTTTTGAGTCGCAGACTAAAACAAAACTAGGTTCAAATACTGTTACTCCGGATCCTAACAGCCCCACGGTCAGAACCTTTGTGAATGATTTCATAAAGGAGCGGCTCGATAATTATCTGCACATGCACCCTGAAACGCGGGATGCGATTAAGAAACGGATAGAGCAGTCGGAACGTGAGCGGAAGGAACTTGCGGGTATTAAGAAACTGGCCAACGACAGGGCCAAAAAGGCAAATCTGCACAACAAAAAACTGCGGGATTGCCGTCTGCATCTGACCGATTTGAAAAATGACCTGCGATATGA
Source organism: Dyadobacter sp. CECT 9275 (assembly GCF_907164905.1). NCBI lineage: Bacteria > Pseudomonadati > Bacteroidota > Cytophagia > Cytophagales > Spirosomataceae > Dyadobacter > Dyadobacter helix. The sequence goes on along the minus strand of NZ_CAJRAF010000002.1, from coordinate 1,994,377 downwards.
AAGTACCTTGTTCATAACGGAGGGGGACTCTGCGAGCGGCTCTATCACCAAATCGAGGAACATTCAGACACAGGCTGTATTCAGCCTGAGGGGTAAGCCATTGAATTGTTTTGGGCTAAATAAAAAGATCGTTTACGAAAACGAAGAGTTTAACCTCCTACAGCATGCGCTTGACATAGAAAATGGTGTTGAAAACCTGAGATTTCACCGGATCGTGATCGCTACCGATGCGGATGTGGATGGTATGCACATCAGGCTGTTGCTGATGACATTCTTTTTACAGTTTTTCCCGGACGTGGTTCGTAACGGACACCTTTATGTCCTGGAAACTCCGCTTTTCCGCGTCAGAAACAAGAAGGAAACCATATACTGTTATTCAGAAGAAGAAAAACAGGCGGCAATAAATAAATTGGGTAGTAAACCGGAAATAACGCGTTTTAAAGGATTAGGGGAGATATCTCCGGAGGAGTTTGGTAAATTCATAGGGGAAGACATGCACCTGGAACCCATTATTCTACAGAAAGAAACATCTATTCAAAAGCTGCTGACCTATTTCATGGGCAAAAATACACCTGAAAGGCAGCGGTTCATTATTGATAATCTCAAAGTAGAAAAGAATATAGAGGAACTTGCAATGGCGGTATAACGTCATGTAAGTAGCCCTTCATTTTATTCATTATAAATATTTTTTGTGAAATTAGAAGATTTAAGAAACCGGATTGACGCATTAGATGACCAGCTCCTGGACATCCTTAATGAACGTATGGAGCTGGTGCATCAGGTGGGCGAACTGAAACGTTCGTCCAATTCAATTATTTACCGCCCCGAGCGGGAGAAGCAGATTTTGGAAAGGCTGGAGAAGAAAAATTCCGGGCTGTTAACGCGGCAGGCTATTGACGCCATTTTCTTCGAAATCTTTGCCGTGTCAAGAAATATGGAATTGCCCGAGCGGGTATCTTTTCTGGGGCCCGAAGGCAGCTTTACGCACCAGGCGGCCGAAGGACGTTTCGGTGCCATGAGTGAATACCTCGTGCTTCCCACCATTCACTCGGTATTTGAAAGTGTGGAAACCGGCCGGGCAAAATTCGGGGTGGTACCCATCGAAAATAATCAGGAAGGGATTGTAGTAGAAACTGTGGATTTTTTGCGAGAGAAAAATCTGACGATCGTGGCGGAGCTACTTTTACCTGTCCACTTCGCTTTTGCATCACAGGCCGACTCACTTAAACATATTAAGCGTATTTATTCTAAGGATATTGCTTTCCGGCAGTGCGGTAAGTTTCTCAGTGAATATCTTGATGGCCTGGGGGTGGAGATCATTCCGGTTGATTCTACATCTAAAGCGGCCAAGCTGGCATCCGAAGAGCCTGATTCGGCCGCAGTTTGCTCCTCAATCTCTGCGCGGCTTTTTGGTGTTCCTATTTTATTTGAAAATATTGAAGACAGCGATCAGAACAAAACGCGCTTTCTGATTCTTGCCAAAGATATCCTGAATGCAAAAAGCAATGCGGATAAAACCACGATCATTGCTAATTTACCTAATACCAACCGGCCAGGCGTATTGTATGAGTTTTTGAAAGAATTTAACGACCGGGGCATTAACCTGACTAAGATCGAAAGCCGTCCTTTGCGCGGAGAGTCTGCTTTCAGAACCTGGTTCCTGGTTGAATTCCTGGGGCATATCGAAGACGAGCCTGTTAAGGAAATAATGCACATATATGGAAGCCATTTAAAATGGCTTGGCAGCTACGTCAGAGTATCCTGACCGTACGCCTGGGCATTCCGCATCTACATCTGAGGTGGGATACCCAGGCTTTACCGCATGGTACCCCGGTACAGCGACGGCCAGTTGCCGTAAAGTGTGATGTAAGTTTCGGTATGGTCCGGCAGGCGAATCTTTACCTTGCGTGTGGCATTAGGCTGCTGAAAGGAGTCAACTGCGAGTACAGCTATTTTTTTTTCATTCACCACAGCGGTTATGAACGGATCTTTTCCATCCATTGCCAGCAGCACCTGCTCCTTTCTGGGCGTAACCCAGGCGTTATCTTTTTCATAAGCCAGATCCACATTGGTACCGCCGGTTAAGATATCTTCCGTCTGTTTGGCCATCCAATTACCTAGTGCGTAAAATTCGGTGGGGAAATCCCAGTAGCCGGGAGTGGTTGGACCGTTGGGTACTTGTTTTTTTAGAGCACTGATGTCACTTTTGCCGTCATCAGGAAACCAGTCATATCCAAAGCTCTGTCCTTTTTCGGGAATCCAGTATCCGTTGGGATCATTTCCGCTTCGGCCACCGTCATGCCACAGATAGTATCCGTCAAACAGGATAAGAGAGAATAGTGACATCGACAATGCCTGGCTTGCGGGCATCATTTCCAGCTGGTTCATGACTAGCTCACCCTTCGGGTTGGTGGTGCGCAGATGCCATGGAACAATGGGGTCGTCGTACAGCGGCATATACCTGTTCCAGGCATAAAAAATGGATTTGTTATTTTTCTGGAAGGGGATCAGCTTGTTGATCCGCAAAGAGTGAATGGCGGAGAGTAATACAAAGTTGTTAGGTGTATTCCCGTTTTCATCCTTTCCAAACATGGCTTTGGGATATACATCAATAGGGGTGATGCCAAACAGGTTTCTGAAACTGTCACCATTGGGCAGCGGGTCAAAATTGGTGGTATTGGGCAACGGGTTTTCATAATCTTTTACGAAATCCATCGGCTTCTTACTTCCCAGGGTGTTAATATGCGGATTCAGGTAAGCTCCGCCACCCCAGTAGTCAAAAATGAGGGTATTGGGATGATCCCTTTTGAGCTTCCTGGTGAACCATATCAGCCTTTGCAAGACCTCGGGCGGATACCGCTGGCTCCAGAACTCGAAGTCAAAAGCATAAACGGCAAAATCGGGTATTCCTGGCAGGGCCTCCACCTCCTGCTGAGACAGGGACGCAAACCATTTTTCATCTCTGTCACTGAACGTATTGGGCGTTGCGGTCCAGTGCTGACGCATGGCCGGTAGATTTTCGTCGCCGCTGTGCAGGTATCTTATTCCTCTATTGAAATAGTTTTTATCGGGAACATAGTCGTTAAGCCGGTACTGCATCACCAGTTTTCCCTCAATGGGCTGGAATTCGGGGAATTTTGTATCAAATTCCACATTGGTGGCTTTCGATGGTGAAAACCATTCAGGTATGCCAATCCTGGTAAGTCCGTTAGCTTCCTCGTTCTTGTCGCTGAACAGTCGGCCAACCCATATATTTTGCTGACGAACTGAGCGGTTCCGCATTTTATTCCACCAGTCATTATAAGGGGCGTCAATCCAACGGGCCGTTACCGAATAGAGGTATCCAGGTTTAACTTCAATCCCATTTTCCAACGCTTTAACCGCTATACCGTCTATCATGACAACCTTGGTCCGGCCGTCGTTATAATTTCCAAAGTCCTTCAGAAATATCCGGCCATTTTTTACAACAGGCCTTACATCCAACCAGTTATCCTTGCTTCCCTGTCTTATCCATTTATCCTGAGCAAGGATTTCGTCATTTTTTCCGGCGTTATATTGAAAAGAGGCGCTGGTGACACATCCGCTAAGTCCCAGGCTGGTCACTTTTATTTGTGCCTCTCCCGATTTCAAAGCAGTTTCAGGTATCGAAAGCCAGGTACCGTATCGATGCGGTATACCTTTAAATTGCTGTGAACTGCCGTTCTGGAAAATCTCCACATCGTATGGCGCAAGCCCGCCGGCATTTGCGGCCAGTTCAAACTGCAGTTCTTTGCCAATCTGCCTGTACCTCCTTACTGTAAGATCACAGGAATGGGAGGCAGAATCAATAGTAATTGCAATGGGAAGATCCGTTGCTTTTTCTGCATATACAATGTGTGTGGAAGGACCAAAACGGCCCCATAACCAAAACCCCGTTCCCGCTAACAAAACGAGGACGGAGCTTATCCAGATGATTGTGGTTTTTGACAAAATGTTCTTTTTCGACAACTGTGGCTCTTTAAAATGGTTCCTGGTAAAACATGCGGCCTACCACCAGCGGTAGAAGATACCTATGGAAGCATCCAGTGATGAAATCCCGCCATCAATATAGTCATATTTAAAAGAAGTGCCGGAATATTTTACGCGTACGTCCGCACCCCAGGCGCCGTCTTTTTTGAACAGGAATTTGGATCCTAAACCAATTCCGTAAGTGGGCCTGACTTTTTGCTGCTGGTCGGCAAGGCTGCCGTAATACACCGTGTAGTCCAGAATACTGGCCCCTCCGCTTAACTGAACATAGGGTTGTATCATAGCGTTTTTGCCCAGAAAGTGATAATTCACGAATGCCTGAATCGGGTATTGCGACAAGGTACGGGTTTGAACGGCAGATATGGTCTCGTCGCCGTTTTGATACAGCGCACGGGGTACCCTCTGGTTGAAATAGGAAGACCCGAGTTCGCCTCCCACTGAAACTGCGTTACGGAGTACCCATTCTATGGAAATGGAATAGTTCTGGAACGAGGTTTTATCAATGTAGCCAGATGAAAAACTTCCGAGCGGAACGGCACCGGTGAACCGGGCGGTAGCGAGGTAATGGCTGTATCTTTCAAAGGGCGAGGGAAGCGTGTACAGCTTTGGTTTTTCCTGTGCAAGAGAAACCGACTGACATACAACGCCCAGGAGTGCGGCAATTATGATTTTTTTCATTGTGCTGATTGCTTTTGTAAGAGGATCCCTTTGGGAGAGGATCAGTTAATTTTTAAATACTGCGACTGGCCAAAGATTGAGTCCACCATTTTGGTAACATACTGTGAACTCCCAACGCCTGCGCCCCTGATCTGCGCGTCCCAGATTACCCGGAAAGTTTTATTGGCCGTATCCGGATTTTTGAAATCCAGCATAGAGACCAGCCAGTAGCTTTCGCTTGTCTGATAGTAGGAATAATAACTCGGGTAGCCATACCCATACCCACCGTAGTATCCGCCCCAGTAAGATGAGATGGGCTGCGAAACAACATTCAGGTAATTGTTGGTAATCCAGGAAGCCGTGATACCCACATCAGGATTTTTATCGGGGCTGACGTACTGATATCCCATCTTTTCCATGTTGTCGATGATCCCTTCCAGCAGGCTTCTGTCCAGGTTATCCAGAGAGGGGGTAACACGGTTGTCTTCTATAACAAGGACGGAATCAACAACACTGAATGTTTTATACTGTTTGTAGTCGGCCTGATTGTCTTTATTGGTAATATACACCAGTGTTTCTTCGGTAGACAAATCACTGATGGGGTCCTTTGAGCAGGAGAAAAAAGTGGCTCCTGCTAAAATTAGTACGAATGAGGTTTTTCTAAGCATATTCATAAGATGAAGTCAATACTGATAATATTAACGAAATTAAAAATTGAACATTTTATTTAGGGCTATGATCCGCATGGATTTTATTAAAATATCTCTGCTGTAAGGACGGCGGGTCTGTCGAATTGGTTGTAATTACCGTTTAAAAAGTTGTGCTACGGAAATAACTTGTAAATAAGGAGAATCACCGGAATGTTTTCTTTGAACCAAAGATGTAATTTAGCGCCCAGTACCGGAAAACCAGATATGGAAACAAAAGACGAAGTTCTCAGAATTATTGATTTACTCAACGACACCTATGAAAGTGAAGAGGCCTGGTATGGCCCTTCGGTAGTGGAAGCGTTAAGAGATGTAACCCCCAAAATGGCCGAGAAAAGGCTGAGTACTAACACACACTCCATCGCAGAAATTGTTTACCATATGACCACCTGGCGGATTTTTGCTGTCAGGAAAATACAGGGTGATGCGGAGTTTGATATTAAAACACAGGATAAGGATTGGAAGAAGTTTCCTGTGGTGGATGAGTTTGAATGGGAGGCAATCCAGATGGAACTTAGCCTCTCACAGGAGGAGTTGATCTCGGAACTTGAAAAAATTGAGAGCGATATGTTCCTGGAGGACTTTGTGCCCGGCCGGGATTATTCCTACTATACATTGATACATGGTGTAATACAGCACGATATTTACCACGCAGGGCAGGTGGGGCTGATCAAAAAAGCACTAAAATCAATGCCTGCTGACGAGGATGACTACGGCGCATACGATGATCATGGTGATTTTAGCGGGGATAATGACTTTTACTGATCGGGTGGTTTTTACAATAAAGTATTTCCAGCAGGGCCATTCGATTTTCGGGATGGCTTTTTTTTATGAAAAGTCCCAAATCTGTGCAACATTTGAGAGTTCTTGGAAAGATTGACTCCGAATCTTCTTTTTCAATGGCCTGACAAAATTTAGATACTAAACCATTAATTACTCCAAGATGAAAATACTTGTTGTAGAGGATGAGCCCAAGCTTGCCGGGTTTTTAAAACGGGGCCTGGAAGAACAATCCTGGGAAGTTGAGCTGGCCTATGATGGCCAGGTAGGCAAGAAAATAGCGTCTAATTTTCGTTTTGACGTCATCATTCTGGATGTTAATCTTCCATTACTCAATGGTTACGACCTGGCGAAACATCTCAGGAACGACGGTCTCACCACTCCCATATTGTTTCTGACTGCCCTGGGAACCATCGACGACAAGCTGGACGGTTTTGAAGCCGGCGCAGATGATTACCTGGTCAAGCCGTTCGAATTCAGGGAATTAATAGCCAGGATCAAAGTTTTATCCCAGCGTAACAGCAACAGGGAGCAGTCGAGCCAGGTACTGGCGCTTGCAGATCTTGAACTGAATCTGGATGAGAAAGTGGCAAGAAGAGGAGGCAACCGTATCGATCTGACCGCCAAGGAATTTGCACTGCTGGAATACCTGATGCGCAACCGTGGCCGTGTTGTTTCCCGTGTGGACATCGCAGAGCAGGTATGGGATATCCGCTTCGATACCGGTACCAATGTGATTGATGTTTATATTAACTTTCTGCGAAAAAAGGTAGATAAGGATTATCCTAATAAGCTGATCCACACGGTGGTAGGTATGGGATATATTTTTAAAGAAGAATGAACATAAAGGCCCGCCTCACACTGCTATTTACCATGCTGGTGGGTTCCATCATGGCACTGTTCTGCCTGGCTATTTATTTTTTCTACGACCAGTACAGAGAAAAGCAGTTTTATTCTTTCCTTAATGAGCGCGGGCAAACCATTGCCCAACTGGTGGAAGCCGGGCACGGGATCAGCGGGGAGGAAATTCAGAAAATTGAAAAAGAGAATAATACGGTAGTTCTCAACGAAGAGATCACCCTCTATGATGGAGCCGATTCCATCATTTTTAATACCAGCAAAGAGGCGTTTTCCCTGCCTTTATCAACACTGAATGAGGTACGGTCGGGAAAAGAAATACATACTAAATTCGGGAAAAAGGAGGTTATTATCATCCGTCATATTCTGCAGGACCACCGAAAGCCCTGGGTGATTGTTGCTACGGCAAAAGATCTTCCAGGTCTTAGCCAGTTGGAAAGACTCCGGGAAATTTTGATAATTGGCTGGCTGTTATCACTGGTGCTGGTGGGAGTTGCGGGCTGGCAGTTTGCCAATGATGCCATCAAGCCTGTGGCGGACATCATTAGCCAGGTGAATAAGATATCAGCCGGTAACCTGCATCAGAAGGTACTGGTGGGGAGAGAAAAGGACGAACTCGCATTGCTGGCGGAAACATTTAATTCCATGCTCCACCGGCTTGAAATTGCTTTTGTGGCCCAGAAGAATTTTGTCTCCCACGCCTCGCACGAATTAAGAACGCCCCTTGCCCTGATCATGAGCGAGGTGGAAGTTACCCTGATGAAAGAGCGGTCTGCATCCAGTTATCAGGAGGCTCTGAAAGGGATTTTGGGAGAGGTAAAGGAAATGAACGAGCTGGTCAGCAGGTTGCTGGAGCTTGCCCGGACGGAGGAGGAAGCTTTTAAAGTAACGTTTTCAAAAATCCGTGTGGACGAGGTACTCTGGCAGGCGAAGGCATTTGTGCAGCAAAAAAATACCAGCTACAACGTTCATATTCATTACGACAAGATCCCCGATAACGAGGAGCAGCTTAAACGGTATGGCGATGAAAGCCTCCTGCGTACTGCCTTTATCAATCTGATGGATAATGCGTGCAAGTATTCGGATAACCGGTCTGTGAACGTTTATCTTGAGATCGACAAGAACCTGATCAGTATTTATTTCAAAGATACCGGAAGCGGCATTGCTGATACCGAATTGCCCTATATTTTTGATACATTCTACCGCAGCGCCTCTACCATGAGCAAGTCCGGCTACGGAATAGGCCTGGCACTGACTAAGCGGATCATCACCATGCAGGGTGCCAGCATAGAGGTAGACTCCAGGTTAGGCGTTGGTACAACATTTACTTTACGCTTCCCCCCTTTTTAACAGCATTTTAATACTGTGTTAATTTCACTTTAACCCTTTTCCATGTCATTTGTATCAGCAACAGTTCATCCGTAACGGGGATGACGTTGTTGAATCTTTCTGTGCCTTTTCATGGCCTGGAAAAGGAAGTTTTTTGTTGATTTACAAAGGTTTGCCGAAGCATTACACGGAATATAATGATGGGAAGGGTAATTAAAATATTGAATGTTAAATGGCAATGCCGGAGTATACTCGGGCATCCAGCAAGAGCCAACGCGTAACAGTAATGAGTTAGTGCGAGGGGGTAATAATAGTCAGGTGTTAATGAGTAGTTAGCACGATGGTAATTATTAAATTGAGTTAGGTGAGTAGTAAGGAGAAATTGGTTTTCGGCTTCCGGAAACCAATTTTTTTGTTCAGATGATGGGTTTATCCACACCCTGTATCCGGTAGCTTGGCAAAGCGGAGGGGATTTCCCTGACAATAAATTCGATCAGCTGTTCCCTGACAAGGCAGCGAAGGTCAAAAGCCTGGGCCGAGCTACGGGCAGACATCAGAGCTCTCACAATCATATATTGTTCCTGGGTATCGGTTACCTGAAGTGCCCAGGACCTTCCATCCCAGAGCGGCGTATTCTGAAGGATTTCTTCCAGCTTGTCCCTTAGTTTCTGAACCGGGGTATCGTAATTGAGATGAAAAAAGGCAACCCCTAATAAATTGCTTTCATTGCGCGTCCAGTTCTGGAAGGGCTTATCCACAAAGTAAGTAATGGGCAGCACCAGCCTGCGGAGGTCCCATATATTCACCACAACATACGTGAGGTTGATTTCCTCAATTCTTCCCCATTCTCCCTCCACAATCACGACGTCATCAATTTTGATAGGCTGCGTAAAGGCGATCTGGATACCTGCGAGGAGGTTCGACAACGATTTTTGCGCGGCAAATCCGATGATCACACTCGCAATACCAGCCGAAGTAAGTATTCCGACACCATACTGACGGACGCTCTCAAAGCTCAGAAGCAATATGGAAACCCCCACCAGTATGACCAGGATCACTACGATACGCTTGATAAACTTGATTTTGGTAAATAATCGCCGGGCCTGGTTATTATCCGGAGTTTCAAAATCCAGATCATCGATCAGTAATTTTTCAATAATGATGATGATGCGGACGGCAAGCCAGGTACTTACCGCAATCAGGCAGATTTTGCTGATACCGTGGGTCCATCCGTAGGCTGCATGCTGCCTGGAATAGGTATTGGTGACAATCGTAACCATTACCAGCGGAATAAAGAAATACAAGACGTTGGTCAGGTTCTGACGAACCGCTTTTATGATTGTCCAGTCCTTTTTACTGGCTGTGATACGGATAAATTGAATAACGGCGAAACTGATGAAAATACCTAGCAGGCCAGCCAGCAGGATGGTTAGCCAGGGTGTATTTTTATAATCCAGTAATTCCAGAAAATCATTCATGCGTTTTTGGTTCTGACAAGCGGGCCACAATAATCCCGGTATGTTTGGGTACAGACGCCACGTACTCGGCCAGTGGTAATTTGGATAAGATCACTTTTTTGTCAGCCAGGGAGGCATGAAGCAGATAGGCCCTGTTGCCTATCTTGGTTATTACCCCCATGTGGTTCACGTCCAGTCCGGCAATGGACGATGTAAACGCTACGATATCACCGTTTTTCATAATGGGTTCCGCTTTCTGGATTTCGGTTTTCGGGATGTAGCTGTGTTCTCTTTTGTTGATCTCGTTTTCCTGTTCTTTTATTTTTTCCCAAACTTCGGTGGGTGCCAGCGCCGGATATAGATTGGCATGGTTACTCATGAAATTGATTTCTTTACGGTAGGGTACACCGCCAAGTTTTGCGGTGATATCCTCCATACGGCCTCTTTTTTCATTCTCGTACAGCCAATCCAGAAAATAATGTAGCCGTGAAGCGTAGCCGTCAATGTCTCCGTTGCGGTATCTTAGGTTGGTCAATTCATTTTTGTAGCCTTCAAATGTCGGGTTTTCCATCTTTGCTACGGCCAGTGCAACCGAACTTTCCACCAGCGTGGTACAGTCGAGTCCATCAAATTTACAGACCAGTTTTTCCGTTGGGTTTCCTTCCAGCGTAGCCGCAACATAGGGAACTCCCAGAAATGTTTCACTCATTCTCAGCATCTGGGTACCAATACTGCCGCTTTCGGGTAAGTCCATTTTTTGCTCAAAAAGCCGGTGAATGCCGGATTGTGCCTGGATCGTTAGTGAAAGAAGCCAACATAGCGGGATCAGAGCCAAACGGATCACGGAAGATGCCGGCCTTGCAGATTTTTTCATAAACGTTGTAATTTCGGAAGTGGTAAATGGCATGTCAGAAAACGTGTAATAGGATCGCCGGTATCTCCTGGATTAGTGTCAGGTTAATAAGAGCTACCGGTGTGCTGAAAATAAAGTAGAAAGGGCATATTATCGGTTTGTTAGTAATTTAAATGTAAGTCAAGGTGCCAGGTCTGATTCAGTCGCTACCGGATATCTGTAAATCTTTTCGCAAATTTAATGGTCATTTCTATAAACTGCTATTTTAGTATTGATTACGTCAGGTATTGGTTGTTTCTTCTTCTTCCTTCGCACCAACGGGGAAAAAGAAGGCTGTACCATTATTGAAAAACTGCCAGGACAAATTGGCAACCAGGCTCTTCACCTCTCTGAATCCGACACTGCGTGAATTTAGTGCAAAAACTATACTCAGGCCAAAACTTACCAGCACATTCATCATCCCGATGGCGCAGATACCAATGATTGAATTAACCCATAATTCAGTTGTGATATTGTTTTGAAGGCTGGCTACGGCAATTCCGAAATTTCCGGAGGCAAAGGTGATGTGCCTGATATCCAAAGGTACCCCAATGGTGAAGCCGACTGCACTGGTTGAGCCCAGGAATAACCCCAGAAAAAAATTGCCGGCAAGTCCACCTATGTTGCTCTCCAGATAACGGGCAGTTTTGTCCAGTTTTTGATGGCCCAGTAAACGGATCAGCCGCGGATGTTTTCTGATCCGGAGGGAGTATTTGTTATAGATCCATTTGTTTTCGTAATAGCCGGAAATCAGTCCCGACACCATCAGGTATACCCCTGCAATAGCTGCATGAGGAATGGCAAGGCTCTCCCATATATTCAGTTCGCGAATGAGCCGTAGCGCTTTGGCGGGATCGGCTATGTGGTATCCGAAGGTGAAAAAATAAAGCCATCCAAAACCAAAAGCTACGGGAAAGGCAATGATTGCATTGCCAACCAGCGAAATGAACTGGCTACGGATCAGGCGGATGAGCAACAGCGTAGTTTTTTGAAGCCAGTTCGGATTTTCTCCGTTGTTGCTGAGGTTGGCTGCAATAGTGGATGCGGTCATGGCGGGCTGTTTTGTTGCCAGCGTAAATCCAAGAATATGGATTAGCATGAATCCCAGGGAATAATTGAGGCTGTAAAAAAACGCTTCCCAAAAGATTGGGAAATGCTGAAAATAAAGCCGCGTTTTATTGCAGCATAAAAAAGCAACGATGATTCCGCCGCCCACCGCCTTCCGGAAAAGTTTCCAGTAGTCATTCCTGTCTGCTGCGATATAGTGCTCGCCGGTTTTGGAAGTATTCTCAATCACCTTGAAAGTGAGCAGCTGCAGGTTGGTATTGACGTGCTTTCTGATACTGTATTTTGTATTCTCTGCATAAACAAACTCCTTTAGCAACTGCGTGATGATGATCCATTGCCTGCTTTTTTCACTGGTTTGTAAAAGATCGAGGAGCTGCGTAAGCCTTTTCAGGTATTGTTCCAGTTGCCGCATCAGATAGGTGAGCTGGAGGCTGATACCGAACTGGTCTTTGTGGCGGTAGATCTGCAGTACCTGGCTGTTACACTGGCTGATCATGACCAGGATATGCCGGTAGTCGTTGTCTTTGTCTTTTGCTGAATAATCCGGATTGTTCAGCGTGTTTTCCACATATAAGATCACTTCGCGGTTTAATCCCAGGAAGGGGGAGTCCAGGTCATCTACACGGGGAAGTTTTGAAACAATTTCTGGTTCAATGCCAAGATTGGTAGCCCGCTGTGCCAGAATCAGTATCGCATTGAGCAATTCCTTTTCAATATAATTTCTGATAGGCGCCTGAATATGCGGGAAAAGGGTATCCAGGAACGCTGCCCAGTTTTCATCCGGAATGGCTTTCACCCAGCGGTAATCCTTCTTGTCAGAAAAAAGCTGCCCAAACTGGGTCCTGAGTTCGTCGGGCTCGTTAATTGGAGGCAAAAACTTGTAACTCATCCTTTCGGACAAGTCGGAGAAAAAGCCTCTGTTGGAACCTATCTCGGATTCGGTAAGCAGGGAAACAAATTTGGTTGAGAACAGGACGGACAGGATCTGTTCGGCAATCAGGTCCTTCTCACGCCGGTCCAGATATATTTGCTGAAACACTTCTTCGAATGGCTGTCCGCTGTTTTCCTTTTCTTTCCACCGGTTTCTGACCAGTTCTATGAACTTACCCGGATAGTCAATACGGTTGGGTAAAAAGGTACTTTTCATAGGCTGAGATTAACTTTAGCAACTTCCTGGACCAGGCTGATGGGGAATGTTTCCATCACTTACTTCTATAATTAGTTACGGACCATTTTAACTAACCCTCACTACTCTTCAGCTATTTTCAGAATTGAATGTAGGCATTTTAACCCGGGCTAGCCTGCCGATGTCTTTAATATCCTAAAAGGAATTTGAATATTCCTGCTGTTATTCCCCGATAATTTCGAATACCTGAGCTGAGACCGGCGGCAAGGTTAACTGGATTCCCGTTGAAGTAATGACGTCCGCTTTAACCGATGGCATCGGGCTGAACAGCGGAAAAACTGGTTTAAGCTTGTAGAAACTGGTACTTTTCAGGCCAAGGGTATCTGTCCAGGCACCCTGCGGTATCCGGACGTTGGTTTCAAAATAACGGTTCCTGTCAAAATTATATACGAATAAAAGTTTTTGATTTCCAGTGTACCGAAGATAACTGTATATCCTGGTTTTATCGTAGTTAGGACTTTGGCCATCGATGTTTACATACTGAAGATCATAAAATTCTCCATCTGCCACAGCTTCATTTTCGGTTATAAACCGGTTCAGCTTTTGATAGAAATCACGTAGCGCTTTTTTATCAGCGTCCATTATTTCCGTGTCAAATTGGCCAACGTTGATCCATTGCTGCATTTCGGGTATCCCCCAGTAGTCAAAAATAGTAGTGCGGCCATCCTCTCCCTGAAACCCTTCCGAAATATTGGGATCAACCCCCAGCTCCTGGCCGAAGTACAGCATAAACGGACCCGTATGAAGCGTTGCACTCAGCGTTATTGCCGGAACCACCAGCCAGGGATCTCCGGCAAAATATCTTGAGGCAATCCGCTGCTCATCATGATTTTCCAGAAAACGCAGCATGTTCCTGCTGATATCACCCGATTCCTGCTGCCAGATGCGTGTGATATCTTCCACGGTTCCGTAGCCCTCCACCAGTTTTCTCAGAGAATTATAAAGGCCTACCTTGTCATATAAATAATCAAACAGGCCGTTGGTAATATAGTTGTGATATTCATACGGGTTATAAATCTCAGCGATAAAGATTATGTCCGGGTTGAGGGTTTTGATCTTCCTGATTACCCAGCCCCAAAATTCTACAGGGACCATTTCCGCCATATCACATCTGAAACCGTCGATCCCTTTATTTACCCAGAACGCAAGGATATCATACATTTTCAGCCAGGTGGAAGGTATCGGGTCAAAGTACCGGTTTCCGTTGCTGAGGTAATCCACGCCATAATTCAGCTTGATTGTTTCATACCAGTCATACTGGCTGGGCTGCGCCTGAAAAACGTCGTTACCGGTTGCTTTGGCAGGTCTTTCCAGGTAGGGGCCGGTTACAGTTACTGGAGGTTTATGCCCTTCCGGAACAATAAAGTCTTGATTGGGAATGTAATAGAAGTTATTCTGGGGGCTAAAAGTGATGCCTGTATCGTCCTTTTCACCAAAGTCATCTATCCCGTCCGGCCTGCAATCCGAATGGTACTGGCGGGCAACGTGGTTGGGGATGAAGTCAATGATTACCTTGAGATTGTGATTTTGAGTACGTTTCACCAGTGCTTCAAATTCCTGCATGCGGTTGGGGACATTTTCGGCCAGGTCCGGATCAACATCATAGTAATCCTTAACCGCATAAGGCGACCCGGCAATACCTTTCACGATCAGCGGATGGTCGGGTGTGATACCAAATGCGCTATAGTCGCTCAGGGTGGCATGCTCAAGGATGCCCGTATACCAAAGATGTGTTACACCTAAATCCTTGATGGAGGTCAGTGCAGCGTCGGTGATGTCGTTAAATTTTCCCGAACCGTTTTCATCAATCGTCCCATATACCTTGTTGGTGGTATTCCGGTTGCCAAAAAGTCTGGTGAATATCTGATATATAACTAGCTTGTCGTTCTTGGAAGCAGACATAGTTGAGTTTCGTCATGTAATAAAAGTGATGTAAGTGAAAGAGAAACAAGGTGATATGTTACTGTTTAGAGGGCTCATGGTGAATATAACAGGTTCCTCCGGGGCCAGATTCTAGCTTTTTGTTCTTCTTTTACTATTTTGCAAGATATTAAATTTGAAATAATATGCCTGCAATACAAGCGTGCCTTTTTGATTTGGACGGAGTAATCGTGGACACAGCCAAATACCATTACATTGCATGGCGTGAGCTGGCGCAGGACCTTGGTTTTGATTTGACTCCCGAGCAAAATGAACTTCTTAAGGGGATCAGCCGGATGGAATCCCTGGATATTATTCTGGCGATCGGCCATGTTACTTTGAGTGAAGAGGAGAAGATAGCCAGGGCAACAATCAAAAATGCAAGGTATCTGGAACTGTGCCAGCAAATGAAACCGGAAGATGCACTGCCTGGCGTGAGGGCTTTTCTGGATGAGTTACAAGCGGATGCTATCCGGATAGGGTTAGGGTCAGCGAGCAAAAATGCACGGCTGATCCTGCAGGGGCTCGATATGCTGGATTACTTCGAAACCATCGTCGATGGGAACCGGATTACCAAAGGCAAGCCAGATCCCGAAGTGTTCCTCTTGGGAGCCAGGGATTTGAATGCTGAACCTGCCGCTACGGTGGTGTTTGAGGACGCAGTGGCGGGGGTTCAGGCAGCTAAGGCTGGCGGTATGCTGGCAGTGGGTATCGGCGAAAGGACTGTGTTGACGGTAGCCGACATTGTTATTCCAGGATTTGAGAATTTCAGTCTGACGGACCTTCGCAGCCAGCTTGGCCTGATTTAAATGAAATTTTGTTAACCCAAAGCTGACTACTACAAAATGAAAAATTATATAACGCACGATGAATGGTGCATCGTTGAAAACGGATTTCATGCCGGGCATAACGAAATAACAGAAAGCCTCATGAGCCTGGGGAATGGCCGAATGGGGCAGCGCGGTAATTTTGAAGAGACCTTTTCGGGCAAAACACTCCTGGGGAACTATGTAGCCGGCGTATATTTTCCCGATAAAACGCGCGTGGGCTGGTGGAAAAACGGATATCCCAATTATTTTGCCAAAGTGCTAAATGCCTGTAACTGGGTGGGTATTGATATTAAAATTGGCGATGAAGTGCTCGACCTGCATACGGGAAGCGTAGAGGATTTCCGGCGGGTGCTGAACATGAAGGAAGGTTATCTGGAAAGAACTGCAACCGTAACCCTGCCCGGGGGAAGAAAAGTGAAGATTCATTCGAAACGTTTCTGCAGCATGGCCCACGACGAGTCGGGCGCGATCCGTTACAGCATTACCCCGCTGGATTTTGACGATGTAATCACCGTAACTCCTTACCTCGACGGGAATATCCGTAACAGGGATTCCAATTATGATGAGACATTCTGGAACGAAATCCAAAAAGAAACAAGTTTTTCCGAAGGATATCTCATCCTGGAAACCAAGGCAAACCCCTATGGCGTAGAACAGTTCAAGGTTGCTACAGGCATGGCATTCGATATCCGGATCAATGACCTGAAGACGGACTATCAGTCGCTTCCCGTGAAGCGTGAAAAATATGTTGCCGGTACCGTGATGATCGACGTAAGGGAAGGGCAGGAACTGGTGATCTATAAGTACGGCGTTAACTTATCGTCGGCCAATTATACTTCGGACGGGCTGCTGCCGGCCAGTAAGGAATATATTAAAATGCTTTGTCAGACGGGTTTTGAAAAACTGTTTGCTGCACACCGTAAGGCCTGGGCCGAAAAATGGGAAAAAAATGATATCACCATTGAAGGCGATATTGCCGCGCAACAGGGCATCCGCTTTAACATTTTCCATTTACAGCAGACCTATACCGGGGAGGACGAAAGGCTAAATATAGGTCCAAAAGGGTTCACGGGGGAAAAGTATGGAGGCAGTACTTATTGGGATACTGAAGCATACTGTATTCCGTTTTACCTCTCCACCTCAGAGCAAAAAGTGGCGAGGAACCTGCTGGTATATCGGTACAAACACTTGGGGAAAGCCATAGAGAATGCTGAAAAATTGGGTTTTTCAAACGGCGCGGCACTTTACCCGATGGTGACCATGAATGGTGAAGAATGTCATAACGAATGGGAAATCACTTTTGAAGAGATACACCGTAACGGTGCCATTGCATTTGCGATCTATGATTATACCAGATACACGGGTGACGAAACGTATCTTTCAGAGTTCGGGCTGGAAGTACTGATCGGTATCTCACGGTTCTGGAAACAGCGGATCACCTGGTCGGCCGATAAAGGGAAATATGTGATGCTGGGTGTTACCGGGCCTAATGAATATGAAAATAACGTCAATAACAACTGGTATACCAATTACATCGCCTGCTGGACTTTGCGTTATACACTGGAAATTATCAATAAGCTCTGGATCACGGACGGAACCCGTCTCAACGAAATCATATTGACTACCCATTTTGACCTGAATAGAGAAATGGGCGACTGGAAGCATATTATTGAAAATATGTATTATCCTTTTGACGGGACCCGCGGGGTATACCTTCAGCAGCAGGGTTTTCTGGATAAAGAAATTCTGACGGTTGATGACATTGCGGATCACCGGCCTATCAACCAGAAGTGGTCGTGGGATAGGATACTCCGTTCCTGTTTTATCAAACAGGCGGACGTTCTGCAGGGGCTTTATCTGTTCGAAGATGATTTTACAGTGGATGAGATCAGGCGTAATTTTGAGTTTTACGAACCCATGACCGTCCATGAATCTTCGTTGTCACCCTGCGTGCATGCGATCCTGGCGGCAAAAATAGGACTGAAAGACAAGGCGTATGAAATGTACGTAAGAACGGCACGCCTGGATATTGACGATTATAACAATGATACGGAAGATGGCCTGCACATAACTTCTATGGCAGGCACCTGGATGAGCGTAGTGAAGGGGTTTGCCGGGCAGCGCGTGAAAGACGGGCTCCTGTCGCTGGCTCCCTATATTCCGGACCAGTGGACGTCGTATTCTTTCAGGATCGGTTTCAGAGGTGCTCTTTTGAGGATCCGGGTGACCAAAGAAGCCATTTTTGTCGATAATATTTCTGAAACGGATATTACTGTGGTTGTGCACGAAGAAAAAATATTTGCCGGTGCCGGTCAGACCGTTACCTTGCCGGTCTGACGCGGTTGCAGGCCCTGTAATGAATTTCAGAGTTACGGGCTTATGAATTTCCGGCAAACTGTCATACTACATAGCCTCAATACGTTTGTAGGCGATCCTGCTGGCAAGAAGCGCATTTTTTGCCTTTACAATTGTTTCGGGTTCTTTTGAGTCGACCTGCTCCAGAACGGTACCCAAGGCAACAATACTCCGGGCGAAAATCTTTGAATCGGTACGAAAAAAGGACATGCCTTGCGCGACACCAATATCCGTTTTTTTATGAAAAGCTGTTACCAGCATGAGGCAGACCAAGGAGCAGGATAATCCAAATTTTATCAATTGTTCCGGCATGTCTTCTCAGTGCTGTGATATGAAGGTAAAAGAAGCTGAATATTGGGAAACAAAAACTGAAAATGGCGTATCAATCTGAAATATTTCTGGAAATTAATGATATCATGAAAGATCGGCACGAAGTACGAGTAGCAGCGTAATGGAGGGCCAGCACGTTAAATAAATTTAGCAGCCGTTA
The DNA here is from genome assembly GCF_907164905.1 of Dyadobacter sp. CECT 9275. NCBI lineage: Bacteria > Pseudomonadati > Bacteroidota > Cytophagia > Cytophagales > Spirosomataceae > Dyadobacter > Dyadobacter helix. Next base: position 1,975,840 of record NZ_CAJRAF010000002.1, on the reverse strand, counting down.
GATAAACATAAGTCAAAGATATTCAATAATTTGTATTTTTGCTAGTGACTGGATTTGATAATATCATTCATTCATAGTAAGTTAGCAATAGTGCTATAATAATTTTTGATGATCCTAGAAATCTACAGGCGGTTCTTGCGGAAGTTTATGCCCTTGCTGTTCACAGTGATGGTACAGCCTGCTTTGGCTCAGGACTTTAACGAGTGCCAGCGGCTGGTGAAGGAGATTCTACCCCTTTTTAATCAGGTCTTCGAGGAAAATAATCCTTTACTGATGCGGGAAGATGCCTATCAGAGAAAATTACATGAACTTCAGTCTGCCTATCTCAAATACCATAACGAACATTTCCAGCCCTCAGATTCCGTCCGGAGGATGAACAACGAAGCCGTTATCCTGGCGCTCTCGGGCAGTTATCATAAAGGCCTGCGTATTATGGAAAGTCTTGACATATCATCGGAGCAGCAGGACCTGATGATGAATAACAGGGGGCTTTTGAGCTTATTGGGAGGGAAATATCAGCAGGCGCGAAAGGAGTGGGAAGGGGGCGCGGGCGCTCATGCAAATCTGAACATCCTTTATTCCTTCGGAAGAGAAAAAAAATATCAGGAGGCTGCTGCATTTGCAATGGGCAACAGCGCCCGCAATACAGCAGGTAAGTGGAATTACAATCTAGGTCTCGTGCATAAATTCAACGGACGATGGGAAGAAGCAGCAGATGAATTATCAGCTGCTGTTAAGCAAAAAGACGAAATTGTGGCCTATCGTCTACAGCGAGGGGATATTTTGATGAAAATGGGAAATCAGAAAAAGGCTGTTAAAGACTTTGAAAAAGTGGCCCGGAAGCATCCGAAAGCGCAGATCCGTTATGCTAACGCACTGTTATCTCTCAATCAGTTTGCTAACGCGAAGGCTGTTTTCGAAACCTATCTGGAAAGCGGTGACCGGGTTTTCCGAGGAGATGCCTACCTGGGGCTTGCCCATTCTTATTACGGACTGATGCAGTTTGGAGAAGCGCAGCGGTATTACAAGCTCAGTTCGACGTTAAAAAGGGAAAGCCCTTCGCTGATCTGCGGATTTGGGAATGTGCATCTTTCCAGACATGAGTATCAGTTCGCCTTTAATATGTTTGACAAAGTCCTGAAAAAAGACTCCAGTTTCCTGCCTGCTTATCTGGGACGTGCGGTGGCTTATTTTGGTATGAAAAAATATGATCTGGCCCTGCAGGATTTTAAAACAGCTGAAAAAGCGATGGACGCGGACAATAAATTTTATGCGGACCTTTTCGTAACCAAGGCTTATTCGGAATATTATCTTGGAAAAACCAAGGATGCTGCTGCCGATTTTGAAAAAGCGATCCACCTGGATCCCACCCGATACGAGGCGCTGGCCGGAATGAGTAATATTCTGATAGAAGAAAAGAGATTTGCAGAAGCCGGGCAGTACCTTGCCAACGCTTTGCGCTACCATCAGAATGATGACCTCATGTGGAGTAATTACGGGAATCTCCTCTTACATTTTGATATGTATAAAAAGGGCTTTCAGGTATTCAGGAAAGCGGTGGCGTTAAATCCGCGGAATATCAATGCGCAGAATGGTTGGGGTATAGTGCTGCTGGAGAACGATCAGCTCGATCGTTCCATGTCTCTTTTTGACAGTTTGGTGAAAGAGCAGCCCCAGTTATCTTTCCTGCACAACAATCACGGGATTGTACAGGCGTATATTGGTAACAGGCACGAGCAGGCGCATCAGGTGAATGAGGCTAACGCCCGTTATGATGGCGCATACGAGGATTTCCGGAAAGCGATGGATACCGCACCAGCCAGGAAACTCTATAACGTTAACCAGGGAAATGTCTACCGGTATTGGGAAAAATATGATGAGGCAAAATTGAGTTATCAGAGTTATCAGGATAAAAGCGCCCTGAACAATACCGCCGTCATGTATGCCGGGATCGATAGAATAAAGGATGCGAAGTACTATCTGGGGGTAGCCATCAAGATGGATTCTTTACACCGCGTATTTCAGTATAATATGAATGTCCTTGTGAAAGGAAAACAGAAAGAAATGATGAAACTCGTCGCTTCTTCCGGTGACGATGGCCCCTTTTCGGATATCAGCTTAAAGTACAGCAGAGATGGATTCGTGACCATTTACTTGTATGATTATGTTTACGACAGGTTATCGTTTCCGGGACGTCATTTCATGCCACTGCCGGTAGCGGAATATCGGGAGGATTATTTCATTCCTGAATATGATTTCAAACTGGTGCCGTACGAAAAAGAAAAGACAGATCACAAAAAACTCAGAACCAGCAGGTACCGGTCGCAGAAAGTAAAAATGCCAGGCGTGAAGAGTAAGTCTGGAACCAAATGTCCCGTATTTAGGTAAGTCTGTACTGATAAATATTCGGCTGAGCCTGGGATGAGGCCAAGGTTGAGGTGCCTGGCGTGTGTAAAACTCTCCACGAGCTTTCACTGAAGCGCTACTTTTTGATGATTATTTTTCTCTAATCGTGGAACTTGGCTTTTTGACTTCTGCGGTATCAGGCTGGGCTACCAATGATTCTGGAAACTTCAACGAAACTGATAGGTTTGTCAAGAAAGTAATCCGCACCGTTACGGAATGCTTCTTCCTTAAGGTTGGTCATTGCACTCATCATCACCACTTTTACTGTCTTTTCGCCTGTCATCGATTTAATATACGTAATTTCATTAATACCCTTACCATCAGGCAGATTATTGTCCAGAAAAATCCAGTCTGGTTTCATTTCCTTTATAAAATGCATCCCTTCCGAGATAGATGTTGCAATTTTAATTGTTTTGTCAGGGAGTTTTATATTCAGCCTTCTCACCAGAAAATTGCGCATCAGTACTCCTAAATCTTGTTCATCTTCAATAATTACAATATTCATGACAGCTTTTACGTGGTTGATGTGAATTCAGAGAAGAGGGCCTGGTATCCTGGTAAGTCCGAAAGATTTATTCATTGCTCCAAAAATTACAACAACCTTGCCAAGTGCTGCGCGGGTACAAACCCTTGCCGGAATAGGAGTGGGCGTGCAAACTGTGGAATGTTCTCCCTTATATCGGCAGAAATGGGGACCGGCGGGATATGAAAAAGTCATAGATTTTGCAATTAATTTTCTGTTAATCAATAAATTATATTTTTAATGCAGAATGTAGCTTTTAATGGAACGGGTTTTGGACTTAAGCGTTGTATCAACATAGTACTTAAACATTTAAGATTATGAACAACAAAGCATTTTGGGGAATTGTAACAGCTGCGGCTGTGGGAGCGGTGATAGGATTGTTATTTGCTCCTGAGGACGGAGATAAGACAAGGAAAAAAATCAAAAGGAAAACAAACAGCCTTGCCAGCGAACTGCTGGACGCCCTGGAAAAAAGTAAAGCAAAGGCTGACCAAGCTGCCAGTGAATTAAAAAATAAAGGGCAGGAATATGCAGATAAAGCTGCCTTCAAAGTAAACGAGGTAGCTGAGGAGGTAAACTCCTATCGTTAGAAAACAAAATTACACCCGTTGCAGACTAAAAACCATTATAAAATTCATCAATGAAAGCGCCTGTCAGATTATCGGAAAAAGTGAACCCACCATTGAGAAATGCCTTCTCTTATGCACGGGATTTGTTTTACGCGGGTCCCGAAGGTCCCGCAGGGAAAGGGCTTGAACTAGGGCTGAGTACGGTACTCGGGCAGACGATTCTGCGGAGATTGCCGGTCCCGTTTAATGTGGTAGCGCCTTTTGTCGCAGAAAAAATTATCATGAAGCATGGTGTTGAGGAAGGCAGGAACCTGTTGATAAAAGGCTTGCGGTGGGTGAAAAGCGTAACAGAGGAAAAGCCTGTGGAATTGCCGCAATAGGGGATTTCAATCTTTTGTAGATGATGTACAGGTTTTTACGGAAAAAACTGTACATTTGCACCCTATTTAAAAAAGGGACGAGATCCCGCAAATTATTTTCAAAAATGGCAGTTAAAATTAGGTTAGCGCGTCGGGGACGCAAAAAGAAAGCGATTTACGATATTGTTGTCGCAGATGCCAGAGCACCACGTGATGGTCGCTTCATCGAAAAATTGGGTAGTTATAACCCTGGAACCAATCCTGCATCTATTGTGCTGGAATCAGCAAAAGCTGTCGATTGGTTATTGAAAGGTGCTCAGCCAACGGATACCACCCGTTCCATCCTTCAGCATGAAGGTGTAATGTTGCGCAAGCACTTGCAGATAGGCGTATTAAAAGGTGCAATCACCCAGGAAGTTGCTGATGCTCGTTTCGAAGAATGGAAAGGCTCAAAAGCCGATCGTAAAGAATCAGCAGCCGGAACGCTGGCTCAGAAACAACAGGCAGATAAGGAAGCTAAGCTTGCCGCAGAACGCCAGGTAAATGAGGCTCGTGCAGAAGCCATTGCTAAGAAAAACGCACCTCCCGTAGCGGAAGTTGCGGAAGAGGAGGTTGCTGAAGAAGCTCCTGCGGAAACTGAGGGTTCAGCTCCTGAGGAAGAACCTGCAGCATAATTATTCAGGAAAGAAATTTCCATCAGTATGGGTCTGCCGGTTTCCGTCAGACTCATATTTGTTTAAGGCAGATTTTTAAACCGCTATTACAGTGACTCAGGAAAATTGTTACCTGCTTGGCTATATTGTCCGAACCCACGGAACTTCCGGTAATGTGGTTATTTACCTCGATGTAGATTATCCCGATGACTACGAGGATCTTGAATCCGTATTTGTCGAAATAAAAGGGGAACTGGTGCCGTATTTTATAGAAAGCCTTAATCTTCAGAAACAAAGCAACGCAATTGTTACTTTTGAAGATATTAATACGATCGAAAAAGCACAGGCGCTTGTGGGAAGTTCGCTGTATCTTCCTCTTGAATCTCTAGAGGAGCTGGACGGAGACGCTTTTTATTATCATGACATTAAGGGGTTTCAGGTAGTAGATGAAAGCAATGGAGCGCTCGGAATGGTACAGGAAGTATATTCCCTCAACGGTCAGGATCTTATTTCGATGTTGTACAAAGGGGCGGAGGTATTGATACCCACGGCTGAGGACATTGTTTTAAAAGCGGATAAGGAAAACAAAAAACTTCACGTCAGGTTACCTGATGGCTTGCTTGAAGTGTACCTGGACCCAGCATCCGAAAATAATCCTGATGATGAGGATTGATATTATCACTTGTGTTCCCGATTTACTGGACAGCTTCTTTGCGCATTCTATCTTAAAAAGGGCGCAGCAGGCTGGTCATGCGGAGGTTGTGATTACTGACATCAGAGATTACTCAGTCAATAAACACCGGACCATAGACGATTATGCTTTTGGAGGAGGCGCGGGCATGGTGCTGCAGATAGAGCCTATTGCCAGGTGTATACGGGCACTGCAGGCCGAGCGGGTTTATGATGAGGTTATTTATCTCACACCGGACGGCGAACAGATGAACCAGAAAATTGTCAACCAACTGTCCCTGAAGGGGAATCTTATCCTCCTATGCGGTCATTATAAAGGGGTGGATCAGCGTGTAAGGGATTTGTTTGTCACGAGAGAAATAAGTATTGGCGACTATGTGCTGTCTGGCGGGGAGCTTGCAGCGGCAGTTTTGGCAGATGCCATCATCAGGCTGATTCCGGGTGTACTTAACGACGAAACTTCTGCCCTGACTGATTCTTTTCAGGATAACCTTCTGGCACCACCGGTATACTCCAGGCCTGCGGATTTTGAAGGCCATAAGGTGCCGGAAATATTGCTCTCGGGGCATGAAGCTAAAATAGAAGAATGGCGTTACGAGCAGTCAGTTTCAAGAACAAAAGCCAGAAGGCCTGACCTTCTTAAGTAAATTGTTGATGTAATAAAGATCATCGCGGTTATGGCCTATACTAAAAGTCCAGATTGCAGTTAATCCATTCATTATCAAAATTGGTGCCGTATTTTCGGTAAAAGCCAACAGCAGAAGTATTCCAGTCCAGTACCTGCCACATCATACCGGAACAGCCGGATTTTTTTGCTGCTGAAACGGTAGCATCGAAAAGGATTTTACCAATGCCATTACCCCTCATTTCCTCCGTTACGATGATATCCTCCATATAGAGTCTTTTTCCTTTCCAGGTTGAATAGCGGAAGTAATAAAGCGACAGCCCGATGATTTTCCCATCCACTTCGGCCACAAAGAAATCATAGAGTTTCTGATGGTAATCCCGGGTCATTTTATCCACATTATTCGTTACCTGATTGAGTGCCTTTTCGTAAATGGCAAGCTCTTTTACAAGTTCAAAAACGGCTGTGATATCTTCGGCTGTTCCTTGGCGGGTGGTTATATTCATAGTGGAGTTTTTTATTAAACATCGAATCCTGCGAAATTTACTATATATTTTGCTGATAGTTTACGAACGTCTCCCATTTATCCAGTATATGCCGGAAGTTTGCAGGCAGATCGGTATCGAATTGTATCCACTCTTTGGTGGTAGGGTGAATAAAGCCAAGAGACTTCGCATGCAACGCCTGCCCGGGTAACAAACTGAAACAATTTTGTACCATGGTTTTGTAACTGCCGCTGGAAATGCCTCTCAGGATTTTATCACCTCCATACATATTGTCGTTAAAAATCGGGTGCCCAATGTGCCGCATATGTGCGCGTATCTGATGCGTGCGACCGGTTTCCAGGTTGCACTTCACCAAGGATACATACCTGTAGGATTGGACCGTTTCGTAGTGGGTAACGGCATGTTTTCCCTGAGAGCCATCAGGAAAGATATCCATCACACGCCGATCTTTGGCGCTCCTTCCGATATTACCCGTAATTGTCCCCTTTTCTTCTTGCGGTTCGCCCCAAATCAAGGCCATATAGGTTCTTTCGATGGTGTGATCAAAGAATTGCCGGGCGAGAAACGACATCGCAAATTCCGTTTTTGCGATCACCAGCAGGCCCGAGGTATCTTTGTCGATCCGGTGAACCAGACCAGGCCGTCCTTCTCCGTTTCTGCCCGTGGGAAGTTGCTGAAAATGATGGACCAGGGCGTTTATCAGCGTACCGGTCCAGTTGCCAAACGCAGGATGTACCACCATACCGGTTGGCTTGTTGACGATCAGCAAAACATCATCTTCGTAAATAATGTCAAGTGGTATGTCTTCTGGAATGATCTCTGTATCCCGTGGCGGTTCGGGAAGAGACAGGGTGATCACATCTGCGGGTTTGATCTTGTAACTTGCCTTTGTTGGAAGGCCATTTACTTTTACAGCTTCGGCCTCAATTCCGTTTTGTATTTTTGTGCGGGAAGCATTGGCTACGTGAAGGCTCAGGAACTTATCCAGGCGCATCGGGCTCTGGCCTTTGTCGGCTACAATACGGTAATGTTCAAACAGGTCGTCTTCTTCGGAAGCAATTTCAATATTCTCAGCAGACATCAAAAGATCAAATAAGTTTGGAAAAGGGGTACCTTCACATGATAGTCGGTACTACCTTTCTGATCAGTAAAATTATTAAATTAAGTGGATTTACTTACTGCCTCTTTGCCGACACCCTTGCAGGAAATTTCTGATGATATTATCAAAAATGCGCGGATCAGGCTTTTTGTGAAACGTGATGATTTAATACATCCGCTGGTTTCGGGTAATAAATGGCGGAAGCTAAAATATAACTTGCTGGCAGCCCGGCAAACAAACAGCAGGGCCATACTCACTTTCGGAGGAGTATTTTCCAATCATTTGTTTGCAGTTGCCGCCGCAGGCCGGATTTTGGGCTTGTCGACCATTGGTATAGTGAGGGGGGAAGAACATACCATCCGGGAAGTCAGCCCAACGCTGGCTTTCTGTCGGGAACAGGGTATGGTGCTGCAATTTGTTTCCCGCCAGGAATACCGGCAAAGGAGTGAGGCCGAATATTTGCGTGATGTAAGTAAGAAATGGGATGAGCCTTTTATTATCCCCGAAGGAGGTACTTCTCCATTGGCTTTAAAAGGAGTAAATGAAATGGTGATGGAAGTCTCCGCTCAACTTGGACATTCGCCGGATTATTATGCCGTTGCAGCAGGTACGGGTGGTACCTCTGCCGGAATTTTAAGTGTGCATGAAAAGGTAATTGCCTTTTCTGCATTAAAAGGAGGCGATTTTCTGAGGGACGATATCCTTGCGCTGGCTGGAAATTCCGTGTATCCGGAAAAGCTGATTTTGCAAACCGGGTATCATTTTGGCGGATACGGGAAATGGAAACCTGAACTGATCACGTTTATCAATACATTTAAACAAAAGCATGGCATACAGCTGGAACAGGTATATACCGGCAAGATGTTTTTCGGGCTTTATGAGCTCATTTTGCAGCATTATTTTGTACCTGGCACCACTATTGTGGCTGTACATACGGGTGGTTTACAAGGCCTGCTTCCTGAGTTCACAGTTTTGAGTTAACAGTTCACAGCGCTACCAACTCCGCCTACTGCCTACTTTGAACTGCCTACTTTGAACTCAAAATCATCTGAGTTCAAAGTTTTGAGTTCAAAGTTCACAGCGCTACCAACTGCGCCGACTGCCCACTCTGAACTGCCCACTTTGAACTAAAAATCATCTGAGTTCACAGTTTTGAGTTCAAAGTTCACAGCGCTACCAACTCCGCCTACTGCCCACTCTGAACTACCCACTTTGAACTAAAAATCACCTGAGTTCACAGTTCACAGCGCTACCAACTGCGCCTACTGCCCACTCTAAACTGCCTACTTTTAACTCCCCCCCATCAACCTTCGGCCAAAACTTCCAGTTCGTCTGTCTGAGGTTTGTTTTTGAGGAATTCTTTAATCAGATCCCTTTTTCCGGCTATCCACAGAATATCCTGCTTTTCGATGATCATATTGGAATCAGGATTAAGTATACGTTCTCCGTTCCGTTCAAGACCAACGATCATGCAATGCGTTTTTTCCCTGATCTGGCTGGCACGGATGGTCTGCCCATGAATTCTTGAGTCGCTTTTAATTTCTATTTTTTCAAGCACGATATCGTCCACAGGTGCCAGGTAAACATCTCCGTTCGCACTTACCTCCACATGGCCTCGGAAAGTTTCAAGCTGGGCGTCGGTACCGATTACCTCAATGCGGTCATAGGGATACAGTACTTCCGTTGGCCGGGGGAGGTGTATCGTTTTGCTGCCTCTTTCTATCAGTACTACGTTGATTCCGAATTTTTCGCGGATAGCAAGTTCCTGTAAGTTTTTACCGATCAGGGTTGAGTCCGGGCTTACTTCCAGAAATGCGAAATGCGCATCCCATGGGAGCAAAATTCGCTTTGACTTACCACTGCCTTCCAGCTCCCGCGCGTTCAAATTCTGAAGAAAACGATCTTCGATTTTGTTGTAAAAATTTTGCAGCCTTTGGTAAAACACAAGAAAGGATATGGCCATTATACCACCGGCTACTGAAAGTGCAGTGGGTGTTGCAAAAAAACAACTCAGCAGGTATCCCATTAAGAGAATGGCAATGAGTACCCTTGAAAGTTCGAGCAACAGAAGCGGTCCCCGGCTGAATTTCCGGTTAAGCCATAGGGCGGAATATGCTTTGCGGTTCGATCGTTTAAAAACCAATGCCCAGAGGAAAGGGGCGACCAGCAGGAAAGTGATAAATGCCATGACTGAATTGGTCAGATAGTTTTCCGGAACCCGGGCATGAAGCAGGTCGGCCAGCTGACGAGAACACAACAGCGTGACGCCGATCACCACAACGGAATTGAGCAGCACAGTTTGCGCGTAGGATTTCAGGATCTCATTCCAGTGTGTTGTTTTTACGATAGTTTCGGTGCTGGTACTGTACCGGTTCAGATACACTTTCCATCTCTCAGGCAGCATTTTACTCAGCCAGTCGTATAGTGGTTCCGACGCCCGCATCATGTAAGGCGTGGTAAACGTAGTGAGTACGGAAACCCCAACGGCGATCGGGTAGAGGAAGTTGCTGGTGACTTTCAGAGATAAGCCCAGGTTGGCAATAATAAACGAGAATTCACCTATCTGCGATAAGCTCATACCCGCCTGCATCGATTTTTTGAGCGGCTGGCCTGATATCAGCGCCCCTAGGGTGACGTACAGCGTTTTTCCCAATATCACCACAAAAACAAGGATGGCCGTGGGGAGCGCATATTCTACCAGTAATGCCGGGTTGATGAGCATACCTACTGAAATAAAGAAAATTGCACCGAACAAATCTTTAACAGGCTTGAGCAAGTGTTCAATTTTCTCGGCATGTGTCGTTTCTGCCAGTATTGAACCCATGATAAAAGCCCCGAGCGCAGCGGAAAAACCAGCCTGCGTTACCAGAAGGACCATACCGAAGCATAAGGCGATGGAGGTGATCAGGACGCTTTCGTCGTTCATCAGCTTTCTGTAACGGCGCAGGAGCGTGGGGAAAATAAAGATCCCGCCTAAAAACCAAATGATCAGAAAAAAGAAGAGTTTCAGGATGGACTGAAGTAATTCCATACCTGCAAACTGCTGGCTGATGGAAAGCGTGGACAGCAATACCATGAGTAAAACGGCTGTCAGATCTTCAATGACCAATATTCCGAAAACAACTTTGGTGAACTGCTGCGTTTTGAGTCCCAGTTCTTCAAACGCTCTGAAAATAATGGTAGTGGAAGATATGGCAATAATGCCACCGAGAAATAAGCTATCCGTTTTGGTCCAGCCTAAAAGCTGCCCGGTAACGAAGCCGGTTACCAGCATCAGTCCAACTTCAAAAAGGCCGGTAATAGCAGCGGTACTGCCGACCTTGACCAGCTTTTTGAAACTGAATTCCAGTCCAAGATTGAACAAAAGAAAGATAACGCCTATTTCTGCCCATATCTCTATGGTTTTGATGTCAGTGATGGTGGGAAATACTGAAAAGTTGGGGCCCACGATGAGGCCTGCAAGTATATACCCAAGTACCACCGGTTGTTTCAACTTCTTGAAAATGAGGGTTATAATACCCGCCATTGCAAGAATAAGTGAAAGGTCAACGATTAATTGAGGAACGTGGGTCATGAAGGTTTGGTGTTTGTTGCAATGATGGAAACCAATAAAATACAAAAAGCCCTTGACGAATCAAAGGCTTTTCACTTATAAAATCGATTTCAGCTTAAACCGTGCTGTAAAATGTCAGGACAGTTACTGGATTTTTACCTCCTGTATCTTATCCTATCCTACACTGCCTTCAAGGCTGATCTCAAGCAGCTTCTGTGCTTCTACGGCAAACTCCATGGGAAGCTGATTGAGCACCTCTTTTGCATATCCGTTAACGATCAGCGCCACAGCCTGTTCCGTAGGAATACCTCTTTGGTTACAATAGAAAAGTATGTCTTCTCCAATTTTTGAAGTAGTGGCTTCGTGTTCCACGGTGGCGGTTGGGTTGCTTACCTCAATATAAGGGAAGGTATGCGCACCACATTTATCACCCAGTAGCAGAGAATCACATTGTGAGAAGTTTCTGGCTTTATCGGCGCGTTTAAACACCTCAACGAGACCGCGGTACGAATTCTGGCTTTTACCGGCAGAAATACCTTTAGATACAATACGACTTTTCGTGTTCTTGCCTATATGGATCATTTTGGTGCCTGTGTCAGCCTGCTGCATGTTGTTGGTAACCGCAACCGAATAAAACTCACCGATTGAATTGTCGCCCTTCAGAATCACCGAGGGATATTTCCAGGTGATGGCAGAGCCCGTTTCCACCTGTGTCCAGGAAATCTTGGAGTTGGCGCCGTCGCAGATCCCGCGTTTTGTAACGAAATTATAAATCCCGCCTTTTCCTTCTTTGTCGCCAGGATACCAGTTTTGCACGGTAGAATACTTCACATTGGCATTTTCATGGGCGAAAATTTCAACTACTGCTGCATGCAGCTGGTTTTCGTCACGCATGGGAGCAGTACATCCTTCCAGATAACTCACATGGCTATCAGTGTCGGCTACAATCAGTGTCCGTTCAAACTGGCCTGTCCCTGCCGCGTTGATACGGAAATAAGTAGAAAGTTCCATGGGGCAGCGTACTCCCTTTGGAATATATACGAAAGATCCGTCCGAGAATACAGCCGAGTTAAGCGCGGCATAAAAGTTATCGCGCGCCGGGACAACGGAGCCCAGGTATTTTTTTACAAGGTCGGGATGTTCCCGGATGGCTTCGCTGATAGAACAGAAAATAATTCCCTTTTCCTTCAGCGTTCCTTTAAAGGTGGTAAACACCGACTCTGAATCCATTACAGCATCTACTGCTATTCCGGAAATCCTTTTTTGCTCATTGAGGGATATACCCAGCCGCTCGAAAGTATTACGTAATTCAGGATCAATATCTTCGATACTGTCAACGGCCTTTTTCTTTTTAGGCGCAGAGTAGTACTTTATAGCCTGAAAATCAATTTCGGGGTAGTGAACATTCGGCCACTTCGGTTCTGCCAGCGTAAGCCAGTAATGATAGGCTTTCAGCCGCCATTGCAGCATCCATTCGGGTTCGTTTTTCTTGGCCGAAATGAAACGGACTATATCATCACTCAGTCCCGGAGGGGCTTCGTCTGCTTCAATATCAGTTACAAAACCATATTTATATTCCGAACTGGTGATCTCTTCCAACAATTCTTCTTCTTTGCTCATAGTCTAATGATTATCGCGCTGTATCACTGTAGGGTAACACCGGGAAACGATATTGAGTTTAATAAGAACCCCAAAAATATGGAAAAATGCTGACAAACTTATGACGAATATCATAAGTTATGTCAGCATTTACGCTTATTCATTCAAAAAAAGGATGTATCTGGAAATAAGTCCTGCTGAGGCGGAATCGGCGGCTTATCCTTTATGCTATAAATAGCTGTGCGTACTCAGATAATTTTTTACGTAATCTTCAACGCCTTCTTCCAAAGTATGGAACGGCTGTTGGTAGCCAATTGATTTCAGCTTGGCCATATTGGCTTCGGTGAAATATTGGTACTTGTCGCGGATATCCTCCGGGGTGTCCACAAAGGATATATCCGGCGTTTTGCCCATTGCAAGGAAAGTGTTGGTAACCAGATCCTTGAAGGTACGGGCCTTTCCGCTTCCGAGGTTGTAGATACCCGAATTTTTACGATGATGCATGAAGAATATGCAGACGTTGATGAGATCTTTCACGTAGATGAAATCCCGCATTTGCTCGCCATCCTTGTACTCGGGATTGTGCGAACGGAAAAGCTTCATTTTTTCCGTTGCCTTAATCTGGTTGTAGGCATGGAATATAACTGACGCCATCCGGCCTTTGTGATATTCGTTTGGCCCGTAAACATTAAAGAATTTAAGTCCCACCCAGAAGAGCGGTTTTTTCTCCTGCTCCAGCGCCCAGATATCGAAATCGTTTTTGGAGTCACCGTAAGGGTTCAGCGGTTTCAGCTGGGGGATGGTAGCCTCATTGTCGTCGTACCCAAGTTCGCCCAGTCCGTAGGTTGCGGCGGAAGAAGCATATACGAGCGGAATCTGATATGCTACACATTTGTGCCAGATATCTTTGGAAAAGTTGACGTTCAGCTCGTCAAAAATCTCCTTGCTGAATTCGGTAGTATCCGTTCTGGCGCCTATGTGAAAAATAAACTCTACGTCGCGGTAATTTGCGTCGATCCAGTTAAAAAGTTCTGTTCTCTCGACTTTTTCCTGAATAATTTTGCCTTCCAGATTTTCAGCTTTTTCGATTTTAGAAAAATCATCAACGGCAATAATACTTTTAAAACCTTCTTTATTGAGCTGGCTGATAAGCCCGCTTCCGATAAATCCGGCAGCACCTGTTACAATAATCATAATGGCTTTTTTTATATCAATCGGTTATGATCGGGATGATTGGAGTGCTATGTTTAATGATTTGATTATCAAGTGCATAAATTCCAATGGCCGGTCAATAACCTGTTGTTGTTTGTTAAAAAATATTTTTTAATAATATACTTAATACGCTGAATAATCGCAAAACTACCAATACAAGGTGTAATTTTGTATTCAATTTTTTGAGTGAAGGAAAGTTTTATGATTTACGTAACTAGAAAAGAGCATTTTAATGCGGCACACAGGTTATTCAATCCATCCTGGTCTGAGGAGAAGAACCAGGAGGTGTTTGGTCCGTGTGCCAATAATAACTGGCACGGGCACAATTTTGAATTGATTGTAACTGTGAAAGGGATACCCGATGCGGACACGGGCTTTGTGATTGATCTTAAAGTACTGGGTGATATTGTGAAGAAAAGGATCATTGACAAGGTGGACCACAAAAACCTGAATCTGGACGTTGATTTTATGGCTGGTAAAATGGCTTCCTGTGAAATTTTTGTTTATGAAATATGGAAAATCCTGGAACCAGCCATCGCGGAAGCTGCCCCTCATGCCAGGCTTCACTACATTAAACTGGTAGAAACTCCCAAGAATTTTGTAGAATACTACGGAGAATAATTGCAATCCCCACCTAACCGCTTTGCGCAGCAGCTAAAATGAAATACTATCTGATTGCCGGCGAACGTTCGGGCGATTTACACGGTTCGAATCTGATCAAGGGTATTAAAGAGAGTGACCCTGAAGCGGTGTTCAGGGGATGGGGAGGAGATATGATGGTGGCCGAAGGAATGGAACTGGTGACGCACTATCAGGATACGGCTTTCATGGGTTTTTTGGAGGTGGTCCTGAATATCAGGAAAATAAGTGGGTTTCTGAAAAAATGTAAACAAGATATTCGGGCTTATGAGCCTGCAGTGATCATTTTGATCGATTACCCTGGTTTTAACCTCAGGATTGCTTCTTTTGGAAAGAAAAGCGGTATCAGGGTTTTTTATTATATCTCTCCCAAAGTGTGGGCCTGGAACCAGAAAAGGGCCTTGAAAATCAAACAGGATGTAGACCGCATGTTTGTGATCTTCCCATTCGAGATTGATTTTTACAAACAGTACCACTACCCCGTTGACTATGTGGGAAATCCTTTGATGGATGCCATTGAGGAATTTAACGCCGATCCTATTTTCCGTGAAAAGTATCTCGGAGATAGTTCCAGGCCTGTTATCGCCTTGTTACCCGGAAGCCGGAAACAGGAGGTTGTCAATATGCTGAACCTGATGCTGGGAGTGCAGCCGCATTTCCCGGAATACCGGTTTGTGATTGCAGGGGTGAAAAATCTTCCGGCTTCTTTGTACGAGGAGTACCTTAAGGATGGGAGGGCAGGTATCGTTTACGAGGCTACGTATGACCTGTTGTCCGTTGCTGACGCAGCGCTTGTGAAATCGGGTACGGCCACGCTTGAAACGGCACTGCTGAATGTACCCGAAGTAGTTTGCTACAAAACAAGTGCCATTTCCTACCGCATTGCCAAATGGCTGATCCGGGTACGGTTTATTTCGCTGGTGAACCTGATCATGGACCGGGAGGTAGTAAGAGAACTCATTCAGGATGAGCTGAATGAAGAGAATCTGGTGTCTGAGCTGAGATCGATTTTGCCGGGGGGCGCAAAACGGGATACCTTGCTTCGCGATTATGCCGAACTTCACCGGAAGGTAGGAGGGAAGGGGGCATCGCAGCGGGCCGGAAAACTAATGGTTCAGTATCTTAGGAAAGGGTAGGCCGTATGCACTTTTTAGCAGGCAGTACAGCATACCAAAAACTGCCTGCCGTCTAATTCCGCATCCGGGCTAGCTTGTCGTATTCCATTACGGTGATCAGGCTTCCTTTCATATCCACAAGTTTTTCATCTTTAAAGTCTGACAACGTGCGGATCACGGTTTCTGTGGCCGTACCTGCCATGGACGCAATATCCTCCCGCGTGATGGACATTGAAAACGGCTTCTGACGATCTTCCTGATACCGTTGTACGAGCATTACCAGTGCCTGGGCAACCCTTTTCCGGACCGAATTGTACGCCAGCTGAAGGAGCCTCTCTTCACGATCTTTAATTTCGTTGGACAGCATTTTGATGAATTTGGAAGATACCTCCCTGTTGCCCTGCAAAAGATTGAAAAAGTCCTCTTTGGGTATCATGGCCACTTCGGAATTCTCAAGCGTTATAGCGGTTTCCTGGTAGGACTCTCCCTGCAAAAGGTCCAGATACCCGAAAAAATCTCCCTCCTTGTACAGGTCAGTGATATATTCCTTGCCGCTGTCGTTAGACTTGTACGCTTTCACTTTTCCCTTTTGGAGAAAAAAGATATTGGAGGGATAACTCCCTTCGGTATAGACCGTTTCTTTCTTCTTCAGGGTTTTTATTTTTTTATCTTCCGCCAGCTTGGCAAGCAGGTCAAATGACTTTACTTCCTTGATGAAATCTTCCAGGCCCTCTGCTGTACGATCGAATTTTTTTTTAAGTCTTTCACTTTTTTTTAGCCGCATTTCCACAGCGTTCAAAAGCTCTACGTCGTCATAAGGCTTGGTGAGGTAGTCGTCCGCACCCATTGTCATGCCCTTGCGGTAATCATCTTTCTCTGCTTTGGCGGTCAGGAAAACAAAAGGGATACCGGCCGTCAGGTCGTCTTTGCCAAGCATGTGGAGGACCCCGTATCCGTCCAGTTCGGGCATCATAATATCACAGATGATCAGGTCCGGATCTTCCTGATGCGCAAGCTGTAAGCCTTCTTTTCCGTTTTGAGCCGTCAGGACTTTATAGTTGGCCAGCTCAAGAATCTCAGCTGTGTTTTCCCGCATTTCGGGGTTATCTTCAATTAATAGAATTTTCTTGGTTTCCAATGGTAAGAGCGTTAAGCCGGGTTTGATTTTTAGTAAATGACCGTAACAATTTAAATGGCACTGTCTTTGGATTCGGAGGGTACCTGATTGGGAATGTGAATAGAAAAAGTGGTTCCCTTTCCAATCTCACTTTTGAAGGATATCTGGCCTGTCATCAGCTCCACGTAATTTTGCACAATGTTTAAGCCCAGACCTGTCCCTTGCGCATTTCCGGCATTTTTGGCTCTGTAAAAGCGGTCGAAAATGTGCGTCTGATCGGCCTCCGGTATGCCAATGCCCTGATCCTCGACTTCAATGTTCACGGATGTTGCGCTGGACTGAACCCTGAAAAAGATTTTTTTGCCGGATTCCGAGTATTTGATCGCATTGGAAAGCAGATTGAAAAGTACATTACGCAGGAGTTGCTTGTCGAGCCATACTTCACTTAAACCCTTGTAAATGAATTCGATCTGCTGGCTTTCCTTACATAGTGCTTTTATTTCCTCAGTGAGTCCTCCGCAAAATTCGAGCAGGTCAGTTGCTACGGGTACACTGTGCACCCTGCCTTCTTCCAGCTTGCCAATGGACAGGAAGTCGTTCAGGATTTCGGTGAGGTTGGTAACGGCTGATTTAATCCTTAATACGTGTTTCTGCCGCTTGTCTTCTTCCTCACTCCTTGAATACCTGCCGATGAGAGACGCTGATGAGAGGATGGTAGCCAGCGGTGTCCTGAACTCATGTGAGGCAATGGTAACAAACTGGCTCTTCATATTGTTCAGTTCCCGTTCTTTTTTCAGGGCACGCATTACCTCTTCCTGCGATTGTTCCACTTTTCTAATTGCTTTGGCAAGTTCTTCGGTACGTTGTACCACACGTTCCTCCAGTTCTTCGTTTAATTTTTGTATTTCCTGATTGGCTTCCCTGATCCTGTTCTCCTGTTTCTTCCGGTCGGTAATATCAATCACAAAACTTACAACAAACTCCCCTTCGCTGGTTGTGAAAGGGCTAAGGCTTACTTCAACCGGGAATTCGGTACCGTCGCTTCTTCTGGCGAACAGGTCCATTGCATGGCCCATCCCGCGTGCCTTCGGCGATTCGAAATAGGTATCCCTGTAATGTACGTGGTGCCCGGCGAGCCTCTGGGGAATGAGCGTTTCTATTTTCCTTCCGATGAGTTCCTTATCCGAATAACCAAACAACTCCTTGGCTTTAGGGTTGAGCATTACAATGACCCCGTCTTTGTTCACTACCACAATTCCCTCTGTTGCATGCTTAAACAGGGCGTCCAGCATTTCAATATGCCGTGTCATTTCTTTCGTATGTTTTAATAATAACGTTTCAAACATACCAAGTTAAAGGACATAGTTGAAGGTAGCAAATATTAAAGGCTGGGGCACAACAGGTCTGGTGTCAGGAATCACGGGTAAACAGGTTCAGATACCGTCGGAAAAGATTTTTTTACTGCTGAATTTTTTTAAACCGTTTGGCTGAAGAGACTGGTCTGCGGTAGGTCTGCCCAGAGCCTGGCGTCAAATGCCATACATACGTTTCGTATAAAGGCCTTCCCTTTTTCTGTAATTTTCAGATGATAGGGTTCCATGGTTATCAGTTCGTCAAATTCGAGTTCATCCAGTCTCTGAAGTCCCCTGTAAAAATCTTCGCATACTTCATTTGGGTTACTCCATGAGGTTTCCATTTGCGTCATCAGGCGCAAGATGTGTTTTCTGATAATCAGGTCTTCCCGGGTAAGCTCGTGTCCGCGGGCAATGGGGAGAAGGCCTTCTTCAATCTGTTGGTAGTAATCCTCAATCTTCTTTTCGTTCTGGACATATCCCCACCAGGTATCGCTGATGGACGACGCCCCAAGTCCGATGAGTAATTGCGTGTGTGTATCGGTATATCCCATAAAATTCCGGTGCAGTTTCCCGTTTTGATTGGCCCGGTAAAGGCCGTCCGTTTCCAGCGCAAAATGGTCCATACCAATGTCTTTGTAACCTGCCATTTCCAGCGCATTTCTCCCTGTTTCGTATATGGCCATTTTTTTGTCGGCATCAGGCAGGTCTTTTTCGGTATAACTTCTCTGGCCGGGTTTGATCCACGGAACGTGAGCGTAACTGTAAAAGGCGATCCTGTCAGGGCGCAGACGTACTACTTTCATCATGGTTTCCATCATGTAACAGCTTTTCTGCATGGGCAAGCCATAAACAATGTCATAGTTGACCGAATCATACCCGATTTCCCTGGCCTTGGAAGTCAGATGACTCACTTGCTCAAATGTCTGATGTCGGTTGATTACTGCCAGTACAATCGGATTGAAGTCCTGCACGCCGATACTGATCCTCCGAAAACCGACTTCATACAGCGCCTGCAAATGTTCGTCGGTTGTGTTTCCGGGGTGGGCCTCAAAACCGAATTGCGCGTCGGGATGTATTTTGCAATCCTTTAAGAGGTTGTTTATTAATATTTTAAGATTTTCAGGGCTGAAGAATGTTGGGGTACCACCTCCCAGGTGTAGTTCCCGGATAATGGGTTTTTCATCACCAAAGACGGCTAAGTACATTTTCCATTCTTTAAGAAGGGCGTTGATGTACTTTTTTTCCACTGCATGGTTAATGGTAATTCTGGTGTTACAGCCGCAATAGGTACACAGGCTTTCGCAGAAAGGCAAATGAATATATAAACTGATACCTTCTTTTTGGTTGGACATCAGAAAAGCATCCTGCACAAGCTCTTTCCACTTTTGTTCGGTCGGGGGTGTTTTCTGCCAATAGGGTACCGTTGGATAGCTGGTGTATCGCGGTCCGGGGGTATTGTATTTAAACAACAAATCCTTATCCATAAGAATAAATATTTTGATGCATGAGATATTTACCCAAAACTAGAAATGTAAGTGCGGTTAAAACATGACCTTCGTCACGAAAAAAACTTACTTATTCCCGATTTCAGCCGCCGAGGAATGACAAACAGGTATGCTGTTGTTTTTTGTGGTGGTGGGGTATTCAATGGCCAGGCCTCTTACTACCAGCCAGATACCCGCCACGGAGAGCATGACAGGGACTAAGCGCCGCATCCGGGTGCGAAGGGCGGGTGTTATCAGATTTTTAAAATATCCGGTCAGCATCATCATAGGCCATGTACCTACCCCAAAGAGCAGCATAAAAGTGGCGGAGCCGGAGATACTTCCGGTCGCCATGGAGCTGACGAGCGCCAGATATACCATTCCACATGGAAGCAGTCCGTTGAGGCTTCCCAATAGAAACCAGCCGCCAAATGATTTACTGCCCAGCATTGCTTTCATACCGCTTTTAAGGCGATTGATCTGTTTTTGCCAGAACAATGGCGGGTTGAAATGCTTTTCGAGGCGGGAAGAATACAGAACGTAGCAGAGGAGAAGTACCCCGGCACCCACCGACATGTACCTGAAATAGCCGATCCAGACCAGTGAGGTAGCCAGGGTTCCCGTGAGGATGCCCAATGCGGAATAGGTTATGGCCCGACCGGTGTTGTAGGCAGTCAGCCCGGCAAACTGCTGAAATTTATTCCCCCGATGAACCGGTAGCGCAAGGGCAATAGGACCGCACATGCCGATACAATGGAAGCTGCTGAGAAGCCCCATGGATAAAGCCAGTAAGGGAAGTGAAGAATTCATCAGAATTGGCGGGTTACTGGCCCGTATTACGGCTTAATTACAACGACACCTTCATCCCAATAAAGATTTTCTCCCTGTTTCCAGTCGATCTGAAGTGCGAAGCGGCCTTCGGGAATGCTGCTGAGCGGGATAACCTGCAGGTGGTTTTCAGCGTTGACGGCAAAACTTCTGTCCTTTTTGTTGTCGGAGGCACAGTATAACCTGACAGAGCCTGACAACGTGTTTGCTGCTAAATTACCGGGGTACCGAATCACGATGGCATCGTCGGTTAACTCCCATTTTAAAGGTTCGGATAATGCTTTGGCTCTTTTGATTTTGTCAATTTTGCCCTGAAACAGTAGCTCCTCTGCATAATATTCATCCGTAACCAGATCAATTTTCTGGCGCATGCTCATCACTACCAGCAGGACGATCATCGCCACAAATCCCATGTAAAGAACTGCGATACCCGCTCCCCAGTTTAGTTTTAAAGTTTTCATCTGATACGTTTGCTTAATATTTTTTCTACTGTGTTATTCTTCCGGCGCCACAAACGTGGTTTCAAAAGTTTCGAGTTTCTGATTTCCCTGATATACCGATAACTGCAGTTTTGTTTTTCGTTTTTTTAGCTGGCTTTTTGGCATGATGATAAAGACGGTACCTTCGGACATCCCTGCACCTTCCAGCGTGAGATCGGGATTTCCGGCAAACTGTAGTCTTCCGCCAGCCGCTTCAATGCGGATTTCAGGATGCACAAGACGGTTGGTCTTGTTGAAAATTTTGAACGTATACAGATTGCTTACCGTACCGTCGTTGTTTTCAATGTACTGGCTTCCCGGTGCCCTGAACAGGGTGGTTTGCGTATCTGTCCTGACTGCGATGGTATAGGCCAGTACAGACCAGAGCAATACCAGTACCGCAATATAGGCTATTACCCTTTTGGTGATCAGCTTATTGGTTCCGTTTACAATCGCATTTTCAGAGGTATATCGGATGAGCCCTTTATCAAACCCGATTTTGTCCATGATGTTGTCGCAGGCGTCAATACATGCCGTGCAGTTTACACATTCCATTTGGGTACCATTGCGGATGTCGATCCCGGTGGGACATACATTTACGCATTGAAAGCAACTGATGCAGTCACCGGCACTGCGGCTTTGCCCCTTGTGCAGCTTTTCCCTGGGTTCCCCTCTTTTGTAATCATAGGCAACCACAATGGAATTTCGGTCCATCAGTACCCCCTGAAGGCGCCCGTATGGGCACACCACGGTACAGGCCTGGTCGCGCAGCCAGGCAAAATTGAAATAAAATACCAGGGTGAAAATTACGATTCCCGTAAAAAGCGGTAAATGTTCCTGAATAGGTTCCCGGATAATTTTCGCGAGCTCGTCCACACCCAGGACATAAGACAACAGCAGGTTGGCGATCAGAAAGGAAACCGTCAGAAACACAGTGTATTTCAACCCCTTCTTTAATATTTTGTCAGAAGTCCAGGGGGCTTTGTTTAACAGTTTTTGTTTGCCGGCGTCTCCTTCGATGGCATACTCGATTTTTCTGAAAACCATTTCCATAAACACCGTCTGAGGACAGGCCCAGCCACACCACAGCCTTCCGAAAATAGTGGTGAAGAGTACGATGAATAACATAAAGGATAACATCGTAAGCCCGAAAAGCCAGTAGTCCTGCGGCCCTATGAACAGTCCGAAAATGATGAATTTCCGGTCAATCACATTCAGCAGCAGCAGGGGTTGGCCGTTTAATTTCAGAAACGGGGTAACAAAAAGCAACGTCAGAATCAGGATCGTAAACCATACTCTTCGGTTATGCCATTTGCCGCTGGGTTTCTGGGGATAAAACCAGTTCCTTTTTCCATCCTCATTCACCGCGCTGAAATGATCGCGGAAGGTGTCGTCGGGTTCAAAAAGGGAAGTGTTTGAAGTATTCATAGTATGTGCCGTTGGTAAACGGCTTTTGTAATCACAATGCCTTTCAAAAAAGCGTAATAAAAGAGTAGCTTAGGTAAAGGTCAGATTTGCTCTAACAGCTAACAGCCTTTACTTCACAGCCACATTCTCATCCGCCACCAGCTCTCCCTGTGGCTCTTTAGGATTGGCAGGTTTGGTTCCTTTCAAAGACAAAACATAACTGGCCACTTTCCGGATATCCGTTGGAGACAGCTGTTTTTCCCATGAGATCATGCCTTTTTCGGGTACGCCATACTTAATTACTTTAAAGACATTTTTGATACCGCCACCATGCAGCCAGTATGCGTCGGTGAGGTTGGGGCCTACCGCGCCACCGGCTTCTGGCCCGTGACAAGCAGCGCATTTTTCGGTGAAAATGGTTTTTCCCTGGCCAAGTCCTGCGGCGTCGGTCAGGATGGTAACGGTATTTTCATCCATGCTGGCGCCTACTTTTTCCATATAAATTTTCTTTTCAGTTTCTGCCTGTGCAATTTCCTTGTCTAGTTCGGCTATCTGCATATCTCCGATACCGCCGAAATAGTAGATACCATACACAACTCCGAAAATGATGGTCATTATAAAGAGGGACTGCAGCCATGGCGGCATCCGGTTGTCCAGTTCATGAATACCATCGTAATCGTGTCCCTGAATGAGGAGCTTGTCTTCCTCTCCGAGCGCGACGTTAATACCCCGGAATTTATTCCACCAGTTGCTGCTGAACAGAGATTGGGACGCTGCCCCGGAGGTGGATTTGGTATTGTACTGTTTCAGAATGGCCAGGGCTTCAAACAATAATATTGAAACCAGGAGAATGAGAAAAACCAGGATCGCCAGCAGGGCATAAAGTAGGAGGTCGGTTCCGGTGATGGCTCTTCCTTTTTCCGGTTCCTGTGCCCAGGCCGGGATGGTGCCGATGAAAAGGAACACAAGAGATAATACGGTTTTTCTGATGCTTCCGTCATTAAGCGGAATATTCTTCATATTGTTCAGGCTCTTTTTATCAATCCCGATCACATAAACCAGCAGCAGGAGAAAAAAGACAAAAAATATGATCAGCGAGACGAGTGGGAAGATCCCCACTCCCGCTATGCTTTCTAAATAATTTCTGAATTTCATAATACCTTAATAATGAAATGATAGGTCTGTATTTTTGAGCGGGATGAAGATACCTGGATAGATACCTTCATCCGGATGCTAGTTTTTCTCAGCTTTTATGTCGGTTCCGAGCCGCTGCAGATAGGCAATGAGTGCAATGATCTCCTTGTCTTCGCTGGTTTTTATTCCACTCTGTTTCAGCCTTGCCTGGATTTCCTTGGCCTGCTTATGCAACTGTACATTGGCAATTTTGTCATATCCTTCTTCGTAGGGGACGCCCAGTTGCTGCATCGCTCTGATTTTCGCTCCTGTGGTGGTTGTATCCAGGTCATCTTCCAATAACCAGCCATATCTTGGCATAATGGAACCGGGCGACATGGTAGTAGGGTCTTCCATGTGATTGTAATGCCACGAGTCGGGATATTTGCCTCCGAGACGGTGCAGGTCCGGACCGGTGCGTTTTGAACCCCATTGGTGAGGGTGGTCGTATACAAACTCTCCTGATTTGGAGTAGTCGCCGTATCTTTCGATTTCGGAGCGGAACGGACGGATCATTTGCGTATGGCACACATAACAGCCTTCCCGTACGTAGATGTCCCTTCCCTGGAGTTCGAGCGGAGTATAGGGTTTCACGCTGGCAATGGTTGGAATATTGGACTCTACCAAAAACGTAGGAATCATTTCAATCATACCACCAATGGCTACGGCGATCAGAGAGAAAATTGTAAGTGCCATCGGTTTACGTTCCAGAAAGCGACGGTGCCAGTATTCACTTTTGGACGCCTGCCAGATTGCGCTCAGCGGCATAGCCTTGGCGGTTTCCGTCGCAACAAGTTTGCCGTTCAGGGCAGTCATCCACAGGTTATAGATCATCACCACAAAACCAATCAGGTAAAGGGTACCTCCCACACTGCGCATAAAATATAGCGGGGCTAGCTGCGTAACAGTTTCGAGGAAGTTGGGGTATTTGAGCAAGCCTTCCTGCGTGAATTCTTTCCACATCGAACTTTGTACCCAACCGGCCCAATACATAGGAATGGTGTAAAACAGGATACCTAACGTACCGATCCAGAAGTGAAAGTTGGCAGCTTTCTGAGAATATAACGGTCGGTTATATAGGCGTGGGAAAAGCCAATACAGTATTCCAAAAGTAAGGAAGCCGTTCCAGCCCAGCGCACCTACGTGAACGTGTGCGACAATCCAGTCGGTGTAGTGTGCAATAGCGTTTACATTTTTTAGCGAAAGCATGGGGCCTTCAAAAGTGGCCATACCGTACGCGGTAATTGCAACCACCATAAATTTTAGCACCACGTCTTCCCGCACTTTATCCCAGGCCCCGCGCAGCGTCATCAGCCCGTTCATCATACCTCCCCAGGAAGGCGCGATCAGCATAATTGAAAATATGGTACCGAGTGTTTGTGCCCATTCGGGAAGTGCAGTGTAAAGCAAATGGTGTGGCCCAGCCCAGATATAGATAAATATCAATGCCCAGAAGTGAACAATGGACAGGCGGTAGGAGTAAATGGGCCTGTTGGCAGCTTTCGGGAGAAAATAGTACATCAGCCCGAGATAGGGGGTGGTCAGAAAAAATGCGACTGCATTATGTCCGTACCACCACTGCACGAGCGCATCCTGCACGCCAGCGTAAACCGGATAACTTTTCAGGAAAGAAATGGGCAGTTCTATGCTGTTAACCACATGAAGCATAGCCACTGTTACAAATGAAGCAATGTAAAACCACACAGCTGCATAAATGTGTTCCACCCGGCGGTTAATAGTGGTCATGATCAGATTAACAAGGGCAGAAACCCAAACAACTGCAATGGCAATGTCAAAGGGCCATTCAAGCTCCGCATATTCCTTGGATGAAGTAAAACCCATAGGTAAGGTGATGGCTGCACCGAGGATGATCAGCTGCCAGGCCCAGAAGTGAAAACGGCTCAACACTGGGCTCCACACAGGTGTGCGGAGTACCCGGGGTACTGAGTAATAGAGACCTGTAAAAAAGCCGTTGCCCACAAAGGCAAAAATAACGGCGTTGGTATGCAGTGGCCTGATGCGGCTGAAAGTGGTGTAGGGGAGGTCGAAATTGAGGTTGGGGAAAACCAGCTGAAACGCTGCCAGTAATCCAACGAGCATACCGATCAGACCGAACAAAATCGTGGCAATTGCAAAATCCCGGACGATCTTGTTGTCATACTCGAACTCATCCAGCTCTACCGATGCGATATTGGGATGGGGAATGTTAGACATAATATTGAGAAAGAATGGTGAATAAATATGGGTAATAGGTATGATTGGAATGGTGGACAGGAAGGAGGTCAAAAAGGACAACTACTCTTTGTCGTCCAGTAAAATGCGGACAGACGGAGTGTAGTCATCATCAAAATGCCCTTTTTTAACAGACCAGATAAAGGCTCCCAGGAATCCCAGTGCCACAAGCAGGCTGGCCAGGATTAACAGATATAAGGCACTCATAGCTAGTGATTTTCTTGGATTGTTTGATGGTTCAAAACTACTGTCCGAAGTTGCTCCGGCGCATGATAACTACCTGTGTTCAAATATGACATTGGTCAGTTTTTTATCCATTTGCGCGCGGCAAGGTTGGTGGCGAGCGTCGTAAATGCAACAATAGAAATAGAACTGACGGGCATCAGTATGGCCGCGATCACCGGAGACAGTTTTCCGGCAACGGCGAAGGAAACACCTATGGCATTGTACAACAGCGAAATGGCAAAGCTGATCTTAATGGTACGTTGCCCGGATCTTGCCAGATTGATATAACCGGGCAGGGCAGCTAATTGTGCGCCTTCCACGATGGCATCGCAGGAAGGAGAGAAATTGTTGATATCATCGGATACGGCAAGGCCGACGTCACTTTGTTTAAGCGCCCCGGCATCATTCAGCCCGTCGCCTACCATGAGTACCCTGGCATTCCTGTTTTTTTGAAGCTGTTCAATGAACCTAAGCTTTTCTTCGGGCTTCTGTTCGAAAAAAATTCTGGTTTCGTCCTGAAAAATGGTTTTCAGGAATTCTTTATCCGTTGGTTTATCACCTGATAACAAGTAAGTTTCATATCCCGATTTTTGTAATACACTGATTGTTTCCGCGAGTTCGGGGCGATATTTACTTTTAAATGTAAAATATCCCGGAACCTGGCCGTCAATGGATACATACACCAGGGAGTTGGTTCCCGGGAGTTTGTCAGTATCTGCTCCCACCCACCTGGCCGAACCCAGCTTTACCTCGGTCTTTCCCCATAATGCTTTAATTCCCGCACCTCCGGTTTCTTCATATTCACTCAGGACCCGTTTGCTGGCCTGGACGTGCGGCAAGCTTTTCGCCAGGGTCCGGCTGAGGGGATGTGAAGATTGGGAAGCTATCGTTTTTATCATTACCAATTCAGTGTCTGACAACTCTCTTCCCACATAATTTACCTCCGCTTCATCTCCGAGCGTAATGGTACCGGTTTTGTCAAATACGATGGTGTTGATATGCGATAGCCTTTCAATGGCATGCGCGTTTTTGGGATAAAAACGGTGTTTTCCAAAGAGGCCGAGCAGGTTGCCATTGGTGAACGTAGAAGACAACAACAGAGCACACGGGCATGCCACTAGCAAAATGGTAGTGAAAGCGTTAAAGGCTGTTTCTGGTTTCTGTGCAATCAAAAGCCAGACAAGAAAGGTAATTACAGCCAGTGACAGTACCGCTGCCGAAAAATACCTGTTGATGCGTGCTGCCAGTGTCTGCTGCTGATCCTCCTTTTCTTTGGTGAAAGTATCATTATTCCATAGTTGCGTAAGATATCCCTGGGCCACAGGGCGTAATACTTCCAGCTCAATGGAAGGGCCGTTCTGTTTTCCGCCGGCATAAATGGTATCTCCTTTCTGCCTTAATACAGGTTCTGCTTCGCCGGAAACAAAGCTGTAATTGATCATGGCTCTCGGGCTGCACAAAACCGAATCTGCCGGTATAAGCTCCTCGTTACGAACCAGCATCCGATCATTTTGTTTTAGCTCTGTAATGGGTGTCCGTTGTTCCTGTCCGTCTTTTAGTACCGAAATGGCAACAGGGAAATACGATTTGTAGTCGCGGTTAAAGGATATACCAGCATAGGTTTTATCCTGAAAATACCGGCCGATCAGCATAAAAAAGACAGCACCTGCCAGCGAATCAAAATAACCCGGGCCGGTTCCGGTGGCGACCTGGTAAAGGCTGGTCAGGAAAACACAGCTCAGGGCCAGTGCAATAGGGGCTTCAATATTAAAGTACCTGGCTTTCAGGGCGGTCCAGGCAGATTTGAAAAAGTCGGCAGCACAATAAAAAAATACCGGGATACTCAATGCAATATTCAGCACGCTGAACATCATTTTCAGCTGGTGGTCGGTACCATTTTTTCCTAAATGGAAGTATTCAGGAAAACTCATCATCATGATATTCCCAAAGGCAAAGCCAGCAATTCCTATTTTATACAAGCGGGTCCTGTTCCATCGGCTGAGCTGTTTGCCTTCAATGTCGTTCAGGCTGAGGTAGGGTTCGTATCCGATACTTGTAATGAGTGCGGCGAGCTGGCTTAGCTGTACACTGGTAGCGTCAAAGGTAATCCTGACCTTTTTTTCCGGGAAATTAACAACGGAACTCCGGATGGCAGGGTTGAGCCTGTGCAACTGTTCCAGCAGCCAGATACACGAACTGCAATGCATTTTGGGGATATACCAGTTGACCCGGGATAATTTCCCATCACTGAACTCAAGTATTTTGGCTGAGATTTCGGGCAAATCGAGGTAATCATATTTACCCTGGAAGTAGGATCCGTCCGGGGAGTTGCCATTGGAGCCATCAATGGTGTAATAACGGCAAAGGTCGTTTTCTTTTAAAACATCATAAACCAAAGAACAGCCCTGGCAGCAAAACTGATGTTCGTCCAAAGTGATGACCTCCTCCTTTATTTCTTCACCGCAGTGATAGCAATGGTGTGAGGTTTGCGTTTTGTCCGGCAATATATATTCGTCAGTTTCCATGGCTGGGGCTGGTCTTTGATGGTGTTGCTGGTTTCCTAGAGCAAAAGATGAAATGAATCTGACACTCAGTTTGAATATCGGTTCAAAATTGCCGGAAAAAGCCACCAGGAAAGATGACGACGGACGGAAAAAATTGTGACTTTGGTCAGTTTTGGGGGAGTCCGGGTGGATCGGTGGCACGGCTGAGGCAACATAGCCCCATTGGGCGAGGTGACGCAGCCGTGCCACCGATAATTTTAATAAGTCATGACCTTTTTATCTCGGCTGCTTTCCAGAGCAAGATCAATGACGCGGGTTGTTCTCAGGATTTCCGAAGGCTTCACGGCCAGCTCGGTACCTTCCACAATCGCCTCGTAAACATTGTCATAGAATGGCATATAATCACCGGCTTCGCTCGGGATAACACCTGTGAAATCGTCGCTGTACAGTTTGCCCCATCGGTCCTCGGGTTCAACGCCCCAAGGTTGCACATTGGGCAAAATATCCTTGCGCAATGTTTCTTCCTGAGGATCCAGGCCGCCCTTGATAAAGGAACCTTTGGTGCCATGGAGGTTATATCGCAGGAAATTTCCATAAACCATCAGGCTCGACTTGACGATCACCAGCTTGTCGGCATAGGTAAGCCTTACATCGAAATAATCGTCAATAACACTTCCCGGGCGTACCGTGCGGATATCTGCAGTTACGGATTCGGGCGTGCCAAACAAAACCAGTGCCTGGTCAAGCAGGTGCGGACCCAGGTTATAGATGTTGCCATATCCGACGCCAGGCTGCTCCTTCCATGAATTAGCGGCCTGCGCAACGGGACGATAACGGTCATAGCGGCATTCGTATTCAATGATATCACCCAACTTGCCTTCGTTCATCAGCTTTTTGATCGTCAGGAAGTCTGAGTCCCAGCGACGGTTCTGATAAGCTGTGAGTACCAATCCTTTCTTTTCCGCAAGTGCAACAAGCTGCCGGGCTTCTGCTTCAGTATTGGCAAACGGTTTTTCAATAACCACATGTTTGTCATTTTCCAGCGCATCCATGGCATACTGAAAATGGGTGTCATTGGGCGTGCAGATAAAAACAAGATCCACCGACTTATCACTCAGAAGTTCATCCACAGAACGTGCGTTTTCGATGTCGGGGTCAAATTCCTGCGCTTCATTTTTGCTTCTCTCCACAACTTTTTTAAGTTTGAAACGTGGATTGACCGACAGGAACGGGGAATGGAAATAACGGCCGGATAATCCGAAACCTATTAAACCTACATTGAGAATTCTGGAAGACATAGTATTAAATTAGTTGAAAAATAGAGTCCAGGATGTTGTTACTTACAAAGGTACGGGATATGTGCATTGCGGCAAGAGTTCAAATACTAGCGATGCGGCGGCCCGGTACAGGTCAGACTGGTTTTACGTTGGTTGTCCATTACAAAAGATGGAGTATATAAATCAAACGGCTTATTTCTGGCCATACTGTAATTTGAAAGAATATGAATATCTCCGGTCAAATGTATGGTTCGGAAGGTTTGTAAAATAAAAAGATGTTCCTCTGAATTCCTCCGATGCATGGCTTAATTGACTAAATTGAGTGCCGGTACCCGGGAGTTGTCTTTGGAAATATACTGGGATTGTCTAAACTTAATTTAACGATGAAAAAACTCTTACTTATTGTTTTCTGGAGCTGCATTTCCGGCGCAGGTTTCTCACAAACCCGGATTTCCGAAAATGTGGTATTGGTAACCATGGACGGATTACGCTGGCAGGAAGTTTTCGGTGGCGCAGACAGCCTTTTGACTTTCGACAGCGCAGCGGCATATAATAAAACTTATGTGCAGAACCGTTTTTGGGCACCAACAGCCACGGAAAGAAGGAGCAGGCTGATGCCGTTTTTTTGGACGGTGCTATCCAAAGAAGGCCTTTTACTGGGCAACCGCAAATTTGAAAATCATGTAAACAATGCCAACCCTTACTGGTTTTCATATCCAGGTTACAATGAAATCGCTACGGGATATCCTGATACGGCCGTCAACTCAAATGACAAAATCCCGAATAAAAACGAAACGGTTTTTGAGTATCTCAACAAACTGCCCGATTTTAAAGGAAAAACGGCAGTATTTGGCTCCTGGGATGTTTTTTCTTCCATCTACAACGCGCAGCGATGCGGTTTTCCGGTCAACGATGGTTTTAAGGATGTAGAAGGTAAGTTGACTCCAAATCAGGTCATTTTCAATAAATTACAACATGAAGTACCCGATCTTTTTCATGGCGGCGAGCGGCTGGATGCAGCTACTTTTAACATCGCTTTTGAATATATGAAGGTTAATAAGCCAAGATTAATACATTTTGCGCTGGGGGATACCGACGAATTTGCCCATGCAGGCGTGTACGATCTGTACCTGGATGCTGCAAAAAAATCGGATGCCTGGATCCGTCAGATATGGGAATATATCCAGTCCAGCAAGCAATATGCCAACAAAACCACGTTGATCATTACCACAGATCATGGCCGCGGACAGGCAAAAGGTGGCGAATGGAAACACCATGGGACTGAAATACCAGGCTCCGGAGAAATCTGGATTGCGGCCATAGGCCCTGCCATAAATGCAGAAGGAGAGAGCAAAAACAAAGTCCAGTTCTATCAGGGACAAATTGCAGCTACCATTGCCAAGTTGCTCGGGAAAGAGTTCAAAACCGATCATCCGGTTCTTCCGGCGCTGCCTGTGGCTGACAAATAATATGATTTTTCTGATGGAAAATGCTCAGATTTTCCATCAGCTGGCAAGGCCGTCCAGGAAATCTCTATTATCACGGATTTTCCTGGACCTTTTTTTAATTTCCGAGTCGATGAGATCACTCAGGTTGTCTGTTTCTTCCCAAACAATGGTTGACAGTTCTTTATGCTTCTTCTGAATCAGGGCAAGCTGTTCATCGAAATAAGCGGTTATATTTTCAGTTGAAAGTGGTATTTCTTTGATGAGCAACATTTCTTCATCGTCATCGAAATAATCAGTCAGCTGATGGTCGCTGGTTTGAGAAGGACTATAAGCGAGCAGATCGGCGGATCCGGAATAAGGTATCTCCATTCGTGTACCCCGGGCATCGGCGGATTCGGTTCTTTTCCGATTTCCAAAATCCAGCTCCGGCATTCTGACGAGGTATTCTTTTCTGATCTTTTTGGTTTCTTCTTCCAGTTGATCATTGCCAAAATGTTTATCAGGAAGCGCTTTGATATATCGAATAATATCTTCCCGCCTGGATTCAAAAAACAGGGAAAGGTCGGGTCTCGAAAAAAGGTCTATTTTTTGCATAGTCATATATATCCAATGACAAAATTAGCGGTGCGCTATGGTTTTACAACGCGCCCGCTTCAAGTTATTTGAATAATACGTCTCGCAACGGAATTAGGTTCTGCGATGCTATTTGTCCATCTAATCCAGACAAAATGCCAGGTACTTGTCGCCGGATTTGGTATTGAGTTTCCCTCCACCGCAGGCTATGACCACATACTGTTTCCCGTTGAGCATATATGTACTTGGCGAAGCATAACCCGCAGCGGGAAGTCGGGTACTCCATAAGATTCGCCCGGTTTTTTTATCAATAACTCTGAATTGTTCATCGCGGCTGGCAGCAATAAAAATGAGGCCGCCGCCGGTCACCAGCGGACCGCCATAATTATCCGTACCCGTTGGTGGTATACCTTTTTTTGTAAGTTCGGGATATTCTCCAAGCGGGATCTGCCAGCGCCGCTGGCCGGTATTCATATCAACAGCCGTGAGTGTGCCCCATGGAGGCTGGCTGATGGGGTAACCGTTGCTGTCGTACCACCGGTTATAACCCGTATGCTGGTAAGGTACTTCGCTTTTGGCCGAAACGCTGACGGCCTGGCTGCTTTGTTTATCAGATATGAAATCAATGATGCCTTTTCTTTCGGCCTCCGAGATGTGCGTAAACGAAGGCATCATGCCACGGCCTTTGGCAAGCAGATCCCGGATTTGTGGTTCGGTAAGCCGTTTGCTGATGCCCGCAAGGGAAGGGTAGGATCCGTCATGATTGCCCATACGGTCGGCGCCATGGCAGGCAGCACAATAAAGCTGATACAATTTATTTCCTGTCAGCTCTTTGCCTTTGGTTTCCTGTTTTTTTATCAGAGAGGTATACACCGGTATTTCCTTGGCTGGAATGTAGATTATACCTTCCGGATCCGTTGCAGCGCCGCCCCATTGCGCGCCTCCATCGGTCCCGGGAAAGAAAATGGTTCTGTCGAAACCGATCGGGATATAAGGTGACCCGGATTTCGACTTCCGGATGATCTTCACAATGGAATCCCGGTCGGCTACAAAAGGGCTCAGGTCCTTTTCTGTGAAACCCTGGCGCGTGAAAGGGACAGGTAATGTGGGAATGGGCTGTGTGGGGCTTGGTTTTTCACCAGGTACTGCTCCGGCGGAAGAGAAAGGCCTTTCAGTGATCGGGAATACGGGTTTACCTGTTACCCTGTCAAACACAAAAATATGGCCCTGTTTGGTGACAAGTGATACCACATCAATGGCCTTGCCCTTGTGGGTGATGGTCAGAAGATTGGGAGGCGAGGGAGGGTCGCGGTCCCAGATATCATGGTGTACCAGTTGGTAATGCCATAGTTTTTTACCCGTTGCTGCATCCAGGGCCAGTAAACAGTTTGCATACAGATTATTTCCCAGCCGGTTTCCTCCGTAGAAATCATACGCGGCAGAGCCCGTTGGTATGTACACGATTCCCCGCTGGCGGTCTATGGCCATACCTGCCCAGGCATTAGCCCCTCCTATATGGGCACGTGGGTTTCCCTGCGCCCAGGTTTCATACCCGGCCTCTCCTTTGGCAGGAATGGTATGAAAAGTCCAGATTTTTCGACCCGTACGTGTATCAAAAGCCCGGATATCCCCAAGCAGAGAAGTTTCGTTTTCATTTACCCGTGCCCCGGTGATGATCAGGTTTTTATAGATCGTGTTGGGGGTATTGGCTTTAATATATTCGTCCGAACCAGGTCGCTGAATGTCATTCAGCAGATTGATGCGGCCATTTTCTCCAAAGCTTTCAATCAGTTTTCCTGTTCTGGCGTCCAGTGCGTTGAGCCACTTTCCTGCACCAAAAAAGATTCGTTTGTCGTCTCCGTCTTCCCAATGGGTAACACCGCGGCTGAGGGTACCACTGTTGTCGGTAACTTCGGTTTTCCATATTTCCCTGCCGGTGGCTGCGTCCAGGGCAAATGCCTGAATATCCGCAGATACTCCGTAAAGAATTCCGTTGATAATGATCGGGTTGCACTGGATCTGGGTGCGGCTCCCCACGGTGTCCGCACCGCCGGAGGCATAAGTCCAGGCGATTTTCAGCTTCCCCACGTTTTGGGTATTGATCTGATCCAGCGTTGAGTAATGGCTTCTTGCTCCATCACCATTATATTCCGGCCAATCTTTCTGATCAGCTATTCTGATAAAGGAGAAACCGGTGATTATCAGTAGTGATAAGGCCAGAATAAGTTTGTACGACATTTGCCTGTAATCGTTTCAGCTAAGTATAATCAGATGTCAGGCCTCAGCCCAAAGTTCTTTTAATTTTTGTAAATCCCGCCTCATTGCATCAAACACTACTTTATTTTCAACCGTAATTTTAAAGGCTCCCTGATCGGCTCCGCCAAGCGGATATTCCAGGTGAAGACATACCGGTACATCAACTTTGTAAGTTTTCAGCAACTTGAAATAGGTTTTGAAATCTACCATACCCTGACCGAGCGGAACACTTTTAGCAGCCCATTTTCCATTGTTTTTTTCAAAAACGCAGTCTTTCATTACGAGGGTTTTAATATGGGGCTGAATCAATTCAAAGCCGGTTTGCCAGGAAAGGTTACCCT
Organism: Dyadobacter sp. CECT 9275; assembly: GCF_907164905.1. Lineage (NCBI taxonomy): Bacteria > Pseudomonadati > Bacteroidota > Cytophagia > Cytophagales > Spirosomataceae > Dyadobacter > Dyadobacter helix. The sequence continues at coordinate 1,941,593 of NZ_CAJRAF010000002.1, read as the reverse complement.
CTAGTGTGGCATGGCGGATATCATACTGAGAACCCATGTGCGCGGGATCTGCTTTTTGCAGCATCGCCCAGATCTCCCAGAGTGATGCACCTACCATACGGCCCGCATGGTTCTGGTAACAGCCCGTTATGCCCAGTTTTTTGTTGAGGTGGCTCAACCCGGTCACTTTGTCCCGGAATTCATCAATATAGGCAGGCATGGTTTTCTCGGTGCCATACCGGTACCAGTTCATGCGGTAATATTTAAAACCCAGGGAAGCCGCAGTTTCAAGCAGCTTTTTATCCACAGCATTCTGAGCATCTTCCACGGCGGTGCAAAAAAGAGCGGGAGAGAATCCCACTTTTTTCATCGCCTCAACAGCCAGAGGTAAATCTGTTTCAACACGTTCCGGCAGTACATGTCCCTTCGGTCTTACGGTCAGATCGATACCATCAAAACCCAGCTCTCTGGCCACTTCAGCCATCTCCTTGTAATTCAGGAATTGCAGGTGTTTGGAGAAAATATGGACCTTGGGCATCCCGTCTGGAGCTGGTTTGGAAGCTGAAAATGATTCTTCCGCCATGAGCGGAAGCGCAGCTCCGGCGGCCACCGATCTGATCAGAAAGTCTCGTCTGGAAAGTGTTGAAAGCATAGTATTATTTAGGAGAAATGAGATATGCAATACAATTTCGGCAATTTAAAATGCAAAAAAGGGGTAAAAACTTGCCTGCTACTCTTTATTAGTAATGCTGTTTTTACATTAAAACTACTGTTTTATGACAATGGAATCTGCCAAAAATTTTAACAGACGTGATTTTTTGAAATCCGGCGCTGCCCTTGCGTCGTTTTACATTGTGCCTAGGCATGTTTTGGGGGGAAAGGGTTTTTTAGCACCCAGTGACAAAATTACATTAGGATTTATAGGGTGCGGACGCCAGAGCGGGGGGCTGAAAAACCGGTTTCTGGATACCAACGAAACCCAGATTGTGGCGGCATCGGATGTATATGCCGTAAAACTGGATACTTTCGTGAACGCCACCAACAAATGGTATGCCGACAAAATAGGGCAAGGTAATTATAAATCAGCAGTGGGTATTGCTGATTTCCGGGAGTTGTTAGCCCGGAAGGATATTGATGCCGTGGTCATCGCCTCGCCGGATCACTGGCATGCGGCCATGGCCGTCCGTGCTGCCGAGGCAGGAAAGGATATTTATTGTGAAAAGCCGTTATCCCTCACGGTTAAGGAAGGAAGGGCTATGGTGAATGCAACCCGGAAACATAACCGTGTTTTTCAAACGGGAAGCATGCAGCGGTCGGCAAAGGAATTCAGGCAGGCAGTTCAGTTGGTAAGAAATGGCATCATAGGCAAGGTGCAGAAGGTGTACGTCAACGTGGGCGGGCCGCCAAAAGCCTGGAACCTTCAGGAAGAAGTGAAGCCGCAGGGGCTGAACTGGGATATGTGGATGGGGCCCAACACGGTTTCCAGACCCTATAACAACGAACTGGCACCCGCAATGGACGCCACCTTCTGGCCCAAATGGAGAGATTACCGTGAATTTGGAGGTGGCGGTATGACAGACTGGGGCGCGCACATGTTTGACATTGCCCAGTGGGGACTGAACATGGATAACAGCGGGCCTGAAGAGCTGATTTACTCGGAACCGGGCAAAGGGCTGGTTTATAAATATGCCAATGGGGTTGAGGTGATTCACAGGCCGGTAGAAGGAAAGCAGCATTGTCATTTTGTGGGTTCGGACGGGGAGGTTTGGGTGGCCCGCGGCGACCTGAAAGTAACACCGGAAACAATGAAAGACAAAGTATTCACAGATACCCAGGATGGTGTGTATGTAAGTGATAGTCATTATAAAGATTTCCTGAACGCCATCCGAACCCGGAAGGCACCCATCTGTGACGTGGAGACAGGTCACCGGACGGCTTCTGTTTGTAACCTTGGGAATATTGCGTATCAGCTTCAGCGTTCACTTAAGTGGGATCCGGCAAAGGAGAAATTTGTAAATGACAAAGAAGCGGACAAACTTCTGGGCCGCGATATGAAAAAGGAATGGAGGGTTTAACCGTTTCCGGAGGGAAGGCAAGTGGTTGATGGCGGTTCTCTGGAGGCTACTTATAATGTACATCATACACCTATTTTCCTGCCATGATTTTCCTGCATTCTGCCTGCGGAAAAGTCATGGCAGGATTATTGTATGCCCTTTGTATGGATGCCGGTAGAAATGAGGTTTCCAAAAAGTGTTTACTGTTTCCAAAATATGGTATTTTTGTATCATGAACTTAACACCCGCAACCTTTCGCTTCAAAGAACTGACAGATCTGGATGCCGTTTGTGAAGGTTTAATGGCATGGGGTAAGGATTATCATGTCTGGCTTTTTCAAGGGCAGATGGGGGCCGGGAAGACGACGATCATCAAAACACTCTGTCAAAATCTTGGAATTACAACGCTGGTTCATAGTCCCACTTTTGCTTTGGTGAACGAATACAGCGGTCCTGAAAAAGAAATTGTTTATCATTTCGACTTTTATCGTATCAAGGACGAGACGGAGGCACTGGATATAGGAATAGAAGAGTATTTTGACTCGGGGCATTTTTGTTTTGTCGAATGGCCGGAAAATATTGAATCACTTTGGCCGCAGCGGTATTTGCTTATTAATCTTCATTTGCTCCAAAACGGTGAAAGGCTTCTGGAAGCCCAAAGGATCGGTTAACGGAAAGTACAGACAACATCTATGGAACAGTTTTAAGGAAACTACACATCATAAATCATCCGATACTTATTATTTAAAAATGGCGCAGCAACAGATAACCGGTTTTGAAGAACTTGCAAAACAGTCGGTTTTGTATCCTCAGGAATCCATGGTGGCAGTAAAGAAGGATCAGAACTCATTGCACATCGGATTGCCGCGGGAGGTATCGTTGCAGGAAAGCCGGATCGGGCTTACGCCGGACGCTGTTGGAATACTGGTTCGTAATGGTCATGAGGTGTGGGTAGAAAGTGGTGCAGGTAACGGGGCAAACCTCTCGGACCATGACTACAGCGAAGCGGGTGCGCGTATTGTGCACAGTCCAAAAGAGGTGTATCAGGCCAATCTGATCCTTAAAGTGGAGCCATTGGTGGAGGAGGAATTTGTGCACGTCAAAGCCGGAACCACCGTAATCTCCGCTTTGAACCTGCCTTCTCTTGAGAAGAAATATTTTGAAAAATTGAACGAAGCAAAAATAACCGGCATCGGCTATGAGCTTATTGAGGACAAGGTAGGAGGGAAGCCGATTATCCGTGCCATGGGAGAGATTGCCGGCAGCACGGTGCTGCTGATCGCGGCGGAATATCTCTCCAATTCCAATGGTGGCAGAGGGGTGATACTCGGTGGAATTACAGGAGTACCTCCAACAAAAATTGTGATACTGGGTGCAGGTACCGTTGCCGAATTCGCAACCCGGGCGGCCCTGGGAGTGGGTGCCGATGTAAAGGTTTTTGATAAACATATATACAGGTTACAAAGATTGAAATATGCCGTCGGGCAGAACCTGTACACCTCCATCATCGACTCGGATACGTTGTCCGAAGCCATCAGCCGGGCAGACGTGGTGATCGGTACGATGCGTGCGGAGAATTCTTTCAGTCCCATGGTGGTAAGCCGCGAGATGATTGATCAGATGAAACCCGGATCGGTGGTAATCGACGTGAGTATTGATCAGGGCGGCTCTTTTGAAACTTCCCGGATGACCACACACAAAGACCCTGTTTTTAAGTACAACGATGTGATCCACTACTGCGTACCCAACATCCCGTCCCGGGTGTCGCACACGGCAAGTACAGCACTGAGCAACGTTTTTCTGCCTTTTTTGTTAAGAACAGGTACCATTGGTGGCATAGAAGAAATGATTTACGCCAATCGGTGGTTTATGAAAGGGGTATACGCGCACAAGGGTACACTGACAAACTCGCATATTGCACGGAGTTTTAATATGCGTTACAAAGATCTTGCGTTGCTGATGGCAGCCAGAATGTGAGCATTTCCTGCCGGACTTTAACAGTATTAATAAAAAGAGCTAATACCCAGCGGCTGACAGTTTAAAATAACAGTATGATTAACAATAGTAATGAAAATGCCCTGATGGACGATGCCAACTCTCCGGAGCTGAACATCAAAATTATGGGCCTGGTGTCCGCAGATTTTGTGAAAGTTTCGGACCAGCTGAAGGAGGCTTCTTATCAGATACGTCAGAGAAAATTTTCAGAAAACCCGGTATTTGTGATAGCCAATGGTGACGTGGATCTGGGCCTTCTGCTGATCGGCCCCGGTGAACTCGGGAATCGTTATGAGTACCGTGCTTCTTATATGGAAGAATTTGTGGGACGTAAACTGATCGGAGAGGAGTCGGTTTTGCTTTTTAAGGAGAATTACAAAGAGCCTGACGAATACTGCTGTCTCTTTGCGCTGATTGGTGAATTCTCGGGATTTATTTACGTACCTTATCCTGAGGATTAACATATTGGTACTCAATATCCAGCCGATGGATAAGTAAAGACCCGATAATTAGTGTAAGGCAGGGTGTAAAATTGAAAGTTCAGGGCAATTTCCATAGCTTTCAGAAATTTTTAATTCAAACTCAAATACTTACAGTACATGGAGCCTAAACTAATATTAGAAAAAGAACTCGAACCGATTTTTCTTGAGAAATTTCCTGCTTTTCCCGACAATGTGAAAGAAGTACTGGTTCAGTATGGGCCTTATCTGATGCTGATTTTCTCCATACTGGGGCTGATCGGGCTGCTTACCGCAGCAGGTTTGGGAGGAGCTGCAATCGGATTAGGAGCTACTGCCTACGGCGGTGGTTTTTACTTTTATTTTGGTATCATCATCGCAGTGGTAACTATTATACTTTACCTGATGGCGTTCAGTCCGCTGAGGGCAAGGAAAAGAGCGGGGTGGAATCTGATTTACTATGCTATGCTGATCAGCCTGGTAAGCAGCCTGATCCAGCTTCAGATCCTTTCGTTTATCATAGGTGGCCTGATCGGCTTCTGGATCCTTTTTCAGATCAGGGAGAAATATATTTGAGATATACTAAGACGAAGAGGTTGTCTTTGGCACGGGTTGTGTGCCGGAGGCAACCTTTTTTTGCTACAGCTCCTTTTAGCTTATTTCCACGGGTTATTTAAAAAAAACGGAATTTCGCTAGTCAAGTAATCGTTTCCAGAACAGGTGGATCAAATACTGTCCTCCGCTAAACTGCTTCCATATACCGCTTATCTCTGGAATCGGGTTATTTATCATTTCTGGCATTTGGAAAATATGAGATACTTTGCATCTTTGAGCTCCATTGAGGTTTATTCTCACTTTTACCTTTCATCGGGGTTATCTGAAAGTGGGAAATTTTAGTTTTGCTCTTCATAATCAGCCTATGAACATTATTGATATTCAGCATATTACAAAGGACTATGCAAGCCACCGGGCTCTGGATGATGTAAGTATTCAGGTTCCCAAAGGGTGTATTTTTGGTCTTTTGGGACCAAACGGAGCCGGTAAAACCTCGCTGATCCGTATTGTCAATCAGATCACAGGACCGGACCAGGGACAGATATTGTTTGATGGTAAGCTGCTGAACGAAAGTCATATTTCAAGAATAGGATATTTGCCGGAGGAACGCGGCCTGTATAAAAAAATGAAGGTGGGTGAGCAGCTTCTGTACCTGGCACAGCTCAAAGGTTTGTCGCAAAAAGAAGCCATGGAAAAACTCAAGGTATGGTTTGTGAAATTTGACATTAAGAGTTGGTGGGATAAAACGGTATCGGATCTTTCTAAAGGGATGCAGCAGAAGGTGCAGTTCGTCTCTACAGTTTTGCATGAGCCTGACCTCATTATTCTGGATGAGCCGTTTTCAGGGTTTGACCCTATCAACGCCAATCTGATCCGGGACGAAATTCTTGAGCTGAAACAAAAAGGCAGTACCATTATTTTTTCAACACACCGGATGGAAACTGTGGAAGAGCTCTGTGATCATATTGCATTGATACACAAGTCGAAAAAGGTGCTGGACGGGCCGAAACTGCAAATTAAAGAGGATTTTAAAACGAATACCTATTTTGTTGAATACAGAGGTATTATAGATGATTCGGAGCCCTGGTATACGGTCAGGAAAACCAGGGAACTCGAAAGTAATTATTACCGCACAGATATCCATTTGTCGGAAGGGGTTACCTCAAATGATTTGCTGAAACATCTGGTGAACAAGGTTGAAATACGGTCATTCGGAGAAAATATTCCGACGATGAGTGAGATTTTTATGAAGGCTGTAAACGAAGTTCCGGAAGCGTAAAGCAATTATTACTTTGGTAAAATTGATATCTTAAAATTAATCAGACAAATGCATGCGTAATATATTTTTAGTCATCAGAAGAGAATATCTGGTACGGGTTAAGAAAAAGTCATTTCTGATTATGACATTTCTGGGCCCCTTGCTTTTTGCCGGATTTTATGCCGCAGTGATATGGATTGCGATGGGCTCTGTGGATACCAAAACGGTGCAGGTTATTGATGAAAGCGGACTTTTTAAAAATGAATTTAAGGATTCCGAAGCTATAAAATTCAAATACCTCAGCAGTACGATTAATTCGGCAAAATCAAATTTTCAGAAAAGTGGTGCAAACGCACTGGTATACATTCCCCGGGAGGTGATCCGGGAACCTAAAGGTGTGCGGATTTATGCTGCTAAAAATGTGAGCATGGAGCTCAAAGGAGATATTGAAAAGACGATAGAGCGGGAAATTGAGAACATAAAATTGTCGCGGGCGGGAATTACGCATAAAATTCTGGAAGATTCCCGCGTGAACGTAAGTTCGGAAACCATCAGCCTGAGTGATGAAGGCGAAAAAACGAGCAGTTCGGGCGCTGCCACCGCCATTGGAGTGATCTGCGGATTTTTGATTTACCTTTCCGTACTGATCTATGGAACCCAGGTAATGCGTGGCATTACGGAAGAGAAAACCAACAGGATTGTGGAAGTCATCATCTCATCGGTGAAACCCTTTCAGCTGATGATGGGCAAGATCATCGGTGTGGCGCTGGTGGGGCTTACCCAGTTTTCGTTATGGATATTGCTCACCATTGCGATCAGCAGTGTCTCGTCCAGCCTGATTGCGAAACGGGTGCCCGAAAATTCCAAAGTGATGGTGCAGGGAATGGATAAAGTGAAAAGTGCTGAAATGGCTGTGCAGCAGGCGGGCGGTGTGGATAATCCTGTGGCCGAAGTAATGAAAGCAGTGAACAGCCTTAATATCCCGCTGATTATCGGTACTTTCCTATTCTATTTTATCGGTGGATATTTGCTTTATAGTGCTCTTTTTGGAGCAGTTGGCGCCGCTGTGGATAATGATGCGGATACACAGCAGTTTATGTTTCCCATCACCATGCCCATTATCTTTTCATTCGTATTTGCCCAGTTTGTGCTCAGGGATCCCGATGGCGGCCTGGCGTTCTGGACATCCATTATTCCTTTTACTTCACCGATCGTCATGATGGTGCGTATCCCGTTTGGTGTGCCCGCCTGGGAATTAATACTTTCGATGGTATTGCTTGTAATGGGTTTTGCGGGAACCATCTGGATAGCGGCCAGGATTTACAGGGTTGGAATTCTGATGTACGGTAAAAAGGTAACTTACAAAGAATTAGCCAAGTGGATATTCTATAAGTAGCGACCGGCAGTTTCATTCTCCATCTTCCGTTATCCTCTCTCTCCTCCGATTTCCAGACCATCACATGGTCAGACTTAACAGCTTTACAACGTCTTTTCTGGTCAATTAACACTTTTTAAGATAACCTGAACCTTGTGGTTGAGGTTATTTTGCTAATTTTGGGCGAACCATAGTTATGTGTATTCACAGGAGGTTGGGAATTACCGTTTATCCTCTGTTCCATTTTACATCTTACAATACTTAAAATGACCCGTTTCAACCGTTCCAACAACCTTGCGGGTTGGATTGTTTTCGCGATTTCATTCATCACCTATGCATTGACTGTTGAACGCACGGCCAGTTTCTGGGATTGCGGTGAGTTCATTGCCTGTGCATTTAAACTGCAGGTTCCGCACCCGCCGGGGGCGCCATTTTTTCTTTTGATAGGCAGATTGTTTTCATTATTTGCCTTCGGAGACCTCACTAACGTGGCGTACTGGATCAACATGGTCTCGGTTTTGAGCAGCGCGCTAACCATCCTGTTCCTGTTCTGGACCATAACACTATTGGTTCGTAAGTTCATAGGCAAAAGAGATGAAGAACTTACAACCGGAGATATCATCCTGCTGATCGGCTCAGGAGTAGTTGGCGCATTGGCATACACCTGGTCCGACTCGTTCTGGTTTTCTGCCGTGGAAGCGGAGGTTTATGGTATGTCTTCATTTTTTACAGCCATTGTGATCTGGGCTGTTTTCAAATGGGAAAAAATTGAAGACCCTGCTTTTGAAAATCGCTGGCTGATTTTTATTGCCTATCTGGTGGGTCTTTCCATAGGTGTTCACTTGCTGAACCTCGTTACCATTCCCGCACTTGCATTGGTTTATTATTTCAAGAAATATAACAAGCATTCATTTTGGGGAGGAGCTTTCGCTTTTATTGGAGGTTTAGTTATCCTGGGTATTATCAACTCGGGTATTATCCCCGGGCTTCCGAGTGTTGCCGGGAAATTTGAGATTTTCTTCGTCAATAGCCTGGGGCTTCCTTATAAGTCGGGTGTGATCTTCTTTATCATATTGTTCCTGGGACTGTTGGCCTGGGGAATCAGGTATTCTCATCAAAAACAAAAGGTACTGCTCAATACAGGCCTGCTGTCACTTGCATTTGTGCTGGTAGGTTATGCCAGTTATTTACTGGTGCTGGTAAGAGCGGAATACAATCCGCCGATCAATGAGAACAATCCGGACGATGTACTGAGTTTTGTGTCGTATCTTAAACGGGAACAATATGGCAGCCGGCCTTTATTATACGGCCCTTCGTTTGTATCCAGTCCGGTTGACCAGGAGCGTGGGGCACCCATGTACCGTAAGCTGAATGGAAAATACGCCATTTATGACTACCGCACCGAATACAAATACGAACCAGGCAGTAGCATGCTGCTGCCACGGATGTACAGTACACAGCCGGGGCATGCACAGCTATATTACCAGCTCACGGGGCTGAGAGAAGGTGAAAAGCCTACGATGGCGCATAACCTGAAATTCATGTTTTCGTACCAGATCGGGCACATGTACTGGCGGTATTTCCTCTGGAACTTTGTGGGAAGAGAAAGTGACGAGGAAGGTGCGGGCAACCTGCTTCCGGTGGATGCGTTCAAGAAATTTCCGGAGCCAATCGAGAATAACAAAGCACACGACAACTTTTTTATGCTGCCTTTTATCCTGGGTTTGCTCGGGGTGGTGGTCCAGTTTTTCAAACGCCAGAAGGATTTACTCGTATTAGGTCTTTTATTTTTGCTGACTGGTGTGGCCCTGGTGGTTTACCTTAATTCTCCGCCGACCGAACCCCGTGAAAGGGACTATATCTATGTAGGATCGTTTTATATTTTCTGTATCTGGATCGGCATGGGGGTGGTAGCTGTTGCTGATGGTCTCCGCAAGTTCTTCACAGACACCGTCAGTGCAGGAGTCGCCACGGCAATCGGACTTGTTGTTCCGGCCATTATGGGGCTGAAAGGATGGGATAACCATAACCGCAATCACCGGTACCATTCGGTTGATTTTGCCAAGAATCTTCTGAATTCCTGTGCACCCAATGCTATACTTTTTACGGGTGGTGATAACGATACTTTCCCTCTGTGGTATGTACAGGAGGTAGAAGGTTTCCGCACTGACGTAAGGGTTTGTAACCTGAGCCTGCTCGGAACCGACTGGTATATCGACCAGATGAAACGAAAGACCTATGAGTCCGAGGCTTTGCCGATCTCTCTGGAAAAGAATAATTACGCATTCGGGAAAAATGATTACGTTCCGTTTTACGAAGTAGAAAGCGTAAAGAGTGGCATTAACCTGAAAGAGTACCTGGAGCTGGTAAAACAGGAAAACAAGGCGATTCAGGTTCCCCTGGTTGGTGGTGACATGACCTCCATACTTCCATCCTCGGTACTGCTTCTATCCGTCAATACGGACGCCGTCAAGAAGATGAATATCATCAAACCTGAGCTGCTGCCGTTTGTAAGCGATTCTATCAGCTGGACAATCGGGAAGGGCAACCTTTACAAGTCTGACCTGATCATGCTTGATATCATTTCAACCAACGAATGGAAGCGCCCTATTTACTTTTCGTCAACCCTGGGCGGCTCAAGTTACCTGAATCTAAAGGAATTCATGCAGCTGGAAGGGTATGCGTACCGTCTGCTTCCTGTGAAAGTGCCCGGAGCAACCGACGGCTATATCAATTCGAATGTGATGTACAGCAATATGATGAACAAGATGTTCTGGAGAGAGCTGGATAACCCAAAAGTTTATTATGATGCAACTTACCTGGGTTCACCGGTCTACACGGCGCGTATTGCATTCCTGAAACTTGCCGGGCAGCTTATTTCGGAAGGCAGGAAGGCGGATGCTAAGAAAGTAGTAGACAAGGCGCTGGCTGTCATGCCGGACAAGAGCATACCTTATGACCAGATTTCGGCCAGTTTCATTGGTCCGTTGTTTGACATGGGTGAAACCAAACGTGCTTTGGAAATATCTGAAGTTATGGCCAGCAGAGCAGACGAAATGCTGACCTGGTCCAGAGATCACAATACTACCAAAAGAGGGGAATTCCGGATTCATCTATACATTTTACAGACCATCGTTCAGGAAAGCAGGGAAGCTAAACAGGAAGCGGCGGCCAAAAAGTATGAGGCCATCTTCCAGAAACACCTTGCCGCTTTTAACATGTACGGAGGTGAGTAAAAAGGAATAGCGGTTCGCGATTGGAAAGATACATGTAAATGAAAAAGTGCCGGAGCAAATGATGCTTCCGGCACTTTTTCATTTATGGACTGTTGCCTGTTAGTCGGTTAGTGCCACTTTTACCCATACCATGCGGTGATCCGAACTGGCTTCCCGTTTCTCAACCAGCTCAGCCATCGGTTCTCCCTTGGCAGGCCAGAAAACCCCGCTTTCCCGGACTTTAAATCCCCATCGGGAGGGAAGAACGTAATCGGCACGCATCCGCCAGAAAGCAGTATGGTTTTTGGCAAATACGTTGTTGGCCGAATGCTGCGCCCCGCCCGTGCTAGCGGGACTATTTTCTGCATTAATTTTAGAATCTGCCAGTAAGGATCGGATTCCTGAGGAGATGGCATTTCCTTCATCCGGTGAGGCGTTTTGATCACCCAGGATCACGAACCTTGTTTTTTCTGCCAGTCCACCGGTTTTTCCCTTATCGTCATAAATATAACTGCTTTTTGCCGGGTGGATGTAATCCTGCCAAAACCGGATCTCATCGTGATTCCGTTTGCCGTTACGATCCTCGGCACCGTCAAAAGTGGGTGGGGTGGGATGGCTTGCCAGTATATGTATTACCTTCTTCCCTATCCCGACAGGTATATCCCAGTGAGATTTGGAAGAAAGCGGAAACTGGTTCCAGGCCTCAGGTGAATACCAGTCGGTACCATCTGCTTTTTTTGTCTGCAGTGCTCCTGGCATATCTTTCCATTTAAAGTGCTGGAAGGTACGTACCTGGTCGGTCAGGATGGGGAATTTTGACAGGAGTACCATTCCGTATTGTCCTGGGAAAAGACCGAAGCCCCAGGCGTCCGACCCAAATTTCTCGGACTTGCCATTGTTATCCAGGTCAAATGGGCTCGGCTGGCCCGTGTTTACGGTGGTGTAATAATAATAGGGATAGTCGATACCCTGTTTGCCGTTTTGTCCCTGATTCAGATACCCCTCTATAAATTGCAGGATACCGGACTTTGGGTCCTGGATGTAATCAAATTCATTCAGTAAAATAACGTCAGGTCTTACGGTCTGGATAATGGAGGCGATGTTGCGGATTTGTTCATTGGTGCCTTTGGCAAGTTCGTTCACCAAAATTTGTTCCGATAACGTGATGTCTTTACTTTTTACGTAGTTCTGCGCTTCCATACTTACGTTGTAGGTAGCAAAGGTCACAACATCTTTTTCTGTCTGATTTTGGCCGTATAACATAGGGAGAGAAAACAGCATGCCGGAAAGGAGCATACATCCGGAACGGAATTTTTTGATGATTTTCATATTTGGGATACCATTATTGATGAACAGGTTATATCAAGGGCAAGTTAACAAACGCAGTATGATGGAACAGAGCCTGTGACAAAAAAAGAGCCGCCTTGTGAAAAGCGGCTCGTATAGTCTGGGATCATCAGTGGAAGAAATCTTTCATTTTGTCAAAAAATCCCTTTTCGTTTTTACCCGGTTTGGGTTGGAAGTTCGGTGAGTGCCGTAGTGATTCCAGCGTTTGCCGCTCATCCGAGGTAAGTTGCTGAGGAGTCCATACATTGATATGTACCAGCTGATCCCCTTTTCCATATCCGTTAATATCCTTGATTCCTTTTCCTTTCAGCCTTAAAATTTTCCCGGCCTGTGTTCCGGCGTCAATGGTAATGCGGGCTTTCCCGTCAATAGTGGGTATTTCGGTAGACGTTCCCAGCGTTGCATCTATAAAGCTGAGGTGCATATCAAATACCACATTATTGCCATCACGCTTCAGCTGGCTGTCTTCCTCTTCCTCGATCACAATGAGCAGATCACCTGCTATGCCGCCACGGGGAGGTACGTTCCCCTTTGAAGACATGGAGAGCTGCATACCTTCGGCAACCCCTCCGGGAATATTCAGGGTGATCAGGTCGTCCTGTAATAAACGACCTTCTCCTGCACAGGAGTCACATCTTTCACTGATGATTTTACCATCCCCGTTACAAGTGGGGCAGGTACTGGTAGATACCATTTGCCCAAGCATGGTGCTCACTACTTTCCTAACCTGACCCGTACCGTTACAGCTGCCGCAGTTGGTAAGTGATGTTCCGTTTTTGGCACCGTTTCCGCCACAAGTGTTGCAGGTAACGTGGCGTTTTACTTTTATTTTTTTCTCAACCCCATTGGCGATTTCTTCCAGATTCAGCTTAAGCTTAATGCGGAGGTCTGAGCCCTTCTTCATGCGGCGTCCGCCACCACCTCCGCCGCGTCCGAAAATGTCTCCGAAAGGGCTGCTGTCTCCGAAGATATCTCCAAATTGAGAGAAGATATCATCCATTGAAAATCCGCCGCTGAACCCGCCAGCTCCCCCACCGCCTGCACCACTCACACCGGCATGACCATACTGATCATATCTCTGACGTTTGCTTTCATCGCTCAGTATACTATATGCCTCGGCTGCTTCCTTGAATTTATCCTCAGCCGATGGGTCATCAGGATTTTTGTCAGGGTGAAATTTGATAGCAAGTTTTCTGTAAGCCTTCTTTATTTCGTCAGCCGAAGCCCCGCGGTCTACACCCAACACCTCGTAAAAATCTCTTTTCTTAGCCATTGTAATATGATCAAATGTATAATGTAACGAAGTAATCTGTCATCATGAAAAATTAATGATGAGTGGTCATCATTACATCATGCATTTAGTTTTGATATTATTATGATTGCCCGCCGGATCACCCCGGCAGGCAAATTGTTACTGAACTTCTCATTAGCCCCAGGCATAAACCTATTGCCATAATTTTTTCTTACGAACCAACGATTACCTTGGCGTAACGGATTACCTTGTCGTTGAGATAGTATCCTTTTTCGATCTCGTCAATCACTTTTCCTTTCAGATCATCCGAAGGGGCAGGGAACTGGGCAATGGATTCATGCAGATCTGCATCAAAACTTTCTCCTTTTGACGCCATGGCTTTCAGTCCTTTTGATTCCAGTGTTTTCAAGAGTTTGGTGTAAATTAAGTCCACACCTTCCCGTAACGCATCTATGTCTGTAGAGGAATCAAAAGAAACTTTTGCTCTCTCAAAGTCGTCTACTACAGGAAGTACTGCTTTCATCATTTCGGCTCCTGCACCGGAAATCATCTCAAGTTTTTCTTTGGCAGTTCTTCTGCGGAAGTTTTCGAAGTCGGCATAGAGCCTTAAATATTTCTCTTTCAGCTCTGCCACTTCGGCTTTGTGGCTCTCGTCCGTATTTTTTTCCTGTGGAGCTTCTTCTTCCGCCGTCGCAAATTCGGCGTCTATTATTTCCCCCTCGCTGGTAATCTTGTCAGTATCTTCGTTCAGTTCCTCTTTATCGAGGTTGTATTCTGTATTTTCCGGCATAATTCACCACAATTTTGATAACATATTAATATGTTTCTGCCTGCTAAATTACTTTGCCAGAAGTTAAAAAACTGACAAGATGACATTTTAAAGAGCAATTTGTAACTTTGGAGCATGACTACAGCGGATATAATACGCCAGGAAAGGAGTGCGGTTGTGAAGGTGAAAGCTGCCGAGGCAGGCTTTGATTTCTGTGGTATTTCAAAAGCGGAATTCCTTGAAAAAGAGGCTCCAAGGCTGGAGAACTGGCTGAACCAGAACCGCCATGGGGCTATGGGGTACATGGCTAATCATTTTGACAAACGCCTTGACCCCACCCGGCTGGTAGATGGGGCAAAAAGTGTTATTTCGGTTCTCCTGAATTATTACCCGGAAGAAAAACTTGCGGAAGGTGCCGACGATCTGAAAATATCCAAATATGCTTACGGGACTGACTATCATTATGTCCTGAAAGAAAAACTGGCGCAATTACTCATCCTGATCCAGGAAGAGATTGGGGAGGTTTCCGGGCGGATTTTTGTAGATTCTGCTCCCGTGATGGATAAGGTATGGGCGGCCAGGAGCGGGCTCGGCTGGGTGGGGAAGCATTCCAATTTATTGAACAGAGATATGGGTAGTTTCTTTTTTATAGGGGAAATTATCTGTGACCTTGATCTGGAACCCGACAGGGAGATCCAGGATTACTGCGGTACCTGCACCCGCTGTGTAGATGCGTGCCCTACCGACGCCATAGCAGAACCCTACGTTGTGGATGGGAGCAAGTGTATCAGTTATTTTACCATTGAACTGAAAGAGGCGATTCCGGAAGAGGTCAAAGGAAAATTCAATAACTGGATATTCGGGTGTGATATATGCCAGGATGTGTGTCCGTGGAACCGCTTTGCCACACCGCATAAGACCAATGCGTTTTCGTTGTCGGAGCAACTGGCTGGCTTTACGAAATCAGATTGGGAAGAAATCACAGAAGAAGTTTTCCGGGAAGTTTTCAGGAAATCGCCGGTGAAACGATCCAAATACCAGGGGCTGAAACGGAATATAGATTTTGTTAAACCTGTTTGAAAAAATACCACCCATTCATAAATACATTATATTTGGCTCTCACTGGTTCTTTTTTATAACGCGATAATCGTTCTGAAATGAGAAAACAAGCTGTCAATTTGTGGGCTGTTGTGGTGTGTGTGGTGCTTGGCCAGGTCATACCTGCTTTGTGGTATAATGCCTTCTCCGAAATTTGGGTAAGCCTGAGCGGTCTTTCGCCTGAGCAGGTCAAATCGGCATCCAGCCCGGTGCCCTACCTTGCCAGTATCGTCTCCACATCGTTTTCCATGTATACCCTAGCTTGGTTGTATACCAAAATACCTGTCCGTTCCATGCTTTCGGGATTCATTACCGGGGTACTCATCGGGACTGTTTTTATTGGTTTTGAAGGTACTGTTAAAGATATGTTTGCAATGAAACCGCTGCTGCTGTCAGTAATCAACGGAGGCTCCAGCATATTGGTTTATGGGGTAAACGGGGCCGTCATCGGAGCGTGGCGTAAGTATGAATAATATTAATTGTTAAAATGGACATATCTTTTTTTTGCTTCCGGCGGCTCCGTGAACGGGGTCTCCCCGAGGCTGAGGATGTTTGTTATTATCCTGCAAAAAATGAAAAAAGATACGTGTTGTGTTTGTTTGCAAGCAATTTCCTGGTAAACGGATATAACCTGGCAATGATATTCTTTTATCTTTGAGCCTATATTCAACCATGGAATGCTGGAATACGTGAAGAACTGTTTTACGCTCATTGTCCTATTTTTTCTTTCGACCGCTCATGCCTTTTCACAGGATCTGATCGTGACGGTCCGACAGGATTCAATCAATTGTAGTATATTGGAGCAAACAACGGAACTCGTTCGTTTTTTTTTAGCTAGCAAACCTGACTCCGTTCAGGAACTTAAAAAGGGCGAGATCAGCACCCTGGCACCCGGGTACTACACTCAGAAAAGCAATACCATGGTACATGATACAACAAAAATGGTTGAAGCCCATCCCGTAAAAGTAGAAATTCCTCTGCATGGCACTACATTGGCGGATACGCTGCTTTCCTGGAAAAAACTTCCGAAATGGCAATTTGGATTTTACGGTGGTTTAGGATACCGGCTCAACCGCTCCCGCATTGGAATGAGCAAAGCAGCGCTCAATTATCATAAAAAACTCAGGTCTGGAGTATCCTTTGGTCTGGATGCCGGTTATTTTCCATGCCGGAAAATAGGGATAGGATGGAGGTACGATACTTATTTCAGTACAGGAACCCGCGACGCCCGGAATAAAGACAATATCATGATCAGTTTTCTCGGGTCCGGTCTGCTTTACCGTGCGCCTTTGAAATTTCAGAAGACTTCCGTACTGACAGGTTTTTGGCTTGGGTACCAGCCTTTCAGAAACAATGCAGTTGTCGATGGAGTGGATACACGGCTCTCCGCCAACACCATGGCCTGGGGAATATCCATAGGTTTGGAACAGCGTATTGGTAAAAAATGCGCCGTTAGCCTGTCTGGACAATGTTTTCTGAGCTCCTCTTATAAATTAAAAAGGGAAGTGGGGGGCACTACTGAAGTAATAACTTTTTCCTCAGATCGCTTCGAAGACCTTTCACGCGCCTCTCTGACACTGGGTTTGAAATTCAATTAGCCAGCTTGATCTGGCCCGAGTCAGGCTCAAAATGAGTGGTGATGACAGGTTCATGCTGACTTATTCAGGATAGTACTTGATAAGGGAAAATTTGGATAAAAAAGTCTTGTCATTAATCCAGAATAAGCCAATCTTATTTCTGCCTGCAATTACAGGTAGAAAGCAGCCATGATTGACTTCACTATTCTGAGGAAGTTCGTTTTTTCATATTACCAGCCCAGAAGTTAATCCAGAAATCATGAAATGTAAATTTTTAGCCTTGGTCCTTTCCCTGATGCTGACCGGGGCTAGTTCCTATTCCGGAACCCCGCCCAGGAAGCTGGCAAAGAAACCTTTGGTGGTTTTTGTAACCGGAGACCACGAATACAGTGGTGAAGAAACCCTGCCGCTCATTGCCAAGGAACTTGAAAAAAACTATGGAATGAGAACTATAGTACTCAAAGCCTATCCTGATCATAACAGTGAAAAAAATATCCCCGGCCTTGAAGCCCTGAAGGATGCCGATCTTGCGGTTTTTTATCTGAGGTGGCGCCAACTCCCACCCGACCAGCTGGCGCATATTGAAGCCTATCTGAAAACTGGCAAACCGGTCATGGGCTTTCGGACCACCACCCATGCATTCAATTTCCCCAAAGGACATGAAAGTGAGAAGTGGAATGCGTTCGGGGAGTTTGCATTGAATTCGCCTCCGGGCTGGGGTGGAGCCGCCAAACATACGCATTACGGCCACAGCAGCAGTACCGATGTTTCCGTTATTCCTGGTGAAGCCAAAAATCCGATCCTCACCGGCGTAGGTCCTTTCCATGCACGCTCATGGTTATACAGGGTACTTCCCGATTATCCGGTAAAAGGTTCAACCTGGCTGCTCATGGGGAAGTCGGTTAATCCCGATAAAGAGGCCATCGAGAACCCTGTGGCATGGACGGGTACCAATTCTTTTGGAGGAAAGGTATTCATGACCACTCTTGGCCATCCAGAAGACTTCCGTGAGGAATCCTTCCAAAGGCTGGTGATTAATGCCATTCACTGGGATTTGGGATTGAAAATTCCGAAAACATGGAAAGGGAAACTTAATATTGAAGTTCCGTACCGCGAGGCAAAATAGCGCGCCGCATTGAATATAAAGTGTTACTAGAATATCTGGCGAAAATTATAAAAAAATCAAAATGACTAAACCCGGAAGAA
Organism: Dyadobacter sp. CECT 9275; assembly: GCF_907164905.1. Lineage (NCBI taxonomy): Bacteria > Pseudomonadati > Bacteroidota > Cytophagia > Cytophagales > Spirosomataceae > Dyadobacter > Dyadobacter helix. Next base: position 1,923,456 of record NZ_CAJRAF010000002.1, on the reverse strand, counting down.
TCAGCCTTAACCTCTTAATCATCGTTGTCGGACTAACGATTATTGCATTCAGTGCTTTTCAGTCCAGTGAACCCGGCGGACTGAAAATTGGTAATGGGTCCCGTATTGTATTGTTAGGTAATAACCTCGGATCCAGGATGATGAACTACGGTTCGTTTGAAACCGAAATGCAGGTGAGATATCCGGATCGCTCTCTTTTCATCCGAAATATGTGCGATGGAGGCGATACCCCGGGATTCAGGCCCCATGCCAGCCGTAATTCGCCGTGGGCATTCCCAGGGGCCGAAAAATTTCAGACCGAGTATGCCAATAACTCTGCCAGCGAAGGTCATTTTGAATATCCTGACCAATGGCTGACCCGCCTTAAAACCGACGTGATTGTTGCCTTTTTTGGTTATAATGAATCTTTTCAGGGACCTGCCGGGCTGGCCAATTATAAAGCTGAACTTGACGCGTTTATCAAATACACGCTCAGTCAGAAATACAATGGAAGTACGGCCCCGCAGCTTGCCATCGTATCCCCGATCGCTTTTGAGGATCTTACCGCAAAATATGATCTGCCAGACGGGAAAAAGGAAAATATAAACCTTGCCCTTTATACCAAAGCGATGAAAGAAGTGGCAGCCCAGAACAACGTATTGTTTGTGGATGCTTTCACACCTTCAAAGAAATGGTATGCCGATACCAAAGAGTACCTGACGATTGACGGTTCACAGCTTAACGAAGAAGGATATAAAAAACTTGGGATATTGCTGGCCGACCAGCTCTTCGGTAAAGTAACCCCCAAGGCGGAGGCAAACAGAGGGCTGGTCGACGCGGCAGTACTTGAAAAAAACTGGATGTGGCACAACGATATCAAGGTACCCAACGGTGTGCATGTGTATGGACGCCGATACAATCCTTTTGGGCAGGATAACTATCCTGCTGAAATTCAAAAGATACGGGAGCTTACGGCCATCCGTGATACGGCCATCTGGCTGGCAGCTTCCAAAGGAGAAAAGCTGGATCTCTCCATAGCGGATAAACATACCACTCCGCTTCCTCCCGTAAAAACCAATTTCAACCCGGAGAAAAACGGAAGTCTGGAATATCTTTATGGACAGGATGCCCTCAAAAAATTGAAAATGCCGGAAGGTTATAAAATTGAGCTTTTTGCATCCGAAGAGGAGTTCTCAGATCTTGCCAAACCCATGCAGATGTCTTTTGATAACAAAGGTCGGTTATGGATTGCTACCATGCCAAGCTATCCGCATTACAAACCGGGAGATTCCAAGCCAAATGACAAAATCATCATTCTGGAGGATACCAATAATGATGGCAAAGCTGACAAACAAACCGTCTTTGCAGATCACCTGCATCTTCCGGTTGGATTTGAAATAGCTGCCGAAGGCGTATACGTTTCTCAGGGAACCAATCTTGTGTTATTAACGGATACAGATGGAGATGATAAAGCTGACAAAAAGGAGATACTCCTGAGTGGTTTTGACGACCATGATACACACCACAACAGCCATGCATTTACGGTGGACCCGTCGGGAGCGATTTACTCAGGTGAAGGGGTGTTTCTGCATACGAATGTGGAAACTTCCTATGGCCCGGTACGGGCAACCAACGGCGGGTTTTACAGGTATGCGCCTCAGTTGCACAAGCTGGAACGTACCGCTCAGCTCTCAATTCCCAATCCATGGGGTATCGCATTTGATGACTGGGGTCAGCCATTTTTTGCCGAAACCTCCGGTCCTGATGTCCGCTGGATGATGCCAGGATCTGTTCTGCCCAGGTACGGGCAAGCTACTCATAAGTCTGAACAGCTCATTGAGGAAGCACACAAGGTACGGCCCACTTCGGGTCTGGAGTTTGTTTCCAGTCGCCATTTCCCCGATGAACTCCAGGGTGATTTCCTGATCAATAACACCATTGGATTTTTGGGGACCAAAGAGCATACCCTTGTGGATGACGGTACGGGCTACAAGAGCAGACACCGCCAGGATCTGCTGGTAAGTGAAGACAGGAATTTCAGGCCTGTGGATATGGAATTTGCCCCGGATGGCTCCCTTTATCTTATTGACTGGCACAACATCCTGATCGGGCACATGCAACACAACGCCAGGGATCCCCTGCGTGACCACTCTCACGGCCGTGTTTACCGTATCACCTATCCTTCCAGACCGTTGGTGAAACCTGCGAAAATAGATGGGGCTAGTATTGAAGAGCTTTTTGAAAATCTTAAGCTGCCCGAATACCGTACCCGGTACAGAACCCGTAGGGAACTGAGGGGAAGAGACGTAAACCAGGTACTTACCAAGCTGAAAAAGTGGGTGGCCGGACTGGATAAAAATGACCCGAGATATGAACACCATTTACTTGAGGGACTGTGGGTCAGCTGGGGGATGAATAAGGTGGATCAGCCTTTGTTGCGCCAGGTACTTAAAGCAAAAGATTATCACGCAAGGGCTGCTGCCGTGCAGGTAGTACGTTACACGGGTCACCAGGTGGCAGACCAGGCTGATTTGCTGATGCAGGCCGTAAAAGATGAAAATAGCAGGGTAAGGCTTGATGCGATCGTGGCTGCCTCATGGATTGGGAAAGAAAAAGGCCTTCCGATCCTGGCGGAGGCTGCCAAAAAGCCGCTGGACGAATGGATGATCCACGCCCATGAAACCGCAGTGGCACATTTGAAAGGAGAAAATGTGAAAAGGGAAAAAGAGCGGGTGGTCAAATCCACACTGAAAGGAAAGGAGCTTGAACTCTATAACACCGGTAAAGAAATTTACGCCAAGGAAGGATATTGCGCAACCTGTCATCAGCCCGATGGCAAAGGACTTACTGCATCAGGCTTTCCGCCTTTAACAGGTACCAAATGGGTGACGGGCAATGAAGACCGTCTGATAAAAATTGCCTTAAAGGGCTTGCTCGGGCCTATTGAAGTAGTGGGTAAAAAGTATCCCGGCCAGGTACCTATGACGCCATTTGCTGGCTTGTTGAATGATACCGAGGTTGCCGCCGTACTGACCTATGTGAGAAATTCTTTTGGAAATCAGGCGCCAGCTATCCTTCCTGAAAAAGTAAAGAAAGTAAGAGCAGCTTCTGCGGCTAAAATGGATTTTTATTCTCCGGACCAGCTTCTGAAGGAATATCCGATGGAAAAATAAACTAGAAAATTACCAGTTTTGAGGGTGCCTGTTTCATGCAGGCACCCTTTTTGTATATTAGCTATTGGTAAAAACACTCCCAGAAACAATTTTTAGCTTTGTAATGATTATTTTGTTCTGGTTATAGAACATAGGGTTTTAGATTTTTATGTTAGTGCAAAGGAGAACTGTGTAATTACTGAATATTATTTGATCCGAAAATTTATTGTTAAGACTAGTACCTCATGCCTCGATTTGTTATCTGGATTACCATTGCAGCTGTTATCTTCATTTTTCTGTTATACAACTTTTACTTTTCAGTCAATTTTCCCTTTCAGGATGATTTTTTGCTCATTCAGTTTGTGGACGGTGTTTCTCGCGGAGAAATAGGTCTCTGGGGATTTGTAAAAGAATTGTTCAGGACATTTAACGATCATAAGCCCGTCGTTTCCAGACTGATTGCTTTTGTCGATTATCTCCTCACCGGTCATCTGAACTTCAGATTCTATATTCTTTTAGTTTCTTTAAATATCGTTTACATTTTTTATTTCATTTACCTGCAGTTCAAAAAAACGGGAATGCCATTGTACTATCTCCTGCCTGCGTTTTTCCTTTTTTTTCAACCACTTTTTCATGATGTATCAGGTTGGGCACTCAATGGGCTTCAGCACTCCTATCTTACAGCCTTCACCGTTACAGCCATTATGTTGGTATCCCGCGGCAGGCGTGTAGCTTTTGCAGCCGCTTTACTTTGCTGTTTTCTTGCTACGTTTAGCCATGGCAACGGAATTTTGTCGTTTCCGGCCATTATTTTCTTTTTTCTTTGCTACAAAAAATTCTGGAAAGCGGCCATTACAGCTGCGGTCATGTTTCTTGCGTTAGGTATATACCTTATTGGCTATGAATCAGGACAGGCGGTGCATCTGCCAACCAATATACTTACCTTTATCTATTCCTTGTTCGGCTTTATTGGTTCTTCCGTGTCTATGTGGGCTGCTCCCGAGTTCTGGTCTGCCGTATTGGGGGCGGTTATGGTAGCATTCATTTTATTTCTCGTGGTCCGCGTTGCCGGCGTGTACTTTAACCGGGAGGTGGTAATAAAGCCTGGTACCGTCGAACTGCTTACCTTTTTTGTTTTTATTTTCATTACAAGTTTGGTCATCGCTGTTTTTCGGTCCTGGATGGGTAGTACCATTGCCAGCCGGTTTCAGATATACACCTCCCTCGCTACTATTATTTGCTATGTGCTTCTGCTTGACTATTTTGCCGTTTTTAGAAAAAAAGGTGTCTTCTATACCCTGTTGCTGCTAAGCGTTTTTTACTGGAGCTATTCCTATTACATGCATACCCATATTGTTGCAAACAAACGTATGGTTTATCTGGCTGATGTATACAACTGGGAGGACCACAGCGATATGTTCTCGGTTGAAAAAACCATTACACAGTATGGAGCTTTTTATTTGTTTCCGGCCTATGAAAAGGGGATTTTTAAACTACCGCCTCCAGTGGTAAACAGGCATGAGCTTGATTCTATGTACACGGTAAGCCAAAGACCGGATACTGATTCTGAAATATTTGTTGAAGTCTGGAAATTGAAGGATTTTCAGAATAATGGTTTTATCAATTTATCCTTTGTTTCAAGCCTGAAGTTTCCTGAGCGGAAAGGATTTCTGACGGACCGTTTTCTGGTTCTCCGTGATACCAGCGGGATTTGCTACCTGATGGGGGGGAATGCAAAAGTAGAGTCCAGGAAGGTGCTGCTGACAACAGGCTTTTATTATAAAAATGGCTTCCATGTAACCCTGAGGAAGGATGATCTGAAACCAGGTGTTTATGAACTTGCTGTAATGGACATTGAAGCGAATGGGGACAAAAAATTCTACAGGCTGGATAAGTCTCTCCGGCAGACCGGCACAAGTTATATATTGGAATGATCTCTGTACTTCGAAGGGTGGATGAAGTATCGTTAGCGTTTCGGGGCAAGCGTCAGTAGGGATATTTTTTTGATTTAATGGGTTGATTTGTAGGTCGGTAGGAATGTGAATGCGGTTGGGCTTTTTGTGGCGCAGGCCATCGGCTGATGTAGGTGCTGCTGGCGCTGGGAAAATGGATGGCTTCCATGTGTTAAAGAACAGGGTTTTGGAGGCTTTGTGAAACAGGGGAGTTTGGCGGGCTTTTGTAAGTTCTGGTAAGAGAACGTCTTTTTGTTTGATAAAGTATTCATAAAGTAGGGTTAAAAGGGATTCTAAGGATAGAATCCTTGGTAAAAAGTAGTATCTTTACACTTCATAAACGGCGTTCAAAAGGCTGTAAAAATTATAGAGTAAAACAAACTATATGTCAAACGAAACAGTGCTTGAAGTAAATTCATATTCAGCAGATAACATCCAGGTTCTTGAAGGTTTAGAGGCCGTACGTAAACGTCCGGCGATGTACATCGGTGATACAGGATTTAAGGGAGTTCACCATTTGATTTGGGAGGTTGTAGATAACTCCATAGATGAAGCAATGGCAGGATATTGTGACACGATTAATGTCACAATTGAAAAAAATAACTCCATCACAGTGCAGGATAACGGCCGGGGTATCCCAACGGGGATGATGGCCAAAGAAAAGAAGTCTGCACTTGAAGTAGTATTAACCGTACTGCACGCTGGGGGTAAATTTGATAAAGATACATATAAAGTTTCCGGAGGTTTGCACGGGGTGGGGGTTTCCTGCGTAAATGCGCTTTCGATCCATCTTCGTGTAGAAATTCACCGGGAAGGAAAAATATTTGAACAGGAATACAGTGAAGGTAAGCCGTTATATCCGGTACGCGTTATTGGGGATTCTGAAAAAACCGGAACCTTCATTCATTTTAAGCCAGATGCTACCATATTCTCGGTAACGGAGTTCAAATATGAAACCGTGGCCACAAGGTTGCGCGAATTGTCTTATCTGAACAAGGGAATCAGGATCACATTAAGCGATAAACGTGAGGAGGATGAAACAGGAGCATTCCGCGGGGAGGAATTCCATTCGGAAATAGGGCTTAACGAGTTTGTTCTTTATCTGGAAGGTACCCGTCAGCCTTTGATACCGGAGCCTATTTACATGGAAAATACCAAGGGGGTGGTGCCGGTGGAAATTGCTATGATGTACAATACATCGTATGGTGAAAATGTTTTTTCCTACGTCAATAATATTAATACCGTTGAAGGAGGTACCCACGTGCAAGGTTTCCGCGCGGCCTTAACACGTACTCTGAAAAACTATGCGGAGAAGTCGGGTGTGCTTGCGAAGGAAAAAATCGAAATCAGCGGGGACGATTTCCGTGAGGGGCTTACAGCCGTTATTTCAGTAAAAGTTGCCGAGCCACAGTTTGAAGGACAAACCAAAACCAAATTGGGGAATTCGGAAGTGGTGAGTGTGGTGAGCCAGGTGGTGGCCGAAATGCTGGATACCTATCTGGACGAACACCCAAAAGAAGCAAGGGTGATCATAGACAAGGTGATTCTTGCCGCCAAAGCACGTATTGCGGCAAAGAAAGCCAGGGAAATGGTACAGCGTAAAAACGTAATGACCGGAACCGGCCTTCCAGGAAAACTTTCCGATTGCTCGGAAACCGATCCGTCCATCTGCGAATTGTACCTGGTAGAAGGGGACTCGGCAGGAGGAACTGCCAAACAGGGCCGTAACCGGGCCTATCAGGCTATACTCCCGTTAAGAGGTAAAATCCTTAACGTGGAAAAAGCGCAGGAGTATCGGATTTATGAGAACGAGGAGATAAAAAACATGTTTACGGCACTTGGTGTGCAGATAGGTAAGGATGGGGACGAAAGAGCGCTGAACATTGATAAGCTGAGATACCATAAAATTGTGATCATGACGGATGCGGATATTGACGGAAGCCACATCAGGACCCTGATCCTGACTTTCTTCTTCCGTTATATGAAGATACTCATCGATCATGGGTATATCTACATTGCCCAACCACCGCTATACCTGGTGAAAAAGGGTCGTGAAGAAAGGTATTGCTGGACCGAAGCACAGCGTGAGGCAGCGGTGCAGGAAATCGCAAACGGGAAGGAGGAATCAGTGAATGTGCAGCGATATAAAGGTTTAGGGGAGATGAACGCCGAGCAGTTGTGGGATACTACCATGAATCCTGATAAGAGAAGTCTCAAGCAGGTTTCCATTGAGTCGGCAGCAGAGGCAGATCATTTGTTCTCAATGCTGATGGGCGACGAGGTTGCACCACGCCGGGATTTTATTGAGAAAAATGCCAAATATGCCAGAGTTGACGTGTAGGGCGATAGTCGTCGGTTGATCTAAAACAAACGGATGACTGTAACCAGCAGTCATCCGTTTGTTTTTATTTACACAATGGTAACAAAAGGGACATTTTTCGAAAACAATAGATGTTGTAATTCGTTAAATTTTAAATCCTCACACTAATCATCGTTACATTCAGTATTTTAGTTTGAATTATGTCCGAGTCTTCCAATACCACATATAAAAGCGATAAAAGAGGTAGATTCTCTAATTTGTTTTCCTTTTTTAAAAATAACAAGGAAGAGTCAGTCATGGAGGAGTCGAAAATGTTGAGTTCTGTTGAGAAAGCAAATACGCTGGTGCAACAGAGCGAGCTGATCAGCCGGGATCTGAGCTGGCTTAAATTTAACGACCGCGTTTTAGACCAGGCGGAGAATGCCAACCGTAATCTTTTCGACCGGCTTAAATTTCTTGCCATTACCTCTTCCAACCTGGATGAATTCTTCACCATCCGGGTAGGGAGCCTGTACAATTATCTTGATTTCGGCAAAGAAAGAATGGACTATTCCGGATTGCGGGAGGTGCCGTTCAGGAAGCTGCTGATGAAGGAATCTCAGGATTTTGTACGGCGCCAGGATGAATGCTTTACCGGGCAGCTTGTACCGCTTTTCAACCGTCATGGTTTCAGAATCGTTGGGTTGGAAGATATTAGCAACAAGGAGAAAGAAAATGTGGAGGAGTATTTCGAGCGTACCGTTTATCCAATGCTCACTCCGATGCTTTTTGACTATACACATGCATTTCCGGTGTTATTGGGGAAAGTGCTGGTTTTGGGTGTGATCACCCAGGTGAAAGGTACAAGCTCGGAAGACAACAGAAAACTCTCTTTCGTACAGCTGCCACTTAATCTTCCGCGTTTTTATGTGATTGAGCGCGAGGAAGAAATCCTTTTCCTACCCATTGAACAAATCGTTAGGGTATATATTCACAAGTTGTACCGGAATGTGGATATCGTTTCCACCAATCTTTTCAGGATTATTCGGAATGGAGATTTTTCTCTGGAAGAAAGTGACGATATGGAGTCTGATTTTATTGATGAAATAAAACAGAAAATCAAAAGCCGCAGATTGGGCAGGGTGGTGCAGGCAGCCGTAGAGCCCGGTTTTGATCCCGAACTCCTCAGCCTGATCAAAAAGCGCTGGGAAGTTGACGATTATAATATTTTTGAGATCCGGGGGCTGATTGACTATACGGCGCTGTGGAGTATCATCCGCCATCCGGAGTTCAAGGGTCAGATCCCCCCGACACACCCTCCCGTGCCGCCGCTGGGCCTTGAACGTGAAAGAATCCCGGATATTTTTGAAGCAATGAAAGAGCGGGATATTCTCCTGCATCATCCCTACAATAATTTTGAACCGGTTCTTCAGTTGCTTGAACAGGCGGCTGAGGATCCCAAGGTGTTGTCTATCAAACTGACGATTTACAGACTTGCTAAAAATTCCCGTGTGACAGAGGCCTTGTTACATGCTGCCGAAAATGGGAAAAGCGTTGCCGTTCTGTTTGAGGTTAAAGCAAGGTTTGATGAAGAGAATAACATCAAAGAGGCCCAGCGATTACAAAAAGCCGGGTGTTTTGTAATCTACGGAATTGGCTTGCTGAAAACGCACACGAAGCTGTTGCTCATTGTCCGAAATGAAGGGAATAAGGTGTTGCGTTATGCCCACTTGTCGAGCGGTAATTACAATGAGGATACTTCCCGGCTTTACACCGATACCGGACTGCTGACCACGAATGAGGCATATACCCACGACATCTCGGAGTTTTTTAATGTTATTACCGGGCATTCTATTCCAACCGAATACCAGAATCTGATCACCGCTCCAAGGTACATGCGGGCCAAATTACTGGAGCTGATTGGGCAGGAAGCTGAAAATGCAAAAGCCGGTCTGCCAAGTGGTATCTGTATCAAAATTAACTCACTGGAAGACCGGGATACAATCCGGGCTCTTTACAATGCATCGCAGGCCGGTGTGCCGGTGAAACTGATTGTAAGGGGTATGTGCTGTCTTCGGCCAGGCAGGGCAGGATTAAGTGAAAATATCACGGTTCGCTCGCTCGTAGGCGATTTTCTTGAACACTCCCGCATTTTTTATTTTCATCAGAACGGCAATCCGCTCGTTTACGGCGGCAGTGCCGATGCCATGGTCAGAAGCTTTGATAAACGGATTGAGTCTCTGTTCAAGCTGGTGGATCCCCGTGTAAGGCAGGAAGCTATTCATATTCTTTATTACAGCCTGCAGGATAATGTGAATGCCTATGAAATGCAGGAAGATGGTACCTATATCAAATGTGAGGTGAAGGAAGGAGAGGGTGCCCTCAATATCCATCAGGCTTTTTATGACGTCACACTTGAACAGGTGATGGTTACAAAACTTTTTGAAGACAGGGCATCGATGGTTCAGGATTGTAACGCCAATATCAATATTCATCCGGAGGAGCAATCGTCTCCGGCGGAGTCAGAACAGTAGCTTTTCCATAGCGCTATGGGGGTTCTGTTTCCATAGCGCCATCTTTTACTCTTTGTAAAAAATCCTTTTCACCCGCTCTCCGATCCCCGTTAGTATCTCGTACGGAATTGTGTTGATTTTCTTCGCCATTTCCGTGATGGGTACTTCGGGGCCAAACACGATCACCTCATCTCCTTCTTCTGCATTGGCGCCGGTAACATCCACCATGGTCATGTCCATACAAATGTTCCCAACCGTAGGGCAAAGTCTGCCATTTACCCAAACCTGCCCGACGCCATTGCCCAGGCCCCGGTCGTAGCCATCGGCGTATCCGATGGCGAGGGTAGCAATGGCAGCGTCCTGTTCCAGCTGACCATTCCGGCTATAGCCCACTGTTTCCCCAGCAGGCAGGTATTTGATCTGGGATATCACGGTTTTCAGTTTGCCAACCGGCTGCAAAAGATGTTGTTCCTGCTGCGTAGCTTCTACACCGTATAACCCTATCCCCAGCCGGACCATATCCAGGCGATACTCGGGAAAACGGACAATGCCCGCTGAGTTTAAGATATGTTTGATCACTTGATAGCCTAGTATATTTTCCAGGAATTCGGCGGCGGTTATAAAAGCCGCATACTGCTTTCTGGAAAATTCATTATGAACACCTTCATCGGCTCCCACCAGATGCGTGAAAATTGTTGCAACCCGCAGGGAGGGATTCGCCTGGAGGGTATCCTTAAGCCAGGGATAATCGTCTGCCACAAACCCCAGCCTGTGCATGCCGGTATCTAGTTTTAAGTGGATGGCCGGAGCCTGGGATGGTTCGTTTTTTTCAGTGAGGTAATTGATCCAGTCGGTAAGAATCCGGCGGCTGAATATTTCGGGTTCCAGTTTATACTGCCAAAGGAGGTCAAACGTGGCTGTTGAAGCATTCATGACCATAATAGGCAGGCTGATACCACTTTGCCGGAGTACGACTCCTTCATCGGTATACGCCACACCAAGGTAGTCGACCCTGTGGAACTGCAGCAAACCTGCCACCTCGGCACTTCCGCTGCCATAAGCAAAGGCTTTTACCATGGCCATAATCTTAGTGTTGGTTCCTGCCTTGTTACGGTAATAATTGAGGTTGTGGGTCAGCGCATCCAGGTTGATCTCAAACACAGTCCCATGCACTTTTTGCTGCAGACGATGTACAATTTTTTCAAAAGAGAATGGCCTTGCTCCTTTGACGAGGATCAGATTGTCGGACAAAGTGGCAAAGGGGAATTCTTTGAGGAAACTGTCAGTGTCCGGGAAAAAATCTTGTTGCGGAATGTCAAAAAGGGCGGCTTGTTTCAGCATTTCAGGGCCAATACCCACCAGTCTGTGAATGTTTTTTTCTTTCAGTATCTTTGAGATGGTTCCATAAAATTCAGGAGCAGGCTGCCCGGAATGGAGTATGTCCGAGAGGATCACCGTCCGTTGCGTACGCTGTTCCTGCTGAGCCAGGAAGTTGAGCGCCATGGTAACACCCTGTATATCGTTATTGTAGGCGTCGTCAATGATATAATTTCTGTTGATACCCTCTTTCAGCTCCAGGCGCATGGATACCGGGCGGAGCATTTGAATGCGTTCCTGAATGGCTACGTCCGTTAGTCCCCAGTCGAGCATAAACACCACGCAATGAGCCAGGTTTTCGAGTGAGGCTTCGTCCCTGAACGCCGTTTCAAAACGATGATCGCCCAGTATACCCGCCAGTGCGATGAAGGTCTTGTCTTTTTGAGGACTAAAAACAACCTGTATGTCGGCTCCTGACTGGGAAGTTCCCCAGCTAATGGTTTTTAGAAAAGGATTAACCGGTTTCAGGATCAGCTTAATTTCCTCGTCTACCTCCGTGTAATTTTTCCGGTATATCAGTTTACGAGCTTTGGTAAATAACCGGAGTTTCTCGGTGATTTTTTGCTTCCGGCTCCTGAACCCATCATCGTGCGCCGAACCGATGTTCGTGAAAATACCAATGGTAGGTTGCACGACGGGCTGGAGGTATTCCATTTCATGTGCTCTGGACACTCCTGCCTCAAATATGGCCAGCGTATGTTCTGGCGCCATGTTCCAGACCGACAGCGGGACGCCTATCTGGGAATTGTAACTTTTAGGGCTGGCGATTACCCGCTGCCCTGGCGCCATCAGTTGGCTGAGCCATTCTTTTACAATGGTTTTACCGTTACTTCCGGCAATGCCCACTACGTCAATATTGAACCTCCTGCGGTGTTCGCCAACGGTTTTCTGAAGGGCGCGGATACTGGACGGCGTCAGCCATATTCTGGCGTCTGCCCAGGTTTCGGCCAGCTCGCGTGTTTTACCGGTAAAACCGGCCGTTTCCACTACAAATTCCCTGACGCCTTTGTGGTATAATTCAGGTAAAAACTGATGACCGTCGTGCCTGTCACCTTTAATGGCAAAAAAAATGCTTTGTTCCGGGAAGGATAATTGGCGACTGTCCGTCAAAAGATATGCGGCCTTGGTGTCAATGGGCCCGGATGTATTTTCAATCACAGTAATTCCGATATTAATAAGGACACAAAGGTACCAATCCCCGGAATTTATGGCGATAATTTATGGTGAATTTGAGTGAAGCTGGTTTGAAGAGTTTCATGGCTAACGGATGTACTACAGGCCGGAAGTCCTAAGGAGCAGATTGCCGGGCAGATCGGCATGTGCGGTACTGTCAATTTTCAGACTGAACGATTTGAAAATATTCTTTTCTGCAACCAGGCTGCTGGAATCCCTTGCGGAGATAGCAGTGACCCCGATATGATTGTCATCGGTAATTTGAACATAACCTCCTGCTTCAATGTCAACTGTCAGCTTCTCAAAATGATTGTCCTTTAATAGCATTCCGTCACCTGTTTGTTTTATCCGGAAAACTGCGTTTTTCCAGCCTTTCAGCACACTTGTAACCTTATCAGCTTGCACGCCCGACAAGGCAGGTGCGGTAATATAGATGTAGGGGATATTACGAAAGCCGGTTTCTTTTCGAAAAGCCATTTTGTTACTATCCTTTGTAAAGTTTACCATCAGCGTATCTCCCTTTATTTCCTGGGTTACCTGCGGGTTGTCGGTATAATTGCGGGTATGTATCGTCCTAAGTTCATAGGTTTTTCCAGGGTTGATCTGTACCAGGCCAAACGGGTCTCCGGATAACTTTACATATTTGAAGGGCTTCAGGGCCTGGCGGGTATACCCATGATAAGGATCATTGATGTTAATTTTGTTGAATTGTGATTGAAGTGAAAACCCCGAGCCGATAATCGCCAGTAATGAAAAGGCAAACAACGAAATAATTAATTTATTACTTTTTTTCATGATTTGAACAGATTAATGAGTGGTAGGATACGCCTCGTTAATGAATGAATGATACCTGGTCTGCAACTCTTCCATGCTGACGTTAAGCAGGTACAGCGTTCTGAAAAATTCAGGGAGTTCACTTTCCAGGAAGCGTTCACGCCGGTAGGAAAGTATGAGTTCGTTGGCGTTTTCAGCCGCTGAATAACCAATTCCCCGTTTGTTAAAAATAATATCTTTACCCTGTAAAAAATCATAGGTACGCATAACCGTATTGGGGTTAACCTCCAGCATCCCGGCTAGGTCTCTGACTGAAGGTATCCTTTCACCAGGTGGCCATTTTCCGAGCAGGATCTGCTCACAGATATAATCGGCGATCTGGAGATATATGGATTGTTTATCTTTAAATTCCATCATTAAGCTGAATTAAATTTCTTTTTCTTGAAGCCGAACGAAGGCTATGTACCAGCAGGCCAGCAGAAACAATACCGGAAAAGAATAAACTGCATATTGTATATTTTTCGGGAGGTCTACATAATAACTTCGGCCTGAATGGGCATACCAGATACGCCAGGCGGAAAATGGAAATGTTACGATGTTGGTCGGATGATTGGTCACAGAATACGCAAATACCCAATTGCTAAAAAAAATAACTGTTACTGCAGCGAGTAGAATCCCGGCCGTTTTGATATAAGAAAGTTTTCTGAAATAAATAGAACCTAAAAATACCGCCGCCTGAACAATGATATGGATCGATATGAAATATTGCAGGAGCGGATAGGGGATAGGTTGATACCCGAGCATATCTGCCGGAATATTTTTGTTTGCCAGGCCAATTGTAAAGTAATGCAGTTTGAGAAAAAGTAGCAAAAACGGAATGGTGAAAAGTAAATTGGTAAGTAAGGCGGTGAGGTATTTTTCAAGCCGGGAAGCCGGGATCATCAATGCCGAGATACCGGTTTCGGGAGAGGAGTATTGGTTGAAAGCGGTATTGGTATACAGGCTTCCACCAAAAATCACAAGCATAAAAAGCGCAAGCGGATGTAAAAGATAAAGAATCTCACTATGCTCTTTTGATAACAGGATGGGGAATGTCAGCAAGATCAGCAGGCTGGTTAATAAGCTACCCATTAACAGGTAATTCTTGCCTTTTTCTGAAATATCGAGCCTTATCAACAGCACGAAACGGTGAAAACTGAATATCTGATTCATTACGTATTATTTAAAATGGAAGAATGGGATTGATAATCGGGAGCGTGCGGCAGAGCAGCGTAACCAGCACCATCAGGAGCAGCCATAGTATTCTCATAAGCGTTAGCTGAAAATTTGTCGGATACGTCCCGTATTTTCCATCACAGCGTGGAACAACTGTTCCAGATCAACGCGGCTTTCTTCCTGGTCGTAGTTTTCAGAAACCGCTTTGTATCCACGCAGTGACGGTTCCGAATAAAGTACACGTGCGTCATTGTCTACATGAGCCAGCGTTCCGAAGTGAAGGCGTTCGGCCACTGCATCGAGGCTATGCTGAATGAGTATCTGGCTGTTTTCCAGAATGATAATGCTGTCGATCAGATTGTCAAGATCACGTACCTGGTGGGTAGATATCAGAATAGTTCGCTGAGGGTCAAGAGCTGTGGAGACAATCTTTCGGAACTGACTTTTGGAAGGGATATCCAGTCCATTCGTAGGCTCGTCCATGATCAGGACTTTGGTATTGGTGGCCAGGGCAAATGCTGTAATTACTTTTTTCTTCTGCCCAAATGACATGCCGGTAAGTTTATTTCCTTCCGGCATATCAAAATCCTTCATGTGCCTGAAAAACTGATGTTCGTCAAATTTGGGATAAAAGGGTGCCAGCGTTTCCAGATATTTATGAATAGAAATAGACGGAAGGTAAATTTCCTCCGGCATAAAATATATATCCTGGAGGAAAGCAGGAAGCCTTTTCAAGGGCTCAAAACCATTTACATCAATTTTACCGCTCGTGGGGAACAGCAACCCTGCTATGTTGCGCAGCAGGCTGGACTTTCCTGCACCATTTTTCCCCAACAAACCGTAAATATGGCCTGGCTCAAGCTGCATGGACAGGTTCTCAAACAATTTCTGATGCTTACTATATCCAAAGGAGACATTATTCAGGCGGATCATAGCTTAATGGTTTAGTGTTCTAGTATGATAGTACACTACAAACGTATGTTTTTAAAATGAGGTTTGCAAATTTTGATCAGGAAAAAGTTTTGACGCAAGAGGTTGACCGAAAAAAGCGATTAAAAAGAATGCCGGACTTGAGGCTTCTTCATGTGTGAGTGTAAGGATTAAAACGAGTTGATAAATGGTTTCGCCAGGTAAAAATTATTATTTGCACGGCGCTAAAAAAATGTCCGCACTTTTTCTTTTGGATGGCTTTTGTATTTCAGAGATGGTACCAGTTCAGAGAAGTATCCTGTCAAGAGGCGGTGGAAGGGAATGGGTGAAATCAGGTCAGCATTGTGGTAAGAAAAGATCTGAAATTTCATATCTGAAAAAGATAAGTTTTTGGTTTTGCACTTTTGAGGGAGAGAGAAATTTATGAATCAGAAATGGTGTAATTCCGGATTTAAAAATCCCGCTTAGAAAGAAATTAAGGCGGGCAGTACCTTAAGTGTTTTTGATTATAAAATTCTTGGCCGTACCCTACCATTCAACTTAGGAGGTACCTGTCTTTCAGCATAAGTTTAAATTTTCATAATATTATTATTTTCTGGATTTTCTGAAAATAAATTACACCTAGTGGGGAGCAGTAAAATTTTTATTGACGCCGGCTGGATACGGTATGATCATAATACCTGAGCAATAACCTGCTTTTCGAAATTCTCAACAGATTTATCGATTTTATAATGTGTTTATTTATTATATTTTTGATATTCAGTGATTTAATTGATTCTTATTTGGGATTTCAAGTTGTTTGCCTTCTCTTTTTGAATGAACCATATCCTTTGGAAGAAGAATTTCTGAAAGAATATCTACGTCTTTTTTCGAATTTTATTACCGTTCAGGTATATCTGAACAGATAGATAATCCCTTGACTTCGCGTACTTAGGACCGGTGAATATCGTAAGCTGCTACAACAGCATCTCGCTTAGCAATATTATCAAAATGTTAATTTTTAGAAGTTCATTTTTAATTAGAGTAGTTATTCTGCGTTTTCGATTTTCTATTTTATACAAACAATTATAAAATGAATTTATTTAACTCTAAACCTAAGAAACTATGATGCAAACACAGAATGTGCTTTTTAAAGAAAATTCAACTCATCTAAAATGTAAAGAAAATGGTAATTAAATTTACAAACGGGCAGAAATTAAAGTTTGGGATACGATCATTTTTTCTGATTTTTTGTGCGCTGACAAGCCTATCCCTTCAGGCAGGCTCAACCTTTCCAGGAACCAGGCGTACGTCTGAAACTATTTTACTCAACATAACAGGAACTGTTGTAGACCACACCAATGCGCCGCTTCCAGGAGCCAGTGTTGTGTTACAGGGTACTTCCAGAGGGGTGGTCAGCGATGCTGACGGCAATTTTTCAATTCAGGCAGAAGTTGGGAATGTTCTGGTGATATCTTTTATCGGAATGCAGACCCAGGAGGTCACTATCAAAGATGAAAGTAAATTAACAATTACGTTGATAGCCGACGCCACCATGCTGGGAGGTGTGGTGGTGGTAGGATATGGCACGCAGAAAAAAAGTGAAATAACCTCTTCCATTGCAAAAATAGATGGCAAGGATATCGAAACGTCAACTGCATCAAATGTCGCATTATCATTGCAGGGCAGGGCTTCCGGCGTTGAGTTTGTATCTTCCGGACTCCCCGGAAAAACGCCGAGCATTAGGATTCGGGGTGTAGGTACGATTAACAATACCCAGCCGCTGATTGTGTTGGACGGTGTGCCGGTAAGTTCGGATATACTCGGACAACTGGCACCAGCCGAAATCGAGTCGATCGAGATCTTGAAAGATGCTGCATCCGGTGCTATTTATGGTACGCGTGCAGCCAATGGGGTTGTGTTGGTTACTTCTAAAAAAGCAGGGTTCAATCAAAAAACGACGGTAAGGTTAAATGCGTCGACAGGGATTAACTCGCTGATTAAAAAATATCCTGTCCTTAATGCGGAAAAACTCTACGAGCTTAAACGTGAGCGTTATGTGATGGATGGCCTCCCCATAGACCAGAACTCACCCTGGGCCGACGAATATTACAACAAAACCCGCACCGAATGGCAGGATGCAATGTTCCGCACCGGATTATTTACCGATTACAACGTAAATATTGGCGGAGGTTCCGACAATGCAACCATTAACGCCAATGTTTTCTACAGAGATGAAGAGGGGACACTCATCACAACAGATATGAAGCGCCTTGGCCTTTCCCTCAGAAGCACCCAGAAAATATCGAATCGTTTACGGATAGAGGAAAATGTAAGGATTTCAAGCAAGAAAAACCGTATCGTACAGGACGATCTCGGGAGCTCCGGTACTTCTACGACCATCTATTCGGCCTACCGCTATATGCCCGCTATCCCTGTGAAATACGACGATGGTAGCTATGGTTCCGGCAAAGCCAGTACGCAGCTTGGTGACATGTGGAATCCTGTATATAAGGCCAGGGAAGAATGGTGGTATACCAACGAAATCAGAACTATTGTAACAACCAAGGTAGATTTTGATGTGACCAAAGCCCTCACTTTGAGTGCAAGAGCCTCCTATCAGCGGACGACTTCGGGTAACGACAGATTTCAGAACATTACACCGGAACAATCCAGAAGTGAGTCTGCACCAACCCTGGAAGATAATAATTATGAAGCTACGACGAAGTTGGGAGAGGTTTTTGCCAATTACGACAAGTCGGTTGGTGAGCACCACATCGGGGTAACTTTAGGTGTTTCAGGCCAGATTGACAACAGCAATTGGAACAGGATGGTGGGTATGGGGTTTGCCTCCACCATCAATAGCCAGTTGGTGATGTCCAATGCGGCAAGTACCAGAGTAGAAGGCAGTGAGTATCCCTCCACCGGACTTGCCTCGGCTTTCTTCAGGGGTACCTATAGTTTTAAGGATAAATACTATGTCTCCGGTATCTTTAGGGCGGATGGCTCTTCCAGATTCGCGGAGGGGAAAAGGTGGGGTTATTTCCCTTCTATTTCCGCAGGATGGCGTATATCAAACGAAAGTTTCCTGAGAGACAACGATTTGATATCCAACATGAAACTGAATGTCGGCTGGGGACAGCTCGGGAACCAGAATGTAGATGCATTCCAGTACCTGAACGTATACCAGAAAGATGTTAAGTATGTGCTGGGAGGTACCAACCTGACTGGAACCAGGCTTGCTTCGTTTGCCAACGCAAATATTACCTGGGAGACAACCAGTTCGCTGAACGTCCTGCTTGAACTGGGATTGTTCAATAACAAACTGAACATGGACGTAGCATATTTCGATAAAAGAACCAAGAATATGCTGATACCGCTTCCAAGCCTTCTGGCGTCCGGAACGGTGTCTATTCCAGATTTTAACGCCGGTGAAATGCGTAATTACGGACTTGAGATTGAACCTTCATACAGCGGTCAGGTTGGAAAGGTTAATTTTGACCTGGGCCTGAACCTGACCTTTCTGCAGAATGAGGTAACCAAGCTGTATGGTGAAGCCAAATATATTTCATCCAATGAATACAACAGGACCTATCAGGGCCAGGCTGTGGGTACATTTTATGGTTGGAAAACGGACGGGATATATCAGAATCAGGCAGCAGTAAACAGCGACCCCAATATTTCGGAAGATCCTCGTAAAGTGTACATTACGCCGGGAGACGTTCGTTTTGTAGACCTTAATGGGGACCATATTGTGGATGAGAAGGACAGGGTGAAGATTGGAAACCCCAACCCAAAAATGCTTCTTGGGTTTAATTTGGGTGTAAGTTACAATGGTTTCAATCTTTCCACTGTATTCAGCGGCTCTTTGGGGCACCAGGTTTATGACGCCATGATGGTGCGCGGGATTGACCCAACCCAGAGCGGTAATATGGATGCGGTGTCTTATGAGCGGTGGACTGGTGAGGGCTCAACTAACAAATATCCCAGAATGTCCACCATTCGTGCCAATAACAATTACCGGGTTTCAGAACTCGGGCTTAAAAACGGAGATTACGTGCGAATGAAAGATGCCACGCTGGGGTATACATTTCCTGAGCCTGCGTCTAAAGTGATTGGTATTTCCAGACTAAGACTTTATCTGTCTGGTCGTAACCTGCTGACGTTTACAAAATTCGATGGTGTAGACCCGGAAGAAAGTGGAAGCGATAACCTGAATCGTGGTGTGATCCTGAACAACACACCCCAGTCCAAGAGCCTTGTATTTGGGGTAGATATCACATTTTAAAAACTATAAAGCCATATTTAAAATGAAAAAATATACAGTATTGGTAGTAATCGGGCTACTGTTTTTTTCCTGTGACAGTATCCTCGATCAGCAGTTGGTAGGCAGCCGTACCGACGAGGATTATTGGCAAACCGAAGCGGATTTGCGCGACGCGATTGCGGGCGTATATGGGCCATGGGCCACAAGGGCACTGGGTATGGATGATTTGTTTTTCGATAACCAGAGTGATGATCACTGGCGAGCTGGCGACCATGCCGAAGACGAAGAGATCGAAACCTATAATACAGACCCTTCTAACGCTAAAATAAAAGATACGTATCAGTATAAATACGAGGTGATCAGCCGCGCTAATGGTGTAATTATCAACGGACCAAAGGTGAAAGCAGCAGGTGCTATCAGTGACGATTCGTATAATTCTATTATGGGGCAAGCTTATTTTCTGCGGGCTTATGCCTATTACAGATTGTATCTTATTCATGGACAGGTGCCTATCATCAAGGAAGAGCATGTTTTGAATAATGAATACAACCTGCCCAAGTGTGAGTCGCCTGAAGTGCTGGCGAAATTCATTCTTGAGGATCTGAACACAGCTGTAGGCTTGCTGCCGCTGCACAACATTGCGGGCAGCGTAGGCAAAGGTGCGGCATGGGCACTGATGACTTCCGTTTACATGCATTTGGCAAAGAGTTATGCGGATAGCGAAAATCTGAACAAGGCAATTACGGTTGGCAAAAACGTGATTGATAACTACGCACTCGCCAGCGATTACCTGACCCTTTTCAGAACCGGCAACGAGAATATTGAGGAAAATCTTTTTCTGATGATGAATGATATGTCGTGGATTAACCAGGAATTACTCTCCAAGCATCGTGGTCCGCGTCCCTGGGGCATGTATGGCTTTAACGAGCCAATGACCGACCTGGTGAAAGAGTTTGAAGCAGGAGATAAACGTAAAACAACTACGATCGTGTCGGACGGAGAATCCGTGAATCAGGCCGGCGTGAAGGTTGTGCATATCCCGGGGTTATCTAACACCGGTCACAGTTATTTTAAATACATGGATTGGGTAACACCGGAAACCTTTAATCACGGGCTCAATATTCCTTTCCTTAGGGCCGGGGAAACATATCTTTTAGTAGCTGAGGCAAAGATTCGCCTTAATGGAAAAGGTGCCGGAGATGCGGAGATTAATGCTTTGCGCAAAAGGGCTGGTATTGGTCCGGTGGCAGGCGCAGATATCCAGGCGCTGATACACGAAAGCAGAGTGGAACTGGCAGGTGAGAATTTCAGGTATCAGAACCTGCTGCGTTGGGATAAGGCGGGCATATACGATCTTACAACGTTTTTGCTGAAGCCGGAAAAAGTGTATCCCGCCGACATAGGAAGGACAAAATGGGTGAGACCGAAAAACTATTACCAGCCTTTGCCACAAATAGAAATAGATAATTCGGACGGGGTACTTCTGCAAAACCCGGACTGGGTAAATTAAACCATAACTGATTGCATCAGCCGATATGGCCGAAAGTTGTTAACCGGCCACAGAGCCTTACCCGAATTTGAGATCCTGAGATTCAAGGATCCGGGTAGGGCTCTGCCAGTTTAAACAGGTCACCAGTTTGTCGCTTCTGGTAAGTGGTGGTCTTTCCGGTATGATCTATTCTACAAACTCAGCATTTGTAAAAGGGATATTGTTCCCTCGTATGGTATGAAGAAATCCTCTTTGTCACACAACCGGCTTTTTGTTTTGTTCCCAATGGTCGCAATACGTATCACATGTTACAAAAGTAGCGTTTCGTTTTTTAAGTTCGTAAATAAGCTTGTTGAGTTTCGAGGCCAGCCGGTCACCATCCGGGTTTTTGACATAACCGGGGAGTTGGTATTCCCTGAGGTTGGCAAATTCCCAGGGATGGAAATAGAGCATCAGATTTTTACGCTTTTTGAGGGTAAACACACAAAGCCAGGCATATATACCAGCAGGAAGGTTCTTAAGCGACAGCCAGAAAAGCGGAAACCGTAACCATGGGGTAACAGAGCAGGGAAGTTCGATCAGCCCATCGGTAACAGAAGGAAGGGGGTTTTCTTTCAGCAGGTTATAGCGTCCTGGTAACCAGGTCGGATTAAGGGAAGAGTCGTACCGGAAACCCCATTTGCGCAACACATCCCTGTTAAACGGTGCCAGCCTGGGCATCCTGAATCCTTTCACTATTTGTCCGCTTATTTCTTCCAAAATGCCACGTGCATGCAGAATGTCCTTCTCTTCAAATGCGTGTGCCGGAGAGTGGTAAAGCGCATGTGAGGCAATCTCGTGTCTGCTGGCAAGCCTCCGGATAAGTTCCGGATTTTGTTTCGCGAAATGGCCCGTTGTGAAAAATGTCACACGGATGTCATGCATATCCAGTATTGCCAGAAGGCGGTACATTCCGTCAAGTGTTACCTCCATCTGAGCTTTTTCAGATACCTTCTGGCCATACTCCTCCGGAATGTCAAATTCTTCGAGGTCAAAAGTCAGCATTACTAAAGATCGCTCCATAGCCCACTCAAAATAGTAATACGTGCAAAATTAACCGCTTCCCGAAAAAGCACCTTCATACTGAAATCGGTAAAAACAATAGAAGGTTTGGCCGAAACATTTACTTTGTCGATGCCTATTCCCTTCCGTATTAACTTTCGTATTAGCTCCACTTCAAATACAAAGGTGTTTGTTTTGGTATCCTGTACCTCTGGCAGCACCTCACGCCGCAAGCCTTTGATGCCAGCCTGTGTATCTGTAATATGTTTGTTAAGGAAAATACGGTTCATCAGTTGTAATCCTTTCGAAAACAGTTTCCTTTTAAGAGGCAGATTACGGAAATATTCGCTGTTACGGTTTCCATACACAAACCAGCAGTCAGGGTTTTGTTCAAATATTTGAGCCATTTCAACGACAGGGTCAGTACCGAAGGGAAAGTCAATATCCGTATATATGATAATGTCACCCTGGGCCACCAGCGTACCCTTGCGGATTGCTGATCCTTTTCCTTCATTCACCGCGTTGTCCTGAAATATTACATTCTGGAGTGTCAGCAAATGATCTACCTCGTTACTGTCCAGACCTGTGGAGCCATCGTTAGAAACAATATACTCGATTGTTACATCAGGGAGCTTCTCTTCTAGTTCGCAGATGCAGGTTTGCAATATCCGGCTCCAGCCAGGTGCAGGGTTGTAGCAGGGCAACACAATGCTGATTGTTACCTGTTTTTCAGTTTTCATGATGAGGAAGCAATAATTGTATTTGTAAAACAGTCCAAACCAGCACGCAAGGGATCACTTTGATAAGATACGGTTGGAAAAAATTCCGGCGGAGGGAAGGCGGATAAACGTCGGTAGGAGCCAGGATGCAAAAGAGGAACACCAGCACGATTAGTACAGTCGACCACGGGTTCAGCCTTTCGCGGTTCACAATATGAAAGAGCACTACGCCGGGAATGGCTATTACGTACGTAGGCGATTCCGCTGCGTGGTTGAACACGATCACCCACAACGACGCATAGGCAAGGAGCAGCAGCCGTTGTTCCAGCGTCAGGTATTGTTTTCGGTAAAGGCACAAAAGCCATGTAATCCCAAACAAAACCACCCCAGCCAGTTGAACTTCTGTGACGTCGCCCGGGGAGAAGGCAGGGAACCACACTTTGAGTAAACCCATGATTGAAAATCCGTAGTTTACCTGGTGATCCTCGATCAGGATCGTATACCAGTCGCGGTAAACTTGTAAGAAATGGTCTGTGCCGGTGAACGGCAACGGCAGCAGCGCCAGTGCTGCGGCCCAAAGTATCGAATAACCTATATACTGTCCTTTACGCGGGTAAAATAAAAACATTGCTGCGTATATGAGCCCATAACCTTTGATGCAGAAGGCCAGCAGTGGGAATAATGCCGCCCAGCGGGTTTTGCCTTTTTCAAGAAATGTAAAGCATAGCAAGCCAAACGCTGCAATGAGTGGGTTGGTTTGCTGGCTATGCAGGGATGTCACCAGTTCAAAGAGAATGAACCACCAGAAAAATACCTTACGATGATGGGCAAGCGGCAGGCTCCGGATGGCATAGAAAAGGGCGGCAGAGCAGCAGACCAGCCAGAGCATGAGACTGACGGGTAATGGCAGCAAAGAAAACGGTGCGAAAAAAATGCAAAAAGAGGGGTGGTAGAGAAAAAGATCAAAATACTCCTTGGGGTATTCCAGGTGAAGATTTTGGTGTGAAACAAGGTGGCCGAACGCTGCCCTGAAAATCTGGAAATTGTTGAATTTGGCAGGCCCTCCTTTATAGTGCTGTATACCGACGACGATACTCAGCAGGATATAGACGCCCAGAATGATCTTCTCACGAGAGAAGAACTCAGACAATCGTTTCATAATTTTTTGTTAGAGATGGGTTATTGATCCAAAGATATATCGCGCCGGAATAATGAAAAATAGCAAATCGGTTGATTGACATATTTTAATTTTTTTTTAACCTTTTCCTGGAAAGCTGATTGGGGAAACAGGCAGGAATGGCTGCCGGCGGCAACATGCAAGTGGTGATAATCCTGGTATATGTCAGGTGAGCGTGTAACTGTTCGGATGCTTAGTAGGGCGAGGTCTAATTTCTCCATCAGGTATTTAAGCTCAAGTTCGGTTTTTTCTTTTTTTGCTTTGAGCTGTGCAATAGCTGCCAGAAGTTTCTCAATTTCCAGTTTTTGGTTTTCAAGGGCAAAGAGGAGTTCTTTTCTGTTGTAGTGGCGAGCTTTGGTTGCGGGCCGGGGAAAAAGATGGGGAATCTCCTCACCAAATGACAGGATACAGCTAATATCTACTTCTAAGATACCTGCAATTTGCAGAAGACATTGAAAGGAAAGCTCGGTTTTGTTCCGCTCAATATCGCCGTATGCCGTGGTGGCAATGCCGGGCAAATCCGCCATATTTTCCTGAGAAAGTCTTTTTAATGTACGAATGTCCCGTATTTTTTCACCCAGCATCATGAATAAATCGTTTATAGTGTATGTCATTTTACATTAACGCCGGGCTGCCGGTGCGGTAACAGCTTAAACCGATCTATTATACTTTTGATTATCAGTGGATTAAAATCAATTTCGGGCGTCAGATCGGATTTAATTTAACCTCGTTGTCATCATGTTTGAAAGCACGGCCTGACGGTCCTATTAGACTCATGATTTGATCTCCGGTAACACCGCAGCGAGGGAGCGGGGATGATTTCTTCCGGGTTACTGAGGTATCCCATTGATCAGGTTCTGATAATCAACCTGGGTATCAATATCGGTTCCTCCCGCTGGGAAGGAGAGATATGTGATGTCATTTTTAAACTGTTTCAGGATTTTTTTAGCACCTTGTGCACCTTCCAGGGACATCAGGCTGGCAAAATATTTTTTTTTGAAGAGAACCGGCGTTCCTGCGGTATCATCGTAATAACTGGCAATGATGCCGTTGTCATTTTCAATGGCCTTCGTTATCAGAGCCGTCAACAGCTCTGCCGTTACAAAAGGCTGGTCGCTTACGGCGAGGATAACCTGTTGAATGGAAGGGAATAACCGGAACAATTCTTCCAATCCTGTCCGGATCGAAGAGGCCATTCCTTCCTGCCAGGCATCGTTCCGGATGGGGAATATCGGAAGCGGTTCCAGGACCTCTAATATTTCTTTTTGATAACAACCGGTGACCACAACGACCGGCGACCCGATAGCCATTAAGGCGGATTCTGTTACCTGCCTGATCAGACTTTTGCCCCGGTACTGTAATAATTGTTTTGGCTCACCTAATCGGGATGAACTGCCTGCAGCCAGGATGACAATCCCTGTCGACGGTACCGTTTTCATATTCAAAACTGCTCGGACTGGATGGCGCAGAGGAAGCTTTCTTCTACGGATTTCGAGTATTGCACCGTTTGGCTTGAACGGCTGTGGATCGGCTCATTTTTTTCCCGCAATGATATCCCCCTTTTTCCCTGAAGCACAGCTTTTATTTCTGCCAGTACCGACAACGCAATTTCTTCAGAAGTTTCGGCTCCAATATCAAGTCCAACGGGCCCGAAGACTTTACTCTTCTGAATTTCCGTTACGGAAATTCCCTGTTTTAACAGATCGTCATACATTTTTTCCAGCTTCTTTTTCGGGCCGAGGGTACCTATATACGGACAGTCGTCAATTGGTATCAGTGTTTTTAACAGTGCCAGGTCGTAATTATAGTTATGGGTCATCAGTACGAAAAAGGTACGGGAGTCGGGGACGATATCATTCAGTACATCACTCGCCCTGGAAATGATGACCTGGTTCGCTGCCGGAAAACGTTGCCTGGTGGCGTGGCCCGCCCGGCCATCCACCACAGTTACGTCCCAGCCGAGTATGGAAGCCATTTGTGTGAGCGGTATGGTATCATTTCCTGCACCTGCTATTATCAGAGAAGGTGCAGGAGGAAGAAACTCAACAAATGAAGTAATGTTCTGATTGTCAATATTGATGGTTTGGAAAAATGAATCATTTTTTTCAAATGCTTCGTTTTTCAGTCGGCTGAACGAGGAGCTGAAATGCTGCTTTTCCGGTGTCGTGGTGATGACATCATCTTTTTCCTGATACAAAAAACAGGTGCCTGGCTGTTCGTTGTTTCTGCCATTGAGAGAGAAAAGGGTAATCAATACGGAATTTTGCCTTTGAGCCAGCACTTTTTTCAGTAACTCAAGCGGATGATGTTTCTCTTCTGGCCTGATCGGCTCAAAGAGGATATGGACAATACCATTACAGCCGAGCTGCACACCAAGCGCGGTGTCATCGTCTTCGGTTGTGTCGTAGGTCACCAGTTTGTTTTTTTGCTGGGATATGGCCAGCAGAGCTTTTCGCAGGGCATCACCTTCCAGGCAGCCGCCGCTGATGGCGCCTGTCAGCTGGCCGTCGTCTGTCACAAGCATACGGGCACCGGGCCGCCTGTAAGACGATCCTTCTACATGTACCACAGTGGCTAGCGCCATTCGTTTGCCTTCCAGCAAGGCAGTTTCGTAAGCTTTTATAATATCGCGGATCTCTTTCATATATTACTCGGGCAACCGGAAATAGTCAATCAATAGTTAGAAAAATACGGAATTGCCGGTCAGGTTGCTGGTCATTTCGTTCCTGTGCTGTGTGACCAGTTGGGCTATGATCCGGATGGCATAATCTACCTGTTCGTCTGTGGTAAAACGTCCGAAGCTGAAACGAAACGAGTTATGGATCATCCCGTCTTCCAGTCCCATTGCTTTCAGTACGTAGCTGGGTTCCAGTGTAGCGGAAGTGCAGGCCGAACTTTGGGAAAACGCCAGATCCCTGTTCGCCTGCATCATCAGTTTTTCGCCATCAATTCCGCCAAAGGAAATATTCAGACAATGAGGCAGCCGGGCAGCATCCTGGCTGTTAACCGTTACATTTCCAAGATCAAGCATTTTGTTTTCAAATATGTCCCGGAATGCACGGAGCTTGTGATATTCCTGATCCATTTCCTGCATGCATAATTCAGCGGCTTTTCCGAGGCCGACGATACCGGGAACATTCAGCGTGCCGCTCCTCATTCCGCGCTGATGCCCGCCGCCATCGATCTGAGCGGTGAGTGAAACAGCCGGGTTTTTTCTTCTTACATACAAAGCACCCACACCTTTTGGTCCATAAATTTTATGTCCGCTGAAACTCAGTATATCAATGTTATCGTCTCGGACATCAACGGGTATCTTGCCAATGGCCTGGGTAGCATCCGTGAAAAACAAGATCCTGTGCTTTTTGGCAATGGTACCAATTTCAGATACCGGCTGAACCACACCCGTTTCATTATTGGCATACATAACGGAGATCAGAACCGTATCCTTTCGAATCGATTTTTGCAGTTCGTCCGTGTCAATTACACCATCTGGTTTTACCGGCAGCCGTGTGACTTCGTAACCATGTTTTTCAAGATGTTGACAGGTATCCAGAACGGCCTTATGTTCGGTTTCGCAGGTAATGATATGTTTGCCGGTAAGCGTATTTTCCAGTACTCCTTTTAGCGCGAGGTTCACCCCTTCCGTTGCTCCAGAGGTAAAAATGATTTCCTGCGGACGGGCCCCTATCAGCTCGCCGATTCTTTCACGGGCCACTTCAACGGCTTCCTCCGCTTCCCATCCATAGGTATGCGAACGGCTGGCCGCATTTCCAAATTTCAGCGTAAAATAGGGCAGCATCTCTTCCAGCACGCGCGGATCCATAGGAGTGGTTGCGTTGTTATCCAGGTAAACAGGAAGCTGCAGGTTCATGATGGCCGGTACTTTAATGTAAATTTCTAACTCATTAAATTAATCATTTTGGCAGAATTACGGCAAAATTATTTGATGAAGCTGAAAAGGAAAGGGCTGAAATACAAAAAACCACCCGGTTTCAGATTACCGGGCGATTTCTAATTTTACTAAATATGAACAGGTTAACTTATCTTTAAGACGACCGGTAGGCCATTCCGTCTAATGATTTAACAGGCGGCCCCAGAAACACCCGGGCATATATTCTGAGGATGGCGAGTCCGTCCGTAATGAGGCTTAATGCCGTCAAAGATGCCAGTACGATTTGGTCTTCACGGATATAGCTAAAAAGCAGAGCTTCTCCTATGAAAGTAGGAGTGATCGGGAAACCCGAAAGCCCCAGGCAGCAAAGCAGGAATACCAGGGCCATTTTCGGATGTTTATAAGAATGCCCATGAAACTGGTCCAGGCTAATATCTCTTTCTAGTGTGTATAATCTGTTGAGACATAAATAACCCAGTATACCGGAAACAACCACCCCGCTCAAGTAGAGGTACATCGGTTCAAATCCAACATTTTCATTAACAAGAACGGACAGCGCTACCCAGAAGTGATTGATGATGACCAGCAGCCAGCTTATTCTGCTGCTGAGTCTTTCAGTAAAGGATTTCAGGACCATTAGCAGTCCTATGAATGAAAACGTGACGGGCAGGTAAGCTTTGATCTGTGGAGGTATGGCTGCTTGGTTATAAGTCCAGAACAGGACTGCAAGACAGACGGGGATGAAGATGATGATCACCCGCTTGAATGTCAGAAAACGGAGCTTCTTGCCCGCCGTTTTGAGAGGGTTCCAAAAATAGCGGAACTGGAAGGAATCCAGGTTCCATTCTTTGAGACACAATATATACAGGGTGTGCCGGAGCCTTTTAGGAAATGAAGTTTCAATGGTCGCGGCCTTTGGAGAAAAACTATAGAATTGTTCCCGGATGAGGTAACTTACCACAGACGGGGACGCTAATAACTGATAGGTTCTTAAAAATGCGTTACCCGCAAAATGGAACAGCGCAAGGTTTTGTAAACCTAAGGCTATCTCCATGAATATCAGACCTATCTGTGCAATGGAAGCATAGGCGATCTGACTTTTAACGGATGCCTGCACCCGGGCTATTCCCGTAACGATGACTGCGGTAACCAGCCCCAGCATCAGGACGAGTATCCGGACCGGCAACTGATGCTCCCAGAAGTGAAATGTCCTTAATAAAAGAAATACCCCCAAGTGGACGGACAGCGAGCCATAAAAAATGGCCGTGGACGGCGTTGGCCCTTCCATAGCTCTTGGCAGCCAGGATGAAAAGGGAAGCTGGGCAGATTTCGCAGCGGCTGCAACCAGGAACATAAGAGATATAAAAAGGCCGATGTGGCTGTGTGTAAGCAAATGTTTGTGCGAAACCCCATAGCCTCCCATTTTTAGAAAAGTAATGTTTTCATGCCAAAAATGATGGCTCGCCCACATGGCCAGAAGAAGCCCCAGGTCGCTGAGCCTGTAAATGGAGAAAACCTTTATGGCATTTTTGACGGGAAGATAACGCTCGCGGTAGAATGCGATGAGGAGGAACGACGAAACGCCCAACATCTCCCAGCCAATAAAAAGTGTTTCAAGATTTCCCGAAAAAATCACGATAATATAGCCGGTATAGAAGAAAAGTATCGTGTTAAAAAAGTGCTTGTATCCTTTTTCCCTGTGGAGGTAATGTCTGCTGTACTGGGCAACCAGGAAGGTAAGGAAGGAGCCCACAAGGAGGTAAGTGGCGGTTACGTTATCAAAATGGAAATCGATAAAGAATTCGAAGGTACCGGATTTGAACAGAAGGAGAGCTTTTTCATCCAATACTGGCCTGCTATGTAATAACCAGTAAACCAGAAAAAACATGGAAATGATCATATGAATCCCTACCGTAACAAAAGTTACCCGAGAGACCAGGCCTTCTTTTTGGGAAGGTACCAGCATACTCAGGAAAAACCCCAGCAACGGAAGAACGATAAGGAGTTCAATAATCAATATCATGCTTAAGGTATTCAGAGTGGTCCTTTGGCAGCCATTCACCAGAAAAAAGTGCGTCTTTGGTGAATGGGTTTGACAAGGGCTGATTTTTTAATGAAGTGAATAGGCCGGGAGGTTATCCGGATGTGTAATAAACAGGTCTGAAAGGTCAAAATCAGCTTCTATCGTGTCAGTGTAAGACTTGTATGGATAAAAAGCACCTTCCTTAAATTCAAATAGCTCCTGGGTTTCAGGATGAACCGCCACCAGGTGTACCCATTCGTTGATAAACCATTCATAAGTTGTATCCAGCCGCTGAATGGTATCCAGTAATACATCCGGGAAATGTTCTGCAATAAAGAGCATTCTCAGTGGGTCATGGATTTCGATCATCTGGCTGTGGAGGCCCGGCCTCAGGTCGCCCTCATAGCCATTGGCTATGCCGAACAACCCCATCACATTGTGCGGCAGTTTGGTACCGGCCCCAAGTTTCTGGTTATCAACCCGCGAAAAATAGTATTCAAGATTGATACCTCCGCAAACGGGCACGGCTGTTTTAATAATATCAAAAAGGTATTTTCCTTCCGGGTCAATGGCGTAATCGTAAGAGTTTATAAATGCTCTTCTGTCCAGAAATACATTTTTTGACAGCTCACGTCGGCCAATAATGCAAAGTGCGTTGGTCGCATGGTTTAGTTCCGGGCGGGGTTCGAATAGCGAGATTGAGCGCAGACGGATTTTGTCATGAACGTTTTCAGCAGACTGGCTGGTATCAACCGATTGGAAACGACGGGACCTTTCTTTTGCATTGAGGTCAAGCGCTTTGTCAAATACCGAAATATTTTTATCGTGCCGGTCGAAGTTAGCGGGTGAGAGAGCTGCTTCCTCGTAAAATACGATTTCGTCGCGGGTAGTATCATGCAAGCCGCCAACAAACTGTGTTGTGGAGGGTATACCGATTCCCCGGGTATTTAAAATGTTCCTTACGCCGTGATGGTTCGCCATGTGCGACAGTACGCGTGCATTGACCGACCCCGCTCTTCCTGAGCAATCCCCGCATTCATAGGCTGCATAATGAGGATTGTTGACACTGCTGGACCCGTGTCCGATCACATAAACGATGGGAGCGAAGTCTTTCAGCAGTCCAATGCTTCTTAACAGGTTTTCCACACGCGTTGCCATTTCTTCCACCGTGAATCCGATCTGAAGGCCGTTTTCAACATGTTCTGTACTCTGGTTTTCTATCGTAAGTCTGGAGAACCGGTCCATGTGTGTGAAAGACGATGCCACAGCAGTCGTTGCCGATGGCTTGAAAATATTGGCGGCAAGCTTGAATGCCGACCAGTACCCAAGGGTTTGAGAGATTGACCAGCCACTATGGAACGAAAAGGGTAGCTTGCTGAAATGTACATTAGTAGATTTTTTTCTGATCGCACCTACTTCTTTGATCAGGTACCTGGGTGTTATGGGCTCCGGGCATACTTTGGTGTAAAAATTCCCGTCGGCAGGCTGGTAGTAAAACTCAACTCCGAAAAATCCCGGGGTTCCAAATGTTTCGCAATGATCATCCGTAAACTCCAGATACTGGCGCAATGAACCCTCGCGGTCGTCAATGCAAAACATTGCCTGAAAGCTTTTGCCTGCTACGGGCCTTTTTTCAATTCTGGGTTTTTGGATTGCAGCCAAAACACAGTCGTAATAGGTCCATTCCAACGCTTCCTGTAAAATTTTCAGTACCTCATTCAGTTCGGTTTCAGGTACAGCCGCAAAAAGTTCTGAAGGCTTTGAGTCCATACGTGAAACCAGCGGCTGCCAGTTTTTACCGAAAGAATGATCAAGTGCATCAATTTCGAGCAGACATTCCAGTAAGACGAGCTCATACAAACTGATCTTTTTGCGTATAAGCAAAGTTTCGTGCCGGTCTTCCAGCGTGGAAACCATGCCTGACCATCCCTGATGTGCAAATTGCTGGTCAAAAAGATAATGTTCGTAAAGTGCCGCCTCACCCACCAGCATTGCCAGGAGTTCTGTCAGTGCGGTATCTTCGCTGAGCAGCAGGTTCCGGGCGCGGCGTGTTTTGAAAATACTGCTGAAACTGCCTTTCTCCATCTCACGCAGAGAGGCCAGTAATCCATTGCCGTTGGCGGGAAAACTCCAGACAGCAATACCCTGGTCAAGATAACTGCAGAGTATCCTGAAAAGGATCGGATGTACCTGCGCATCCAGGTCGATGTGATACTGCTTTTTCCAGTTTGCCTTCACCCTGCCTACGCGGGGTACAGATGTATCATCGAATTTTTTTAATAAAGCTTTATCCCGCCAGACGGCGGCATTTTTAAAGCCTTTTTGTGCAATGATTATTTTCTCAAGTATATCCGGGCTGATTTTCTTTGCATTAAAAAAGGAACGGTATTCTTCCAGTGAAGGAGAAACTTTGTATCCGAATATTTGGGAGGCCTGGCGGATCCCGTCATGAAATTTAGAAACCTGAAATGCCTGTAGCGTATTGTGATGTACAAAGTCCTTTAAAGGGGCCTGAGCAGGCAGGTAGTGTTTTAACCTGTGCAACACTTCCCGCTCATCGAACATTTGGTTTTTTGCTTCCATTTTACAAATTGGAAAGGTTTTTGAGGAAGTATATCTTAATGTATAATCACTTTTTTGTATTGGCTACCAGGTTGTTATGTTCTTGTTGTAAGGAAGGGATAATTTCTAACCTGAAATTATGTATCAAAGGATGCACGGTACAATTAAAACGCAATTAAAGACAACTTAAAATGCGGTTAAAAAGGGAAATCAGGGGTATTTTTCGGGGCTTTAGGACAGTTTATCCTTCCGATGATCTAAATAATAATTTGACCCCGAATGGAACAAATTATTTAACTTTGTGTTAAGTCTATAAGCTTAATAGATTAATTATTTTCATTCACTAAAAAACATGAGTCATGTCACTAAGATTAGGAGATATCGCCCCCGATTTTGAAGCAAATACCACCAAGGGACAAATAAAATTTCATGAATGGTTGGGAGACAGCTGGGGGTTACTGTTTTCACATCCAGCCGATTTTACGCCGGTATGTACCACAGAATTGGGAAAAACAGCTTTGCTGAAAGGTGAATTCGAGAAACGTAATGTGAAGGTACTGGCGGTGAGTGTGGATGATCTTGATTCTCACAACCGTTGGATTCCGGATATCAATGAAGTAAGTGATACGGAGGTTAATTTCCCGATCATTGCAGATGAAGGCCGAAAAGTGGCTTTACTGTATGACATGATCCATCCCAATGCAAGCGAAAAAGCAACGGTAAGGTCGGTTTTTGTGATCGGGCCGGATAAGAAAATAAAACTTACGCTGACTTATCCTGCTTCCACCGGACGTAATTTTAACGAGATCCTGCGGGTTATTGATTCTCTTCAGTTAACGGCTAACTATTCGGTTGCTACACCGGCAGACTGGAAAGAAGGAGAAGATGTCATTGTAGTTCCGGCGGTTAGTACCGAGGATGCACAGAAAAAATTCACAAAGGGCCTGAAAATTGTGAAACCTTATTTGCGTTACACGCCACAGCCCAATAAATAATTCTACAGGCTGATTTAGACAAGGAAATGGGTTCACGGTCGGGTAGGCTATGAACCCATTTCTTGTTTAGTCCGTTATGTCCAGCTCCTGTTTTATTTCCTCGATTTCCGCCATTTCTTCACCGTAAAAAGTCATATGCCGTGCACCCTGATAATAATACCAGATGGAAGCTCCCATACTGATGTGGCTGATGTCATTATAATTAAACCAGGGGCCAAAGCTGAATTTCAGCGCATGAAGACCTGCTGAAACGGCTCCCAGAGCGGTAGCAATAAAAATATACGGGCTTCCGGGGTCCCGCTTTTTTTTGTATACGTAAAGTTCTATCAGAAACAGCATGAGGAAAAGCCCGTAGAACGCGTGGACTTCTACGACCACAAAATTCAATGTTATAAAGGTCAGTACGAAAAATATGAAAAGTTCAGCATAGTTAAGCCAGCCCAGAAACAATCCGCTTTTCCTGGCAAGCAGAGGCTTGATATGCCAGATGGCCGCACGTTCAAATAAGGCCACGGCAATCATACTGGCAAACCAGCCTGGTATTTTTCCCCTCATTCCTGTGACATACAAAAATCCGTGACCCAGTACCCCGCCAATAGCCGTAGCAATTCCCATAAAAAGAAAAAAGTACTGGATCTGCTTGTACATTCTATGTGCCCGGCCGAGCCGGTTGAGGTGGATAAAAGCGTATAAACAAACGACGGTCATGGCCAGGCTTGAAAGGACCGTGGACGGTTCCATTACTGTTACTCCAAAAATTTTGATCTGGTGAACCTTGCTGAAATCTATAGTAACCTCATTCATAAAAATAGTATCCTTGCGCTGCTGAACAGGAGTTTTGTTTTAATAATTGCTAAAAGTAACTACAAATCCTGAAGGATATGCAACAGTTGTGCCAGAGAGCCGGTCGTTAGGGAAGAGTTTTCGTCTGGTGAGCAAGCTCTTTCCATTTCTCTCCATCCTACTGGTCTGTACTTAAGGGGCAATTGGCAGATGAAAACGTCACGCTTGTCTATTATTAAAAAATATTAGAAATGCATGTAGGTTATTTGCATAGGGAATTCGGCCCTGGAAAAGGTACCTTCATCACCTCCCTTCTTTATTTTATTTTAAGAACCATGAAAAATCATTCGAGTATTAAAGTCGGTGTCTTTGTTTTTCTTTCATCCTTACTGTGTCATGCGGAAGGATTTGCCCAAGCGCCTGGGAATGTGCCGGTAACCGTTGGTGCGACCACCTCAAAAGGAAATTCCAGAATTTCGGGAGCAATTATCGATTCTACATTGTCCAAAGGAGTGGAGTTTGCCAGTATTGCGCTATTTACCATGGCAGATAACAAAGCGGTTGACGGAACGGTAGCCGATGAGAACGGGAAATTTTCCATGACCAAAATCGCGCCCGGAAGCTATCGTCTTCTCATTTCTTTTATTGGCTTCAAAGATAAAACGGTCAATAACATTAAAGTAGAAAAGGGAAAGGATGTTGAGCTGGGCAATATTCGGCTTGCGGCAAATGTGCAGACCCTTCAGGAAGTAACGATCACGGGCGAAAAATCCATGGTGGAAGAGAAAGTGGACAGGCTGGTTTACAATGCGGAAAAAGATATTACCTCCAAAGGTGGGGATGCGGCTGATCTGCTCAGAAAGGTACCGATGTTATCCGTTGATCTGGATGGTAATGTATCGTTGCGTGGGAGTTCCAACATCCGCGTACTGATTAACAACAAGCCCTCTACTATTATTGCCAGCAATGTTGCGGATGCGCTGAAACAAATACCGGCCGACATGATCAAGTCGGTGGAGGTGATCACATCCCCCTCTGCGAAGTATGACGCGGAAGGTTCGGGAGGGATCATCAATATCATTACAAAAAAGAATAACCTGCAGGGACTTACTTTGAATGTCGACTCTGGCGTTGGAAACAGAGGTACCAACCTGGGGCTCAACGGCAGTTATCGGAAGGGGAAAATGGGTTTCACCCTGGGAGGCTTCGGACGTGCCTTTTATAATAAAGCTGAAAGTGTTCTGGATCAGACCACTTTTTCGGGTCTTAACGCTTCTCAGACACACCAGCGTTCAACAGCCAGAGACCGGGGGCTTTTCGGGCAATACGCTTTGGGCTGGGATTACGATCTGGGTAAAAACCAGGCACTCTCTGCCGGGTTGAGATATGGAACCCGGAATTTTATCCAAAAACAAAACCTTTCCATAGATCAGTATAGCAACAACGTGTTTGATGCCACCACCCAGCGTAAGGTAGACCGCAAGGATCTTTCCGGAACGGTGGATTTTAATGTGGATTATATCCGCACTTTTAAGCCACAGCAGGAATGGAGCATATCTACTTTATACAGCCGTACGGGACTCACCAACAATTTCAATACCGACCTTTTGAATGAAAGCGGCGCTGTTTCCAGTCAGATCAAAAACGAGAATAAAAATTACAATTCAGAATTTACCCTGCAAACGGATTATCAAACCCCCATTGGGAAGAATCAGCTGATCGAATTCGGAGCCAAGGGGATTTTCAGGACAGTGAACAGCGACTATAGATACCTGTTGGCCGGAGAATCAGGCAATTTTGTCCTGGATCCGAACAATCCTGCCGGGGCGCTGAACTATAACCAGAACGTAGGCGCAGGATATGTTTCCTACACGCTTACAACCCTTAAAAAGTACACATTCAAACTGGGTACACGTTACGAGTATACCGGGATTGTGGCGGACCTGGGAGAAAAGGGTTCGGTAAGTATACCCGATTACGGTAATCTGGTACCCAGTATCAATGTCTCAAAAACTTTTGGCGCTTCTACGCTCAAAGCTGCCTACAACCGAAGGATCCAACGGCCGGGAATTCAGCAGCTCAACCCCAATGTGAACCTGTCTAATCCGCAGAGCATCAGCATGGGTAATCCTGCCCTGAGCCCCGAACTGACCGATAATTTTGAACTGGGGCTGAGTACCAACATCAAGAAAACCTATGTGAACGTATCGGCTTTTGCGCGGCAGACCAACAACTCCATTACACAGATCAGAACCACGGTAGATACCCTCGCCGGGGCTATTCTTACGACTTATGATAATGTCGGTAAACAGCAGGCGTACGGTTTTAATGTTTTTGCCAATGTTTACCTTACTCCGAAATGGACAGTGAACGGAAGTCTGGATGTATTACACTCCTATCTGGAAGGGCAAACTACCGGAGCGGACGGCACTTCGGTACCTGCGAACAATTCAGGATGGAATTACGGGGGAAGGATTATGTCTCAAATTTCCCTGAAACAAGGCTGGGGCCTTCAGGCCTTTGGCTTTTACCGCGGCAAAGAGATTCAGCTGCAAGGTAACCGTACCGGATTCTATATGTATTCACTGGGATTCAAGAAGGACTTTCCTAATAAAAAAGGAAGCATTGGTTTTGGCGCTGAAAACTTTTTGGGCAAAGGAGTACGCCTTACCTCCAATCTGAAATCCGAACAGTTTAATCAGACAGGCGTAAACCAGCTGTACAACAGGAATTTTAAAATAACATTTAATTATTCAATCGGGAAAATGAGTTTTGATGCACCCCGCAAGAAAACCAAATCTGTAAACAATACCGATGTGGTAGGCGGAGAGCAAAAGTAAGAGCTTCCTAATAAACCCTTGATCCAACAGCGAGGCTTCCGGCGACGGTGAGTCTCGTTTGTTTTTGATTTACAAATAAATATTCGGTGGATACCTTTTGATTGCATATATTTAACATAGCTCAGGTGTCAGTATGTTAAAGATCGTGTGATATGATGAAATGGTCATTTGTAATTCAGCAAAAGTTAAAAGCAGCATTCCTGTTAACGGGTATTATGCTGGCAATTATTTTAGGTACGCTGGTGTCCCGCCAGAATATTAAAGGGATCAACAAATCGTTTTCTTCGATTTATCAGGACCGGCTGTTGCCTACCACCACCATTATTTACATGACCGAGAATTTATACGGGAAACGTTTAACTCTGGAAAGATATCTGCTTTCCGGACAGGATATGCCCGTCGGAGATCTGAAGGAACGCCTGCAGCATCATAATGCGAAAATAGATTCTCTGGTTACATCCTTTGAAGGTACTTACCTCGTCGATCAGGAAGCAAAGAGCCTTGTAGCTCTTAAAAACCGGATGAACGAATATGCACTTTTAGAGAAGATGATATTGAATTTTTATACCTCGGGTCATTATGAAGAAGGGAAAAAGCTATTCGAAGGAGCTGGCGCGAGTACCTTTCAGAGTACCATCATGAATCTGAATGAGCTGACAACGATACAGTCCAGCGTGGGGCAGGAACTGATCAAAGAATCAAAGAGCGATATAGCGAATGTAGATAATATTCTGCTATTCCAGATTTCCATGGCGGTGGTAATCGGGCTGATCATTCTGGCTGTCATACAGAGCGCTCAGATCATCAAACACCCTGGCGGCAAAGGTGGGAAAGAACATCAGTTTAATTTGAACTGAATGAGTATGCTTTAATCAAAAATAGCTTCCCCGAACAGGAAGCTATTTTTGATTAAAATCTTATCGGGTGCAGGTTATTCGCCCACCTTACGTCCTTTTAAAGTCTCTCTCGAATTTTTCACCTGTTTCAGCAGATCTTTCTTTACAAACAGGCGTGTTCCGTTACCCGACTGCAGGTCAAAAACCCAGGTTTTATACTGAAACTTATTGTTGGACAATACATCGATAAAATAATGCTGTCCGCTCAGGTTAAACTTCATTCCTTTGGTATCCTGCTGGGTATCGTCCCATGAAACGTGGATAGATGCCGGATCCGACGACAGCGAAACCCCCGGCGTAAAGGGCAATACGTTGATCGTCTGTATGCTTTTGCCGTTGCTCATGGTGATCTGTCCTTCGGGGTTTACCTTGATGTCGTTAGGGTCAGACACTTCACGGCGGATGGTAATGGGTTTGTCGTTGAAGAACTGTACTTTACTTAACGGAATATTCGCCGCTTCAAGGTCTCTCCTCAGGTCTTCTGTGAAAACGGTATAGTTTGATAATGGTACTGAATTCATAGTGGTGCAGGCAGTCACCCCTGAAAATAATATGATTCCGGCTATTAGTTTTTTTACTCGGTTCATGTTGATTGTTAGTGTTTCGAATTTTAAGCGATGGGCACAAGCGCAATATTAATAAAAAGCAATACAGATACCAAGTTACCCGGGCGCTTCATTTTTAATGACAATGTGTCAGTCGGATGCTGGACAAATTGCTATTGGAACGCAAATTTGAGAGCCGTATTGCAACGGAAATATAATAATCAATATAAATCTAAAACTATTCATCATTATGGAGTCAGTGATTCAGGAAAAAGGAAGCCTTAGCATTCACACGGAAAATATTTTTCCTATTATCAAAAAATTCCTTTACTCGGACCACGAAATATTTCTTAGAGAATTGGTTTCAAACGCCGTAGATGCTTCTCAGAAAATTAAGAAACTTGCCTCCTACGGCGAGTATAACGGAGAACTCGGAGAGCTGAAAGTGGTTGTGAAACTGGACAAAGATGCCAAAACCATCACCATCAGTGATAACGGAATTGGTATGACGGCCGATGAGATCAAAAAATATATTAACCAGATCGCTTTCTCGGGCGCTACCGAATTTGTTGAAAAGTATAAAGACAAAGGGGAGGACGGAAAGATTATCGGTCACTTCGGGCTTGGTTTTTATTCCGCCTATATGGTTGCAAGCAATGTAGAAATCATTACCAAATCCTACAAGGAAGGATCGGAAGCGGTAAGGTGGATCTGTGACGGTTCAACGGAATATGAATTGTCGTCTGTCGAGAAAGAGGAGAGAGGTAGTGATATCATTTTGCATATTGCTGAGGATTCGGAGGAATTCCTGGAATCGTATAGGCTGAAAGGAATTCTTGAAAAATACGGTAAGTTTCTGCCGATCCAGATCGAATTTGAAGAGAAGATCATCAACAATACGAATCCCATCTGGACCAAAAGTCCTTCAGATCTGAAGGATGAAGATTATCTTGCTTTCTACAAAGAGCTGCATCCCTACTCGGAAGATCCGTTGTTCTGGATACATCTGAACGTTGACTATCCATTTAACCTGACAGGGGTTTTATATTTCCCTAAACTGAAAAACGACTTTCAGGGACAAAGGGAAAAAATCCAGCTTTACAGCCGCCAGGTATTTATCACCGATGAGGTAAAGGACATTGTTCCTGATTTCCTTCAGTTGCTGCACGGTGTGATCGACTCCCCCGACATTCCTTTGAACGTATCCAGAAGTTATCTGCAGGCCGACGGTAACGTGAAAAAAATCAATGGGTACATCACCCGGAAAGTGGGAGACAAACTTTCGGAAATTTTCAGGAACGACCGCGAAGGATTCGAAAAGAAATTTGACGATATAGGCCTTTTTGTGAAGTACGGCATCATCAGCGATGATAAGTTTTATGAAAAAGCCAAAGATTTCTGTTTGCTGAAAAACGTGGACGGCAAGTACTTTACTTTCGAAGAATACCGCGAGTTTGTAAAGGCAAATCAGACAGACAAAAACGATACGCAGGTTTGGCTCTACACCTCCGACGAGAAGAAGCAGGATGCCTTTGTGCAGTCGGCCAGGAAGAGAAGTTATGATGTCCTTTCACTGTCAAGTGTGATTGATTCTCATTTCATCAATGCGCTGGAACAAAAACTGGAAAAGATTTCTGTGAAACGTGTTGACGCTGACACGCTGGATAAGCTCATTGAGAAGGAAGTAGCACTGGAAAGTGTACTTTCAACCGAAGATCAGGATACAGTCAAAAAGCTGTTTGAAGAAGTGGCAGGAAGCAAGAGTGCCCATGTGCAGGTAGAAGCTATGCCTGTGGATGAGCTTCCCGTGGTAATTACCTTCCCTGAATTTATGCGCCGTATGACGGATATGCAGGCTACCTCGGGACAAAAGTCAATGTTTGGGGATATGCCGCTGATGTATACCGTTTCTCTGAACGCAAATCACCCACTGATCAGCCGTATTCTGCATGCTGAGAATGCGGAAGACCAGAAAACGCTTGCCAAACAGGTGTATGATCTGGCTCTGCTGTCGCAGGGGCTCCTTACAGGTACCGACCTGACGCAGTTCATCCAACGGACGGTGGGAGCGATGTAATAAATATTAGCAAGTTACCAGCCAAAAAAACCGCTTCCCGAAAGCGGTTTTTTGGCTACATCTACATGTATTTCAGGGATATTATCAAGCCCTTCATTTACCTATATTTCTTCTGCTACCAGCTGTTTTTCATAAAGTTCGCGGTAGGCCCCGTTGTTGCCCATTAGTTCGGCGTGGGTACCTTTTTCAATGATGGCTCCATCAGACAGTACTACAATGGTATCTGCCAGTTTTGCAGAGGATACCCGGTGTGAAATGATCACCGAAGTGCGATGATCCATGATACGCTTCAGGTTATTAAGAATGATGTTTTCAGTATGCGTGTCTACAGCGGAGAGGCAATCGTCCAGGATCAGTATCCTCGGATCACGGGCAATCGCCCTCGCAATGGAAAGACGCTGTTTCTGCCCGCCTGATAAAGTGATCCCTCGTTCACCCAGTACGGTATCAAAACCCTGGGGGAAGTCCTGAATGTTCCTGTAAAGATCAGCATCTTTTACGGCCTGCTCAATTCTTTCCATGGGCATATCACTGCTGCCAAACCGCACGTTGTTCCGGATACTGTCGGAAAACAGGAAAACGTCCTGCGGAACATAGCCGATCTGGCGGCGGTAGGCATGTACATCATAATCTTTTAATGGGATACCATCGATCAGAATTTCGCCTGAGGTAGGATCATACAGGCGGCATAACAAATGAGCCAGTGTGCTTTTTCCTGAGCCAGTGGTACCTAATATCGCTACCGATTCGCCCTGTTTTACTTCCAGATCAAAATGCTTCAGAGCCTGGATGCCGGAATCGGGATAGATAAATCCGATGTTTCTGAAAGTAATACCACCTTCCAAGCTTTTGATGAGGTTTTTTTCAGAAACCAGCGTGGTCTTTTCGTTCAGGAATTCATTGATCCGTGCCTGAGAAGAGGCCGCTCGCTGGATCTGGCTGGTGGTCCAGCCAAGAGCCATTACGGGCCAGGTAAGGATGTTTACATATAAAATAAACTCGGTGATGTTACCCGGCGTAAGGTTCCCGTTAATGATTTCCTGTCCGCCAATGTAAATGATCAGGATATTGCTCAATCCGATCAGTAAAAGAATAATTGGGTAGAAAAAAGAATCGACCCGGGTAAGTTTCAGGGATTTCCGCTTGAAATTCTCAGCTTCTTTTTCAAAATTGTCAAACGAATGTTTTTCCTGGACAAAGGATTTAATTACCCTGATCCCCGAAAATGCTTCCTGCACATACGTT
The DNA here is from genome assembly GCF_907164905.1 of Dyadobacter sp. CECT 9275. Classification (NCBI taxonomy): domain Bacteria; kingdom Pseudomonadati; phylum Bacteroidota; class Cytophagia; order Cytophagales; family Spirosomataceae; genus Dyadobacter; species Dyadobacter helix. The sequence goes on along the minus strand of NZ_CAJRAF010000002.1, from coordinate 1,881,562 downwards.
GAAAGCCCCGACAACTGTTTCTGAATTTCCTGGGAACGTTTCATGATCATGTTGTTCACCACATAAACACTCACAGACAGAACCGGCAGCGGTAGCAGAACATAGGCTGTCAGTTTGGTACTCACAGTCAGCATATAAGATATCACTAGGAAGAAAAGGACGATCAGGTTGATGCCGTACATCAATGCTGGTCCTACGTACATCCTGACATTGCTGACATCCTCCGAAATCCGGGCCATCAGATCACCCGTATTATGTTTGCGGAAAAAGCTGGTGGGAAGCGTCTGATAATGGCGATAAACATCGTTTTTAAGATCAAACTCAATATGGCGTGACATAACGATGATGGTCTGACGCACCAGAAAAAGGAAAATTCCCTTCAATAGCGCCATTCCCAGGATCAGCAGTCCGTAAAGCAAAATACTGAAAGCGAAGATGTCGTACATCTGGCTTTGCAGGCCGGTTCCGTTGAAAAGGTAATAGATATCCACCGTCTCAATCACCAGGTCGAGGGCGTAACGCACCAGCTGGGCAGGGATAATACCGAACAAATTGGAAATAATCGTGAAAAGTGTTCCCAGGATCAGGTACCACTTATATTTCCATAAGTACTGGTTGAGGTACTTTAATGCTTTCACGCAATAAGGTTTATATTTTGGACAGGTACATAGTTAAATACAATTTTCGGGGAATCGGTTCAATCAGCCCCTTCTTTCTGTTTTAACGTCGCAAATGCGCTTTTTGATTCGTGACAAAGCAAGGATTTCCCCGCCCGGCACGTTACAAAATTAAAACCTAGGAGGTCATTTTTCCGTTTGTGAACAAAATAGTCTAATTTTGCGGTCAATTTTAAATTAAAGCGGTAAGGTAAATTCAAAACCTTGCACCACATGCAGACACGTTCTTTGATTTACTGTACCTATTATCCAATTAGTATTGCGGCTTATGCTGAATAGAAGATTATTAAGAACAAAGGCTGTACAAGCGCTGTATGCCAGTCAGTTAGCGGCCGACGCCAACCGTTTGCTGGGGATTGATCGTATTGATGAGGCATTTGCCCCGGATCTTAACTCCATGGAGCCTCAGAACCGCCCCAAGCTTGCGGGGATGAAAAAACTGGCCGTGCTGACTTTCGACGAACTGATCAAAACCGGCAAACCCAGCGAAGATGAGGAAGTCCCGGCGGAAGTACTTAAGGTTGCCCGGCAGGTCTTTGAAACTTACAAAAGGCAGACGCTTTCCGATAGAGAAAAAATGCTACGCCGCGTTTTGAATGAAACCGAGCTGATCAATACAGATTTTGTCAGAGTTTTGTCGTTATTGATTGAAGTGGCTTATCAGGCGCAGATTGACAGGCAACGGACTTATGAGGACCCCGAAGCACCTTTTCCGAAAGATTCCGGACTGGATACGAACAGGGTGGTTACGATCCTGAAAGAAAATAAAACCTTACAGGAAGAAATTATCCGGAGTGGCATTAACTGGAGCAATGATATGGCGGTGGTTCGCAAAACTTATCGTGAAGGGCTCAGAAAAGATGCCGATTATGAAGCTTATTGCAAACAAACCAGTCATACGGAGGAAGAAGACCAACTGATGGTTCAGCATATTTTGCGGCAGATCCTGTTGAAGCATGAAGTTCCGCTAGAGTTTTTCGAGCAGCGCGATTTGTACTGGGACGATCATAACGAACTGATCAGAAGCCTGGCCATCAAAACGCTGAAATCGGCGGATCATGCAGATACTTTTCAGCTGGCACCGCTGACAAAAGACTGGGATGAGGACCGTGCTTTTGTGGAAGAGCTGTTTAATGTGGTGATCGAGGAAAGTGACAAATATGATCTATATCTGGAAGATCAGCTGAAAAACTGGGAACTCGAACGTGTAGCATTGGTTGATCTGATCATTCTGAAAACCGCGCTTGCCGAACTGATCCATTTCCCGGGTATTCCCGTGAAAGTGACGATTAATGAATTCATTGAAATTGCGAAGAGGTACAGTACGCCAAAAAGCGGAAAGTTTGTGAACGGAGTTCTGGATGTGCTATCGGTGAAACTTATGAAAGAAGGTATCATCCGGAAAAGCGGACGAGGCCTGATAGACAATAAATAGTAATACTGAAAAGGTAATGTCAAAAGGGTATAACTATGGAATGGTTTTTTATAAATTTGACATAAATTAATTTTAATCATGCCAGCGCGGCTGCTGCTGGCAATAATAATTAAAAGGTCATGAGTAAAAGTACCAATAATTTAATCGCTTTTCTGACAGGAATCGCCACCGGTGCTGCACTGGGAATACTTTACGCACCCGACAGAGGTGAGGTGTTGCGCACTCAGCTGACCTACCGTTTGTCCAAATACAGGGAAAAGCTTTCTGAAGTAATTGCCGATCTTGTAGATAAGAAAGACCAGCCCGACAGCGACGCCCGCACGGAAGGAGAACGCGTAGTGAACGATGCCCGTGAAAAGGCAGAAAAATTGCTGGAAGACGTGGATCGCCTGATGGCACAGATCAAAGGCCAGGCAAACTGATAATTCTGAACAGTACTATGAAAAGAGTAGCGGCTATCTTATTAATTTTTGGATCAATCATACTGATATCCTCCTGTGCTTCTGATAAAGACAAGAAAGGAGGAGACAAAGAAGTGAATGATAAGTTACCTGTTTTAACCTTGCTCGACAGTGCCTCCTATGACTTTGGTACCATAGCTGAAGGTGCCGTGGTGGAGCATACTTTCAGGTTCAGAAATGACGGAGAGTACCCGCTCATACTCAACAATATCACCTCCTCCTGCGGGTGTACCACGCCCGAATGGCCCCGTGAGCCAATCGAAGCAAAAGCTACCGGCAGCATAAAGGTGCGGTTCGACAGCAAGAACAAGTCGGGACCACAGGTTAAAACCATTACCGTATACGCAAACACTGAACCTGCTTATTCGGAATTAAGACTCCGGGGGATTGTAAACGCTGCTCCAAAGCCTGAGGCGAAGAAGTAGTGATCAGGTTCCGGACACAGATTTTTAAATTTCAAATTATCCTTATCTATCGTCAGTGATGAAAATTTCTTTATTAGCTCAGGCAACATCAGGTGGCTCTCAGGCCATGATTTATCAGGTTGTGATGTGGGTGGGTATCATCGGAGTATTTTATTTTTTCATGATACGTCCGCAGCAGAAAAAACAGAAGGAGCAAAAGGAGCTTATCAATAATCTTAAGAAAGGTGATAACGTAGTGACCATAGGTGGAATTCATGCCAGGGTTTATACGGTGGAAGACGCAACCGTAACTTTGGAACTGGACAAAGGAGTGAAACTGACAATTGATAAGTCGGCGGTGGCCCGTACCATTGCCGCATAAGGTGTTTGGCTGATGAAGCCGGTGTTAAGAAGGCTTCATCAGTTTTTTCAAGAACTAACTATTGACGAGCTGTGAGTGAAGTTCCATCAGGAAAAAGTAAAATAAAAACCTTTATAGGTTGTTTTTTAGCGGCTACGTTTTTTTGGTTAATGAATGTCCTTAACAAGGATAACTACTCCATCAAACTGAGTTATCCGTTGAGGATAGAGTATGACTACTCCGCATTTGTACCCCTGCAGACTTTGCCTAAACGGATTTCTGTAAATGTATCAGGAGACGGCTGGAGTCTTTTGCAGAAATCATGGCTCAATTTCAACGCCCAGCCGGTTACTTACAAAGTGAGAAATCCGAACAAGGCCAGTTTTATAAATTCCACCACGCTCACGGATCAGATCACCGAACTTTTCCCCAATCTGAAGGTGAATTACGTGGTGGCAGATACCTTCGAACTGAGCTTTGAAAGAAAGATCAGGAAAATCATTCCGATTAGAGTGGATAGCCTCGGTATCAATATGCGAGAGGGGTACGTAATATCCAGTATCATAAACGTATCACCTTCCCTGATTTCCGTTGACGGGCCTGTTTCTCTGATACAATCCTACCCGGATACCATCCGCGTTTCCATTCCGACGCCCAAGATCCAGAATAATTTTGATGAGAGTTTACCTATTCCGCTTCCGGTATCCCCTATGGTGGAGGTAAGCCACCGCGATGTTTACGTCAGTTTCGAGGTTGCCCAGTATCTGAACGCCATTTCTCAATAATATTCCAATGTCAGCACCGAGCACACTACCGGTACGGGTTGGTATTACCGGAGGCATAGGTTCTGGCAAGAGCCTCGTATGCAGAATATTCAGCTGCCTGGGTATCCCGGTGTATGAAGCCGATACCAGGGCCAAATGGCTCACCAACCATGATCCCGGGATCAGAAACAAGGTGATAGCATTGCTGGGTGAGAAGGCATACGACGCACGGGGACAATATGACCGTGCTTATGTTTCCTCAAAGGTTTTCAATGATCAGGAATTGCTTACAAAACTCAACGGCATTATTCACCCGGCCGTCATGCAGGATACCCTGCTTTGGATGGAGAATCATTCCGACAGCCTGTATCTGATCAAAGAAGCCGCTATCATGAAAGCCGCCAGTGAGGACAATGCGCTGGATTTCGTAGTAGTGGTTGAGGCTCCGGCAGATATCCGGATACAAAGAATCCTGAAACGGGACAACCGTACGGAACAGGATATCCTGGCTATTATGGAGCGGCAGGTATCCGACGAGGAACGGGGCCGCATTGCCGATTTCAAAATCAACAATGATGGCAGGGTGCCGCTGATACCCCAGGTACTGAAACTCCACGAATTTTTTAGGGAGCAGCAAAGGAATAATTCCTGAACAGTTTTGTCACCCGATGGTTATTGTCAGAAATCTACATCCAGCCCGAGTGCCTGTTTTAGATTTAGTAAATGGGGATTTTTTTCTGCCATGTAGTTGAACTTTTCGGCTGGAGTGTAGGGCATCCGGTTTACTTCCTGCGGCGCTACGCGGGCATTGATCTCCAGTTTTGCGACATTGAAACGGGACTTCAGAAAACCCAACAGATCATACCGCATGCTTTGGATCGCATCAAGCTGGTGATCGTTGTCCAGTACAATTTCGATAATATTGTCGGCCAGTTTAAACTCCTTCCTCAGCGTAATTTCTTCTGTTGTAGAATTATACTGCTGACGGCGGCGTTCGGCAAATTCATACCAGGCCATCTGAAGTTTTTCCAGGGTGAGTTCTTCCAGTACGGTTTTCGGCGGATTGCTATTTACAATTGTGTCCGCAGGTACCTTCACACTTTCCTGTGCGGGCTGATAAGCTACCGGTAGGGAAGGGATGAGTTGGGTACTCTTTAAGCGGGTTGGTTTCACCGGGCTGGTTTCCGTTGCCGGGGCGGTGCGGACAGCAACGGAAGCAACTGGCTCAGGGGCGATGGATTTAACCTCGGTAGTGATTGACGTGTCCGTATGAGGTGTTTTTAGTTCGGGCTCAACTTTTTTTTTTGCCGTTTCATCAACGGCTGCAAGGGAATTAAGCTGAAGGACATTTGGGAGATTGGCCAGTTTCATCAGGCACAGTTCTACGTGCAGCCGCTGGTTTTTGGCCGCTTTGTAGTGGATGTCACATTGGCTGGTAATACTCAGGGCCGATAGCAGAAAACTCATATCGGCATTCCTGGATTGCTCCAGATACTTACGTTCCGCCGATTCCGACACCTGTAGCAAAGAAACCGTGATGGCGTCCTTACATACGAGCAGGTTCCGGAAATGCTCGAGCAGGCCAACCACAAAAAGATGGCCGTCGAATCCTTTTCTTAAAATCTCGTCAAACAGCACGAGCGATTTTGAAATACTTCCTGCTGATAACGCATCCGTCACTTTGAAGTAGTAGTCGTAATCCAGGATATGCAGGTTTTCCAGTACAGCAGCGTAGGTAAGTCTGCTGTCGGTAGAAAATGTCACATTCAGGTCAAACATCGAAAGAGCATCCCGCAGCCCGCCATCAGCTTTCTGGCCAATGAGTTCCAGGGCTTCCTTGTCTGCATCTATTCCTTCTTTGGATGCGATATTCTCCAGGTGCCCTGCAATATCCCTGGGCTGTATCCTGTTAAAATCGAATATCTGACAACGCGAAAGTATCGTGGGCAGAATTTTATGTTTTTCGGTCGTTGCCAGGATAAAAATCGCATAACCCGGTGGTTCCTCCAGTGTTTTCAGGAAGGCATTGAAGGCCGCCTGCGATAACATGTGAACCTCATCAATAATATAGATCTTGTATTTCCCTGTTTGGGGAGGATATCTTACCTGGTCGATCAGATTGCGGATATCTTCCACCGAATTGTTAGAAGCAGCATCCAGTTCGTGGATATTGAAGGATGCGTTGTTCTGAAAGCTGACGCAGGACTCACATTCTCCGCAGGCTTCCACATCTTCTCCGAGGTTCTGGCAATTAATGGTTTTTGCCAGAATCCGGGCACAGGTTGTTTTACCAACCCCCCTGGGTCCGCAGAAAAGAAAGGCCTGCGCCAGGTGATTGGTACGTATTGCATTTTTTAAAGTAGTGGTGATGTGCGACTGCCCTACAACCGAGTCGAAGGTAACGGGACGGTATTTTCTGGCCGATACTACAAAATGATCCATGGGCGCAAGTTACCTCCCTGCACGCGAATTTCAAAGTTACTTTTTCGTAACGAGCGGAAAAACCCTGACATAATCCACCTCCATTTTCTGAGGGAAAATACTTTCGTCAACCCCTTTCTGGCCTCCCCAGTTGCCGCCTACGGCTATGTTCAGTATCAAATGCTCCGGTTTGTCAAAGGGCCATTCGGCCCAGCCATAACCCGGTTCCTTTTTGAAAGAAAAGAATTCTTTCCCGTCCACCAGCATGGTAATGCGGTCTGGCGTCCATTCACAGGAATAAATATGAAATTCGGAAGAGACGTTGTCGACTATTGTGTTGTTACCTTTGTTTGTTTTAATGGCGTGGTTGAAGGCTTTGGTATGGATATTACCATGGACTCGGTTCTGGTCAAAACCAACGTGTTCCATGATATCTATTTCCCCGTTATCAGGCCAGCCTTTGTTTCCATAATTGCTTTCGCTAGCCAACATCCATATTGCCGGCCAGGTGCCAACTCCTTTCGGAAGTTTTGCGCGGATCTCCATTTTTCCGTAGAGGAAATCACCTTTGCCTTTTGTATGTATCCTGGCAGAACTGTAATCGCGCTTGCCTGATTTTTCCCTTTTTGCTTCTATGATCAGCAAACCGCCCTCCACACGCGCATTTTCTTTCAGGTTGGTATAATTCTCGAGCTCGTTATTTCCCCAGCCATGATCTCCCAGGTCGTAGCTCCATTTTTTTGGATCCGGCACACCCTGATAATCAAATTCATCTTGCCAGACAGGTTTATCGGAAAAAAGAAATTCCCTGGTGGTAAGTTTGCTGTTATCCTGCGAGCAGGCCGGGAAAATGGTGACAGTACTCAGAAACAAGGGCAGAAATGACTTTTTCATCGGTATTGATTTCAAGGTAAATAAAAATGTAACGTAAAAATACAAGTAAATATTTGAAACATATTAAAGCGTAAAAGGGGTGCAAAATTTTGTAGATGGTCTTACGATGTAGATATTAACAAGGATACCTTTGTGGGCTGATTAATCATATTACCTCATGAAAGCATTACCCATCTTTACCGAAGTAAATACAGTTCCTGCAAACTGGAAAATAAACTTAGGGACAGGTATACTGACCATTGGCTCCTGCTTTGCGGATGTAATTGGCAGCCAGCTTTCGGAAAATAAATTTCGGGTGATGAATAACCCTTTCGGAACGGTTTTTAATCCCTTGGCGATCATCAAAATTCTGGATAGCGCACTGGGCAATAAAGTGCCGGATCAATCCTTGTATATTGAGACTCAGGACAAGATATGGCTTCATCACGACTTTCATTCTTCTTTATGGAGTACAACACGTGCCTCGCTTGATGCTGAGATTTCGGGAAGGTTCAGAGAAACGGGAGATTTTCTCAGAAGTGCAAAAGTTTTGGTGATCACCCTTGGAACCGCCTATGCCTACCGCCACCGGGCTGTTAATCAGCTGATCGGGAACTGTCATAAAGTACCTGCCGAACGGTTTTTAAAGGAACTTTTACATCCGGATCAGATACTCATCCCTTTTGAACAGCTGGTTTTTAAATTACTTTCTGTTAACAGGGATTTGAAGATTATCCTGACCGTCAGCCCGGTACGGCACACCAGGGATACCCTGCCACTGAACCAGGTAAGTAAGTCGACTTTAAGACTGGTATGTCACCGGCTTTCCGAGAAGTTCAGGCATATCGAATATTTCCCTGCTTACGAGATCATGGTGGATGAACTGAGAGATTATCGTTATTACAAGGAGGATCTTATTCATCCTAACAAATTGGCAGAAGACCATATCTTCCGCACTTTTACGAAAACCTATCTGGATATTGAGGTGCAGAGATTTATACAGGAATGGGAAAGCATCCGGCAAATGCTTGACCACCGGCCTCAGTATGGTAATACCCCAAGTCAGTATAAATTGCTGTTGTCTATTAAACAAAAGCTGGTTTCTATTTCGGCTGATGCTGATGTCTCCCGGGAAATAGCCGAGGTGAACCGAAGAATTGAGGAATTTCCCGTGTCGGGTTAAACTCATTGCGTTTTTTTGGTGTTAAAACAAATCAGGAAGGAAAATGCTGATCCAGGTATTCCGAGGCAGTATCTTACCGGAAAGTAGCAGAATGGGCGGATTTAAAATTTGAAAATGGGAGAGTTTACAGTCAATAAAGAAAAAGTTTTACAGGCGCTCAGTACAGTTGAGGAGCCCGATCTTAAGAAAGACCTTGTGACGCTGGGTATGATTCAGGACGTTGAAATAGGCGTTAATCAGGTCAGATTTACAGTGGTATTAACAACCCCAGCTTGTCCGCTCAAAGAATTAATAAGAAGGAATTGTGTGGCAGCCATCCATGACCTGATTAGTCCTGATATAGAGGTTATCATTAATCTGACGGCCAACGTGACCACATCCAGACAAACGGGTCCGCTGTTGCCCGGAGTAAAAAATGTGATAGCGGTTGCTTCCGGGAAGGGGGGCGTAGGGAAATCCACCGTTACGGCCAATCTGGCCATGGCCTTACATCGGTCCGGAGCCAAAGTGGGCATTATTGATGCAGATATATTTGGCCCTTCAATACCTGTGATGTTTGGAGTGGAGCATATGCAGCCCACTATTACACCAAAAAATGGTAAAAATCTTATCAATCCCATTCGGCAGTACGGCATTAAATTGATGTCTATTGGCTTTCTCACTCCGCCGGAAAGTGCTGTAGTGTGGCGCGGTCCCATGGCAAGCCAGGCACTGAAACAGTTTTTTGCAGATACAGACTGGGGTGATCTGGATTACCTTTTGATTGACCTTCCTCCTGGAACCAGTGACATACATATTACCCTGGTACAAACAGTACCTGTGGCGGGTGCGGTGATTGTGACAACCCCGCAGAAAGTTGCCCTGGCTGATGCCATCAAAGGCCTTTCGATGTTCAGACAGCCGCAGATCAATGTCCCTGTACTGGGAGTAGTGGAAAATATGGCCTGGTTTACGCCGGAAGAATTACCCGACCACCAGTATCATATCTTTGGAAAAGGTGGAGGGCAGCTGCTGGCAGATAAGTTTGACGTTCCGTTGCTGGGACAAGTACCTTTGGTGCAGGGTATCCGGGAAGCAGGTGATGACGGGCGTCCCGCGTTCATGAATCAGAACGAAATGGTTAACGATGCCTTCAGAAATGCATCCGAAGCCCTTGCCCGGCAGGTGGCCATCAGAAATGCAGAAAAAGTTAAAACGCAGGTTGTGGAAATGGATTCTTAACCTACATTTGGGTACTTATATTTGATTTTAAGAATAAATTCTTGCATATTAGCGAATAGAATATCTTTTAAAATGGAGTCAAAAGAAAAAACAATTGAATTAATAGAGCAGGCGCTCGAATCGGTACGTCCCTATCTGCTGGCAGACGGAGGAGATGTTAAATTAGTGGACCTTACCGATGATCTGACCGTGGTATTGGAATTGCAGGGGTCTTGCCAAAGCTGTCCCATGAGTGCCATGACTTTCAGGGCAGGTCTGGAAGAATCTATCCGTAAGGCCGTTCCTTCTGTCAATAAAGTAGTAGCACAAAACGTTCCGGCGCTCGCTTCGTAATACTGGTTAAAACCGGCAATTTCGCGTCCCGAAGATATCTTTACATCAAAACATTCTTCCAGGATTAAATTTTGTAAGCCTTCTCCGATGTAATTGGTTCGTCTCAAATAGTACCTTATATTGCGACTATCATTTGACGTGAATCAATTACACCATTTATATATGCGTATCGGAATTTTTTTTGGAGGCCCTTCCCGTGAACGTGAAATATCTTTCGCAGGCGGTAAAACCGCTTTTGAATATCTTGACAAATCTCTCTTCGAGCCCATACCCATTTTTGTAGACAGTTTCGGCAGGTTTATAAAACTGGTTCCCGATCTTATGTACAGGAATGAGATCAGGGACTTTTACCCCGCACAGGCCAACACGACCGGAAGTTTCAAAGTTTATATTGAATCGTTACCAGAGCTTGGCCGTGAGCCAATCCCCGAAAGTATAGGTACTTTGCTGTCGCCTTCGGATTTTAAGTCCTATTTTGATTTCGCCTTTCTTGCCATGCACGGTCCCGACTGTGAGGATGGTGCCATACAGGGCCTTCTGGAGTGGTACCGCATCCCGTACAGTGGCCCCGGTCTGATGGGTTCTGCCGTCGGGATAGATAAGATACTTCAGAATGACATGATCGCATTGGTCAACGGACAGCAGAAAAAAAGCTGGACACTTCGGTATAGTCAGTGGATACCTTCGGAATATGGCATATTGTTTCAGGTACTCAAAAAACACCTGGGCCTTCCGTTGGTGATCAAAGCACCGCACCAGGGTTCGTCCATTGGTGTTGCCATTGTCAAGGAAGATTCACCCGAAGCATTTGTAGCGGCCGTTAATCAATGCTTTTTTCAGACTGAGCTTTCTGCGGAGCAGTGGCAGTTGATGGACGCTGAAGAAAAGAAAGTATGGGCACAGCGCATGGCCAATCTGGATGAAGGGATAGGCTTTCCAGTGGTGGTAAATGGGGAGGAATCCGTTTATCATCCATCACAACTTATCGCAACACTGGATGAATACTTTGAGAAAGGTTTGCAGGATATTATTCTGAGCAGCAGTAATGCCGAAGACCAGGTGCTGATTGAGGAGTTCGTTTCCGGGCAGGAGTTTTCCTGCGGGTGCATACAGTTTGATAACGGCAAGCCGCTTGCCTTGCCTCCCAGTGAGGTGATCAAAATGGTGGAGGTTTTTGACTTTAATGCCAAATACAAACCCGGAGCGAGCAGAAAACGTATCCCGGTAGATACTACTGCTGAAAAAAACCGGGAAATTCAGGACATGATTGCAAGTGTATTTCAACAGCTTGGCATTACGGCCTGCGTGCGCATCGACGGCTTTCTGACACCGGACGGTACTATTTTGCTGCATGACCCGAATACGATTCCGGGCATGTCTCCAACTTCCTTCATCTTCAAGCAAATGGCCGAAATAGGTCTCAATGTAACGCAGGCACTTACTTATCTGGTAAGGCAGTCGTTACGCGAAAGGATCAGGCTTGGTAAAAATACCTGGGCTTTGAGGCAATTACTAGCTAAGCTGGACCAAAAAATAGTGGAAAAACGCAGCAGTCCGAAACCGGAAGTGGGTATTCTTTTTGGAGCGAGTGATGCAGAATACATTGCCGCGCGGCGAAAATATGGCCAGCTTAATGCAAGCGGAGAGGTGAAACCTGTTGCAGTACTGCATGGAGCGGACGGGAAATATTATAAACTTCCCAACCCCGCTATGTTTAAAGAATTTATCTCTGATATCGAAGTATTACTTCACGGTAATCGAAATGAAGTACTGGTTGAAACGGCCAAAAGGGCGGAAGAAATCACTGGTTTTTATGCAGGTACCGTGGATTATGCTGTACATGAATTTGAGAACAAGGAGTCAATTGCATCCATCAATGATTGGATTGTAGTGAAAGTGGATAATTAATAATTATTGTATTATTATTAATAAAAGAGAGCTTTCAAAAGCTCTTTTTTATTAATTTCCATTTTGAGGTCATCGCAGCAGGCAGCAAAAGCCCAGGCCCGTTCATGTATTTTTACTTTAATTCATAGCACTACAAAAATCAGCAAATTAAATGGCACAAGGCGCGGAAAAAGTAAGGCTAAGCCTGCAGAAGGAAAATAAAGGCTGGAAAAAATGGGGACCTTATTTGTCGGAACGCCAGTGGGGTACTGTCCGGGAGGATTATAGCGGAAACGGAGATGCCTGGAACTACATCACGCATGAAATGGCCTATTCTAAAACCTATCGTTGGGGAGAAGACGGCATCGCAGGTTTTTCAGATAATAAACAGCACATTTGTCTTTCTTTTGCTTTCTGGAATCATCAGGATAAATTGCTGAAAGAGCGGATTTTTGGCTTGACGAACAGAGAGTCTAACCATGGGGAAGATGTAAAGGAAATGTACTACTATCTGGATAGTACTCCTACGCATTCCTACACAAAAATGCTTTATAAATATCCGCAGCAACCCTTTCCCTACGAACAGCTCAGGCAAGAAAACCAGCGGAGAGGCAAGCAGGATGCAGAATATGAAATAACAGATACCGGTGTTTTTGATAATGACGAATACTTTGATATTTTCATAGAGCACGCCAAGGCTGATCAGGAGGATATCATGATGAAGGTTACTGTCATCAACAGGGGACCTAAGGATGCACCGATTACGGTTTTACCGACCATCCTTTTCCGTAATACGTGGTCGTGGGGTTATGAGTCGTTCAACTACAAACCGATGATGAACGGCATTTCGAATCGTCTGATTGAACTTACGCACCGAAAACACGGCAAGTATAACCTGTATCTGGAAGAAGCAGACGAACTGCTTTTCTGTGAAAACGAAACAAATTTCAAGAAACTATACGGCACCGCAAACAGTACGGCATATCCCAAGGATGGGATTAATGATTACGTGATCAGCGAAGGCAAAAGCAACACCATCAATCCAAATGGTATTGGTACAAAGGCCTCTGCCCGGTTTACCCGAACCGTTAAGGCGGGCGAAACGGTGACATTCAGGATGCGTTTTGTGAATCATACCATTTCTGAGCCCTTTGGTGGTTTTGAAGATTTGTTTAACAAAAGGATACGGGAAGCAGACGAGTTTTATGATGATCTGCACAAAGATGTTGCCGATCCGGATCTTCGGTCCATTTCCAGGCAGTCGTATGCGGGGATGCTCTGGAGCAAGCAGTTTTACTATTATAATGTTTATGAATGGCTGAAAGGTGACCCTGCCCAGCCCGGCCCGAACCAGGGACGAAAGTGGGGGAGGAACTCGGGATGGAAACATCTGTATGCGGCCAATCTTATTTCCATGCCTGATAAGTGGGAGTACCCGTGGTTTGCGGCGTGGGACCTGGCATTCCATTGCGTTCCGCTTGCGCGTGTGGATGCAGATTTTGCCAAACGCCAGCTGGAAATACTTTTGCGGGAATATTACATGCATCCCAATGGGCAGATACCTGCATACGAATGGAACTTCTCCGATGTCAATCCTCCGGTTCACGGCTGGGCTACCTGGAAAGTATATGAGATAGACAGAGAGCAGAACAATGGCGTGGGAGATGTGGAATTTCTTGAAAAAATATTCCATAAACTCCTGCTGAACTTCACCTGGTGGGTTAACCAGAAAGATGATACCGGCAATAATATTTTCAGCGGAGGTTTCCTGGGGCTTGATAATATCGGTGTTTTCGACCGGTCGACGCCGATGCCCTTCGGAGGGAAATTACAGCAAGCCGATGCTACCGGCTGGATGGCCATGTATACCCTTAACATGCTCCGGATATCTGTCGAGATAGCGTTGGTACATCCGGTTTACCAGGATATGGCTTCCAAATTCTTTGAACATTTCCTGCACATAGCAGGTGCAATGGAATCCATTGGCGGAAAAAATTCTTCGATCAGCCTGTGGGACGAGGAAGATCAGTTCTATTACGATGTGATACATATCCCGAACGGCCAGAGTATCCTCTTAAAGGTTCGTTCTATAGTCGGCCTGATACCTTTGTTTGCTGTGGAATTGCTTGATCCTCAGAATCTTGATAAGCTTCCGGTTTTCAAGCGCCGGGTGGAATGGGTACTTGCTAACCGGCCTGATCTGGCCCGCCTGATATCCCGCTGGTTTGAATCCGGCAAGGGGGAGAACCGGTTACTTTCTATCCTGAGAGGTCACCGGATGAAAATGATCCTGAAAAGAATGCTGGATGAATCCGAATTCCTTTCGGGATATGGCGTAAGGGCATTGTCCAAATTTCATGAGGAAAACCCATATAAATTTTATATCAACGGGGAAGTGCTTCAGGTGGATTATACCCCTGCCGAGGCGCTCACGGATATCATGGGCGGGAATTCCAACTGGCGCGGGCCCATCTGGTTTCCTTTGAATTACCTGATATTCGATTCTCTCATGAAGTTTCATAATTATTATGGAGAAGATTTTACCGTAGAGTACCCCACCAATTCGGGCAACATGGCCACCATTAAAGATGCGGCCGTTGGGATCGCCAGCCGGTTGATCGATATCTTTAAAAAGGACAGTGATGGAAACCGTGCTGTTTATGGTCATGATGCTAAAATGCAGAAAGACCCGAATTTCAAAGACCACGTTTTATTTTATGAATACTTTCACGGCGACAACGGCAGAGGATGCGGCGCGAGCCACCAGACCGGCTGGACGGGTCTGATTGCCGAGCTTATCCGTAAAACGGCGAAAGAATCCGCCAAAGATTTTGCAAAAGAAGAACTGAAAATAAGTAAATAATTACAGTATATTTTTACATTTATGCTGCTAACGGATTAAGCACTTAATCTTTAGTCCCTTTTTGAAACATAACCTGGTATGGTTTTGTGGATCGAAAAGGGACTTCTTAATAATAGCACTTACTCTAAACCAATTTTACGCTACAAGTATGACAACAAAATTAGAACCCAATGTATTAGAAAAAGTAAATAGCTGGCTTAATGGCGATTATGATATTGATACCAAACAATACATTCAGAAATTAATTGACGACGCCAATGAAACAGAATTGACGGACTCATTTTACAAAGATCTTGAATTTGGAACAGGAGGACTTCGCGGGCTGATTGGTGTGGGTTCTAACCGCATGAACCGATATACCGTTGGTACTGCTACGCAGGGACTGGCAAATTATCTCAACAAAGCTTTCCCGAATGAAGAGAAAAAGGTAGCCATTGCCTACGACAGCCGGATTAAATCTGATGAATTTGCTGGCATTATTGCTGATATCTTTTCTTCCAATGGTATTACGGTATATCTTTTTGAGGCTTTACGCCCTACACCTGAGTTGTCCTTTGCTATTCGGCTGCTGGGCTGCAAAAGTGGGGTGGTGGTTACGGCTTCACACAACCCCAAGGAATACAACGGCTATAAAGCCTACTGGGACGATGGATCACAGGTGGTTGCACCGCATGACGTCAATATCATTGATGAAGTAAATGCAATTCAGTCCATTGATGATATCAAATTTGAAGGTGATCCTTCAAAAATATTTAAGATAGGGGCAGAGGTAGACGAAAAATACCTGGCGCATATCCTCTCACTTTCGATCTCCAAAGAGGCCATCGCACGCCAGAAGGATCTGAAAATCGTTTATACGCCTTTGCACGGAACAGGGGTAACGCTGGTTCCGAAGTTACTGGGGAAAATGGGTTTTGAGTCGGTGACAGTCATTGCTGAACAGGCGGAACCAGACGGCAACGGGCAGTTTCCTACCGTGGTTTACCCGAATCCGGAAGAAAGCGAAGCGATGTCTATTGCAGTGAACAAGGCCAAAGAAATAGATGCGGATCTGGTGATGGGTACCGATCCCGATGCAGACAGGGTAGGGATTGCTGTTAAAAACCATCATGGTGAAATTCAATTACTGAATGGCAATCAAACCGCAAGTGTGCTGATTTACTATCTGCTGAATGCATGGAAAGATGCCGGAAAGCTGACCGGTACCCAGTTCGTTTGTAAAACCATTGTAACAACGGATCTGATTGATCGGATGGCGGCCGCCTATGACGTAAAATGCTACAATACGCTGACAGGTTTCAAGTACATCGCTCAGGTGATCAGAGAGAAGGAGGGCGTGGAGCAGTTTATTGGCGGAGGGGAAGAAAGTTACGGATACCTGATCGGCGATGCCGTGCGGGACAAGGATGCGATAGCCTCCTGTGCTATGATCGCCGAACTTACAGCTTACGCAAAAGACAAAGGACTGAGCCTTTTTGATATGCTGATGGAGATTTACAAGCAGTTCGGGTTCTATTATGAAGGACTGATCTCTCTGACTAAAAAAGGAAAAGCAGGGGCGGATGAAATACAGCAGATGATGGCGGATTTTCGGGCTAATCCACCTAAAACCCTGGCGGGCTCGCCGGTGATCCGAATGGATGACTACAAAGCCCTCACGTCCACCGATTTTGGGACCCATGAAACCAAAAAGATACCTTCGGGTGAAATGGGTATTGAGCCGTCCAACGTACTTCAGTTCTTTACGGAGGATGGTACTAAATTTACCTGCCGCCCTTCGGGAACTGAGCCGAAGATTAAATTTTATGTGGGTGTCAGAGCGGAACTGATCAACAATGAAGATTTTGACCAGGTATATGCAGGACTCAAAGATAAAGTGAAGGGAATTGGTTCAGAGCTGAATCTCAAATAATCGTATCTTTCAGGGATAAGGGAAAGGTTGAAATGGTTATCTCCCGATAACGTTTCAACCTTTTTTTATGAACATTTTTCAAAAGATTAGCTTCATTTGCAACAAGTAATGAAAACGCATGGTAATTTAGTTTTTGAATATAAGACCTTATCTATCATCGTTGGAAGTAAGTATTTTGGTGAGCATGTCACACAGTAATGCGCAAGGAATGAGCGGAAAAACAAAAAGGAGTGCGCAATATGCTTTATGGGCTCTGTTATTGTTTCTATCGGTAGTATCCCGTGCGCAGCAAACCACGGTTACACTGTCAGGTAGAGTAACGGATGAGAAAAGCGGGCAGCCGTTGCCCTTTGCAAATGTATTTGTAAATAATTCATCCATTGGTACCAATGCAGACGTGAACGGAAATTACAAACTGCCCAATCTGCCCCTCGGAACAATTGAAATAGCGGTTTCTTTTCTGGGATACGAAACAATCAAACAAACATTGAGGTTTGAACAGGCCGGAAACAAAACCATTGTTTTTAAAATGCGGGAAGGTATGCAGCTTGGAGAAGCAGTGGTGTATGCGAAAAAAAATAAAAAGCGGGAGAAATACCTGAAAATCATCACAAGGGAATTGTTAGGGAACAGCAAGTTCAGTAAACAGTGTAAAATAGTAAACCCCGAAGTACTGCGCATTTCCATGGAAGACGATGGCCATTTGAGTGCGCAGACCAACAACCCGCTGATCATCGAAAACTATGCGCTGGGGTATCGCATTCATCAGGATCTGGATGATTTTGATTATTATGCAGGCAAATTATACTACGGCGGATCAACACGTTTTGAGTTACTTGTTCCAAAGGATGAGATACAGAAGAAACTGTGGCGGGCCAATCAGAAACTGGCATACCAGGGATCGCTTAAACATCTGCTGGCCAGCATGGTGTCCGACAGTCTGACGGAAAACGGATTCAAGGTATATCAGGCCATTCCGGATTCCATGCGTATGTTTAAAACCGTAAGAAGTCCTAACGGCTATAACAGTATTTCCCACCACATTCACAACCGCATTGAAGAAACCCGTGGGTTTCGCCTGGTACAGCCGGGGGAATTGCCTACCGAACGGTTGGTCGTTTCTTACACCCAGCTAGAGATTTTTAACATGAAGAAGCAAGGGAAGTCGCCCTATCCCGATATGCCTTATGGCTATACCCAGATCACTATGCCGCGAGGTTATATAGTAATTACTCCGCAGGGCTGGGTATCCATGCCAATGGGGTTTGAAATAGCCGGAGACCTGGGGAATGATCGCTTTGCAAATTTGCTGCCTGCAGACTGGATCAGAGACTTATAAGCTTGTTTGCTGCGTTCGAAGCTATCATTCTTTAGTCGGGATCATGTGCCCTTGGTATCACAACGATCTTACCTTTTTTGTAATAGGTTGGATGCGTTGCACAGGATATTGGCTGCGGTGCCTTTCGGCATTCAGATAACCGTTACAGCCGTGATAGAGGGGGCGTCCCAGTTCATCACGGAATTTGTCCCCCACTGTAAAATGAAGAGTAAGGGCAGTCATCAGGGCAATGCCCAGGCTTAGGAAAAATCGGGATCTTTTGTTCATAGCTTAATTTTTACCGGTGGATTGAAAGGTACGATGTTCAAACTTTTTCTTTCAGAGCCTGCATCATATCTTTTGGATTGCAGAGGAACGTAGTTATCCCTTCGTGTGTTGGGCCGTCCCGTGACAAACCAGAAGGCGAGTCCGGTGAAGAGGAGGAAAAAGAAAAGCCTTGAAAATAAAAGGGAAGCCGCAAACAGTAAAACACCGCCCAGAATACCGCTACCTATTGATCGCAGAATAAGGAATATCATGGCTTGAAAGTTTGAGTTAAAACAAAAAAAACTGCACATGCCGGATGTACAGTTTAGCTGACGTTTAGTCTTGAAAATTACTTTAACAAGTATCTTTTTTTGGTTGGCATTATTTTACTCCGGTCTCTTTCTGCATCTGTCCCTTATTTCTTCGCGAAATTTTTTACGTTCCTCGTCGCTCATGGTCATCCATTTTTTCCTCCACCGGGCACCGCCAAATCCGGGATGGTCACCGCCAAGCCTGTCCCTTTGCCATGGGCCGCCTCGCCAGCCTGCACCCGGTCCCATCCTGTTTCCGAAGTTGCCAAACAAAATCCGGCATAATGCCAGTAATCCTACGGCCTGCCAATAGGAGATAGAGTTGACGGGGGCAATAGCAGGTAAAACGGCATTCCACAAAAGCCTTACAATGGCGCCTAGCGCAAGCAGTGCCGCTATAAAAAACAATGGAAATGCCCTGAAATTTCTTCTATATCCTTGCCGTGGTTTCATAATTCACAAAGTTAATAGTTTACAAACTCCTGGTACACTGTTTCAAGTCTTTGTCTTAGATACCGGACAGCATAACGTTTCCGGGAAATAAGTGTTTTAATATTTTCGCCGGTCCTGTCAGCAATTTCCTGAAACGTCTGATCTTCCAGTTCATTCCATACGAAAATCTGCCGCTGGTTTTCAGGAAGTTCATCCAGCGCAACCGTCAGCTGTTCCCAGAAAAGCTCCTTCAAATAAACCGTTTCCGGCGTAAGATCGTCGGCAAGCAGAATATCTTTAATATATAGTTCGCCATCATCGTCTTCGTAGGTATATTCTTCCAGCGAATCAGGCTTTTGTTTGCGGTATTTGTCCACAATCCGGTTGCGGGCCACCCGGTACAGCCAGCTGCTCATTTGCTCAATAGCCTCCACTTCGGGCAGGCTGCTGAGCTGATACCAAACATCCTGAAGGATATCCTCAGCATCTTCGTCGGAATTTACCCTGCTACGGATAAAGCCAAGAAGCTGCTTGCCGTAGCTCTTAACGGTCTGGACTATATTTGGTTTTTTTTCTGACAATATTTTAATCTAAAAGAGTAACTCCTTTCGGCAGACGGATAACAGCTGAAATTACTTTAAAATGATCACAAAAACTTTTGCGGTTTATAGTAACTATGAAAAGGGAAATCCTGAGATTTAGAATATAAAGTACCTTGGTCCGAAATATTAACACATCAGCGGTTATGCCCTCTCTTATAAAGCTACCTACCCCTCTAACCATTCTGATGGCGGTTACCGTTCTGGCTGCGATTGCAACCTGGCTGATGCCCGCAGGTAAATTTGAATCCCTAAGTTACCAGAACAATGCTTTTGTGATTTCTGGCAGTGAAGAAACGAAACTCCCGGCCACACAGCACATACTGGACAGTCTGGGAATCATGGTGAAGGCGGATAAGTTTCTGAACGGAGCAATTAAAAAGCCTGTCTCTATTCCAGGAAGTTTTCATCCATTACTTCAAAACGGCCAGTCGGTTATTGATGTCGTTCAGGCTCCGTTGAAGGGTATTTATGAAACGGTCGATGTCATTCTCTTTATTCTGATTATCGGTTCTTTTATCCAGGTATTTTATGCTACCGGCGCCATGGAGGCAGGCATAGCAAAACTATCTGCCGGCATGAAAGGACGGGAATCCTGGCTCATTGTTGTGCTGACATTCCTCTTTGCGCTTGGAGGCTCTTCCTATGGTATGGCGGAGGAATCACTGGTGTTTTACCCGATTCTGATTCCGCTTTTTCTGGCAGCCGGGTACGACCTTCTTATTCCCGTTGCGGTTATTCATGGAGGAAATACGCTGGGCTATCTGTCTTCTTTTTCCAATCCTTTTTCAACCATTATCGCGTCCAACGCGGCGGGTATCAGCTGGACAGACGGGTTGTACGGCAGACTTGCCATGCTTCTGGTTTCCTCGGTAATTTATATTGGTTATGTCATGTGGTATGCGCAAAAGGTGAGGCGTAATCCACATGCTTCTTATGTGACGGCCGACGAGGGTCGATCATCCATCGCGGATGGGAATGGTATTGCTATGGTACCCTTAAAAGGTAAAACGGCCGGGTTACTTTTTATATTTGCCGCAACATTTGTGCTGCTCATTATCGGTGTGGTTGCGCTGGACTGGTGGCTGCTGGAAATGTCCGCACTGTTTTTAGTGGCTTCGGTTCTGGTTGCTGTGGTACAAAGGATGAGCGAGCGTTTATTTATCGAAAAGTTTATCGAGGGAGCTGAAAGCCTGCTGGGGGTAGCTTTTGTGATAGGTGCGGCCCGTGGTGTTACAGTTGTTCTGGACGCGGGAAACATCAGCGGATCGGTGTTACATTGGGCCTCCACTGCTATTCAGGATGTTCATCCTGCTCTGTTTATCATTGGGCTATTGCTGATTTATATATTGCTGACGGTTATTATTCCGTCTTCCTCTGGCATGGCCGTTATGACCATGCCCATCCTGGGATCATTGGCGATTGTTGCAGGCATACCCGGGCGTGAAATTGTAAACAGTTATCTGCTGGGAATGGGGATTATGGGATTTATTACCCCAACTGGCCTCATTTTACCTTCATTGGCCTTGGCAGGGGTGGGCATGAAGGCATGGATCAGGTTCATCTGGCCGGTTTTATTATTGTTATTTATGCTGGCGGCCATGGCTTTACTTACTGGACTGTGGCTTGATCTATAAAACCAGATTTTTCATTTATTTTTTATAAAATACTCATAGTTAGTCATTTGTGTGTTTGTTCTCCCGCGGAGCAGTTTCCTCTATTTTAAACTTTAACAAGACGCACAGAAAATGGCATGGTTTTTTATTTGAATTATTCAAGGGTATTTTCCTGAGTATTTTTAATGATTACTTTTTATGAGAAAGCTTTGTTTAATTCTGGTGCTTTGCGCTGTTGGTTCTATTTCCTACGGTCAATCTTTTAGTTTTGGTCCCAAAGCAGGTGTTAATATAAGTAACTATACGGGTAAGGATATTGAGTCTGACGCCTTGGTTGGCTTTCACCTGGGGGGCTTGCTTAATTTTGGGATCGGTAAAAACTTCTCGATTCAGCCCGAGGTGCTTTTCTCCACACAAGGTGCAAAAATTGATGGCGGGGTCGACAAGGCCAAATACAAAACTTCCTACGTAACGTTACCTGTTATGTTCAAGCTAAGAGCCAACGGGGGCTTTTACATAGAGGCTGGCCCGCAAGCAGGTTTCAGAACTTCAGAAGATATTCCTGATCAAACCATTGACCATTTTGCAAAAAACCTTGACCTGGCAGGCGCATTTGGAATAGGTTACCAGTCTGGTTTCGGTCTGGGTGTAGGGGCCAGGTATGTGGCAGGATTTTCCAAAGTAGGTGATTTCGATAATTCCGCTTTTACATCGCCTGATTTTAAAAACAGTGTCATTCAGCTGAGTTTATTCTTTGCTATTCCGGTGGTGAAATAAGAGAAACCGAATGCAAAAGCGTGGGTACTGCATCCGCGCTTTTGCTTTTAGGTCTTACGCTTTTTCTTCCTTGCCGACGGAAATAGAACATTGTTTAGGATAAGCCGGTAACCAGGAGAATTCGGGTAAAGATTCAGGTCGGTGGGCATCCTCCTTCCACCGCCCCCCCGTCCTTCGGGATCGTGTCCCCCGTAAAACGTCCATTGCCCGCGCCCGAGTTCGCCATAAATGTAACGGTCGGAGCGGTTACTATTACCCATGATCAGGACGTTCGGTTTGACGGTCTGTTTTGAAAATGCGGTGGTTTGTCCAAAAAATTCGCGGATCAGGTGTTCATGATTCTGTACCAGCATACTTGGTATGACGTCCCATTTGGCTGAAAAGTCAAAAATGGAAAAAAAGTCTTCGTTTCCACCATCCCAGAATCTGCCTCCTGCGGAAGAATTGATGTTGGAAAAGGCCATTCCGTCGTATTCGTCCAGTTGTAATTTGAAATTATGAAATGCAAAAGTTTTATTAAAGTCCAGCTTGGACTGGGCCTGAGGATCCACACCGTCCCCATCCAGATTCTCCACAATATCTATTCCCTCGGCCGCCAGGGCAATGTCAAAAGTTTCTGCACCTGAGCACATCGCAAACAAGAAACCGCCCCCCGCACAAAACGCTTTGATAGCTTTGGCTACGGCCAGTTTCATCTGAGAAACTTTCCTGAACCCGTGCCGGTTGGCAATGGCTTCCTGTGCTTTGATATCGACCTCGGTTGTTCTTCTGAGATTGCGGCCAAACTGCCCGGTGAAATCCTCATGATGCAGGTGCAGCCAGTCGTATTTAGGTAATTCCCCTTTAAGTATCTCTTCATCATAAATAACGTCAAACGGGATTTCGGCGTATTTTAGGACCAATAACACCGCATCGGTATTCTCGAACTCCGACGGGCTGATCTTAATAGGGGAGTAAACTGCAATTTTTGCGGCTTTGTGAAGTTTTACGGTGCTCATATTCACATTGGGATGCTCGATCCCACTGGTAATTTCCCCTCCGGCGGCATCTGACAATACCTCGTAGGATATCGCCCTCAGTTTACATTCCCTTTCAGCTGTTTTGGTATACCGGACCATAAAACTCCCTCCGCGGTAGTTAAGCAGCCAATCCACATCAACTTCTTCTTTTAGCAATATATATGCGAGCCCGTATGCTTTTAAATGATTGGTCTGGGAATGATCCATGGGGATCAGTAAAAAATTGGCAACACCCGCAAAAGGCATTGAAACCAGGAGCAGCAATAACAATCTTTTCATCATCAGCACCGGTTTGTTTTGTATCAAATAGCGTTACAATATCAAATTTAACAAATTGAAATGAATAATTCTATTTGATAATCAGGCATATAAGATGATTTTAGCTGCAACGGGAGGATTTGCCTGCATTTTCTCCCGGGGCAGGTAACCCCGGGAGAATTAAGTATCTCAGGAAATTTTCAAAGTATGCTGAAAAGGGGTAAAACCCGTAAGATAAACGGTTGGTGCGTCCATGGCCGGAAGCGATCCGCGCAGGGCTATATTTTTATGAAGTGCAGTTCCCGGTCCAAAAGTGATCGTGTCCGAACCTGATGTGTACGTACCTGTGCCCTCCTTTAAAAGCCACTGATCTTTGTCGGGATCAGCTTTTACAACCCCCGCTAATACTCCGCCTTGCCTGAAAATAAGTTCAATGGCAACCGGTACGCGGTCCGTTCCTTTGGAGGATATCTCTATTTCCAGCCCTTTGTCCATTTCGCGGATGGTAACAGTGGTTTCGAGCACCTGTATTTCGCTCTGGGGACGGTTTTCTCGTGGCATTTTTTCCCAGTCGCCATCAGGTGAAATGGAGGCTTTCGGATATGGCTGGTAATAGGGCCCTTCCAGTTTTTGGGTGAGTACCCACCTGTTTCCTTCTTCGTTGATTTTTTCTGATTTAAACTGACCTTTTCCAAAAAATGAAGATGCAAACCGGATACCCTGTAACACGGCACTCCCGTTCATATATGTCAGCCACACCGCGTTTTTGGCAATAATGGTGGAATCCCAGTTATTCCTCCGAATCCGAACCAGGCCCGAGTTTGGAAACGGTTTGGCATAACTAACGGGCAAAGCCTTGCTCGCAGGAAGCGGCCTCCAGAGTGTGTGGTCGTCCAGCAGATAATCCAGCGAACCTCTTATTTTCTGGCCAGCAGTTTCCTCAATGCGTTTGCACATGGCAGCAAATTCCCCATTTCCGTCTTTGAGTGCCATATACCTGTAAGGGTAATAGTAGTTTTCGAGCGTGCCTACAATGGCTTTATCCTGTCTCCCCGAAGCTTCCGTAACGATTTCTCCATTAGGGTGCATGTAGAACATAGTCATGCTGAGATTTTTCCTTACGGCATCAAAAATTTCCGGTTTGTTTAATCCTTTGGCTATGGTGATCAGCAGGCGGTCGGTGAGGGGCGAATAGATAAATGTACTTTTTTCATTAAACTGGCCGTCCGCATCAATATCCAGATGTTCTCCCAGCCATTGTTCGGCGCGTTCCACGTAACGTGGGTCGGGCCATAAGCCGTTGAGTTTGGTAAGTGCAGCAG
The DNA here is from genome assembly GCF_907164905.1 of Dyadobacter sp. CECT 9275. NCBI lineage: Bacteria > Pseudomonadati > Bacteroidota > Cytophagia > Cytophagales > Spirosomataceae > Dyadobacter > Dyadobacter helix. The sequence goes on along the minus strand of NZ_CAJRAF010000002.1, from coordinate 1,856,848 downwards.
AAACCACCCATCTGTGGTTGGGGGTATGTATTCCGCCTGAAATGAGCGCTTCGCCACCTTTTTGAAGGAATTTTTTTAAAGGTACTAATATCTTTTCCACACCCGGAGGGTTCGCTTTGCTTAAAAGGGAATAGGAGTTGGACAGCCTTTTTACAAGGAAGCCGGTATCTGGTGTGGAATGAAAATTGGTAGAAAGAAGGTCTATCGTCCCGTCGCTGTGCTGGGTTTTTACGAGATAGCCTGCTGCTGCTGCCAGGGCATCTATAACTCGTGCCGAATTGTAGAATTCAGAGGAATCCGAGAAAAGAGAACAAGCACCTGCCTGTATAATCGCTGCTGTGCTGTGCGGATTAAGGATATCCTGATAATCTTTGACGCCCCCGAAATTTATATCCGTCTGGTCGGTGATCTGGTAGCCAAGCAGGGATTCCAGCCCTTTGTCGTTAGTCTTAATTAATTCAACGAGCCAACCCGGAATTTTCCCTGGGTCAGATTGCAACGTTTTACTCGAAAAACGGGTCATCGAAAAAGTGCACGTAGAAACTGTGCTAAGCGCAATAAATTTTCTTCGGTTCATTAAGATTCAAGGTTATATCTTTTAACAAAAGAAACTGCGTGCCAGGTATTACTATGCGATTTCCTATTTTGTCACAATTTTGTCTTTAAAGGTCCGTGTCCCGGTAAATAAATTCTTGAGAAAAACCAGCCGGATTAGAAAGACTATGCTTAGTTTCATAAGAGGCGGCATAGTTAGTTGTTGGACAGGTAAAATTTTATGATTTGTAGAAAAATTAAAGTTAAATTGTAGTACTTTGTTGTAGAATTAGTTAAAATTTAACCCTCGTATGATCGGTAAGAATAAGTTGGGAGAATTATATGATTAAAAGGTTAAATCTATGTCCAGAATTGTACTCCGAAATCTTAGCCTGGGATATTTGTTATTACCCAATCTGATCTTTTATCTGGGGTGGTTCAGGTTTCCGCTTGCAGTCATTCTGGCTGTGGGACTTATCTATGCGGCATATATTAATACGCAGGGAGGTTTGAAGGATGACGCAAAAAAGTTATCAGGGAAAGAATTGTTGACCTTGGGAATACTCGCCCTGTTTCTTACAGCCTATTCGGGGATAGGTGGTTATTGTTTTCAGATCCTAGACTATTGGGCGCACAATTCCAAATATTATACCCTGTTCAGCCACTCCTGGCCGGTTGTTTTTCAGGAGAATGGCAGGCTGGCCTGTCACTATTTCGGTTTTTTTCTGGCTCCTGCGTTGCTCTCCAAAATGCTCGGACATGTATCTGACGAGGCATTGTTCATATGGGCATTATTAGGCTTTTTCCTTGGAATGTGCTGGCTATATATTATTTCTTTGCGCTCCTTTTTCGCCGTTGCCCTGTTTATGTCTCTTGGTGGCATAGGTCATTTGCTCAAAGTGATTTTCATACAGGTAGCCGGTCTTGATTACCAGGTTCCTCCTTTTTTTATAGAACTCTGGCCGGTGTTATATCAGGCACAATGGGCTCCCAATCAGCTGATTCCGGTAATTATTGTTTGTTCAGTCCTTTTTAATGATCTTGTTTTTGAAAAAAGGCCGGAGCGTAGTTTTCTTTTTATAATTTCCATTTTTACATGGGGTATATTCCCGTCAGTAATTTTGGTTTTGATCTTTTCGGGTATTCTCGCCTATCATTATCTGAGCCGGATAAAATCATTTATCAGTTTTCAGGTTTTACGGCAGATTATCTTTCCGGGTATTATCTTCATTCCCACATTCTTCTTTTTTCTTTCTGGCGGAGGCTCCGTTGTCAACGGTTTTGTCTGGAAATTTGCACCCTTCAAGGAGATAGCGTACCAGTATTTTTTTGGAGTCTTGGTGGATGTCCTGATACTTCTTACCATTATAATTCGCCTAAAGCTGCATAAAGGACCCTATGCCGTACTCATATGCGGCATTTTTGTGATGCTGATAGCGGTTTCTCTGTTCCGGATGGGCAGATGGAACGACTGGTTCCTCAGAGGCAGCGTACCGCTGATGGTTATTCTATCGCTCTTTGTGGTCAATAAGTTCTCAGCATGGATCAGTCAACAGCCCGGCTGGTACAAACACAAAATTTCTTACCCGATCATTGGTCTTTTTATTCTTGGGTCAGTCGTTCCGGTGATGCACGTTAAAAGAGCCTTACAGGAGAACGTCGTCACCCATGCTCTGTTCCCGGCACGGATTAAATTTGAACCTTATCCCTATAATAAATATCCTGACTTTTACGAGATGGGAAAGGTCGTTTATTCCGAGGAAGAAGCGAATCAGTTTCTCGGCGTGAAAGGCTCCGTTTATGAACGCTTTCTGTCTCGGCTCGAACCCTGATTCAGGATAACGGGGTATTGTTGCGCTCTCATTATTACCCCTCCGGGGGCCTTTCTTCTGTTACCGGTGAGATGCAAATCCATGCTGCACGGTTGCCCGTTTTCCATTGGAATAGCTAAAGCGAATCCCTCCGGCGTGATGCGCAGGCGAGTGTCTTTGCCATGATAATACGGGGGCCAGCATACTTCAAGTTATTCCAGCGACCTTTCATCCTCTCCTTCCGGTAGGTTTTCATGGCTGTTCAGCACCTTTGAGAGCCAGGAAAAAAAGATGAAAGGGGATAGTAAAATGGAAGTAAGAATGCCTGCTATAAATAAGATAGATGCTAGGATTATTTTGAGAATTTTTACTATTACTTTTTCCATTAAAGATTTTATAAAAACGAGGGTTTGAACGAATTTGATGCAAATGTAAACAAAGATTCAGGTAGAAAAATATAATTCCTGAACAATTATTATTTGGTAAGACTCTTTAAATCAGTGTGTTTGCTCTTGAAAAATGGATTAATTTTTCAAAGTAATTATAAAAGAGTATAGAATCTGTACTACGAGACTTTTTATGCTTTATTTGTATTTCTTTTGGTAGTAACGTTTCTATGGAAAAAATTTTAGGGGCTTTAATTTTACTCTTTTTGTGCGCCGTTCAGGTTTGGGCACAGGATATCATCGTGAAGCATAATGGCGAAAAATTGAAAGTGAAAGTAAACTACCTGACCGAAAGTGGCGTGGCGTATTCAGAGCCGGGAGTGGAAGGAATCAGAACGGTTGGAAAGCCGGAGGTGGAACGGATCATATACCAGGCGGGTATGGTAGAAATGGTATCTGCTAAGGTGGATGTCAGGGGAGAAGGAGACTGGGAAAAAGTGGTAGTCACTTTTAATCCATTGGATGTGACGGGGTTGAAAAAAAGAGGAGAGGTTGCTTCCTCGTTAGGCAGTAATTCTGATTTTCATGGAAGAAAAGGCGGCAGCCGGAAAGAAATGGACAGGGTGAAAAGAAACGCAGCTTCCCTGGGGGGGCATATTGTCTATATCAAGCGGGTGGATGCCGTTAACTGGGATAAGGAGGCTACTGGCGATATCAGGGAAATGGCAGTAATTTACGGTTATTAATCGTCGGCTGCCATGCAATTATAAGTAAATCGGCACCATTTTACGCCAGTATCTGGGCCTATGCGCCTCTTCATCCCAAATGAACAAATTGTGATCAATTTTCTTGTCAGAGAGGCATTGCGAAAGGTGCATGTTATTGGGAAGAAAAGGGTCTTCTTTGCCGATCACCAGAGTGATATCCATTCTGCGTAAACTTTCCAGTATAATTTCGTCTACAAGATTGGGTAGGTACATGCTCGGCATGTTGTAATATATATTCTCATCGTAATAGCCGTCGAACAGATTGGGAAACGTGCTGCTCGACAGAGAGAGGTCGTAGCGTGCACTCATGGATACGATCTTGGTAAACTCCAGCGGATGCTTCAGGGCAATATTGAGGGCGTGATATCCCCCGAGGCTACAGCCTGCCGATATGGTGAAAGACGAGGGGTTTCTGTCCCTGATGTAAGGCAGCACCTCCTCAACAATGTACTTTTCATACTGCAGGTGCCTTGAAATTTTTTCAGCGGGATGGGTTGCGGCGTAAAAGCTTTCGATATCGTTGCTGTCCACGCAGTAAACCTGTATATACCCCCTTTCTATTTTGTTTTGCAGCGCTGCAATTACCCCCCAGTTTTCATAGTCATAAAAACGACCGGTGCGGGGTGGGAAAAAGAGCACGGGAGTGCCCGAATAACCGAAAACCAGCAGCTCCATTTCCTTGGAGAGTGATTCACTAAACCATTTGTTATATACTCTTCTCATTCTTAAGCAAAGAACAGGTAAAATGGCTGAATGGATTTAAAGGCGGTATTATCTTATTTTTAAATTTTCACGGAAATGGTTCAACGTCAGTTCCTTCCATATTGCGTAACCATTTGCGTTCATGTGCAGCCCGTCGGCTTCATACAATTCGGGTTTGGGTGTCCCGTTATTTTCCACCATCAGGTCATATACGTTCAGAAAATAATAGGGTGTGCCCAGTTCTGCTATCTTCCCGGCTATAAGTTTATTGGTCTGCATAATTTGCCCGTTAATTGGCCACCGTGCAGGGCTGGGCTTTACAGAAATATATGTTAGCGAAGTGTGGGGAAACGATTGTCTGAATTTCTCCACAAACCGGCAAAAGAATAAACAGACCTCGTCCGGATTTCTGCCATCCCCTAAATCGTTGTCACCGGCATACAGTACAAGATGGGCTGGATGATAGGGGAGTAACATCCTTTCGAAAAACCATGTACAGGCATCCAGCGTTGATCCTCCGAAACCGAGGTTAAGCGGCAGATACGCTACGAAATCGTCATAAAGTGTTGTCCACAACCGGATGGATGAGCTTCCGTAGAAAATAATCTGGGGATCAAAAGTCAGCTTATTTTTACATGCTTCCAAGTATTGTATTTCTTCTTCGTACCAATTCATTTAAAAGAGCGGGTTTAACAGACAATGATACCCGTTTATGAAATGAATGACATTTTGCAACAGGTGGATAGCTGGAAAGGTACTGTATTTAATTCTTAAATGCTTATTCAGGAATGTTTTTCCTTACCTGATCAAAAAGCAGGTCTGGAAAGAAACGTTTCAGATAAATTGCGGCAACTTCTTTAAATCCGCCGATGTAAATTTCCTTTTTATTCTTTTTAACAGCCAGAAGAATTTTGCTGGCACATTCCTCTGCCGGAATACCATTGGCCTGGTTGGTGTCCATTTTGCCGAATTTCCCTCCAGACTGGTCCAGGGCATTAACCGAAATGTTGGTTCTGATGTAGCCCGGGCAAACAGTGGTAACCCTGATGTTATCCTGGTACCCCTCTGCCCGGAGAGCATCATAAAACCCGTGCAGCGCATGCTTGGCTGCATTATATCCCGACCGCATGATGGTGCCGATTTTCCCCGCCACACTGCTGATAACAATAAACTGCCCGCTTCGTTGGGCGGTCATATAGGGCAGCACGGCTTTTGTAATGGCAACGGTACTGAAAAAATCTACATTCATTATTTTTTGGTACACCTCGAAATCGGTATCCCGGATGTAAGAGCGCTGGCTTACACCGGCGTTGTGCACCATCACGTCTATCCTTCCGAAATGGGCAACGATTGTTTCGGCGGCGGGCACTGCTTTGTCATACTGGGTGACGTCCATTGGAAGAATCAGCACGGAAGAGTCGGGCAGGCCCGTTAGTTTTTTTACTCTTTCCAGTTCTTCGGGCCTCCTGGACGTAAGTACCAGCCTGGCATTTTCTTTGGCAAATGCCAGGGCCATAGCTTCTCCTATGCCAGAGGAAGCACCGGTGATCCATACTACTTTATCCTCGAAATAATGCATGGTGATCAGATTTGAACTGCATGGTTTACGTCAGGCAAAAAATTGAGAGAAACTATCTCTGCAGAAACCTCCAGAGAGACCTCCGCCCCAATCACCAGCGGCTGGTTGTCGGCGACATGCCCTGCCGGGAAATTATAACATACGGGATAGCTAAATTCCGCAACATGCTCGTGGATGATTTCTTCTATATTTTTACCGAAAGCAGGGGCTGCATTATCCTTCACATCTGTAAACTGGCCTATGACCAGCCCAGCCAAGTGGCTCAGCTTTCCTGAGCGTTTCAGCTGTATCATCATTCTGTCGAGGTTGTACAGGTATTCATTCACATCTTCAATGAACAGAATTTTCCCTTTGGTATCAATATCCGTCCCCGTGCCGATCATGTGAGCCAGCAGACAAAGATTTCCACCAACTACCTGCCCTTGGGCGGTTCCGTTTCTGTTTTGTTCGCTCCCTTCAATTTTATAATGAACAGCCTCCCCGAACAATATTTTTCGTAAAGTGTCAGCCGCATTTTCCGCGCCGTCCAATGTCATGGATTTTACCATCGGGCCATGAACACTTTGATAGCCGAGCAAAAAAGTTCTGGACAAAATGACGGTAAGGTCACTGAATCCGACGATCCACTTCGGTTTTTTGATGAAGGAGGAAAAGTCCAGCTCATCCACGATCCTGGAACAGCCATATCCGCCTCTTGCGGCTATAATGGCACTCAGGCTTTCATTATCGAGCATGGTTTGGAAATCCTGTAAGCGTTCCTGGTCGGTGGCGGCAAACTGGTTGTGGGAGGTTTTAAGTGTAAAGCCTTCCACAACGTTGAGTCCCCAGTCCTGTAGTATTTTAATTCCCGGTAACAGGTCCTGGTACTGAACCACACTGGCAGGCGCAATAATTCCGATGGAATCACCTGGTTTTAAATAGGGAGGGGTTATTATTGGAGTCATAGGATGGATAAAACGATTAGGCAATTGCCAGCCACAGGCCATCGTGACAGCAGTTCAGATAAAAATCACGTCCTCAACCAGGTCCGATTTCATTTCCCGGTTGATGAGTTCGATGATTTTGGATTTTGCCCTGGCCAGTTCATTTCTTAATGGTGCCGATTCTATCTGTAAAAAGAGTGTCCGGTCCCGGATGTAAACCTTATTTGTACGGGATGCAATGGCGGTTCCCATTATTTTATCCCAATGTGCTACGACATAGGACTGATCGAACCGGTTGCGGATGTGGTAACGCTCGAGCATCTGATCTATCGCATCCTTAAGGGGAGTGATACCTGGCCGGCGCGATGCCTTTTCTCTGTCGAACCGATAATGTTGAGCCATATATTGTGGTGAGATTGCGACAAAGATAAACACTCTGGCAAATTCTTTTCCGGATTTTAACTAATATTTGCATATTCGGGCTTCCAGCCTTAATATTGTACCATCAAGTCAATTGCTGCACTGTTTAGTAATTGATTTATAAAGAAGAGGCGAGAGAATGGGCTCTACGAACCTCTGGCAACCTGCTACCGCATTGGAGAAAGGTGCTAATTCCCACCTAAGCAATTAGGAGATATAAACTCAATTCGAAAAATGAATTTATTTTATGATTCCGTAAGCCGTAAGGCTTTAGCTGCGTACCTGTCACTTTTACGAACATTTCCGTCTCGTGATGAGGTTTTTCTTGTTGGCATGCTGAGGTATCCGCTGACTGATGGTTCTTATTTAATTTGACATTTTAACCAGTGCTTTTGCAAATATGCAGGCAGAACAAAAAATATTCAGGTATCCCTATCCTTATGCGCTCGAACTCGGACGTGAGCTTAACGGCTTTGAACTTAGCTATACGACTTACGGAACACGGAATGAGGCGGATGATAACATTGTGTGGGTATGTCATGCATTAACGGGCAGTTCCAATGTGGCAGAATGGTGGGACGGGCTGGTAGGTGAGGGGAAATATTTTGATCCGGCAAAACACTTTATTGTCTGCGCCAACGTGTTGGGATCGGCTTATGGTTCTACAGGGCCGCTATCGGTTAACCCCAGGACGAACAAAGCCTACCACCGCGATTTTCCGGTAATAACCGTTAAGGACGTGGTGGGCGCTCTGGAAATATTACGCCAGGAACTGGCGATTAACAGAATTAAAATCTGTATCGGAGGTTCACTGGGAGGACAGCAAGCACTGGAATGGGCAGTAGAAGTACCCGATCTTTTTGAAGAGCTTATCCTGATCGCCACCAACGCCGTGCATTCTCCCTGGGGAGTTGCTTTTAATGAGTCGCAAAGAATGGCCATTGAGGCAGACCCTAGTTTTCAGGAAGATTCCGATACTGCCGGAGCAATGGGTATGCGGGCAGCACGTTCCATTGCCTTGCTTTCGTACCGCAATTATGATACCTACAACTTTACCCAGGCCCGGGACAATCCTGACCAGATAGATGATTTCCGTGCGTCGTCCTATCAGCAGTACCAGGGAGATAAGTTTGTCAAAAGATTTAATGCTTTTTCCTATTGGGTACTCTCCAAAATCATGGACTCGCACAATGTGGGGCGTAACCGGGGAGGGATCGTGCATGCGCTTGGTTTGGTGAAAGCCAAAACACTGGTGCTGGGCATCAAGTCCGATCTGTTATTTCCGTTGTCCGAGCAGCAGTTTCTAGCCCGGCACATCCCGGATGCAAGTTTCCAGGAAATTGATTCACTGTATGGTCATGATGGTTTTCTGATTGAGTACAAACAGCTTACACAGGTCATTAAAGCCTGGCAGGAAAGTAATGGTAAACTGGAACTGGCCAAAATCGGATAATATCAAAATACGAAGACTGGTTGGTCTGTTGCTTTTTGCGGGGGTGGTATTTGCAGTTTTGCAATGGTATTCAGGTAGGAGGCTGGTAAATCCTGCCACTGGCCGAAAGCAGTACATTGCGTTAACACCTCAGGAGGAAGTCCGAAAGGGCCTGCATGCAGCTCCGCAAATGGCAGCTTCGTTCGGAGGTTTGCATCCGGATGAAGCGATCCGGAAAAGGGTGAAATCGGTGGGGAACAAACTTGTGGCGAGGGCAAGGCCGAGCCTATTACCATTCAAGTTTGATTTTCACATACTCGCAGATAGCAGTACCATCAATGCTTTTGCTCTCCCGGGCGGTCAGATTTTTATCACTGCGGGATTGCTCGGTAAGCTCAAAACGGATGATCAACTGGCCGTCGTTCTCGGGCATGAAATCGGTCATGTGATCGGCAGGCATGCCGGGGAGCGGTTGTCGGAATGGAACCTGATACAAGGGGGCGCTGATACCGACAGCTTGGCAAAAGAGAATGATACCGCTTCGGAAACAGAAGCATATATCGCCAGCCTCGCCAAGATGCGTTATGGACTTGATGACGAGCAGGAAGCCGATGTTTTTGCAATAAAGTTGATGCGTCTTGCGGAATATGATCCGGGCGCCTTTCCCGAAATAACCCATTTACAGACCCAGGAATCTGAAATGCAAAAAAGGCCGTCATACCTCACCTCACATCCTGGCGCAATCCACTGGCCTGATAGAATCAAGGAGATCATGAAATAAACTAGTGACCTCACGCCATTCTTTGGGCTGGCTATCGGTAAAAGGGGCAGGGTTGCTTTCCACCTGCACAGGTCATTATTTAAACAAAACGATGCCGTATAGCATATCCCGTAAGGAACTGGGCTGGAGATGCACCATTGGGCTGCTGTGGACAACCTTCGGAATCAGGCTGGTGATTACGGGTGGAGGTAATTCCGTAAATGAAATTGGTCACAGCCAGCGGCGGAAACGGGTAGCATGGCAGCTGCCGGACGTATGAAATATTACAGAATTTCACTGCTGAAACAGCCAAATAACTTTGTCTTTTCAGGTACTTTTTTTGTCCTATTAAGTTCATTAAATACACTACTATTGCACCAATATAGCTTTTGGTTGTGAATAATAGCCAGAGTTGGCCCTCCTGAATACCATTTGAATGATTAAATGAATACCAAATTTAAAAAAGTGCCTATTAAAAGGTTTGAGCCACAGCAATATGTGCGGCAGCTGCTGGAACCTTTGCCCTATCCAAGGCATGGGATTCGATCTAACTCGGATGCGCAATATGACTACTCTGAGGTTTTTAGTGAGAAAATCAGTAACGGATTTTGGGTTTTCCTGATAGAATCCAGGGAAAATATTGACAAATGTTTCTGCATTCAGCCCAAAAGCGGCTCCAACAAATACTTCGCCATTAATTTTTACATTTCTACCGCAACCACTGGTTATGCCATCGACAAAAGTATATCCTGGCGAAAGCAGGCTGCCATTTTCTCGGGCCCCACAAGTTCCTACGAAATCTACGTAAGCAAGTCTGATAGTATCAGGCATTTTCGATTTGTTTTTTCGGAGAAATATTTGAAAAACACGCTGAATCTGTCTAATACCTTTCTGATGGACTGCAATGTGTGGACGGTACTCTACAAACATAAACCGATCTTTATAAAAGATCCGACACCGCAGGAGAAACTGGCTCTGGAGAGGTTACACAGTTTATTTAAATACTCTCAGAATGAATGTACCTATTTTTTTTCTCTCAGCTCCTGTGTATACAATATTGCCGACTCGTTTTTCCGGGGGCCGTTCCGGGGGCAGAAAAGTAACCATTTGCTAAAAGACGACGTCGAAGCGATGGCGAAAGTGGTATTAAAATTTGAAAGGAACTTGCTGGATAAATTTCCGGGGATTGCGTCCCTGGCCTATGAGTTTAACATGTCACCTACCAAGTTCAAGACATGTTTTAAGCAGATTTACCATACCACACCATTGCTCTACTATCGCCAGCTTCAGGTAGCTTATGCCATAAGCCTGCTGAACAATAAACAATTTACGCTCAAGGAAATTTCGAACAAGCTCGGTTTTAAGAAATCCAGCACTTTGTCCAGTTGGCTCAAAAGATACGGAGACTGGAATTGAACAATTTTGCTAACCCTAAATGAAGTCCAATGAATTTATCCCCCTCCTCTCCTCAAGTCGGTATCGTAGACGACAATCCTATGGTAAGAATTCTGATCAGGCAAACCCTGATCCGCAATAAAATTGACGTTGTTTTTGAAGCGATTGACGGCCTGGATTGTATTGAGAAAATGCGGAAAGCCAGCAGAGCTCCGGATATTATTATCACTGACCTTGAAATGCCGGTGATGTCTGGTTTTGATTCGGTTGGGATATTAAAAGAAAATTGGCCTGGCACTGCCATTATTGCATTTTCAGGGATCACGGATGCCATGAAAATTCAGAAGGTAATAGAAGGAGGTGCGGATTTCTTTTTGGAAAAAAGCCCGGATTTAACTGAATTGATGAAACTCATTGTGGGTCAATGGCCGTGATATATACCCATGGGACCTTTTTCCGAGAAACGGATGGGATGACAAAGCCAGCAGCAGCTGGCTCTGTCATGTTGTTTGGCGCAGCCATTATTTTCGGAATACAACCACCTCATTCAAAAGGAGAAAGTATTTATCCTCCATATTATCAAACATTATTTCAAAAGCTCGAAAAGTTGTTCAGGTTCATTGGTGGTGATGAAGTTCACACCTTTGTCGATAAACCACTGCATGCCGGATCTGTCGTTTACCGTCCAAACATTGGTGGTAAGGTTTTGGGCATGCATTTCACCGATCCAGTTTTCATTTTTTCTGAAAACACTGAAATGATAATCAACGCCGTTGAAGCCCGCTTCTTTGATTTCCGCCGGAGATTTATCCCCATTCAGGTAGGCCACGTCGGCCCGTGGATTAAGCTCCTTTACCTTTTTGCAGATATCATAATCGAAACTGATGTAATCTGTAATGGCTTCTGCTTTTAAAGCCTTTACCATTTTTACACATTTTTCGGCCAGAGCCAGCGAACGTTCCTTGCTGATAGAGGAACCTTTGATTTCCAGTACCAGCCGTGTTTTCTTTTGTTTCTTACCAGCTTTCAGGTAGGCTTCCAGCGTAGGGAGTGGCTCGTCATTGCTGAGCTTCACGGCTGACAGCTCGGCGGATGAGGTTTTTTCGATATGTAACCCTTTAATGGTATGGTCATGATTCACAAACAGTACCGAATCAGCAGACATGTGTACGTCAAATTCGCTGCCGTAACATCCCATCTTGACGGCATGTTCCAGTGCGGCTATGGAGTTTTCGGGAACGCCCGTGTTTTTCCAGGCTCCGCGGTGTGCTATTACTTTGGTTGACTTATTGGTTTGAGCCATCGTTTGTGAAAAAAATAGACATAAAAGAGCTGTGGCAATCAACAGTGTTTTTTTCTTCATCATACATTTTACTTTATCTTGAATTTGAGATTAATTGATCTCGTAAGACATACCGGTGATTATGCATGCCTGACAACCTTAATGATCACATGCTTGGAAACCGGCGTGTTGCTTTTTTCTGCTACACTCGAAATGGGTACCAAAACATTGGTTTCCGGAAAGTAAGTAGCACAGCAGCCCTCGGGAATCGGATATTTGATCACGATGAAGTTCCTGGCTGTACGTTCAACACCGTCCGTATAATTATGTAAATCTACCACATAGCCATCGGATAAATTTCTCTTGAGAATATCTTTTGCATTCATCAGAATTACCCTGCGCTCATTGTAGATACCCCTGTAACGGTCGTTGAGGCCATAAATGGTGGTATTGAACTGGTCATGGCTGCGGATGGTCATCATAATCAGTTCGTCGGGTCCAAGTACCGCAGGATTGACGTGGGCAATATGGAACCCTGCTTTTCGGGACAAGGTATTAAAGGTACCTTCCCGATTGACATTAGGCAGATAAAACCCTCCCGGAAGCCTGACCCGCCGGTTGTATGCATCAAAGCCGGGAATTGTCCGTTCAATATCCGTCCTGATGGTGTCGTAATCAGCAGCATACTTATCCCAGTCGATTTTGCTGCGCCGGCCCAGCGTGGCTTTGGCAAGGCGGCTCACAATGGCCGGTTCGCTCAGGAGGTCGTCCGAAACCGGCTGCAGCACACCTCGAGAAAGCTGGACAACCCCCATGGAATTTTCGCAGGAAACAAACCGGTTTTCGCCATTTAGCATATCCATGTCACTCCTGCCAAGGCACGGAAGAATAATTGCTTCCTCTCCGTGCACCAGATGGCTTCTGTTCAGCTTAGTCGATACATGAACCGTTAATATGCATTTTCTGAGCGCAGCTGCGGTGAAGGCAGTATCGGGCGTAGCCGATAAAAAGTTGCCACCCATAGCGAAGAAAATCTTCGCCTTGCCTTCGTACATGGCCTTGATGGCTTCAACGGTATCATAACCATGCGCTTTCGGAGGCTCGAAACCAAAATTCCTTTCCAGCGTCTCCAGGAATTTTTCCGAGGGTTTTTCATAAATTCCCATGGTTCTGTCGCCCTGGACGTTGCTATGCCCTCTGACAGGACAGGTACCTGCTCCCGGCTTTCCGATACTTCCTTTTAGCAAAAGTAAATTAATGATTTCCCGGATGCTGTCAACGGCATTTTTATGTTGGGTTAGCCCCATGGCCCAGCAGGCAATGATTTTCTTTTTAGTATATATCAGCCGGGCAAAGGCCTCAATCTGCGGTATGGATATCCCCGACGCTTCCGACAAGTATTCCAGGTCCAGCGAAAGCAAGTGTTTTTTTAAAGCTTCGAACCCCTCCGTATGTTCACCAATAAACGCATTGTCGAGCACCATTTCCGGATTTTTTTGTTCTTCCAGCAACATCAGCTTTTCAACGGCCTGTAGGAGCGCAAGATCCCCGTTGATTTTTACAGGAAGAAAAAGATCCGTAAGTCCGCTGTTGATACCCAGTACACCGTTAATGGACTGCGGGTTATTGAAGCCCATCAGGCCAGTCTCGGGTAGTGGGTTAATGGCAACAATAGTAGCTCCTTTGGCCTTTGCCTTTTGCAGGGCGGTGAGCATCCGGGGGTGGTTGGTCCCGGGATTCTGGCCCAGTATAACGATCACCTCGGCTTCGTAAAAATCGTCCAGGGTGACAGACCCTTTTCCGATACCCAACGCTTCCGTCAATGCTACCCCGCTGCTTTCGTGGCACATATTACTGCAGTCGGGCAGGTTGTTGGTACCATATTCGCGCACAAAAAGCTGGTACATAAATGCGGCTTCATTACTTGTACGGCCCGAAGTGTAAAAAATGGCTTCATCTGGCGACTGGAGTCTGTTCAGCTCGAGCGCTATTTTTTCAAAAGCCGCCCCCCAGGAAATAGGCTGGTAGTACGTGCTTCCCGTCGGCAAAAACATGGGCTGAGCGACGCGTCCCTTGCCGCCAATTTCGTAATCCGATAGGGCCGCAAGACTGGCAACGGAATGTTCGGAGAAAAAATCAGCGGTAAGTTTTTTTGAAGTGGCTTCTTCCGCCACTGCACGGGCCCCGTTTTCGCAATATTCTGCAATTCCAGACCGTTCGTCGTCAGGGTCAGGCCAGGCACAACTGGGACAGTCGAACCCGCCTTTTTTATTCAGATTCCACAACGCCTTCATGCCACGCTGCATACCAGCCTCGGAAACAACTTTTTCAAGACTTGAAATTACGGCCGGAATACCTGCGGCGTTTTCTTTGATTTTCCCTCTTTTAATCCCGGTAAAGTTCTCGGGGTTTTCGGCAGAAGGCTGGTTTGGGTTGTCGCTATTCATGGGTGCAGTGCGTTGATCTCAAATATTTTTAACAGACAGCCTTTGGGTTATCGTAATTGTCTGACTGATCCTCCGAGGTATTGTCTATACACTTAAAATCTTTTTCAATCAGCAGGTAAAGGGTTTCTCCGTCATCGTAACGGATGGTGGCATCCAGGCCAATGGTCTGGCTGTCAGCCCATGTTTTGAGGAAATCCATAGGGGCGTAAACCGTGATTTTATTTTCTTTAAACGCTGCACTAAGTTTTTCGAAAACAGCTGTTTCTTCAATAGCATAGATAAACCGTTGCGTTCCGAAAGTTGCATGACTTTCAAGATATCCGTCTGCGGCGAGTTTTTCGACTTCACTTTTAGATAACCGGTATCTCACTGAGTTTCCGTTGATGCGTATTTTCATAGTAAAATCCAGACTTGGGTATTATTACCTAATTGTAAAAACCCGTATTTCTACTGCATAATTTTTCACTTCTTCCATTCACCTTTACCTCTGCCGTTAAGGTTGTGTTTCCCTGTTACATGGTTACAACGACAAACCTGCCTGACATTGTTTCTGCAACGGCAGACAAGTTAGAAAATTCATGTGGAAGGTACAGTTTAAATTAAAAATCTGAAAAAATGGAAAACAAAACAAATCAAATCGTTGACGGTCAGGGAACTGATGCGGAGCATTCTATTTTGACAAAGGGCAAGCAACCGAACAGGTTCAGCGGATTTATCATCATCTGTCTTCTGGATAAGTATGCTTACTTTGATGCAGAAAATTTAATTGAATTAGCTAAAAAATTTCAGCTTGGCAGGCTGCTATCTGTCTTGGAGAGCTTTAAGCCGCAGGGTATCAGACGAACGATCAGCAGTGTTGCAACAGAAAAACTGAGAAAATTGGAAGAGAAAGCCAGGGAAACGGAATTTGCCCCGCTGCATAGTCTGAGCAATTATTGGCGACTGGACTACCGGAATTATGCAGGCCATCCGGATGAGCTGGTCAAGATATTTCAGGGTATGCCTGAAATTGAACTAGCCTACAAAGAAATGATCGTGACAGATCCTTTTATCAACGCCAGCGACGATACCTTCGTGTCGCAGCAGGGGTATCTGAATGCAGCACCCACCGGAATAGATGCCCGCTGGGCCTGGACGCAGATCGACAGACCGGGTGATGGCGTAGGTTTTATTGACCTGGAACAAGGCTGGATACCTACACATGAAGACCTGGCGGGGGCATCTCCTACGCTGATATTTAACGACAACCTTCATGGCGTGGGTACTTATGTGGGAGATCACGGGACCGCTGTTTTGGGCGAAGTAGTAGGTATTGACAACGGAAGGGGCATTGTTGGTATTGCACCTTTTGTGGATTACGTCAGAATGGTTTCTCATTATGAGGCTTCCTCGGGAACTGCCCTGCACGTAGCAGATGCCATCTTAGCGGCAATTGACAATATGAATCCGGGGGATGTGCTGCTGCTTGAGGTCCAGCGCGATTTTCTTCCTACTGAAACCGATGCCGCCGACCTGGACGCCATCAGGCTTGCTGTGGCCAATGGTATTGTGGTAGTGGAGGCAGCGGGTAATGGTAATGAAAATCTGGACAGCTGGCTCAACAGTGCAGGCCGGGACATACTGGACCGGGGATCCGCAAATTTTATTGATTCAGGAGCGATCATGGTGGGGGCTTCCGTTTCCACCGTTCCCCATCACAGGGCCTCGTTTTCAAATTTCGGCTCCCGTATCGACTGTTACGCCTGGGGCGAAAACATCGTTACTTCCGGTTATGCCAACCGATTGACCGGATCTCTTGGGAATGATACCACCGCCAGCAGAAACGACGATTATACCAGCGCATTCGGCGGAACCAGCGGCGCTTCACCCATCATTGTCGGCGCAGCGCTGATCTTACAGGGAGTTCATAAGGCAGACGTTGGATCGGTAATATCCCCGCAGCAGATGCGGTTGCTGCTCACCAATCCTGCTACAGGTACGGCTCAGGGAACGGGCGTTGCGGGGAACATTGGTGTGATGCCCAACCTGAGAGCCATTATAGAAAATACTTTGGAGGTGGTTCCTGATGTTTATCTGCGCGATTACGTAGGGGATACCGGCAATGTGCCCGCGTCTGGGGCGATCAGTGCAAGTCCGGATATTATTGTGAGGCCCAGCCTGGTGGCAGATCCCGACGGGACGTTCGGTGAGGGAAGCGGAAACGAAAACTCAAGTACCTTAGGAAGCCGTGTGGAAGCAGGGCAGGATAATTATATCTACGTAAGAATAAAAAACAAGGGTGGAGCAGCTGCAAATAATGTGCGTGCAGCAATTTACTGGAGCGAGGTTTCTACGCTGGTTACGCCTAATCTGTGGCATTTTATAGGTAACACCAGCCCCGTGGATGTTCCCGTGGGAGATATTCTGGTGGTGTCCCCTCCGCTTACCTGGGGCAGCGCCTCTTTGCCTCCTGCCAATACGCATCAGTGTTTTGTGGGGATACTTTCGCACCCACAGGACCCGGCTCCGGCCGTACCTGGCGTGGCCGGTTTTGACTGGGATGATTTTTACGCCTTTATCAGGAATAATAATAACATCACTTGGCGCAATTTTGATGTTGTCAATGATATTGACCCCAGTGACCCAACTGCGCAACTGGAATTCAATATCACCGGAAGCCCCGACAAAGCCCGGCCTTTTGAAATAGAAATTTTAAACCGTTTGCCGGAAGGAGCCCGGATTATCCTGGAGATACCCTACAAGTTATATGTCTTTTCTAAAATCAGGGGTGTGGAAGCCAAGGTAGATAGGAAGTCCAACCGTGTGCTTTTGTATCTTCCCAATTTAAGGAAAATAAGCCTGGGCGAAATTCAACTTCCCAAAGAGGCGAAATATGCCTGCCGGATGCACATAAAAGGAGGAAAAAATTATGAAAAAGGAGCATATCAGGTGGCAGTGCGGCAGCTCTACGAAAAATTTGAGGTGGGGAGGGTAACCTGGTCCCTGAAAAGCAAAAGGAAGTTATTTGTATAAACTTTATGGTCGAGTAGTGTTTGAAGCCTGGTCTGGCTTCAAACACTACAATTCAGTCACCCTGGAGAAACCGGTATAGATATTAAAACCATCGTTCTTCAGAAAACCGATGAGCGTAATGCCCGATTCTTCTGCTACTTCAACGGCCAGGCTGGAAGGCGCACCGATGGCCGCAATGATTTTAATGCCCGCCATGCTGGCTTTCTGAAGCAATTCAAAACTGGCCCGCCCGCTGAGCAACAGTAGCTTCTCAGTGAGCGGCAGCATATTTTGTATCAGTGCCGAACCTATTATTTTGTCAAGAGCATTGTGCCTGCCCACATCCTCGCGGAGCATTAAAAAATCACCTTGTGGGCTGAAAAGTGCAGACGCATGCAGTCCTCCGGTTGACTCAAATACCTGCTGCTGTTCTCGTAACCTATCTTTCAGTGTGAACAAAATTTCTTTACCGACCGATATATCCGATTCAAGAAACTGGTAGGTCGAGTGGGTTTTGATGGCTTCAATACTTGATTTGCCACAAACGCCGCAGCTGGATGTTGTATAAAAATTTCGCTCCGAAGAGCCTAAAACGGGCTTTTCATCCGCTTTTAATTCGACTGTCAGGACATTGTTATCGAACGGATCGGTTGCTACTTTCTCAATTTGGTTATAATGATGGACAACACCTTCCGTAAACAAAAAGCCCAGGGCCAGTTCAGGATCGCATCCGGGTGTGCGCATGGTAACAGAGATATTTCTGGCGATCTGTCTGCCCTTTTCCCAATATTTTATCCGTATCTCCAATGGTTCTTCCACAGCCAGTTCGTCCTGCACAAGGGTATCATTCCCGGCGGTAATTTTCCTGATGGTATGGCTGGTCGTTGATAGTACTTCCATGGTAATATTAAATGTCAGATCGGGTTATGCTTTGTCCGCTTTTGATAAATTCTTTCATCCGCTCGTAATCTTCCGTAGTATCCACGCTGGTCATTATCTGCGGAAATCCCGGCCTGTACTTCTCGGCGCCGGAATTTTGTAAAAACCGCTGAATGGAATATTCGCCCTTCTCAAAAAGCCTCCTCAGCTCCTGGTAGCAATTTTTGGAATACCATGCCAGCAAGGGTTCATAAAAACCATCCGGATTATAAAAAGCCGCCGCAAGGGTTTTTCTTTGGATACTGGTCATAAAAAGTTGCAGTTCCGGTATACTGAGCAGGGGGTAATCTGTGCCTATTACCAAAAAATCCTGGCCGGGGAATATGCTAAAGGCTGTAAGTAACGCGGTAACAGGTCCGGCATCGGGGAATTCAGACGAATCCGTAAGGGTGAGGTAGTCCGCATCGATGCTGGTTTTCTGTTGTGCATTGCAGGAGATGAATACCCGGGAGCAGCAAGTCGCCAGCATATCGGCTACATGGTATTTCTGAGCCCGCCCGTAATAGACCAGGTTACTTTTGTCGGTACCCATGCGGCTGCTTTTGCCGCCGCATACTGCCAGTCCGTACAGATCAGATTTTACACGCATTTCAGGCCAGGTATCTACGATTATTGAACTGATGTAAGGTATATCTTTTTCGGTTTTGACCAAAACGGATACCTTTTTATTATCTTGTGCTAACAGATCATGCTGCTGTCGGCATTAGTTAATATCAGGAAATGGAATACGGCGATGTAAAGATACTTAAGAAGAAACCGATTTATCCGGTGAACGCTGACCTGCGGAAATATCTCAGGTTTTACCAGCGCGACGCCCGCTTGCCGGTTGGGTATTCGGACCTCCTGAACTTCTACGAATCTTTTCCTGTCATCGATAAAAATGGGAAAGATACCCTTTGGGAAAGTCCGCTTTATCCTCCCCATGAAATTGAACGTTTGCATAACGGCCTGAAAGTGGCGTATGCGATGTTAAAGGCGTCGGGGAATCTGAGGGTGGTGCAGCATAAGTACATTGATCGTATCGACTATTGTAAATTCGGAAACTCTAATCCGTTCAGGATCAAGATTGTGAACAGGTTGAATGATATCTATGATTACTTTTATGTCAAGAAAGCCGATGCTTCGCGGATTTACGGACTCGAACTGGAAGAAATTTTTTCTCCCAATCAGGTGAATTATCTGGTAGACGGTAACACGCTGATCGAGGAACATATAGCCGGCATACCGGGTGACGTTTTCGCCAGGTCCAGACTCAATCATACCGACTACAACCCGACGCGTATTGCCAAGGAATTTGTGAAGTTTAACGAGCGATGCCTGATTACGCTCCTGGGGGATATGCGCTCGTACAATTTTGTGATGCAGATCACCCCCGATTTTGATGATTTCCAGTTCCACTTGCGCGCCATAGACTTTGATCAGCAGTTTTATGAGGGGAATCTGAAAGTATATATGCCTCAGTTTTTTAAGGAAAACCTCCCTTACGTTCAGCTGGCGATGGAGCATCTGACAGATAAGACGGTTTTTCAGTATCAGCAGGAAGAGCAGTCGTCTATTATGTATCAGGCCCGCAGTGAGAAACACAGGTTGAGGGAACTTCGGGATGTATCCATCCGGGACAAGATTTCAACACCGGAAAATATTGAAGAGCTGAGGCTCGGTCTGGCGCGGCATTATAAAGATGAAGCCTACCACCGGTGCTCAAGCATGACGGATATTATTGAACTGAACATCAAAAATGTAATCAGACAGGTGATTTCTTAAGGCTGGAAAGCGGAAATTCTTCTTTCGGTGGTAAATGAATAAAATGTTTCACTACATCAGACTAAATATATGTAGCGCTGTTAGCGTAAAATTGATAACAGCCAAAACCTTAGCTGTTGTTTTTAATCGTTTAGCGCTACGATTGTCAAGAATTACTGCACCACAGCCTGCAATTGTTCCTGTAATGATGCTGATCACGGTTAGAAGGGTTGTATTTCTTACGGGTTCCGGAAAATTATTCAGGTATTCTATTTTTGCTTCGGAAAATGAAGTAGTATAAGTTGTAACAGTATACCAAAGCAAAACATCTATGACAACGGGAAGCGTCATGAGTACTAGTAAAATCAATAAAATATAATTGGACCTTTTATTCATAACTTTTTACCAACTAATTATCAACGAATATCGCCCTAAATATTGTAACCGGTTTATCGTGGGAATGGGGTGTATCAATATCATCAATGATTACATCACCTAGCTCTTTTGGTAAAAGCGAATAATTGGGGAAGTATGTTAAAATTAGCTTCTCCATATTCCTACATACTTCTTCCTCACTGTCATCAATGGTAAAATATCTAAACTTCTCATTTACAGATGAATCAAAAAAACGGAAGGACCAAAAAGGGGCAATTATACTTATGCAAACATATAAGTTTTTTTTATACTGAGCGGTGAATGGATCCAAAATCCGAATTTAACCGAATCCAGATAAAACTGACCGTCACCTTTTGAAATACTTATGCTTAGTCGGTGTTTGTTTCCCCGAAGTTGTCATGGTAGTGGTTATGTCGAACGATGGGCGTTGCCAATAATAGAGCACGCCCGTTTCTGTACCCACCAGCAAATCGGGAACACCGTCTTTGTTGAAGTCGGAAACCACGGGACAATCGTCGTGCCCCATGAGCGAGCGAGACACCACACGGCCCATATATTGCAAGATCATTTTCCCGTCTTTTGTACCCTTATTTTTCATCCAGCTTGCCGCAGGTTTATGGGAGAAAATAAGATCTTTCAGCCCGTCGCCGTCCCAGTCGGCAAAGATAATTTTCATGCGGCCGTTACTTTTGCCTTCCAATTGGTTTAGTCGGATCGGCGTTCCGTCAGGGAAAATAAAGTTACGTTGCGGGTGTCCTAGAAGCAATTTCCCCTCTTTTTTCGAACGCGGGTAAACGGCCAGATACCCTTCGTAATCGAGCATTACCAAGTCATTCAGCCCATCTTCGTCAAAATCCATGATATAGGGTGTTGTTCTCCACGGAGCCAGCAATTCGTTACCCCTCCTGTAACCAGGTACCCATTTGGGTTCCAGCGGTTTGCCTTCCCAGTTCACTTCGAGCCCTTGCGGCTGTGAAAGCTTCGGTTTGGTACGTGAACCTTTGTTTTTTAGCCACATTACATTACCGCTGTGATCGTTCACCAACAGATCGGGTAGTCCGTCCATGTCCCAGTCACCCGGTACCACATTGGTATAGCTGTATTGCGGGTGTTCAGTGCCGGGTACATATTCTTTCTGAAGAAATCGGATAGGCGTTCCATCGATCTCCAGGTATTTCGGGGTATCCCATTTGGGCATGTATCCGCCCAAATTTTTCAGAAAGACCAAAAAACCGGCATTGTTCCCGCTTACGATGTCGTCGAGACCGTCACCATCCCAGTCGAAAACACGTGGAGTAGCATGAGCGCCCATGTCCACGTACTTTGCTTCCTGCTGAAAAAATACAGGCGGCATAAACTCAGGAGCCCCATTTACGATCTTGCCCGTATTTTTCAGGAAGGAAACTTTGCCTTCCTGGTCGCCAGCTACAATGTCAATAAAACCATCGGCGTTGAAATCAACAGGGCGTAGTTTATGCGTATCTCCCGATTTCGCAACAAACTGGATAGGTTTGCCTTTGTATCTTAACGTATCTCCCTCGCCGAATTTATATTGTTTCTTTGTGCCCCTGTTTTCAGAATAAATGATATTCGAATATTCGGTCATTGCTACATAATCCAGGTCACCGTCGTTGTCATAGTCGGCAAAAGGGGTTTCTAAACTGAGATAACTATCTTTTGCAATTGATTTGCCCGATTGGTTCGTGATTTTTATTGGTTTTTCGTAAACCGGTTTTTCGTTCGTACCGCTGTTTTTAACAAACATTACCGATTTTCCCGTTCCGCAGATAAGGTCGTAAACAGCGTCTCCATCAAAATCGATCATTTTCCAGAAACTGCGTTCCCCATTGGGCGCACATTCCATGATGTTGACCGACAAATCCGATTTTTTCCAGAACACATGCTGCGGCACGTCTTCATACATAGTGAGGTTGGTTCCTGTGAAATCGGGGACTAAAACATGTACAGCTCCATTCACTTCTGAAGGCACAACATCTTGCCAGTCGGAGCCAATAGGGTTACGTTCGGGATACACCTCTTCACCGGCGCGAAATATTGGATTGTCCACATTTCCACTGATGTTTTCGAAATAAAAAACACCCACCTCTGCATAGCTACCGGTAGACACCATCAGCAAATCCATATCGCCGTCGCCATCGAAATCCATAGGCAGTGGGATCGATTTGAAACCAACATCAAGATCAACCAGTGCTCCGGGATTATTGTATACCAGCTTCTCTACGCCGTTCTGGTAATTGTTGTATAAACTGTTTTTTTGCCCTTGCGCAGCATGGAAAAAAAGAAAACCGGCAAAAATCAATACTCCAACGTTTAACCGTATTGTTTTCAAGAGGAGAAAGTTTGAGGGTTATGATTCGATTTTATTGCCTTAAATCTGTTCGGATCCACCCCGTTTCATAAATAGATCGCATAAGATACTCTATTGTTGAAGAAATTGACTAGTAGTATAGCTCACTCATTTCGAACCAGTCGCTATGTACTTATTTTTAAAAAAATCAAAAGTAAGTAGTCCGATGCACGCGAAGTTTTTTTTGTGCGCATCCTCTGGGCTGTCCTTTCTGAGAACTTATCCCTATCTTTGCGGAACCATTCAGCACCAGTGGCTGTTGACAGTTTTCAAATAAATAAATCGGAAGGCGTTCAACCTTCGGCAGATTACCAAATGAGCAAACACGGAAGGATCCTCGTCGCCATGAGTGGCGGCATAGACAGCTCGCTCGCAGCTGTTATGTTACATGAACAAGGTTATGAGGTCATTGGAATGACCATGAAGACCTGGGACTATGCCAGCAGCGGAAGCTCCAAAAAAGAAACCGGCTGCTGTTCGCTTGACTCCATAAATGACGCCCGCAACATAGCAGTGGAACTGGGTTTCCCCCATTATATCCTGGATATCCGCAATGAATTCGGAGATTATGTGATCGACCATTTTACCGGAGAATACCTGGAAGGCCGCACGCCCAATCCCTGCGTGCTTTGTAATACACATATCAAATGGGACGCGCTGCTGCGCCGCGCGGACCGGCTGGACTGTGAATTTATTGCCACGGGGCATTATGCTAATATGCAGTTCAACAACGGGCGTCATTACGTTTCAAAGGGTATTGATACCTGGAAAGACCAGAGTTACGTATTGTGGGGCGTTTCGCAGGAAAGTCTGGCACGTACCAAACTTCCATTGGGTTATTTGCATAAGTCCGAGATCAGAGAAATGGCTCGTCAGCGTGGTTTTATTGATCTGGTTAATAAGTCGGAAAGTTATGAGATCTGTTTTGTGCCGGATAACGATTACCGCGGTTTTCTGAAACGCCGGATACCCGGTTTGGAAGCGGAAGTGGCCGGAGGCAATTTTGTATACGAGGATGGTACTGTTGTTGGCAAACACGAGGGGTATCCTTTTTATACCGTCGGTCAGCGAAAAGGCTTAGGTATTGCACTTGGAAGGCCTGTTTTCGTGACTGAAATAAGAAAAGATTCCAATGAGGTGGTATTGGGAGACCTTCCCGATCTTTTCCGGGACGGTATGCACGTGAGCAAGCTGAATCTGCAGAAATATGCTTCCATAGAGCAGCCTCTTGAAACCGTAACAAAGGTACGGTACAAACATGATGGCACTCCGGCAGTGATAGAGCAAACTGAGCCCGACCGAATTGTGGCCCGCTTCCACGATGGTGTTAACGGTATTGCTCCGGGCCAGGCCGCAGTGTTTTATGAAGGCGATGACGTGATAGGAGGTGGATGGATTATGAAGAGTTTCAGGCAGGACAGGGGCTTTTAGGGCCAGTCGGAGTCAGTGATATGGCATACACCATTCCCATACATTATATAACAAACCGGCACGAGCCCATTTTGTTACAGAAGTGATTATCCGGTAACTGCTGCTCGGGATAAGCGGGTGGATATTGCTGTGGGCAGTATCCACCCGCTGGAGGGGCTGCTTTTGTGTATCTCAAGCACGACCTTCGGTCAGTGAACAGTGTTTATTTTGAGCGGTCTATGGGTTTATCACACAAATGACTTGGTTACGGGTCATAAGTCGAAGTTCGGGATTTTTAGGTACTCTCCGTTTTTCAATGCCGACTCATGGGCTATAATCCCCGGTGCGGTATAGGCAAGTGCTTCGCGGATATTTACGATCGGTTCCCGGTTGCTGATAATGGAGTCGATGAATTCGTGGGTGATAAAGCTATGTGAACCGCCATGGCCGCTGTCGTGCCGCATGGGAGCAGGCAGAAGCTCTGTTTTCCACCATGCTGTTTGTTTGTACGGCTGCATTTCAGGCTCTGCCACCGTGAAACCTCCGTCGTCGGTACCTTTTTTTTCTGTTGCTTCCACAATGTGCGTTTCATTGTGCTTATATTGGCTATAATAGCTCATTTTGTCGCCGCGCCATTCGCCTCTTTCGCATCCTACCAGAGCACCTTTCCAGCAGACTTCACCTATGAACGAATTTCCCCTGTTGGTTTTGAAAAAAGCGGTTTCATTCCAGAACGGATTTTTATAGGGATTCCCTTTCAGTATAGGACTGTCGTCGCCCCAGCCCTGGCAGGTTACGTGGGTCAGCCGCTCGCCGGTTACTGCAATCAGGAACGACGTCACATGGGTAGGGTACAGCATAGGGGGCAGACCGTGCCGCCAGGTAGGCTTACCATCCTTCTCAAAATAAAGGACTTCAAGGCCAGGATGATAATATTGTGCCGAACTGCTGAAAATGGTACCGAACTTTCCTTCCTGATAGAACTTTTTGGCGGTGATGGTTTCTCCACGGAAAACCGATGTTTCGGCCATCATATAAGTCAGACCGGTACTTTTAACAGCCTCATGTACCTCATGACATTCTTCTATCGTCAATGCCGCTGGTACGGCACATAACACATGTTTTCCTGCTTTCAGTGACTGGATCACATGCCGGGCATGATCGGGTGCAGGGGTAAATAATGCAACCGCCTCTATCTTAGG
Organism: Dyadobacter sp. CECT 9275; assembly: GCF_907164905.1. Taxonomy (NCBI): domain Bacteria; kingdom Pseudomonadati; phylum Bacteroidota; class Cytophagia; order Cytophagales; family Spirosomataceae; genus Dyadobacter; species Dyadobacter helix. Next base: position 1,831,361 of record NZ_CAJRAF010000002.1, on the reverse strand, counting down.
GTCTTTCAGGAGCTTTTCCAGCGATTCGTAACTTTTGGAGCACTGGTAGGTTTTCATCAGTGCGGCCCGTCTGTCAGGAAGCAGGTCACTCACCGCTTCCACGGTACAATTGGGATGTTCATTAAAGAAGAAGCCTAATCCGAACCTTCCTCCGACGATGCCCACACGCAGTTTCCTGTCAGATTGGAAGGGTGCTGCAAAGGCAAACCGGGATGACAAGGCAAGGCCGGTGGTAGCAGATAAGGCAAGGAATTTGCGGCGGTTCAGAACGTTGTTACCTTTCATAATTTGGAAGATGCATTTTTGTCTAAAATTTGTAGATATCTCAATTTTCCTGATTCATTGGTTTGATGGAAGTTGTATATTGCCCATCAGGCAACGAATATAGAAAATAGTACAGCCGCAGTAATGCTTGTCTGCCAAATAAAGGAGGCCCGGGAACCGAGCCTGGGTGCGTTTTATTCTGCTAAGGGTGTTGCAGGTAGTACAGTAAATATGCAAGATAATCGTGCATTATTGTTTTATATTGCCTGAATATTAATTTTTGCCGCTTTTGAATAACCACCATTTCTATTTATTGATCATTGAATATGTTTCTTGCTAAATCCTTCCTATTTCGTTTAGGTATACTGCCGGTGGGCGCTGCGATGCTCATTTTTAGTCAGCCGCTTTTTGCGCAGGTTCTGCTGAAAACAGATTTCGCTCAGGTACAGATTGACAAATCCGGCCAGCTTGCCAGTATCAGATCCGTCGGCGGAAAAGAGTATGTCCCGGGCGGGACTTCTTCACCGGTGATGTCATTGTTCAGAAAAGGGCAGTATCTGCGCCCAATGTCAATGTCATACGACGCAAAGAAAGGGATTGCTACGCTGGTTTTTCAGGAAAAAATGACGGCCAAATTGCGTTTGGAAGCAAAAGGAGCCTATCTACGTCTGGAGCTGCTCTCTCTGAGCCCGAGAAACGGAGTGGAAGCCATTGCCTGGGGACCCTTTCAGGTGTCGATTAGCAAGCTCATCGGAGAAACGGTAGGCATTGTCCGGGACGATTCTTTCGCTGTGGGTGTACAGGCGTTGCGGATCAATACGCTGGAAGGAATACCTGAAAACGGCGATGATGCAGCAAAGGGGTCATTTTATGAACCGTTACCAGGGCAGCAAATACCCGAAGAGCTGAAGGCGAAAATTGGTGAGCCCGTTACCACGGATGTAAATGTGGATGGAGATATGCCTGAATACATCCGCATGTACCGGGGAGGTGCTGCTGTGAAGAGGCCTCACGGCAGTGAAATCCGGTTTTTTGCGCGTGACCGGAGGATTCCACGTACCGTGCTGATGGGTAAGCAACCACAGCAGGTACCGGCACTGGATGCAGACTTTGCGGGTTCGGCCATTGCCATTTTTGCGTGTCCGGAAACAGAAACCCTGAATACCATTGAAAAAATTGAAATAGCCGAAGGGCTTCCGCATCCCATGCTGGATGGTGTCTGGATCAAGCGGTCGCCGCGGATGGGAGAGGCCTATATGCTTTATGAGGGAAATCAACTGATGAACAGCCTCACCTACGCAAAACAGCTCAATTTTAAACTGGTACACATCGGAGATGTTTTCAAAAGCTGGGGACATTTCGGTTTGGAAACAGACAGGTTTGATGGAGCGGCTGCTATCCGGAAATTTACTGAGCAGGCACGAAAAGATGGGATTTCGGTCGGTATACATACCCTTACCACCTTCACCGGCGTGAATGATCCTTATGTTTCCCCGGTACCAAACGACAGTCTTCAAAAATACGGGAGTACGCTGTTAACAAAGGACCTTGGGGAGGATGGGGATACTTTATGGATCAAAGATCCTTACTTTTTCAAAAATCCAACCGGAACCCGAACGTTGCGGATCGGAACGGAGCTCATTTCCTATCGTAAAGTATCCGATTCGGAGCCCTGGAAACTGACCGGTCTGGTGAGGGGGCAGTTCAAAACGGGGAAAGCTTTTCATCGGGCAGGCAGTGTGGTGGACAAGCTGGTGAATAATAGTTATGGCGGTTTTCTGCCTGACATTCATTTGCAGGATCAGTATGCGCGCAGGCTCGCGACGGTTTGCCGGGAAACGGGTGTGGATCTGATGGATTTCGACGGCTTCGAAGCCTTGGATGCTACCGGGCACGGTGCATTTGCAGAAAACCGTTTTATCGACCTGTGGTATCGCAGTCTGGATCGTTATCGTTTTACACTGGGTTCCAATACATCTCATTATTATTGGCATATTTATAGCTTCATGAATTGGGGAGAGCCCTGGTACAGCGCATTACGGAAAAGCCAGGTCAATTACAGGATCGAAAATCAAAGGTACTTTGAGCGGAATTTAATGCCAGGGATGTTGGGCTGGTTTAAGCTGGAAGAAAGTTACCGGCCCGAGGAAATTGAATGGATACAAGCCCGCAGTGCGGGTTATAACGCAGGTTACCTGTTGCGTGTGGAAGAGAGCATCGAGAAGAATGGTTTTAAAGACGAGATGTTTGAGGCAATCAGGGAGTGGCAAAAGGCAAGGCATGCCGGAGCCTTTAACAAGGAACAGATCGAAAGACTTAAGCAGCCAGGTAATGAGTTTCACCTGATTAAAAAATCAGATAGCAGCTGGGAGTTGTTGCCAGTGAGCCTCCAGACCGGCTATGAACATAAGTACCGGCAGGTGCAAACCGGTGAACCGGTCATCACCCGCTTCAAGGTAAAACAAACGGAGGAGGCTCAGCCCGCTCAATTTTATGTGATACCGCAGGCGACAGAGGGTAATAACAGTGCTTTTGCAAAAGATATCCGGCTGGAAATCAATGGAGAGAGTCTTGAACTTGCAGAGAAATTCAAAGTGACCGACCGGATTTTTTGTGATGGCAGGGCTATTTACCTGTGTGATGCCAACTGGAAAAAAGTCAGAGTAATTGAGGCGGGCAAAATTCCTCAATGGAAGCATGGAGAAAATGCCGTGGTTGTAACATGCGGTTTCTCCGGACAGCTGGCACCGCTACTTAAATTTGAATTTAAAGCCATAGGTAAAGCAGAACCGATCAGTGCGGTTAAAAAATAGATGATTTTGTCCCAAGGAGGGTGTGCCATAGGTATACCCTCATCCTATTTTTGCCCTTGCCCTGCACCCGGTCATTCCGGTTTTGGTGGTATCCTCATCCGATTAGCCCGATGGTGGCCAGCATCCGGCCAGTCAGTCCGTTTTCGTGACGGTAGGAAAAGTAATCGTCGTTATGGATCACGGTAGAAAAAGGAGATAGTTCGATTCTCTCCTCCTTTAGGCCGGTATCCAGCAGCTGCTGCCGGTTTGCAGCCTTAAGATCGACGAAAAACTTGCCTTTTTCATCATTCCGTTTTTTGTGCAGCGGGTCAAATTGTTCAGCAACTTCATCACCTACCTCAAAAGAACAAGCATCAATACAGGTGCCAATGTATGCATAACAATCTGCGGGTTCACATCCATAAGTTTGCTGCATGGTAAGTACTGTTTTTTTTACGATTTCTCCCACGGTACCCCTCCACCCCGCATGGATGGCGGCCATTGCTTTCCGGACGGGGTCGTAGATGAGAACAGGGGTACAGTCTGCAATGGTTACTGCCAGCTGGATGTTTTTCCTGTCGGTGATCAGTGCGTCGTAACCTTCAAACCGGCCTGGGTGCTCTACCCGGAGGATAGCCGTCCCATGCACCTGATGCGATTTGGCAACAGAAGATACCGGAATCCCGAGCGCAGAAAAAAAACGATTATTATTCTCCGTTACATTTTCGGGCGTATCTTTTGTAGCCCCTCCCAGGTTAAGGGAATGGTAAGGTGCCACGCTCACTCCGCCGTGACGGGTGCTTTCTGCGGCTACTAAACCCGGGAATGGACCAAAAACAATAGGGCTCCGAAAACTTGGTTTTGAACTTATATCCTGCTTCATGCGTCAAAAGTAAAGCGCAAAATTATCATACCAAAAAAACGATTTGAAATTGGCAGGCCGGACTGGGCTCAAAAACAAATTATGGACCGATTACTAATAGAACGGGGCGGTCAGTAAGGTGTATCCTTAAAATACGGTATCTTTGTTGCCAAAGCCTGCGGGACTGGGATACTCCCATGGCAAGAATATAATCACTTCAAACTATTGACTAAAAGTTACAATACAGAGTATATGATAAAGGTGAGTGTATGTGTGGTTACCTATAATCATGAGAAATTTGTGGCCAAAATGCTGGACTCTATCCTGATGCAGCAAACAACTTTCGAATTTGAAATAATTGTGGGTGATGACTGCTCAAAAGATAATACAGCAGGGATACTGAAGGAATACCAGCAAAAATATCCGGAGAAAATAAAGCTGCTCCTGCATCCTCAGAATATGGGATTGAATGGAAAGTATAATGCACTGTCCACTTTTGCAGCGGCTCAAGGGGAGTATATCGCGCAGTTTGACGGGGATGATTACCTCACCTCCCCGCACAAGCTTCAGAAACAGGTTGAAATGCTGGACGCTAATCCACAGTATTCGGCAAGTTTCCATAATGCGCAGGCCATTTATGACGACAACTCGGCGCCGCCTCATCTGGTTAACTGGCTCACCAAACCCTACATCACGGTGGACGATCTGATTGGAGAAGACGAGCTGTGTTTTATTGCTACTTCCAGTCTGATGTTTCGTAGGCAGGACTTTGCAGATAACCCCGAACCCGAATGGACCAACCTTTCAACAAGTGGCGATATTCCCCGGAATCTTTTACTGGCCAGCAGAGGTCCCATCGGGTACATCGACGAGGTGATGTCGGTTTACCGAAAAAACAGGGGAGGTGCCAGCTTTGCGGACAATCATTACAGTGCTGATTTTTTGTTCAACAGGATTCAGATGTATGCTAATATCAACAAGCATTTTGGATATAAATACGACGATCGGCTTCGGAAAAATATTGCCACCTATTATTACAAGCTCCTGTTTTCTAAACAATACGGCAGTACCTACTGGCCAAGGCTGAAATTTGCGCTCAAATATCTGCGTATGGGGCAGCCGGTAGGAGAAAGAAGAAAAGAGGTCATCAGGGATTTTATTATTCCCGGCTTTCTGATGAAAGCATATAGTTTTTTTGCAATTTCAGTTTACCAGATCCGCTCCAAAGCGCAGGGGTAAATCAGTTGTAACAAAAAAGCCCTGGAACAGCAATTGTTATTCCAGGGCTTTTGAGTAAAACGATCTTAAAAAAGTTTTTCCTGCGGCGGTTTCACACCTTTGAGTCTGATATATACGGTTGTCTGTCCGCGGTGGTGGGTCTGATGTTCAAATGCTTTTTCAAAAGCAGTACCTGCTTTCATTTCCCGTCCGAAAAGCTTAATGTCTTTCCCCAGGTCAGCGTCGTTCATGCCTTTTAAGGCTGCAATTACATAATCATAACTGTCCAGTACCACTTTTGAAACGGCGGCTTTTGACTGGTCAGCCATTTTTTCGGCAGAGCCTTCCATGGGGCTTTTTTTACCTGCCGCGGCTGAAGCAAAAGCATAGTTGGCGTCAGCAAGGTGATCCATCTGTTGTGCAAACGAACGGATTTCAGCAGTTGGCTTGAACGCATATCCGTCTTCAGGCATCGTGTCAAGGTATTCTTTGGTATAAATTTTGGCGCGTTCCCAGTTGGCAACCTGCTTGTCAACATCACTTTGGGAAAAGGCTGCTGGTACGGCCAGCAACGTCAGGCAGATGATCGTCAAAAGTTTCATATTAGTTTGTTTGGTGGTTGGTTAATATCGGAAAGGTAAGGGCTAGAAAGACCTTTTTCAAGAAGTTATTATTACTTTGTGGAAATAAAATTTGTGTAACACGGTTACATTCAATATTAATAGCTGGGTAAGGGAAAAAGCATATTGCAATAGTAAATAAATAACAGGCATTTATAACAAAACTTTAATGGCAAGGTCAGCAGAGGAGCGTGCAGGAAAATACCTGGATATGGGACATAGTGAAGTTGAAAACCATGCACGGGCGCAGCAGAAAGTTTTTGAAAAGCATGTCGGAAATAAGGAAAATGTTACCAGGGTTATTTCCGAGTTTTTTAAAACCAACCTGCTTGGTTTTGCCTATCATTATCTCAGAAGCCGCTTCGGACCGCGGCATCCTTACCAGGCCTATCCCCGGAATGGCGACAGCGGAGTTTACCGTATGCAATCTGCTCAGCCGTCTTCTTCAGAAGTAAGTATCGCGCTTCTTTCTGATTGGGCGAGTGACACTGCCGAATCCGATCAGGTGGGGCATTTGGTGAGTAGTTATGCCCCCGATTATACTATTCACATGGGGGATATCTATTTTGTAGGATCTCCGTCTGAAGTAGCTGAAAATTTTACCGCGCCCTATGCCTCCTGGTATTACGGCGCGTCGGGTAGCCTGGTATTGTCGGGAAACCACGAAATGTATTCCAACGGGAACGCGTTCTTTACCCACTTGCTTCCTGCCATGTATGCAAAGGACGGTGATTTGCGGAAAACGCAGCAAGCCGGCTTTTTCTGTCTTGAAAATGACTATTGGCGTATCATTGGGTTGGATACCGGTTATACCTCCGTGGAACGACCGTTTCTGGAAATTCTTTCCCCGCCAGACTGTCACCTTCGGAAGGAGCAGCTGGAATGGCTCCGTGATGTTGTCAAAATAGGAGATCCGGCAGACAAACGCGGGATCGTATTTTTGAGCCATCATCCTTATTTCTCCGCCTTCAGAGAGGAATATAAGAAGCCAGGGGAGCAGATTAAGGCGTTAATGGGAGACCAAGAGCGTGTTGTGGTCTGGTTTTGGGGGCATGATCACCGGCTTGTATTTTATCATTCAGCCAGCAACGGCAAAGGACCCGTGGCCTATGGTCGGTGCCTGGGGCATGGCGGTTTGCCCGTTGAGATACGGTTACCTTCCGAGCCTGGGGAGATATCCAAAATGCAGCTTTATGACCGTAGGGTTAGGAAAGTAGTGAAACATCACGAAATCGGGTATAACGGATTTGTGATGCTGAAGCTAAACGGTCCGGTGCTGACGGCCGAATACAAGGATCTGGAAGATACCCTGGTTGCCAGAGAAGCCTGGAGGGTGGATATGAAAAACGGCCAGATCAATTGGGAAATGTTAACTTTCCTTTCTGAACTCGCCGTCTGACTGAAATGAAACCGGCTTTCCTGAACGAGGAAGAAGCGGGTTTATTAATAGATATATCTGTTAAATTATCTGACCTGCCAAATACCTTAATGGCTGTGCTCATGGTGAGCGTCAGCATGTGAATTGCCTTTGTAGAAGTAAGCAAAGGTGATGGTAAGCCCGATTGTGCCCAGTATAAAGACAAAAAGATCTCCGAAAATAACCAGGATAAGAAGCAGAATTAAGAATGTTGCGATATACGCACCGCTGGATAATCTTTTTGTAGCACTATGAACGTCTGTCATGATTCCTTCTGAATAGATTGTATCTGTTACTTACTGAACGCGAAAATAATAAATAAGGCATGAACTTACATACTTAGCGCCTTATTTTTTAGTGTTTAACAGCATGCAGGGCAATTTTCCTCTTCCTTGGGTCCGAAAAAATGTGATTGTATTTTTCTAACAATCTCATTTGAGTTCCAAATAATCATAGTATTATTTTAAGTTAAAAAATAGGGATATGAATAAAAAATATCGAAATAATATTTTGATATTTTAGTGTATATCAGTGTTTTGTATATTTATAGCACGGTTTTTAAGAAATTATATTTTGATTATATTTAATATGTAAAAATTGTACTTTAAAAGCACTCCTATGAAATCTGTTCTTAAACCTTTTCTTATCACTTTTATTGCTGCATCTCTGTTTTCAGCTGGCGCTCAGGCGCAGCATGTATCCCGCCACACTGAGGAATTCTTTTCTGAATTTTATGTGGTTCAGGTCAAGCCTATGGAATTTCTGCTTACTTATCATTTTCCACAGACAGACCGCGTGCTAGTCCGTATCAAGGATGGAGAAAAAAATATTCTTTTTGCAGAAAAGACGCTGGTTTACAAGAAGTACAAAAAGTTTTTTGACCTGTCCTCTATGAAAGACGGAAACTTCACTTTTGAACTTACCGATGGTGAAACAACCTATTCGCGGTCTTTTGCGGTGGTTACGGAAACTAAAAGGATCGCTACGATTCAGAAAAATGAATCCTTTTTTGAATAAATACTAAGCGGGCCCCTGATTGAAATCTGGTGGTATTTGATACATTTGTTTTAAGGGCAGCGTGAGGTCACAGGTACCTGTAATCTTGCGTTGGTATCTGAAATTCTTAAAACAAATTGTAATGTCCTACATCATCGGTTGTGATATTGGTACTACCAATGTTAAAACAACAGCATTTGACTCGGAGACAGGGGCTATTCTGGCAACACATAGCCTGGGATATGAAATGGACCATCCCCGGCCGGACTGGAGTGAGCAGGATCCGGACGAAATTTTTGATGCACTCTGCCGGTGCGTCAGAGAGGTAAGCAGCATAAGCTACAAACATGGGGAATTGTTGGGGATTTCTTTTAGTTCTGCCATGCACAGCGTGCTGGCGATTGACAGCAGTGGAAAGAAGCTGACCAACCTGATCATCTGGGCCGATAACCGGAGCTCTGATATTGCTGATAAATTGAGACGTTCGGCACACGGGTTAAAAATATACCAGAACAATGGCACGCCTATTCATGCCATGACGCCGGTATGCAAGTTGCTCTGGCTCAAAAAAAACAAACCCGAAATTTACCATTCCACTCATAAGTTTGTGGGAATCAAGGAATATATCATTTACAGGCTGACGGGTAATTTTGTGGTTGATTTTTCAATCGCCTCGGCCACAGGCCTGTTTAATATACGGGAAAAAAAATGGGATGAATGGACCTTGAAACACATAGGCCTGGATGAGCATAAATTATCTAAGGCTGTTTCACCTTATCACCAGGAAAAATTAGAAAATGAAAATGCCTTCGGTGTACCTGATGGTACACCGCTGATCATGGGAGCAAGTGATGGATGTCTGGCTAATTTGGGAAGTGGGTCCATCAATGCGTCTTCCATAGCGGTCACCATCGGTACCAGTGCGGCCACACGTGTATGTGCACCTGAGCCTTACCTGGATAGTAAAATGCGGACCTTTTGCTATATCCTGGACGAAGAGACATACGTAATAGGCGGGGCTTCCAACAACGGCGGCGTCATTTTTGAATGGCTTAAGAATTCCTTTTTCCCTGACGCAGCTTTTGAAGATGTTTTCAGGGAGGCGGAAAAAGTAAAACCTGCATCAGACGGCCTGCTTTTCTTTCCGTACCTGCTGGGAGAACGTGCGCCTTTGTGGAGTTCCACGGTCAGGGGCGGATTTAGCGGACTGGATATTCAGCATACCAAATCCCATTTTGCACGTGCCGTCATGGAAGGTATCCTGCTGAATTTGTTCAGTGTGGGAGAGATTCTGCTTTCGAAGAACGACGTTCAGACCATATATGCCAACGGAGGTTTTGCCAACAGCAGTCTTTGGGTGCAAATGCTGGCGGATGTTTTTGGTAAAAAGGTTTCTCTGAACGATACCGTTGAAACTGGTACTGTAGGAGCGGCTATGATGGCGCTTAAGGCACTGGGTATCAGGAAGGAATTCGGGGACATGAAAATTTTTACGCCGGTAAGTGTTTTGTTTAAGCCATCGGCCAGGGCAAACAGGGCGTACAAAAAGGCATTTGAGAAATTTAATTCGGAGAACAGTGCATTTGCGGCATTTTCATGAGTGATCAAGTATCATGTACCGCAACTGATTATAACAATACATCTGCGCTTCCATTTACCAGATACCGGTTACAGAATTTTGTGTCTGGCGTACGTGCTTGAAAATGGATACTTTGTGTAAAAACAGGCCACTTCAATAATTTGAAATGGCCTGTTTTCTGAAATTTAATGCAGAAACCTACAATATAAAACGTGCTTTTTTAGAACGTCAGAATTTGTATGAGATTCCGAGACGGTAATTTCTCGGTGTTTCGGTTTGGTAATAATACGCATTGAGCCAGTCGTAATATCCGCCCGCGTAAAGGTATTTGTCCAAAACATTAAAGACGTTCAGGTTAATCCGTATGTTATCTTTTTCCCAGAAAACACCACCGTCCAGTTTAAAATAATTAGGGAGGTTGGTCTGGGTTTGAGTATCACTCCAGTTGGACGTAGCGCGATCTGCCATGTAGGTGAAACCTCCCGAAAGTCCGGCCCCTTTCAGTGCCCCTTTCTGGATTTTGTATGTCAGCCAGCTGTTGAGGGTATGCTTGGCGTAACCAGGAATTACATCGCCTACCTTTATGTTGGTAATTCCTTCGGCTACTTTGGTAACTTTTGAATCGGTATAGGCATAATTGGCTACAGCAGTAAAGCCGGTGACAATGGTCCCCCTCAGGTCAAACTCAATACCCTGTGCTCTTTTCTGACCCAGTACAACGCTCAGGCCTGCATTTGGCGGACTGTTTGGATCTGAGGTTAACTCATTATTTTTCAGGATCCGGTAGAGGGATAACGTGGTATTCCACTTGCCGTCTGCCCAGTTTCTCTTTACTCCGAATTCTGTATTATTGCCAGTGATAGGTTTCACGTCCGAACCGCTGGCAAGCCTGCCCGATTGTGGCAAAAATGCCTGGTCATAAAGGAAATAGACGGAAGTTGCGGGATTTAGGGAGGCACTCACACCAAGCCGGGGCGTAAAATGCCTGGCGGTCTGGGCGGCTCCTCCGTAGGCCGACTGGCTTACATAGGTATACCTGCCTGCAATTGTAAGTCTTAATTTGTTATTCAAAAAGCCTAGTTCATCCTGCAGATATACCCCGCTATATTTCTGGTCGATTACCCCTCCGCCAGCCACAGCTCTGGCTTCCAGGTTTAACGTGCGGTCGTAAACCGGAAATCCGTTAACCGGAGTACCATAATAAGGAGCAGCTGGATTAAACTCTGCACCAAGCGTGTCCAGAGCGTGTGACTGCGCCCAGTCGGCCAGGTAATCTTTATTTCCTACATCCAGTCCTCCCAGAATTTTATGCACAACTGCACCGGTGTTGACAGTACCATTGACGAAGACCTGCCCTAAGCTCATTTCACTTTTGGCATCCCAGATACCTACGGAGCGGATCATGGTACCGTCAGGGTTTACCACCGAAGGCCACATGCTTGACCCTCTCTGCTGATAATTAAAATAGGCTACCTGCGCAGTTAATTTCCAGTTGCTGTTCAGCTGATGCTGCAGGTTCAGGAACAGGCTGTGATCATTCATTTTGGACGGGGAAAGTCCGGGAGGCATGGTGGTAAAATCTACCGGTAAAGTGCCATAGCCTTTGGTAGAAAACACATAAAACGACCCTACATCCGACATGGTCGCATGCTGCAAGGTATACTCGGCGGTTAATTTTGTTTTGTCGTCTATCTGATAGGAAACCACCGGAGCTATGCTGTAACGGTTGTTGAACTCATACGGTCTGTGCGATTTTTTATTTTGTCCTGCTATGTTCAGGCGGTAAAGAAGTTTTCCGTTAGTACTTAGTTTACCATCCAGATCGAGTGTTGCGCGGTAGAGACCATAACTTCCTAATGTTACGGATGCTTCGCCCTTCGTCTGGCCGGTTGGTTTTTTTGTTACTACATTATACAATCCGCTGGGATCACCGTTGGCCAGCATGAATCCCGCAGGCCCTTTTACAAATTCGATGTGATCTACAAAGCTCATGTCTTCGGTAAGAGGCCCCCAGTAAGAACTCACAACATTAAAGCCGTTACGAAACGCCTGAATCTGCGATCCGCGCATGGTAATATTGGTATACATGTCTCCCCAGTGTTCCAGCCTGTTCGCACCGCTGACATTCCGGATCAGTCCATCGCTCATGCTGATAACCTGCTGGTCCGAGAGGGCTTTAGAGGTAACTACCTGAATGTTCTGGGGTGTTTCCTGAATAGGGCTCAGCAGACGAAGGCTCGAAGATACCTCCTTGCTGTTGTAACGGTTAAAATCCTGCACAACTACCTCTTCCAGCTGATTGGCATTCTCTGCCAATGTGAAGGAAACTTCTGTTGTGGCGCCATCCTGTACGCCAACCTCTTTTTCCTGCGTGGCAAGGCCAACATAGCTGATGATAACCGTGTAACTTCCGGGCTTTATTTTGTTCAGGTTAAACTTCCCGCTGGCGTCGGAAACGGTACCGGCTTTTAAGCCTTTAAGACCAACCGAAACGTATTCTGCCGGTGCTCCGTCGGAGGTAAGGATTTGCCCGGCTATTTTACCTGTCTGCGAAAAAGCTGACAAGGAGAGCAAGCATAGAAGGAGTGGAAAATATAATTTTTGCATTTTATTTAAAATAAGTCTAATTAGTTCTTTTGAGGCTGCGAATTTCCTACGGGAAAATCTCTTTTCCAAGAATTAGTTTAGATTTGTTTTAAATAAACTCGACAAAAAATATAGAGCATTAACTAATAGAGATAAATTGGACCTTCCTGAAAATTGCAGAGGCAGCAGGTTAAGTATTATTTTTTCTCTTTGACAGCCGTTACTACTTCAGGAGTAATCCTGTTTTTCTTAGAATCATTCCCCCAGGAATTCAGGATATAATTCATGACATCGGCGATTTCCTCCGGACCTAGGCCGGGGTTAGGCATCATGTTGTCGTATTCTACATTATTTACCTTAATTTTTCCGATCAGGCCGAATTTGATAGCCTTGATGCCATTCTCCGGATTTTGAGTGAGGTAATCCGACTTGGCAAGAGGGGGGAAGGTTGCCGTAACTCCTTCTCCGGTGCCCATGTGGCAGGTGATGCAGTTTTCAGAATACACCATTTTGCCGCGTTCGATACTTTTAGCAAGTTCGTCATCCTGCCCCGGCAGCATGGCAGAACCCAAGATAATGCCGGATACTATTGTAATCAGTAATTTCATGATTCCTCTGGTAAATGATAAAAACCAATGGCGCGAACCGAGAGATTCGCGCCGGTTATTGAAAGGCCTCTATCCGGAGTTTTACCGGCGAAGTCTGGGGACAAATGCTCACGAACCGCTGGTTCGTATGATCTGCTTCAGGATTTCGGGCTGAGCTTTACAACTTTCCCGGAATTCTCAAGTACCACATAAATGTTGCCGTCATAAGCCTGACGCACATCACGAACGCGGCCTAGTTTTTCAAAAATGATTTCACGTTTGGTTACTTTGTCGCCTTTTACCGTAAGGTGCTGAAGATACATAAACTTCAGAGAACCCACGAGGAGGTCTCCTTTCCAGCCTTTAAACTTGTCATTGGTCACGAAAGTCATCCCGCAGGGAGCTATGGAAGGTTTCCAGTAAGTAACAGGTTGTTCCATTCCCACACGTGCCGTATCTTTTGAAATGATGCTGTTATCGTAGTCAATTCCAAAGGTGATCAAAGGCCAGCCATAGTTACTGCCCTTTTTAATGATATTAAGTTCGTCACCTCCCTGCGGGCCATGTTCATGCTCCCATATCACACCAGTGGCAGGGTTGATCACCATACCCTGCGGGTTACGGTGGCCATAGGTCCATATTTCGGGACGAGCCCCTGCGGTATTTACAAAGGGGTTATCGGTCGGGATTTTACCATCCTCGTGCAAACGGACTACTTTCCCCTGGTCCCTGCCCAGGTTTTGAGAATTTTCTTTTTGTCCGCGTTCGCCAAGGGATAGAAATACGTAACCTTTTTTGTCAAAAACGATACGTCCGCCATAGTGGACATTGCCCTTTACATTGGGAAGCGCCTTGAAAAGCTGCTGAATTTCAACCAGTGCATGATCCTTTAGTTTTGCCCGCATCAGGGCTGTGTTGGCACCTTCGTCATCTCCTTCTTCACCAGCTTTTTTGGGGGAGGAATAACTGATATAGATCCATCCGTTCTTTTTGTAATCAGGATGAAGGTTAATGTCCAGCAGTCCGCCCTGGCCTTTATACCATACCTGTGGTATTCCGCTTATTTCCTGCGGATCGAGAATTCCGTTTTTTACCAGTCGTAATTTGCCTCCACGTTCGGTCACCAGCAGGTCACCGTTTGGTAAAAGTGCGGATGCCCAAGGCATCGTAAGCCCCTTTGCAACTGTGTCCACTTTGATATTGGCTTCTGTAAACTTTTCGGATTTTGGCTCAGGAGCAGAACTGTTACTCATCAGGCCGAGGGTGGCGGTAAAAAGAATACCTCCCAGCACGACCGGGACTCCTTTTTTGAAAATGGAAAGGTTGGTTTTCATAAATTCAGATATGGGTGAATATTGTTTGATAGGTTAAGTATTACAGGTTATTTGTTTACCAGCTTCAGATCGCTTAATTGATTATTTATAAAGCTGATTTCATCCCGGTTCAATTGAATATCAACCGAAGAGGCATTTTCAAGGGCCTGTCTGGCATCCCTGGCACCAGCCAGCGCGATGGTAATGCCTGGTTGTTCAACGGTCCATTTCAAAACCAATTGTCCTAAGGTAGCCTTTTTATCTTCCGCAACCGGTCTGATTTTGGCCAGAAACGCGTTCACCCTTTTTATGTTTTCGTCTGAAAAATAATGGAGCGAAGCACGGTTATCATCTTTTGCGAAAGAGTAACCGGAGGTCATTTTCCCTGTTAGCAACCCACGCTGCAATGGACTGTACGCAAGAATGGATATGTTATTTCCGATACAGTAGGGTACGGTTTCGGCTTCAATATCCTTCCTCAACATGCTGTAAGGTACCTGATCTGAAACAAGATTGATATACTTGCCTGCTTCCATCAGCAACTCGGCATTGTAGTTACAAACCCCGGCATACCTCACCTTTCCCTGTTGGATAAGCAAAGAAACGGCCTCCATGCTTTCCTGGATCGGGGTAGTTTTGTCGTGCCAGTGAATCTGATACAGGTCAATATAGTCGGTTCCCAGGCGCTTAAGGCTGTCTTCACATTCCTTCACGATGCTATCCGCTGAAGCATATTTGTAAATGTCGATGGCCTGCCCGTCATTGGTCTGGCTTTTCATTGCAAAATCTCCCTTTGCGAGGTCCCAGTGCATACCATATTTGGTGAGAATCTGCACTTTATCACGGGGAAGGTCTCTGATTGCCTCTCCAACGATTTCTTCACTCAGGCCCTGCCCATAAACAGGAGCGGTATCAATGGAGGTAACACCCGCATGATATGATTCCCGGATAGCCTGCACAGCTTCGCTTCTTTCGGTACCTCCCCACATCCAGCCGCCTGCCGCCCATGCGCCAAAAGTAATTACTGAAATGTCAAGATCTGAGTTGCCTAATTTCCGGTATTGCATGTTGTTGTTTTTCTTTCCACAATTTTAATCACGTAATGTAGAAATACTACATTAAAAAGCAAATAAAGTCGTAAAACGTTCGTCACCGACTTTATTAAGGTATTAAATTCTGAAAAATAGGATTAAGCAGAGTAAACGGGTGGTATGTTTTGAAATCAGATATTAAAAGGCTATCGCGATTTTTTCGGTTGTTTTGGTTCCGTTTATTCCTTACAGTTTTATTATTCCATTTATAACTAAAAAACCCCATGCGCCGCATGGGGTTTCTGATCATTGAGAATGTTGAGTAATAGATCCTTAATATCCTTATTTTACTTCGATAAAGAAAATGGTGCGTTTTCTGGTTTGATTCCCCAGGTTTGGGTGGCCTTGCTGCTCATGTTGAACCTGACAGTGCCGCCTTTTTGGATGTCACCGTGTTCCAGGAAAGTGTTGTTATAAGGCTTGCCGTTCAGTGCAACACTTTGAATGTACATGTTGGTACTGTTGCTGGCTGGTGCTTCTATCGTGAATTTCTTACCATTTTCCATTGTAAGTGTCGCTTTTTTAAATAAAGGCGAGCCGATTACGTATTGTGTTGTCCCGGGCGTAACCGGATAAAACCCAAGAGACGAGAAAACATACCAGGCGGAAGTCTGCCCGTTGTCTTCATCCCCACAATAACCATCCGGCGTGGGCTGATACAGTTTTTTCATTACTTCACGTGCCCAATACTGAGCTTTTGACGGAGCGCCGGCGTAGTTATACAGATAGATCATGTGCTGGATCGGCTGGTTGCCATGTGCGTAATTTCCCATGTTCATGATCTGCATTTCTCTGATCTCGTGAATCGGGAAGCCATAATAGCTGTCGTCAAATATCGGAGGTAGCGTGAAAACGGTATCCAGTTTTTGTACAAATGCTTCTCTGCCACCCATCAGGCCCACCAGTCCTTTCATATCCTGAAACACCGACCAGGTGTAATGGATACTGTTGCCTTCTGTGAATGCGTCCCCCCATTTGAAAGGGCTGAAAGGCTTCTGAAACTGACCATCTTTGTTTTTTCCGCGCATCCATTTTGTTTCGGGATCAAAAATATTCCTGTAATTCTGGCTTCTTTTCAGGTACAGGTCAATCTCGGCCTGCGGTTTTTTTAATGATTTGGCCAACTGCGAGATACAGAAATCGGCATATGCATACTCTAATGTCCTGGCAGCGTTTTCATTTACCTTTACATCGTAAGGTACATAGCCCAGCTCGTTGTAATACGCATGCCCAAACCGGCCGACTGAACTTACGGGACCCGCATGATTGGTGTTTTTGATGATTGCTTCATAGAGTTTATCGATGTCATACCCCCGGATACCCTTGATGTAGGAATCAGTAATGAGTGAGGCGGAGTTAGAACCTATCATACAGTCACGGTGGCCGGGGCTGGCCCATTCTGGCAGAAAACCGCTTTCGTCATAAGCATTCGCCAGCCCTTGCATGATCTGCGCATTCAATGTGGGATACATCAGCGTAAAAAATGGAAATACCGCACGGAAGGTATCCCAGAAACCATTGTCGGTAAACATATAGCCGGGTTTGGTCTGCCCGTTGTACGGGCTGTAATGTACCACCTGGTTTTTGGAATCGAACTCGTAAAACTTCCTGGGGAATAACATCACCCGGTAAAGGCAGGAATAAAAAGTGCGGATCTGGTCGATATCTTCGCCTTCCACCTGAATGCGGGATAGTTCGTGGTTCCAGGTTTTCCTTCCTTTTTCGAAAGTCTGATCAAAGGTATCGGTGCCAATTTCCCGTTTAAGGTTCAGCTCCGCCTGTTCGGGGCTAATAAATGAAGACGCCACTTTGAGGCCTATCTTCTCTCCGCGGAAGGTTTTGAAGCCCACAACGGCCCCCACATGGCCCGCTTTTAGTTCCAGGGTATCCTTCGCCAGCGTTGTGCCGTGAAATGCGGAGGAGAATGTGAAGGCTTTGTCAAAAATCAGTACAAAATAATTCTTGAAATTGGACGGTACTCCTCCGCTGTTTTTAGTCGTATATCCTATGATTTTCTTTTCAGAAGGAATGATCTTCACGTAAGAACCTCTATCAAAGGCATCCAGAAGCACAAATGCGCTGTCTGTTTTAGGGAAAGTAAAACGGAATTGTGCCGCCCGTTCGGTTGGTGTTATCTCCGTGGTTACGTCATAGTCGGCCAGGTAAACTTTGTAGAAATGCGGTTTGGCTGTTTCCGCTTTGTGTGAAAACCAGCTAGCCCTGCTCTCCTCATCAATTTTGATTGATCCGGTAATCGGCAATACGGAAAACTGTCCGTAATCGTTAATCCAGGGACTTGGCTGATGGGTCTGTTTAAATCCCCTGATCTTTTCCGCATCATAGCCATAACTCCATCCGTCGCCCATTTTGCCGGTTTGAGGCATCCAGAAATTCATTCCCCAAGGCATGGCAATGGCGGGATAGGTATTCCCGGCTGACAGGCTGAATTTGGATTGTGTCCCCATGAGCGGATTAACCCATTCCACCGGATCGGTGAGGTGGCTTGGTTTTTGGGCAAGCGCAAAAATGTTTAATACTGAGAATAATACGGTAAAAAATTTACGTTTCATCAGAAGAAGAAGTCGTTTGTATGAGTTAGGTTATCCGGTAAAGAACTGAACCAGCATTTGGATGCAAGTTAGTAAAAGATTCTGCATCGTATATCCTAACCTGACATATTGGCAAGGCATGGTTATTTACATGGGTTATCAGCCGGCAGAAGTTTCAAATTGCTGATTTGGATATACTGCTTCGATTCTAAAAGTTTTATCAGAGAAATCTGCTTATATTAAAGTAAATTACACAACATGACCGAACACTTAAACCGCCTGACACCGCGCCAGATCGTTTTTGAACTGGACCAATATATCATAGGACAGCACGAAGCCAAACGTAACGTGGCCATTGCACACAGGAACCGGTGGAGAAGGATGAACAGCCCCGAGGAGATTCAGAAGGAAATCATACCTAACAATATATTGATGATTGGCGCGACCGGAGTAGGTAAGACAGAGATTGCCCGGCGGCTTGCCAAAATTGCCGATGCGCCATTTATCAAGGTGGAGGCATCTAAATTTACGGAAGTTGGTTATGTGGGCCGTGATGTGGAGAGCATGGTCAGGGACCTGGTGGAGCAGGCCGTGGGTATGGTGAGGACCCAGAAAAAAGAAGGAGTGAAAATGAAGGCCGAGCAGGCCGTGGAGGACATTATCCTGGATGCACTCATTCCCCCCGTTCATGGTTCGCCTGCTGTAAAGCCAAAATTTGACAATGGGGTGGAATACGATAATGCCATGCCGGAGGACGATACTGAATTGAACCAGCGTACCAGGGAACGCTTTAGGGAAAAGATCAGAAACGGAGAGCTGGATAACCGCAAAATTGAAATTGAAATTCAGGCTAGTCAGGTACCCAATGTGGGTATGATAGGCGGCTCTATCGACGATGTTTCCATGATGAATATTCAGGAAATGATTGGGAACATGGTCCCTCGCAGAGGGAAAAAGCGAAAGGTGACTGTGGGCGAAGCCAAGAAAATCCTGTTGGACGAGGAAGCATCTAAACTCATTGATATGGATGAGGTGAAAATTGAGGCGATCAGAAAGGCGGAAAATCTCGGGATCATTTTTATTGATGAAATAGACAAGGTAGCCTCAAGCCGGTCTGGCGGGAGCGGACCAGACGTGAGCCGTGAAGGCGTGCAACGGGATTTACTGCCGATTGTAGAAGGCAGCGCTGTCAATACCAAACACGGAGTGATCAATACAGATCATATTCTTTTTATTGCAGCAGGGGCTTTCCATGTTGCCAAGCCGTCGGATCTCATACCTGAGCTTCAGGGGCGTTTCCCCATCCGTGTGGAATTAAACAGCCTTACCGAAAATGATTTCTATCAGATACTGAAAGCTCCCAAAAATGCTTTGACCAAACAGTATGAGGCCATGCTGGATTCTGAAGGGGTAGAACTGCAATTTCAGGACGATGCAATCAGAGAGATGGCTAAAATCGCGTTTGAAGTGAACAGCGAAGTGGAGAATATAGGTGCCCGCAGGCTGCAAACGGTGATGAGCCTGCTGCTCAATGACTTTATGTTTGACGTACCGGATGTCATCGGGGCCAATGCGCATATTGTCGTTACCGCGGAGTTGGTAAGGGAAAAACTGGCACATCTGGTGAAAAACCGGGATTTGAGCCAGTACATCCTGTAAAACCGTGAGCTTAAACTAAAACCGGGACTTGGTCAACCTGCCCAAATCCCGGTTTCTTAGGTACCAGAGTACTTATTCTTTCTCAAAAAACAGCCATTTCAGCGCAACCGGGAATTCCTTCCCCCAGCGCTTTTCGCTGTGCTGTCCTTTAGGGTCAATCGCAGTTTTTATCTTCACGCGTTTGTATCCGAATCCCTGGTTTTGCAGTGTTTCCTGAAGTTTATGAATGTTAGGGATCATCTCATCTCCTTCTTTTCCGCCTCCATAAATATAAATACGGGTTTCAAACGGCTCGAAGAAATGAATGGCATCAAAATAGATACGCCTGGATATCCACAGCGAAGGAGAAAATATCATCAGTCTGCCGAAAATATTCGGATACATCAAAGCCGCGTATATCGAGAGCAGCCCGCCCACTGAACTTCCGCCCATGCCGGTATTGAGCCTGTCGGGCAGGGTGCGGTATTGTTCGTCTACAAAGGATTTTAAAGTATCGGTTACAAATTTCAGAAACGACGCCCCCAGGCCTTTGCCCAGATTGGGGCTGTCATAAGGGGAAAATTCCTGGACGCGGTCATCACCGGCATGGTCAATGGCTACAATGATCACATCCGCAGCATCCTGCTTTGCCAGCTCGGTCAGAGCTTTGTCAAGTTCCCAGTTACCATAGGGCGACCCTTCTCCAAAAAGATTCTGAGCGTCTGTCATGTACAGCACAGGGTAGCGGCGATCTGGCTCTTCATAATAATCATGCGGAAGCAGTACGTGAACCCTGCGTTTTTTGTTGAGCTGAGGGATTTCAAAGGTTTCTGAAAGTACTTCAATGATCGGCATCAGGTCCGACTTGCGGGTGCTGTCCTTTTGCCATCGGATTACCTGGTCTTTTATTAATCCGTGGGGTTCCTGGAGTACACGGTTGGGATGCTGCTGTCCATATCGGTCCAGTTCTACCTGGTCCCAGCCTCCGCGTGTATATTTGTACTCAAGTGGTACCGGAAGTTCGGCATCCGCAGGAAATTCAAATGTGTAATGTCCGGGCTCTGTTTCGGTCATACGGTACTCTTCCAGGTCGGGATACCACTTGCAAAAGTTTCCTGTAATATAAACCGGTCTCTTGTCTGTATAAGGAGTGGTTAGTTCTAAAACAAGAGTTTCTGTTAACGTCTGTACCTGTATGGGTAGCATTCACTGATTTTTTAAAGGGTGTCAAAAATACAATTAATTGACAGGTTTTCTTCGTAAATCAATGAATTTGAACGAAAAAGCATGTTTTTCATCAGCATTGTAACCGATTTGGTTGATTTCGTCCCAGTTTTCGGGGTCGGAGATTTCAAAATGGGTATCTCCTTCAATCACAACATCCACTTGGGTAAGGTATATATGGTCCGTTACTGCCAGCGCCTGCTGGTATATCTCGCCTCCGCCAATGATAAATGCTTCATCCGTATTTAACTTTTTAGCCTCAGTAATGGCCTCATGTAAAGAGTGGACAACAATCACACCGTCAGGCTGAAAGTCTTTTTGCCTGGTAATCACAATGGATGTTCTGCCGGGCAATGCTTTTCCTATGGATTCAAAGGTTTTGCGGCCCATAATCATAGGATGGCCCATAGTCAGGTTTTTAAACCTTTTCAGATCTTCTGGTAAACGCCAGATCAGCTGGTTATCCTTCCCGATGACCCCGTTTTCAGAAACTGCAACAATGATGGATATAAGCATGGATGATTATTCAGGTGGGATTAATAAGCTTGAAAAAAGTGATGTTTCATATCTTCACAGACGCTGTGGGAGCCGTCTACAATTTTGTCCCTCTCAGGAACTCGTCCACCTGCATTCGTTTTTTTCCTTCCAGTTGCAATGTTTCCACTGCCAGCCAGCCGTCTTCTGCCCGGAAATGCAGGTATGTTTTGTTATCTGTTTTGTATTCTCCGGGCTGACCAGAGCTGTTATCCGGGATTATGGAGGTTTTGAACAGTTTACAGGAAAGTCCGTTTAACATGGTCCAGGCCGCAGGATAGGGCGAGAGCCCCCGCACGAAATTATGGATTTGTAAAGCAGGCTGTTCCCAGCTGATCTCACATGTTTCGCGGAATATCTTTGGCGCTGCTTTCAGGTCGCCACCTTCGGTCTGCGGAATCTGCGGATAGTGGCCGTCTTCTATGGCTTTTACTGTTTTTACCACCAGCGCCGCGCCTCTGTGCATCAGCCGTTCGTAAATGGCGCCGGCGTCATCATTTTCGCCAATGGTTTCTTTATCCTGGAAAATAATTTTGCCGGTATCAATATCTTTTTCCAGAAAGAAAGTGGTAACTCCGGTTTCGCTTTCACCATTGATTACAGCCCAGTTGATCGGTGCCGCACCACGGTACTGAGGCAGTAGGGAACCATGGAGATTAAAAGTTCCGAAAGCCGGCATGCTCCACACAACCTCGGGAAGCATCCGAAACGCCACCACTATCTGCAGGTCTGCCCGGAAAGATCTCAAAGTATCCAGGAATTCGGGGTTTTTCAGCTTCTCTGGCTGTAAAACAGGGATTCCACGGCTTTCGGCGTATATTTTAACGGGCGAGGCAACCATCTTCTGACCCCGCCCGGCTGGTTTGTCTGGTGCGGTAATGACGGCCACTACATTAGAATTGTTATCAACCAGACTTTGTAAACTGGGAACGGCAAATTCTGGCGTTCCCATGAAAATGATTCTCAATCTATTTGGCATTTATAGTTGCGGCTTTTGATCAAATGGTTTGTTAGCATTTACAAATATTGCTATTTTTGTCGTTCTTGTTTGAAAATATGACGAAGATTAAAGAACATATGAGCCGAAAAGATGAGGTCTTCTAGCCTTCTACGTGAGTTTGTGATAACTCTGGTAGGACGGTCTTGGAGCCGTTCTTTTTTTTTATCAAGTAATTCAAATACACCAAGATTTTATAAACAATAATGATGTCATGGCTAAAATTTCATACTACACTGAAGAAGGGTTAAACAAGCTGAAAGCTGAGTTGAATGATATGAAAACAAAAGGCCGTACCGAAATTGCGCGCCAGATCGCTGAGGCCCGGGATAAAGGGGATTTGAGTGAAAATGCCGAGTACGATGCCGCAAAAGATGCGCAGGGTATGCACGAAATGAAGATTGCCAAGCTGGAAGAGATCATGTCCAACGCGCGTGTGATTGATGAGTCTTCCATTGATACTTCGCAGGTTGCAGTGCTTTCCAAAGTGAAGATCAAGAACCGTAAAAACGGAATGGAGGTAACTTATACGCTGGTTTCGGAAGAAGAAGCAGATTTAAAAGCAGGTAAGATTTCCGTCGGCTCTCCGATTGGAAAAGGGCTTTTGGGGAAGAAAGTAGGAGAAACTACTGAAATTAAGGTTCCGGCCGGGATTATGGAATTTGAAGTACTGGATATCAGCAGGGCTTAATAATAGCATTTCGGCAAATAAAAGCAGTTCACAGTAAACAGTTTTCGCTGTATATTGTGAACTGTTTACATATACAGCTTTGGAAATGAGGTTTAAGGGCTTTTTGCTGAATGTTTCATTCCTTTGGGTGGAGGCAATGGCATTTTTCCCTTTTATCCTTTTAAAGAAAAAAAATCCGGGCCCGGTATTGCTTAACCACGAATGTATTCACCTGAGGCAACAGCTTGAAATGGGCATCCTGCTATTTTATGTTTGGTACTTTGTGGAATATCTGATCCGGTTGGCACAGTTCAGGGGGCATTACCTGGCTTACCTCAACATTTCTTTTGAACGGGAGGCCTATCGGAATGAAAAGGATCAGGAGTATCTGATTCGCAGAGGATTGTGGGCGTTTCTTGAATTTTTATAACCTTACAGTAAACCTCTATTCCGGGATTTTTATTTTAGATATTAGGAAGTTGAACTCGCAGTTAAAATAAGTACCCATTTTTCAATTAAACAGAATGTCTGAAAAAAGCACAGAATTTCTTTATAAGTATTTAAATAATGCTTCTCCGACTGGTTTTGAATCAACCGGTCAGCAGATCTGGCTTGATTACATCAAACCGTATATTGAGGAGCAGATCATTGATGTCTATGGAACCGCCGTCGGGGTGATTGGCCCCGGGCAGGACTACAAGGTGGTGATTGAAGCCCACTCCGACGAAATTTCCTGGTTTGTTAATTTCATTTCCGAAGATGGGTACATCCATGTCCGTCGTAACGGAGGGTCCGATGCTGCCATAGCCCCATCCATGCGCGTGAATCTGCATACATCCAAGGGAGTTGTGAAAGGTGTTTTCGGCTGGCCCGCAATCCACGTAAGAGATACTGCCAAAGACCAGGTTCCCAAGGTACATGAACTTTTTATAGATGTGGGGGCCTCCAAAAAGGACGAGGTCCTGGAAATGGGGATCCATGTGGGTACCGTTGTTACCTTTGCCGATGGCCTGGACGAACTGAACAATAAATATTATGTAGGAAGGGCGCTGGATAACCGTATGGGTGGTTTCATGATTGCAGAGGTAGCCAGGATGCTTCATGAAAATAACATAAAACTCCCGTATACCCTGTTTGTTGTTAACGCAGTACAGGAGGAGATCGGATTGCGCGGTGCCGAGATGATTTCCCGCAGGCTAAAGCCTGATCTTGCGATTTGTACGGACGTCACTCACGATACACAGTCGCCTATGTACAATAAAAAAGAACAGGGCGACCTGAAAAGCGGGGCTGGTCCGGTCATTTGTTATGGGCCCGCGGTACAGAATAACGTGCGTGATCTGCTCATCAAAGTGGCGGATGAAAAAAAGATCCCCTTCCAGCGACAGGCGGTGAGCCGGTCCACAGGTACAGATACGGACTCTTTTGCCTATTCCGCCGAAGGAGTTGCGTCGGCGCTGATATCCCTGCCACTCAAGTACATGCATACGACAGTAGAAATGGTTCACAAGGACGACGTCCAGAACGTCATACAGCTCATGTACGATGTTTTGCTTTCGCTAAAAGGTGACGAGGATTTCAGATATATAAAATAATTAAAATCTGCGTGTGTGTCTGGTTTACAGCTTGATCGGTCACACTGTATTTGATTTTGTTATTTTTAATATCAATTTTGATGTTCAATTTGTTATTATTGGTATCTTTATTGGCCGGTAATAACACTTTGTACATCAAAATTCGATTATGGAAAGGCCAAGAGGAAGAGGAGCAGGAATTAATACCCCCAATAAATTTCACAAACTTCAGACCGAGTATACTTCGGAAGACTGGCAGAACTGGGATGAGCCGGATACTAATCCGAAAACACAATTCATAGAAGATCATCCGAAGACTTTGCTGAGTACTTCTGACAGCCCTGACCTTCGCAATTTTAACTCCATCAATCCGTATCGGGGTTGTGAACACGGTTGTATCTACTGTTACGCACGCAATTCGCATGAGTACTGGGGTTTTTCTGCCGGTCTTGATTTTGAGACGAAGATCGTCGTGAAAAAGAATGCGCCGGAACTTCTTGAAAAGCTGTTTAATTCCAGGAAGTGGGAGCCCACCACCATCATGTTTTCCGGTAACACAGATTGTTACCAGCCTGCGGAAAAGAAATATAAGCTGACCAGAAGGCTTCTGGAGATATGTCTCAGATACCAGAACCCTGTGAGCGTGCTGACGAAAAACGCACTGATACTTCGGGATATTGACGTTCTGGAAAAAATGGCAAAATTGAATCTTGTCCATGGCGCGGTATCCATAACCTCCCTCAACGAAGACATCAGAAGTACACTTGAACCTCGTACCGTAACCGCGAAAAGAAGACTTCAGGTGGTAAAAATCTTGCACGAAGCTGGCGTTCCCATGGGTATCATGACAGCCCCCATAGTACCTGGGCTAACCGACCACGAAATTCCGGCCATCATAAAAGCCGCATCTGAGAATGGGGCGCGGTGGGCCGGGTATACCGTCGTGAGGCTTAATGGTGTGATCGGTACGTTGTTTGAAGAATGGGTGAAGCACCATTTCCCTGACCGCGCTGATAAAATACTGAACCAGATCAAAGATAGCCACGGTGGGAAAGTAAACGACTCACGTTTTGGATTGCGTATGACTGGCGAAGGGAAATATGCCGAACATATCAGACAGCTGCATAGCCTGGCTTGCCGCAAATATTTCAAGGAGCAGGAACTGCCTAAACTGGATACCTCCCTTTTTTTAAGAGGCGGACAAATGAAATTGTTTTGAAAGGGGATTGATAGATATCGGATAGAATTAATGAGTAATTTAGCTTTTCAGCTTCAATGATTCGCTCGAAAAATTTTACATGAAACAGATACTCTTTTCTTTCGTCTTTACGGCATTTACGGTTTTTTGTCATTTAAATTGTACGGCCACAACACCCTCAGATAAATGTAAATCGGGGGGAACCGGTAACACCAAAGACAAACTGATTACCGGTGCTGACCAAACCGGCCTGTATCTGGATTATCTCAAAGGGAAACGCGTGGCTATTTTGGTGAACCAGACGTCGATAATTGGTAAGACCCCCATCGTTGACAGCCTGGTGTCTCTGGGTGTAAACATTGTCCGCATTTTTGGGCCAGAGCACGGTTTCAGGGGGACGGCCAGTAACGGCGATAAAGTGGGTGACAGTGTAGATCCGAAGACGGGCATCCCGGCAATATCGCTGTACGGAAAACAGAAAAAGCCCACCAGGGAGCAACTGGCCGATGTGGACCTCATGATCTTTGATATACAGGATGTTGGAGCTCGGTTTTATACCTATATCAATACGCTGGGGCAGGTCATGGAGGCCTGTGCTGAAAATGGCAAGGAGCTTCTGATTTTGGACCGGCCAAATCCGAATGGATTTCTGGTAGACGGCCCGGTTCTGGAGGATCATTTGCATTCAGGAATTGGGGTTTATAAAATTCCGATCAGCCATGGGCTTACCATCGCTGAGTTTGCTCAAATGATTAACGGGGAAGGTTGGTTGCCTAACAAAATGAAGTGCCAGCTGAAAATCGTTAAAGTGGCGAATTACGAACATGATATGCCCTATGTATTGCCGGTGATGCCTTCACCAAACCTGAACACGCAGCAGTCTGTGATGCTGTATCCCCATATCTGCATGTTTGAAGGTACCATTATAAGTCAGGGAAGAGGTACTTACATGCCCTTTACGGTACTGGGAGCGCCGCTGCTGAAGGGTAAATTCAACTTTTCGTTCACGCCTAAAAGTATTAAGGGGATGAGTGAAACACCGCTTCATCAGGACACAGAATGTTATGGTATTGATCTTAGAAAATACGACATAACGGCTATCAGGAAGACGGGGAAGATTAACCTTGCATGGCTGATGGATATGTATAAAGCTTATCCCGAGAAAGAAAAATTCTTTGATATGAGCCAAAGCAAGCAGATGGGAAATATAGATAAGCTTGCCGGAACTGAAAATCTGAAAAGGCAGATCATTGCCGGTGTCCCTGAAAATGATATCCGTAAAAGCTGGGAACCCGGACTTTCAGAATTTAAAACGGCCAGGAAAAAATACTTGCTTTATCCATGAGTATGCTGTAACACAAAACATCCCCGGTGCATAAACTCCGGGGATGTAAATTTTACTCAACGATATTATTAATAAAAACTTTGTTCTGATAGATTTAGTTTAAGTTATAAGGTCGTTAATCTGCCAGGGGTAGTTGTAGAAATATGATTAAATCTTTTTTCTACTTTCTATTTAAATACGATAACATTCTTACGTTAGATCGAACCTATCGTTTTTTTAATGGATTATTCTTTGGGCTCTTTATAAGTATCTGAAATTTAAGTTTTTAATCTTTTACTGAACACGCAGCTTTTCTCTGTATTCCGAATTTATATAATTGATACGGTATCCGTCTTCGTTTTTGCCGCCTTTCTGAGGAGGGTTCGCGGCGGTCAAAAGTCTGAACTTTAGTTATAGGGATGGTTTCAGAAAGGTCATCAAATCCGGTGGTATCATTCCGGAACTGTTCCTTTCAAAACCTTATGATAAAATTAAGGAGGAGAAGGTTACTTGTCAAAATAATGTGGTAACCGGCTTATTTTGTAAGGTGAAATGCCGGAAAGAAATGGTTTGGCAAAATGCTCAGGAAAAAGTTTTGATACGGCTCAGGAGTTCGGTCCGGTTATCCGCCGTAATGGGGATCTCAATGTCATTGATCATGACATGAATGTAGTTGATGGACGTAATGGCATTTAAGTTAATTATAAACGACTTATGAACCCTGAAAAACTGATTCCCAGGCAGCTGGCTCAGGATATTTTTCAGGGTTTCTCGGATCGTATACTTCTTTTTGGCGGTATGCAGTTCAAGATAATTATCGTCGCTCCTGATAAAGAGGATATCAGCCAGCATAATTTTCATGAACATATGCTTCTCTTTGATAAACAGAGCGTCCTGAATAACCGTGGTATCCTGTTTTAAATCATTGCTGCCTTCATGGATCAGATTTTGCCGGAAGCTCTTAAAAGCAAGTTTCACGGCTGTATACACCGTGATTTTTTGAAACGGCTTATTAAGAAATGCATGCGGTGACGTCCTTAAAGCGGCATTTACAATGGCAATATCCTCATGGCTGGTCAGGAAAATGAAAGGAATCTTGTGCTTTTCACAAATATATTCAGCCACGTCAATACCAGTCTGATAGCCACTGAGGGTAATATCCAATATGGCCAAATGAATTACCTTGGATTTAAGTATCTCTATGGCTTCCGGGTAATTGGATGCGATATCGTTCGCCTCATAGCCGAAGCCGTTCAGGGTATACTGCAGATGCTTGGCAACAATCGGTTCGTCCTCAACAATTAGAATATTCATTTTTGATCAGAGCGCGGCAAGTTTGTTTCTTAAGTTGGGATAAATGGATCGCTTTATTTTTGAGTTATCGGGTTATTGCTGATATAAATAACGTTAAAAATCACAAAAAAAACGAATGCCGGCCGCTATCACTAGAAATATTTTTAATCATTCCTAGTGATTTCTCTTGATTGTAGAACAAATATTAAAATGGCATTAGTGAAAATCACTGGTGGTTCGTCGTCGATTTATTGCGGGTCAATAGAAAAATAATTGTAATCAAAAGCAATCCTCCGAAAAACCAGACACTGAGCAGAAAGTTGTAATAAACAATTGTAACGAGGCATAACAACGAAAGCAACAGCGAGATAGCAGGAAAATAGGGGTAAAAGGGGACGCTGAACGGGCGTTCCAGGGCTGGCTCTTTTTTACGGAGTGCAAAGAGTGCGGCCATACTGATAATATACATCACCACTGCACCAAGAGCAGCCAGAATAATTACCTGGTCGGTTGTACCGAGGCTAAGAGCCACGCAGCCAATTACGCCGCCCGCGATCAGCGCCCAGTGGGGTGTCTGAAATTTAGCATTTACCTGTCCGAGGAATGAGGGCAGATACCCGCTGCGAGCCAAAGCGTAGATCTGTCTGGAATAACCGATAATGGTGCCATGGAAGGATGCTATGAGACCAAAGAGCCCGAGGCTGGCAAAAAGATGTGTCCAGCTGCTGTTTCTTCCCAGTACGATCCCGAGTGCCGCCGGAAGCGGGTAGTCTATAGTGCTAAGATTACGCCAATGCGTGATGCCACCGGTGACGATCATAACAGCCAGTGCCAGCACCACCAGGGTCAGGATACCATAGATGTATCCGAGAGAGATGGTTTTTTTTGGATTTTCAACTTCTTCCGCTACCATGGCAACGCCTTCTATGGCCAGATAAAACCAGATCGCGAAGGGAAGTGCGGCAAATACACCGGCCCAGCCGAAAGGCATGGGGTCTGTAACAAAGGTTTCATAAGAAAAATGCGGTACGACAATCCCTATGTACAGGAGTAATTCGGCAACAGCAAGAATGGTGACCACCAGGGAGAACATGGCGGATTCTTTGATTCCCAGAAGATTAATGCCTATAAAAATAACATAACACGCAAAGGCAACCTGAAGGACCGAAAGTGACGGATAGAGGAAGTGGGCGTAACTTCCAAGTGCAAATGCTATGGCGGGAGGGGCTATCAGGAATTCGACAAGGGTGGCGTAGCCCGCAATAATTCCGCCCCACCAGCCAAATGCGCGGTGTGCATAGGCAAAGGGCCCTCCGGCCTGAGGTATTGATGTGGTGAGCTCGGTAAAACTGAAAATAAAGGTGACATAAAGTACTGTTACAATGAGTGTAGCAATTAAAAAGCCAATGGTTCCGGAAACACCCCAGCCATAATTCCATCCGAAGTATTCTCCGGAAATGACCAGGCCGACCGCAATGGCCCACAAGTGAATTGGTTTTAATACTTTTTTTAAGGCAACGTTTTGATCAGCAGACATTTAAATGTGAGTTAAAGGTATCAGACAGTAATTGAAGTGAATTCTGGAAGGAGTGAGGGTAGTGAGTACCGGTGCCGGGCTGCATTATTTGGGTGCGGTCCGCAGGTAATCTCCCATTTCTACCACTTTGTCGGTATTTAAATAATCAACTTTGAGCGACATCATGGTTTTCCATGCGTTTATATTGTCCGGGGTGGCCCAGAATCTTATTTTTTTATCCAGTTCATGGGCCTGGCTGATGACTTTCTCAAGCCGTTTTTGGTCTTTTTTGAGCATTTCTCCTTCACCGTTCCATTTGGAGTAGGTCTGGAACGACTGGCTGATCAGTCCTAGCCTCAGTAATTGATATTTGGTATAACTAATGTCTGGCCGGCCATCAAAATAAATGTAGTCGGGGTATTTATTATAGGTGGTAGGATCTGGCGTATTGCCGCTGATTACGATTTTTACAGTTCCTTTCGGTGCCAGATATTGTTCGTAAGGAGCCAGTTCGCGCAGTAGCACCGCCATCGTTTCTGTGGCAGGTGTTTTCAGGTCAATCAGCAGTTGCAGTATGGTATTGGACTGCGCATAGATTTTACCCCCATTTTTTTCAATTTCCGAAATTATTGGTTCCAGATAAAGTTTCTTAAAAGTACGCTCTTCTGAAATTCCTGTCTTGTCATGAGCTGTATACAAGACGCTGTCCTGAAGTATTAAATCGGCTTCGATGGATCCGAACCCCTGTTTGTATGCATCCCAGAACGCATTTTTATGCTCATAGTCATTGTGCGAATGCGCCTGGGCGGGGGTATACAATGAGGACTGGGCAAACGTTTCAGTACCCGAGATTGCAAGGAAGAGCAGGAATAAAACCGGCCGGATTGTCAATATCATGGAGTGGTGTCGGATGGAGTTCGTAAAGTTAACTTTAAATCGGGATTATGAAAATGGTTGGTAAACTAATATACGTTCAGTCTGGTTACATCTCCCCGGATATATACTTGTAATTATCATTTTAAGGCCTTTTAATAACAAAATGAAAGTTAAGTCAGTGAGAATTCACAAATTAGGACGCAATTCTGGGCAGGACAAAGAATATCGTTATTTTAGCTCCTTAAACTCAATATAACTCCTTACACGCAGTTCTAAATGGAAAAGAACACTTCTTTGTTTCGTAAAAAATCGGTGGATCAGATTCTTAAAGACGCCCATTCGGCGGAGGAAGGAGGTTTGGCTAAAATATTGGGTGTAAGAGACCTGGTATCTTTGGGGATTGCGGCAATCGTCGGTGCGGGTATTTTTAGTACCATTGGTCTTGCCAGCTTTAATGGAGGGCCAGCCGTTTCACTTTTGTTTGTTTTTACTGCTGTAGCCTGCGTTTTTACAGCGCTTTCATACGCTCAGTTTGCCAGTACGGTGCCGGTTTCGGGCAGTGCCTATACCTATGCCTATGTTGCTTTTGGTGAGCTCTTTGCCTGGATCATCGGTTGGGCTTTAATACTGGAATATGCGGTTTCCAACATGGTGGTGGCTATTTCGTGGGCGGAGTATTTTGTTAGTATGTTAAAAGGATTTGGGATTACGCTTCCCGGCTGGCTGACTATGAACCCGGTGGCCGCCTCCGAAGCTTTTCATAAACTACAAACCTCAGGACAGGCGACACTTACGGCATACGAACGTTTGGCCGCCCACGCCTTTGAGGTAGCACCGCGGGTTGGGGACTTTCCGATTATTCTGAACCTTCCTGCAGGCCTGGTTACGTTACTGGTTACGGCACTGGTGTACATCGGAATCCGGGAGTCACGGACGGCAAGTAATATCATGGTGATACTAAAAATAGGAGTGGTTTTGCTGGTGATTTTTGCAGGGGCGTTTTACGTAAAACCGGAGAATTGGAGCCCATTTGCGCCCAATGGAGTAAGTGGAGTTTTGAGCGGTGTGGCAGCGGTATTTTTTGCCTTCATCGGTTTTGATTCCATCTCAACCACAGCAGAAGAATGTAAGGACCCTCAGCGGGATATGCCCAGGGCCATGATCTATTGTTTGCTGATTTGCACAGTCCTGTATGTGCTCATCACCCTGGTACTGACAGGTATGGTGAATTACAAAGAGTTGAATGTGAGTGATCCCCTTGCTTTCGTATTCCAGAGCGTGGGTCTGGATTTCATGGCCGGGCTGATCTCCGTAAGTTCTGTGATCGCTATTACCAGTGCACTGCTGGTATATCAGTTGGGGCAGCCCAGGATCTGGATGACCATGAGCCGTGACGGACTTTTGTGGAAGAAATTCTCGACCATTCACCCCAGGTATAAAACCCCCTCGTTTGCTACCATTGTAACGGGGGTAGTGGTTGCGGTTCCTGCTCTTTTTTTTAAGATGGACTTCTTCGTTGACCTTACCAGTGTAGGTACCTTTTTTGCCTTCATACTGGTATGCGGAGGCGTTTTGTACCTCGATCATACCGGTATTTCTCAAAGGTCAAAATTCAGGGTACCTTATATCAACGGGAAATTCCTGATAGGCGGGCTTTTTATCCTGGCGGTTGGCGGGATACTTTTGTACGGCCAGGATACCCTTAAAGAATGGGATGCTCTTTCGGCTTCAGAAATAATCGAACATAAGCTTCTGACGATCATTTTCTGGATCACCTGGGCAACGTTATCCTACCTTAGCTTTAGATATAATTTCTCGTCGCTTCCCGTGGCGGGGATACTCACCAATCTGTATCTGATGACGGAACTGGGCTCGTCCAACTGGCTGATCTTTGTGATATGGCTCGCAATTGGCCTGCTGATCTATTTTGGTTACGGGTACAAAAAAAGCAAACTGGCTGCCTGAAAGGCAGAGCTGTGAAGGATCTCCTGGTATACGCACAGCTCTGCCTTTTTACCTTTTTTCTATTTTCAGAACAATAGAATAATCCTGCTTTTTTCGGGTGCTGTCGAGCCGGGCTTTCGGATTAACGGATTCCAGAATGAACCGATACTTTTGTCCCGCAAAATTTTCATCCAGTGTGTCCGTTACCTGAAAGCCGGTTGTCGGGCTAATGGTATGGCAATCGCCAAGGCACATGGTGACGTGTTTGGTGACACCACCTTCGGTCGTCACACCACTCAATGCCAGGTCCACGGTGGCGTTCCCAGCCCAGATACACTGGACTCCCTCCGGACAGCGGCTGTCTTCAACTTCAAAAAAGGTAAGTGTAGACCGCGGGACGTCATTGATGCTCACCGTTTCCTTGTAATAAATTTCATTTGGATCTTTCTTGTCCACTGATGAATTGTTGCAGGCCGAAATCGTTGACACCAGCATGATTCCCAATAATAGTCTTTTCATGATTTCTTCTTCCTAATGGTTTTCAGCAAAGACAAATGATGTTGTTTTTTGGTTGTAATCTACAAAAAATATAACAGATTTGAGACTTCTCCGATTTGTTCTTAAACCTTGGTCGTGAAAGGACGTCAAAGGTATAAAAATGGATTTGTGATGCGAGATAATGGTCAGAAAATGAGAGTTCTACATCTCTATAGACGTGCTGCATTCGGGTACTTGCCTGAAAGCACCCTGACAATCCCCCAGGCGGTTGAAAATCTTTTTTCCAGTCAATCCGGATTTACACCAATAATGCAGGAGGTAAACGAGGTGCTGGGCCAGCGCAAAGAAATGGATGGTACCTCCAAAAAGGAACTCCGGGAGGAAGCGAAACTAAGGATAAAAAGGATGAATCTTGAGTGGTTAAGTCTTATGAACCGACGGGAAGGGGTTTTTACGGAGCGGATGGCTTTGTTTTGGCATGGCCATTTTGCTTGTCGAACGGTTGTTCCTGGTTTTGTTTTGAGTTATATCAATACAATCAGAAAACATTCGCTGGGGAATTTTGGGGATATGCTCATGGCCATTTCTAAGGAGCCCGCTATGCTGCAATTTCTGAATAACCAGCAGAATAGGAAATCAAGCCCGAACGAAAATTTTGCCAGAGAGGTCATGGAACTTTTTACCTTAGGCCGTGGCAATTATACCGAAACAGACGTGAAGGAAGTGGCCAGGGCTTTTACGGGTTGGGGATTTGATACAGAGGGACAATTTGTTTTCCGGGAACGCACCCATGACAATGGTATCAAAAACTTTCTGGGCCGGGAAGGAGATTTCCGGGGTGAAGATGTCATACGTATTCTGCTCAGACAAAAACAAACGGCCCGGCATGTGGTTACCAAACTATATCAGGCATTTGTAAGCGAAAAGCTTAATAAAAGGAGAATTGAAGATTTAGCGGACATCTTTTATCAGTCGGGATACGATATCGGAGGCTTGATGAAAAAAATATTTCTTTCCGACTGGTTCTATGAAATTCCCTCGGATCAATTACTTATAAAATCTCCGGTATCCTTGATGGCCGGTATAGCGCAAGCCATTCCCGGGGCCTTCGGCGCTGGAGAGCAACCGCTTTTGGTTCAGAAGGTATTGGGGCAGGTACTGTTTTATCCGCCCAACGTTGCAGGCTGGCCAGGAGGCAGAAGCTGGATTGATGGTTCCAGCCTGTTGTACCGGATGAACCTCCCCTTTTTAATTACCGGGAAGGGGATCGGTCCGGTGAAGGGAAAACAGAGCGGGGATGTGAATGATATAACGGTGCAACAAAACACTGCTGCCGATAAACTGGATTGGAGTAAATTGGTTGAACGGTACCATGCTGTTTCCGATCAGGACCTAGCAGAAATGATGGCAGCAGATTTGTTTGCAGTACCGCCATCCGAGCCAGTCATGCAGCTTGTGAAGAGTAAGGCGTCAGGTGAAACGGACAGGCCCAAGCGCGTCAGGCTTCTGACACTGGCCTTCATGGGGCTTCCTGAATATCAGGTCTGTTAAATCAAAAACTAACTTTTTTAGAAGATGAAAAGGAGAGATTTTATCCGGAAATCGGTGGTGGCCGCCTCGGGCACCTGGCTGGCACCTGAGTTTTTAAAGTTAACCGGCCGGAGTATTGGTTCGGGGAATCAGAACATACTGGTAGTGATCCAGCTTTCCGGCGGCAACGACGGACTGAATACTGTTATTCCTTACCGGAATGATATTTACTATCGGGAAAGACCGGTATTGGCCATAGAACGCCCAAATGTGATTGCCCTCAATGACGAAATAGGCCTTAATCCTGCACTGACCTTACTACGAAATTTGTACGACGACGGGCGGGTCAGAATCATTAATAATGTAGGATACCCTAATCCGGACCGTTCACATTTTCGTTCGATGGATATCTGGCAAACGGCGAGTAAATCCACTGAATACCTGAATACCGGATGGCTGGGGAGGTATCTAGACGCGCAATGCAGGGAAAATGGAGTGAGACCTTACCAAATGCTGGAAATCGACGATACCCTAAGTCTTGCCATGAAGGGGAGTGAGGCCAACGGATTGGCGCTGCTCAACCCGCGAAAATTATATAGCCAGGCTCGTTTTGCGGAATTGAAAAAGCTGGTAAAAGCAAATGAAAAACAGGGGGTGAACAGTACGGTTGATTATCTCTACAAAACCATCATTGAAACGGAGTCAAGCGCAGCGTATTTGCATGAGAAAGTAAAAGTGCGTCCAGGCAGTAACATTTATCCCAACAGTGAGTTGGCAAAAAATCTGAAGACCATATCTGAACTGATTAATTCCGGCGTGGAAACTTCTGTTTATTATGTATCATTATCGGGCTTTGATACACATGTAAATCAGAAAAATCAGCAGGAGCGTTTGCTTCAGCAATATTCGGAGGGTATTTCGGCTTTTGTAACAGACCTCAAAAAAAATGGCCAGCTGGGCCGTACGCTTATTCTGACTTTCAGTGAATTTGGCCGTCGGGTAAAACAAAATGCCAGTGGTGGTACAGATCACGGAACTGCCAATAACGTTTTTCTGATCGGAGGCCCGCCCAGAAACTCAGTCGTTTACAATGAAGCTCCGGACCTGTCGGATCTGGACGCGGGTGATCTGCGTTTTTCGGTTGACTTTAGAAATATTTATGCATCGCTGCTAAAAGACTGGCTGGGTGGAAATGCAAAGGCAATTTTGGGGGAACGTTTTTCAGGATTATCCAATCTGGTGTAACGGCGTATCCTTCGGTTAAATGATGAGACTAAAAACGGTTCCTTTTCCCACTTCTGAAACAACCGTCAGGTTGCCGCCATGCTGCTGCAGTATCTGGCGCGAGAGGCTCAGACCAATACCGGAACCGGTTTTTTTAGTAGTATAAAAGGGGATGAAAATATTCTCGAGCGCTTCGGGTTCTATCCCATCACCATTGTCCTCCACTTCAATGACCGTATGGCTGTCAGTCGAATAAGCATTCAGGGTAATGAGCCTGCTGGTTTGTATGGAAAATGCTTCCGAAGCGTTTTTGATAAGGTTGATCAGCACCTGTTGTATCTGGCTGGAATCCGCTTTAATCGTTAAATTTTCGGGTTTGACATTCAGCTTCCACAGCACACCTGACGCAACAAGATCGGTTTGCAAAAGCTGAATAACATCATTCAAAAGCTCCGTAACGTTGAGGCTAGTGAAAACGGGCTTAGGTAAAGTAGTGAAGTCGCGGTAGGCATTAACAAACTGCATCATTCCTTTGCTCCGTTTTTCGAGCGTATGAAGTGCTTCTTTCAGGTCAGTCACTGCTTCCTGGTCAGTGGTTGATTTTTCAATGTCTTCGTTAACGATCATCCGCATAGTACCTACCAGGGAGACGATCGGCGTCATGGAATTCATGATCTCATGACGCAATACCCTTGTGAGGTTTTGCCAGGATTCCACTTCCTGCTGCTGAAGTTCGGTTTGTATATTTTGCAAAACTACGATTCTCACCCAGGTGCCGCGCAGCTGTATAGCCGCTCCCTGCAAAGCCAGCGGCTGATCATTGGGCGTGCGATACAACTCCCTGACGCCCGAAGTCAGTTCGGAAAGCAATTCGTAGAGCCGTGGATGTTTTTCCTGTAATTCGCTGAGCTGGTGCAGGCGGTATATCCCCAGCATACGAAGGGCGGCACTGTTAATGATATTGACTTTTCCGTTGCTGTCAAAGGTAATGAGGCCGGTGCCAATATGCTGCACGATGGTATTGAGGTACTGAAGATTGGCTTCCTTTTCGGCCCTGGCTTGTCTGAACGCCAGCAGCACTTCATTGAACTGCTGGTTAAGTTCTTTGAAGGTTTTTCCCATTTTGTTATCTGCCCGGAAGTTGATCGTAAAATCCGAGTACCTGACAGATTCCAGGAAATAGGTTAGTTTGCGATTGACTTTTGTAACATACTGATACAGCAAGGAGCCCTGGATGGAAATGATAACGATGCCCAGCATGTAAATCAATCCCTTATTAGTCTGCTGGTGCGACAGCCATAACAATGCCAGGATGCTCAGGATGATGATGATGATCCGTGTTGCAACAACAATACTGAAATGCCTTAAGCCAATCATATAGGGCAGGGGCTGAAAGGTTTATGAATCAATTATTGAATAATACCTGCGGAAACTCACTCATTTCTGTAAAAATGTAATCTTTCAGAGAACGTATCTTGTAATGGGCGAGGTCAAATTTGGGATCATCATAAACTTCCGCTGCGGGTACTGAAATAGCGACCATTCCGGCTGCGTGCGCAGATCGCAAACCGGCATGTGAATCTTCAAAAGCAATACATTCGCCTGGGGCTACGCCCAATTTCGCGACTGTGGAGAGGTACACGGCAGGGTGCGGTTTGGTGAATTTTTCCAGCGTTCCCGAATGCCAGGAGTCAAAATACTCGGTTATTTGCAACCGTTCCAGTACCCCTTCAATGAGCTCCATGTGCGAAGCGGAGGCTACGGCCAGTTTCAGGTTTTGTTGTTTCAGTGTTTTTACGAGTTCAACGGCGCCAGGCATGGCTACCGCCCTGTCCAGGATATGCTGATGTGCGTATTCCAGAATATCATGTTCCAGCTCTTCAAAGCTGGGGGTGTTCCAGGGTTGTATTTTATAACAGAATTCCAGGAAAAGCTGGCAGGAAAGTCCGGTGGTCTGGTGTTTTAATTCATTGGTGAGCTCAAAATTTACTTTTTGCATTACCTCACGTGCGGCTTCGGTCCAGATCGGTTCCGAGTCGATCAGCAAGCCATCCATGTCAAATATTGCTGCTTTAATCATGTAACAGGAATTTCGGTTTTAAAATATAATATTTTGATACGGGAAATCATGGTTTATAACGAACGGAACCGTTTCACTTCATGTCGGTTATCGTACAGGAATGGTTGCAGCCGTTTTTGATAAAATGATGTACAGGCCCGGTTCCTTTTTTCTTATTTCCAAAACTACTACTTTCGCAATTAAGAATGGCTTTAGGGGTGTCCAAAAAACGGACTGAGATTCATACCCTTTGAACCTGACA
The DNA here is from genome assembly GCF_907164905.1 of Dyadobacter sp. CECT 9275. NCBI lineage: Bacteria > Pseudomonadati > Bacteroidota > Cytophagia > Cytophagales > Spirosomataceae > Dyadobacter > Dyadobacter helix. Next base: position 1,793,126 of record NZ_CAJRAF010000002.1, on the reverse strand, counting down.
CAGTTGATGCTGTCGTAGGAAAAAGCGTTGTACCGGTAATAACGTTGCCGGGTTTCCTTTTTGGTTTTGTCAGAATCGCCTTGGCGTTCCTCATCACCGTTTCCTTACTGTCCATTCCCATGTTTTTACTTAACCAGAACATTGAGAAATGGAATTTAATTTCGAAAGCAATCTTACCAGCCTCCGTTCATCGGCACCTTTGGTTCATAATATAACCAATTTCGTTGTCATGAATTTTACAGCCAACGCCCTGCTGGCGATCGGGGCTTCTCCGGTCATGGCACACGCCGTGCAGGAAGTGGAGGATATGGTATCCATAGCCGGTGCATTGGTGGTTAACATTGGAACCCTTTCTCCCGTATGGGTGGATGGGATGAAACTGGCCATGAAAAAAGCGGCGGAATTGGGTAAGCCCATTGTCATAGATCCGGTGGGAGCGGGAGCAACGCCGTATCGGGATCAGGTTCTGCAGCAGCTTCTCGAGGTAGCTTCGCCTGCCATTATTCGTGGCAATGCCTCTGAAATCATGTCCATGGCCGGTTCTCACATTCGGACGAAAGGAGTTGACAGTACCGCACTTTCAACCGACGGACTTTCTGCTGCGCGTGCATTAAGCCATCAGTATGACTGTGTAGTAAGTGTTAGCGGAGCTACGGACGTCATTGTTCGTGGGAATGAAACAGCTTACGTAAAGAATGGTATCCCGCTGATGACCCGTATCACAGGCATGGGATGCAGCGCATCAGCCATTGCAGGCGCATTTGCAGCCATTCAGCCCGATTTTTTCGATGCAGCTGTGTGCGCCGCTGCTACCATGGGCGTAAGCGGTGAACTTGCAGGACAAAGAGCGGACCTTCCCGGATCTTTTCAGATTGCCTTCCTGGACGCCCTTGAAGCTCTTAAGCCGGCTCAGTTGGCAGAACTTTCCCGGCTTACTATATAAGCTATGGATATATTAAAAGCCATCCGGTTGTACCTTGTTACGGACGAGGCGGCGTGTCGGGGAAGAGATTTTTATCAGGTGGTGGAAGACGCAGCCCGCGGCGGCGTTACGATGGTACAGTTACGGGAAAAAACGTTAGGGACACGTGCTTTTATCGACCGTGGGAAACGTCTGAAAGATATCCTGGCGCCTTACCAGATTCCGCTGATCATTAACGACAGGGTGGATGTGGCCCTGGCAGTTGATGCAGACGGTGTGCACGTCGGGCAAAGTGATATGCCTTACGAGGTACTCGTTCAAATGCTTCCTCCTGGAAAAATAATCGGGCTATCTGCTGAGAAAATGCAGGACGTAACCGAGGCCGAAAATTGGCACATCAGTTACCTGGCGGTGAGCCCTTTGTATGCTACACCTTCCAAAACGGACACTGAAACACCCTGGGGGTTAAACGGCCTTCAATGGGCCAAACGGAACAGCCGACATCCGCTGGTGGTGATCGGGGGGCTGAACATTCACAATACGAACGAAGCGATTTTAAACGGTGCGGACGGGATTGCCGTAATTTCGGCAATATGCAGTGCGGAGTCGCCTTTTTCTGCTGCTCAGGCACTTGGTAAAGCTATTCATTCCAGATCATAAAAATGCCATGAAAAGATACCCGACCGTATTAACAATTGCCGGATCCGACAGCGGAGGCGGAGCCGGAATTCAGGCCGACCTGAAAACCATTACAGCGCTGGGGGCCTACGGTGCGTCTGCGATAACGGCCCTCACAGCGCAAAATACACAGGGAGTGAAAGATATACTCCCCATCCCGCCGGAATTTCTGGCACTACAGCTCGAGGCCGTTTTTGAAGATATTACCGTTGACGCCGTCAAAATAGGAATGGTGAATACCATTAAAGTTGCCGAAATCATTGCTGAGACGCTAGACAAGTATCAGCCGCCTTTCGTCGTATTTGACCCCGTGATGGTATCAACCAGCGGAGCAAAGCTGATACGGGACGAAACGATTGAAACGCTGTGGAAAGTACTGTTCCCACGGGTGCATCTGATTACACCCAACCTGGATGAAGCGCAGATACTGGTAAAACGGATGATCTCTTCTACTCAGGGAATGAAGCTGGCAGCCGAAGAAATGGTGGCACGCGGGTGCCAGGCCGTTTTGCTGAAGGGCGGTCATCTGGTGGCTGAAAAACTGTATGATATTCTTGCACGGAAGGGAGAGCTGCCGATCACTATGGAAACGGATTATATACATAGTCCCAATGTGCATGGTACCGGTTGCACACTGTCTTCTGCTATCGCCAGTTATGCTGCCTTAGGGGTATCCCTGGCGGAATCGGTATTCCTGGCTAAAAGGTATGTTTCCGAAGCAATTGAAGCGGGGAAAGATATCCAGACCGGACAGGGGGCCGGACCACTCAATCATTCCTTTTCTCCACAAAAAATGAACACCATCCAATGAAATTTACGGATCATCTCTGGGCAGAGGCGCTGCCTGTTTACACAAAAATACAGGCTCATCCTTTTAATCAGGAACTGATGGCAGGAACACTTCCGGTGGAAAAGTTTAAATTTTATATCCGTCAGGATTCACTTTATCTGGCAGAGTTTTCCAAGGCGCTGGCCGTTACCGGCACGCACGCAGGTACCAGTCAGGAGTTGCTCGATTTCCTCCAGTTTGCCCAGAACGCCATTCTGGTGGAACGCGCGCTGCACGAAAGCTATTTTAAGGAATATCATATTGATCATCAGGCGGGTATGGCACCGGGTTGTTTTGCCTATACCCATTACTTGCTGGCTACCAGCACTTTTGAGTCGTACGAAGTTGCGGTGGCCGCATTGCTCCCCTGTTTCTGGATCTATAAAAAAGTAGGAGACTATATTTATCAGCGCCAGACGAAACCTAATCCCTACCAGAACTGGATCAATACCTATGCGGGTGAATCTTTTGCAAATTCCGTTCAAAAGGCGCTAAATACCTGTGATCGCCTGGCTGATCAGGCTTCTGAAATAACCCGGAAACAAATGACGGAAGCCTATGTAACGGCTTCCCGTCTCGAATATGTGTTCTGGGACAGCGCCTACAAGCTGGAAAAATGGCCGGTGTAGTGCTGCCTGATTTTGCCGTCCAGAGAATTAATCCGGGGAATTTTAAGAAAATGGAATGGTTATTTTAAGCTTCTGATGAAGCTGATTTTTGTAACATAACATTTACTTAATTATGGAAAAGAACCTGGAAGATATGGAAGGAATAAAAAAGCTGAAAGAAATGGTAAAGGATGCCAGGATATGTATGTACACTACCGTACAGGATGGTATTATCACTTCACGTCCTATGACTTCACTGGATGTGGATGACGAAGGCAACGTCTGGTTTTTTACCAGCCGGCATACGGATATCGGAGAGGGTATGGGTAGTCAGGATGTGACTTTGATATATTCCGATCCGTCTGCAAACAATTACATCAGTGTGGCCGGTACCGCATATCAGGTTGAAGATGAGGATAAAAAGGAAAAACTCTGGAATCCTTTTGCCGCGGCTTGGTTTCCGGAAGGGAAAAACGATCCGGACCTCGTAATGCTTAAAGTAGTGACGGACGAGGCGGCCTACTGGGATGCAGGGTCCTCTAAAATGATCGTATTCTTTTCTATGTTAAAGGCCGCCATTACCGGTCGTGCACCGCAAACCGGAAACCACGGCAAGCTTAACCTTGCCTGAGCCGCCGGTTCGGTACTTAAAAAAAGGAAGCCCGGCTGGATTTATCCGGCCGGGCTTCTTCTTTATGTACTTCGGTAATGTTTACTCGGCGCTGGCTTCTTCATTTACGTATGCTTCCGCCAGTTCCGTGAGCTTGTGGTCGGTATCGCCTTCCTGGTCCAAAGTAACCTGAAGCATATCTGCCACATCCGAATGGCCCAGTGTACGGGCAATGTTTCTCAGCGTTCCGTAAGAAGCAATTTCGTAATGTTCTACCTTCTGAGCGGCCATGATCAGCCCGCAGTCACGTACCATGGTATTCTTGTCGGTGCTGTCTATTATTTCGGTTGCTTCTTCCAGCAAACCTTCCATGGCGGCACATTTTTTAGCCTGTGCCTTTTCGCCGATCAGCCCGAAAATTTCTTCCAGCCTGCTCGCATGTTCTTCTGTTTCTTTGGTATGCATCTCAAATGCCGTCTTTAATTCCTCGGAAGTAGAGGCTTTGGCCATTTTAGGAAGTGCTTTTGCCAGATGTTTTTCAGCCCAGTAAATATCCTTGAGGCCATCTACAAATAGTTCGGTCAGTTTTTCGCTGTCAGCCTCCGTTACTTTTTTAGTTGCTTTGCTTGTGGTCGTTTTCATAATCTGGTTCAATTTGTATGTATGAATTTGAAAAATGTTAAGGAAGAGATCATCTCTTTTCTTTTCTGATGCCTTCGTTCAAAATCCATACCCCCTGGAAAAACCTGCTGATCAGGCTATATACGGCGGCTTAATGAAGATGTTAGTCCACATATACGTCGGAAAAACGGGGGGAATTTGATGCGCACACAATCGCTGTTAGTATATAGATCAGGGAATGGTTTTTGAATCAGACAGTGATTTAACTTAACCGACACCGTGATGCGCCTTACCAGAACTGCCCGGAATATTGTAATCATTATGCTTGTGCTTCTTGTGGCCGGAGGTGCATTTTATTTTTATAAATCGAAGAAAGGTAATCCCGTTTCTGGTTTAAAACCAAGAGTTGAGATGGGAATCGGACATATTACCAACATCACTTCCACTACCGTGGACCTCTCTCTTGATCTGCTCATACACAATCCGTTACCCATGGGTTTTGATGTGAAGGAGTTTACATATTTTGTTCAGATGAACGGTGTGACCATTGTTGAAAGCGAGCATAAAGAGCCCTTGCTCATTAAATCCAACGACAGTACCATTATTACCCTGCCGAGCCAGCTGAACATTCGCAAACTTTCCAATGAAGGGGAAAAAGAAGCAGCTAGGGGAGAGGATAGTGCCAGTTATCATTTTGAAGGATTGTTCCACCTTCGGAAACCGTTTTTGGGAAAGGATACCATTCGGCTGGCGTTTGATAAAAGGATGCCGCTGTACAGGCTTCCAAAGGTGAAAATTCTGGGATATGATATGGAAAAGTTCCGTCTGAGCGAATCCGAAATCGTCATAAAACTTGAGTTTACAAACCAGAATCCATTTACATTGCAATTCAAGGATCCATCCTATGCGGTGGATCTGGGAAAACAGAAACGACTGGCAGATGGAAATTCGCCAGGCAGTACCAAAGTACCCGGGAAGAGCAGTGAAATCTATGAAATTCCTCTTAAGATCAATATGAAAGACTTGCTTAAGGCCGCAGGGCAGCTGATAGGCCAGGGAAAGAGCCTGCCTTTTACCCTTTATTTCAAGAGCAGACTGGTTTCGGAAAATGATGTATTTAAAAACAGTGATGTCAATCTCATAGTGGACGGCGAGCTGAAAGATCTGGACAAGGTGAAGAAAAATCTTGGTAATTGAGTTTATTCCTCTTTAAACCAGACAGTCATTTCGGTTGCACCGCGGTTTGCCCAGGCGTAATAGGGGATAAGGGTCAGATTTCCTTCACTTGATTTTAGAACTGAAATTCCCGATAGCATATCCTGTTGAAAAACCGGGCTGAAAATCTGGCTTTTAGAAACAGAGATATTCATGGCTTTTCCCTGGTTATCATGGCCTTCAGCACAATACAAAACCGGGCCGCGCTCGATGGCTACCATGCCCGCATTGGCATTTACCCTGCTGTTGGAAACGACGGTTCTTACCGGCATATCCAGGGAGATTTCGATGATATCACCTTTTTTCCAGTTCCTGTCCAGGGTTATATACCCATTTTGTACCACGGCCTTCTCCGCTTTTTTGTTAACAGAAAGCCGGATATGGGCGGGTTGTTTATTCTGATATTCATACAGATCTCCCGGAATAGCCGTGCCGCTGGCCCAACCTGGAATTCTGATACCGACAGGGAAGCGGGTTGTTTTTTCTGGAGAAACGTTAATTCTGACCGCTCCATCCCAAGGATAATTTGTTTCCTGGGATAACTTTACATCCACGTCACCGGCTTTAAACCTCACCTCGCTGGCGGCAAAAAGATTGATCAGCAACTGGTTTTTATTTCGCGCATATATGTATTCGGGCAACGCGGGAATAAATCGGGAAATGTTGGTGGGACAACAGGCTGTGCCAAACCAGTCGTGACGGACCGCAGCGGAGCCTTTGCCAAAATCGTTTACGCCGTTGGACGACATAGGGTTGACATAAAAGAATTTATCGCCCTTTATGCCCATCCCACCCAGCAGGCCATTGTACAATACCCGCTCGAAAACATCCATGTATTTTGCCTGGCCTGTGATTAGAAACATCCGGTGATTCCAAAACACATTGGCTATTGCAGCGCAGGTTTCTGCATAGGCGTTGTCATTGGGTAATATATAAGGCTGGTCAAAGGCTTCTCCGTCTTCCCTGGCTCCCACGCCACCGGTGATATACTGTTTGCGGAATGTGGCATCCTGCCAGATACTGTCCAGCGCGATACCATAGCCTGGGTTATCTTCCACCCTTATGAGATCGGCTACGGCAGCGTAGAGATATTGTGCTCTCACAGCATGTCCTACTGCTTTCCGTTGACGTACAAATGGGATCTGATCCTGAAAATAATCAGGTCCGAGCTGATGAGCGTCCAGAAACAACGGACGTTTGTCTGAACGCCCGCGCATATCCACGAAAAATTTCGCCAGATCCAGATATTCCCTTTTGCTGGTAACGCCATATAGCTTGATCAGCGCAAGTTCTGTTTCTTCATGTCCGGGTACCACCACCAGTTGGCCGGGAGCAGGGCCAAAAGTCCTCACGAGATGGTCTGCATTTTTGATGGCAATGTTGAGCAGATTCTTTTTCCCGGTCGCCTGATAATGGGCAACGGCCGCTTCATAAAGATGCCCCACATTGTAGAGTTCATGGCTGCCGTTTTCGAAGGAGTATCGGTAGGGACCTGCAATCCAGTCGAACGAACCGGTAGTATCCTTGTGAATGGTACGGATGGTGTACAGATAGCCGTCAGGTTCCTGGGCCGCAGCAAACAGCGTGATCAGGCTATCGAGATATTGGTCCAGTTTGGCGTCATAATGGTTTTGCAGGGAATAGGAAGCCCCTTCCACCACTTTGAATACATCGGAATCATCGAACCGGGCTCCCTGGAAAGTACCCGTTTTTAAGCCTCCTGCAACTGCAAAATTATCAAACCGGCCTGTTTCCTGGCATTTTTTCAGAACATGCGGAATGGTAACGTTTCTGGCCGTTTCTACACGCTGATGCCAGAAGCCGGGCAGTGTCCTTACGTCTTTGAGCGGAACGGCAGTGATGGAAGATTGTTGGCCCAAAACCGGATGCAGATATATCCAGAGCGATAATATGGCAAAGGATTTTTTCATAGGGTGCTTTATTAAAATGGCTCGAGTGTTTGTTGCAGGGATGTTCCATTTAAAAAAACATTCCAACCCGATGACTTAACCCATTTCACATACCTCCTCTCTTTTCCCATCTCCTCCCTTTCCTCCTTTTCTCCCTTCCTCTTTACAGTCCGTATTTTTCCATTCTTCTGTACAAAGCCGCGCGGCTGAGCCCGAGCTCCCTGGCGGTGTCGGTGATGTTCCCGTTGAAGCGTTTGAGCGCTTTTACGATCATGGTTTTTTCCATATCCTCCAGGTCAAAGCCGGTAGCGGTTGTGGGCTGGTTGCCGGTGGTCTTCAGGAAAAGATCGTCCGGCTGCAATGTTTTCCCCTGGGACAGTATCACGGCTCTTTCAATGGCATGCTGAAGTTCGCGGATATTCCCAGGCCAGTTATACTGCTGCATTTTTTTGATGAGCGCACTGCTGATATCGGATACCGGCCGATTGTATTTTTTAGAAAATAGTTTCAGATAGTATTCTGCCAGCGCTGATATGTCCTCTGGTCTTTCCCTGAGCGGTGGCAGTTCCAGCTCAATGGTATTGATCCGGTAAAGCAAATCCTGGCGGAAGGATTTTTCGGCTACCATTTTTTCAATATTCATATTGGTAGCGCATAATAGCCTTACATCCAGTGAGATGGGTTTGTTGGATCCCACACGGGTAACCTTTCTTTCCTGGATAACGGTCAGTAACTTTGCCTGAAGCGGTAAGGTAAGATTCCCTATTTCGTCCAGGAAAATAGTACCACCCTTTGCCTCTTCAAATCGACCGGCGCGGTCTTCTTTGGCATCTGTAAAAGCTCCCTTCACATGGCCGAACAACTCACTTTCAAACAGCGACTCGCTTATGGAACCCAGATCCACCGTTACAAAAGGCTTGTCCGAACGTTTGGAATGCTGGTGTATATGGCGGGCCAGCTGCGTTTTTCCGGTACCGTTTTCGCCCAGGATCAGGACGTTTGCATCTGTAGTGGCCACACGTTCAGAAGTGTTCAATACCTGTTGCATGGCTGCGCTGGAAGCAACAATGGTATCAGTCTGAGTTTTTCCTTTTTTATCTTCCTTTCCTTTTTCAGAAGTGTTTCCCGGGGCAGGTTGGATGGCGGCGGGAGCAGGGTTCGCTTCCAATGCGGTTTGGATGGTAGCTACCAGTTTGTCATTTTCCCAGGGTTTTAAAACGAAGTCAATGGCTCCGGCCTTGATGGCTCTGATCGCCATCTCAATGTCTCCGTAAGCAGTAATCATGATCACTTTTGCAGAAGGATTGATATCCAGGATGCGGTCGAGCCAATGAAATCCTTCCCGGCCGCTGTTCACGTCGCGGGTAAAATTCATATCGAGCAGGATCAGATTATAATCGGCGTTGGTGACGAGAAATGGTAATTTTTGAGGGTTTTTCTCAATGTCGACCGCCTTAGCATGTCGTTTCAGCAAAAGTTTTGCCGCACTGAGTACGTCTACGTCGTCGTCGATAATAAGGATTTTGGCTTCGGAAAGTTGCATTTCAAATCTGGATTTTAAACTTAATAGTAATATTAGTCAGGAATTAATACTTTTCTAAAATAAATCGCGAGATACTGTATTTACACAGGGGCGTATCGGTCTGGTAGTATCAGGGCAAAGGAAAAGAGATAAAAAACATACCCGGATATTAAAATCCTAGCCGTGAATACTTTATCAAAACCCGGTCGTTTACACATTGTTCACCCCCGTACAGAAATGTCCGATAATGAACATCCGGCCTCATGAGTCAGTGTTATTCTGATCTGATTATCAGTAGTTTGTGGTTGTGTGCCGTAATTGGCACAGTGATTTGATACAGATATGAAAATGAATCAGGTATCAATTACTGTTTTAATATAATGGAAGTCAAAACACCTAACTCGCCGACGGCAACCAATGGATTTACCGGAGGCTCATCGATGGACAAAATTAAAAAGAAGAAATTCTGGAATACGCAGCGCATCAGCATCATTGCAGGCAGCACTTTGCTGGTTGGTTTTATCGTGTACCAATTTTTCTTTGCGGATAAACGGAGCAAACTGAACGTTGAGCAGGATAAATTGACTGTGTCGACGGTGAGCAAAGGGAAATTTGATGAGTTTATTGTCGTTACCGGTGTGGTTCAGCCTTTGAAAACCATACAGCTTGATGCGATCGTCGGCGGATATGTTACCGAAAAACTCATTGAGGGTGGTAATATGGTGAAACAGGGAGATGTACTCCTGAAACTTGAAAACCAGAATCTGAAACTTAGCTTCCTACAGTCTGAAACGGAGGCAAGCCGTTTGGTGAACGACTTGCAAAATACGCGGCAAAGCCTTAAAGTGGCACGTTTCACACTGCAAAAAACATTAAGTGAGCTTGACTTTCAACTGGACCAGGCCAAAGATGCGCACGAACGTAACACCAAGTTATACAAGGATAAGGTGATTCCCGACGCAGATTTCCTGAAAACAAAAAGGGAATACGAGCGGCTGACCAAACAGCGGGAAATTGAAATAGAGTCGCAGAAATACCAGGAGGAAAATGCCCGTATGCAGATTGCCCAGCTGGAGGGTACCCTGGCCAGCACGCAGAAAAATGTTAATCTATGGAAGCAAACATTGGATAACCTGGTTGTTAAAGCACCGGTTTCTGGGTTACTTTCATCTATGAACGTTGAGGTGGGTTCCAACATCAGCCAGGGACAGAATATCGGACAGATTGATGATCTGAACGGGTTCAAAATGCGTGTGAGTATCGACGAACACTATATTTCAAGGATCTTTGTCGGACTTACCGGTTCCATGGATTTTAACGGCAAAGAATACGGTCTGAAAATTATCAAAATTTATCCTGAGGTAAAAAGCGGCCGTTTTGAGGTAGACATGGAGTTTACAAAAGCGCCTGATCTGATCAAAAGAGGGCAGTCCGCACCGATACGTGTGCAGCTGGGGCAGCCTTCCACGGCTGTGTTACTTCCTGTGGGTGGATTTTTCTCTGAATCTGGCGGAAACTGGGTATATGTGGTGAGTGAAGATGGCAAACGTGCTTCAAAACGTAACATCACGCTTGGACGTAAAAATCCTGAATTCTTCGAGGTACTGGATGGTTTGCAGGCAGGGGAGAAAGTCATCACCAGTTCATACGAGAACTTCGGGGATAACGAGGTGCTGGAATTCTGAATACAGGGATGAAGAAGTAAAGGGAGGAAGGAAAACGTTGATAACTTCCTCTGCTAATGAATTATAATTCAAAACTTTGTTTCCCTGGTTTTGATTAAATTTTGAAGCATTGCTGATATAATCCGGCTATTCGTAATAAGCTCCTTGCCTTGTTCGTCATCAATAAGTTTAATCCCAATGGCTATGTGAATCTGAGTTCTTAATTCAGCGGATGATCCTTTTGCAATTCTTAAAAAACGTATAAAATCTTTATTCGAATGACGTTCAAAACCCTCAGCAATGTTAGAAGGTACAGAAACAGAGGCTCTACACATTTGGTCTTTGAGAGCAAAATCACGACAGTCGGCCAAAATTTTATACGTGTCAATAGCGAGTGAGAGACCCTTTTGCCAGACTTTTAAATCTTCAAATCGTTCAACTTTAGACATATTAACATGATGATTTGGTGGAAAATGAAGGGTAATATATGGATATTTATTCTCCCTTTCCTTCTTCCTCCCTTTCCTCCCAAAATTTTTTAAAATGATCAAAATTACCAACCTGCATAAAATTTTCTCTACGGAGGAAGTAGAGACTACCGCTTTGAACGGTATTGATATGGACATCAAAGATGGTGAGTTTGTTGCCATCATGGGCCCTTCCGGTTGTGGTAAATCCACGCTGCTGAATATTCTTGGACTGCTGGATAATCCCAGTGAGGGATCCTATGAGTTTTACGGTACGGAGGTAGCTAAAATGTCGGAGCGCCAGCGGGCTCAGATCCGCAAAGGAAACATTGGTTTTGTGTTTCAGAGCTTTAATCTTATCGATGAACTTACTGTTTACGAGAATGTTGAGCTTCCTCTGTTGTACCTCAAAACACCACCATCCGAAAGAAAGGAAAAGGTTGAAGCCGCACTTACCAGGATGAATATGATGCACCGGCGGAATCACTTTCCTCAGCAGCTGTCGGGTGGGCAGCAGCAGCGTACGGCCATTGCACGTGCGGTGGTGGCCAATCCGAAAACGATACTGGCCGATGAGCCTACGGGTAACCTGGACTCCAAAAACGGGGAGGAAGTAATGAACCTCCTGCGTCAGCTGAACGATGCCGGTACTACCATTCTGATGGTGACCCACTCCCCGTATGACGCCGGGTTTGCACATAGGATCGTCAATCTTTTTGACGGCAAGATCGTAACGGAAAACATACATATCTGATTGCCGGCCAGCCTGCGGCTGACGGAGGGCGCAACGTTTCAATAAATGTGATTTAAGCCATGAAGAAATTTTTGACCATTCTGTTTGCCGGTGTTACTTCGCTGGCCATTGCTCAGGACAAGATAGAACTGAGCAGAAGTATTGATGATAACGGTACTACACTCAGAATCAGTATAAAAGGTACGTTAAACGGAAAACGTATTGATTATCAGCAAACTTTTGATGTGGACGGTATGAGCAAAGGAGAACGTATGGAACTCCGGGAGAGGATACTTGACTCTCTGGGTATGGCTAAGGTGGAAGCTCCCGTTCGTCCCGTTCCCCCGGTGCCACCCACCGGAACCACGGTTTCTATTTCCGGGGGGCAAGAACCGGTGGTGTCTGCCACCGATCAGTTTGCTCAGTCTTATGCCGTAGGCGGAGACAGGCCTTATACGAAACAGATCAAATACAATCCGGATAACGGACAGATGTATATGCGCTACCGGTTTAACAAAAACGACGAGGAGTTTTCCTATGAGAAGACGCTGGATGCGAGCGGAAAATCAGAAGATGAGCGGTTAAGAATTATCCGCGATTTTGAAAGGCAGATAGGAGTGCCTATTAAAACGATACAATAAAACCAGGAATTGATATTGAAGCGGATGAAGGAAAGGGATGCCTTTCCTTCTTTTTTCATGCTGCTTTTCCCATGATCCGACTGTCATTTTATAAAACAAAATTGGTACGCTTGTGAATCATCTCAAAATAGCTATCCGAAACCTGAAAAGTTCCAGGTTATTCACTTTGTTAAACATTGTCGGTCTGGCCGGCGGTATGCTTTCGGCCGTTTTCATTTTGTTATGGGTGCAGAACGAAATGAGTTTTGATACCTATCATAAAAACAGCGCAGATATTTACAGAGTAACCAATACGCTTTCCAAGCAGGACCCGCCATGGATATGGTCCAATTCCCCTTATGTGCTGGGAGAGGCTGCTAAAAATTTAATTCCTGGTGTAGAAAAGACAACCTCTTTTTCGGCTTTCTGGAGACCTGTGGTTGTTAAAATTGACCATAAGGTTTTTGATGAAAAACGTGTTGCCCGGGTTGATGCCAACTGGTTCGACTTTTTCGATTACGCTTTTATCCGGGGAGATAAATCTTCTCTCGCAGACATCAACAGCCTGGTATTTACAGAATCTAAGGCGAAAGCATGGTTTGGGAATGAAGATCCTGTCGGAAAGATCATCCGGATAGACACCACTGACTTTGTAGTGCGTGGTGTGTTAAAAGACAATCCGGCCAATTCGAGTTTTCAGTATGACGTACTGATACCCGTAGCTTCATCCATGCAAAACAGCGCTTTTCGGGCGAACTCCACCAACTGGAGGAATTTTAATTTTCAGGTATTCATGCAGTTAAAACCGGGAACTTCCCTAAAACCTGTCGCTGATCAGATTAACCGTTTGTATCAGGAAAACCGGAAGGATTCCAGTATCGTCGCCAGTTTTATACCGCTCACGGATATTCATTTTGATACCTCCTTCCAGTCCGACGCACTTATAAAAGGAAATGTCAAGACCGTCACGATGATGGGCATCATTGGCGTCCTTATCCTGGTCATTGCAAGTATCAATTTTGTGAACCTTACCACCGCTCTTGCCAGCAAAAGGTCCAGAGAGGTGGGTCTCAAAAAGATGCTTGGTGCGGGCCGGGGCAGATTATTCGGTCAGTTTTTGACCGAGTCCGCTATTCAAATTCTGGCTGCGGTAATGATTACAGTACTTCTGTTCAGATTTTGCTTACCATTGTTTAATGACTTTACAGAAAAACATTTTGTTCTGAATGGAGGAAACGGGATAATCTGGCTGTTGCTCTCTGGTTGCGGGGTGGCTACCTTTTTGCTGGCAGGAATTTACCCGTCCATACTTCTTTCGGCGCTGAAACCGGCCGAAATCGTGAAGGCAAGCACACCAAAATCTTCCAATTCGAGGTTCAGGCAGGGGCTTGTGGTCATACAGTTTGCCATTTCGATCATTCTGATGATCGGGACATTGAGTATTGACCGGCAACTGGATTTTATGAAAAAGCAAAATCCGGGGTACAACCGGGAGCATGTTTTCACCATAACGCCTCCTGTGGCAAACGACATGAAACAGCGGGCAAATGCAAGAGCCTATCTGAAAGAGAATATTGGGCAATTGGCTGTTGTAAAAGGAATTGCTACGGCCAATGAATCCATAGTCAACATGGGTAACAGCCATAGTGGCAGTCTGAACTGGCAAGGTAAACCGGATGATTTTATCCCAACCGTAACGACGCTGTCGGCGGGGAACGAGTTTCCAAAATTGCTGGGAATGAAACTGGCAGCTGGCAGATGGCTGGAAAACGACAGGAAAATGGATAGCGCCAATGTGGTTTTGAATGAAACCGCAGTTAAAACTTTTGGTCTCAAAGCACCCGTTATTGGGCAGTCATTTGAATTTCAGGGTAGAAAAGGGCAGATTGTTGGTGTCGTAAAAGATTTTCATTTTAATAGCTTTCACGAAGAAATAGCACCGTTGGTTATGGACAATTATCCCGATTTTCAGGAGCAGATTTTTGTGAAAGCAGAGGAGGCCAATATGGCTACCGTTCTTGCCCAGACAGAAAAGATCTGGCAAAACAGGTTCCCGGGTACTCCTTTTAAATATCAATTTTTAGATGAACAGTACAACAACCTTTACAAAGACGAACAACAGGCAGTGAAACTGTTCAATTTTTTTGCCTCTGTTGCCATCCTGATCTCCTGTTTGGGATTATTTGGTCTGGCAACATTCACCGCTCAGAACAGAACCAGGGAAATTGGTATTCGTAAGGTGCTGGGCGCCACGGTTTATGGGATTGTAGCACTCCTGTCGGCCGATTTTCTGAAACTTGTGCTGATCGCCTCGGTCGTTGCCATACCAGTTGCCCATTATTTCATGGAGCAATGGCTGGCGGGCTTTGCCTATCACATTGAAATGCAATGGTGGATTTTTGCAGACGCAGGTATTTTGGCTCTGTTTATAGCGCTGGCAACGATCAGTTTCCAGAGTATCAAAGCTGCTTTAACCAATCCGGTAGACAGTTTACGGAGCGAATAGAATTTCTGTTTTCATATCCCTTTAGTCATAGAACCAGAAAGATGCTTAGAAACTATTTTAAAATTGCCGTAAGAAGCCTTTGGAAAAACAGGCTCTTTACGGGTATCAATTTTCTGGGATTATCCCTGGGATTGGCTAGTTCGTGTGTGTTAATTCTGTTTGTGCAGAGGGGAGTCACGTTTGATAAATTTCACAAGGATAACGATCAGCTATTTTTTGTCCAGACACAGGAAAGGGACGCTACCTTCGGTAAGACGGTGTACCCCATTCTGGATCAGCTATTAAAAACATATCCGGAAATAGAAACGGGGACGCATTTCCAGGGCTGGAACAATGCATGGATCCATTACAAAGGCAAGGATCTTCAGCCTGATACCAGGTATGTGGACAGTACTTTTCTGGATGTTTTTTCTTTCGGCCTGCTTTATGGAGACAGGAATACGGCACTCCGGAAAAAGGAGTCTGTGATTATCAGCAAGGGTGTGGCGGAGGCGTTGTTTGGAGATAAAAATCCTGTGGGAGAAACGGTTCAGGTAAACGATACCCTGAACTTTACCATAACCGGGGTGCTGGATACGGTACCGGCCAATTCTTCCCTGCAATTTGATGTACTTTTGCCCATCTCCAACCTGGAGTCGAATCCGGGTTTCCGAGCTAATATTGACTGGTATAATACCTTTGCCACTGTATATCTTAAAGTAAAGAGAGGTACCGATATTACCCGGCTGGAAGCTCAGTTTCCTGATTTTGTAAATACTCATTTTTCACCCGAGGTACGAAACCGAAAAATCCGTCTGAAACCATTCGAGGATTTTATCCATTATCAGAATCCGTTCTTTAAAAATCTGATCTATGGGGCCGTTACCATCGCCGTATTTATATTGCTGATTATCAGTATTAATCTTCTCAACCTTAATTTTTCCATTTCATTTACAAGAGCCAAAGAAGTGGCCGTCAGGAAAGTAACCGGGTCGAATCTTCGGCAGATACTGATTCAGTTCTGGATAGAATCAGGCCTGGTCCTGCTTGTTTCGCTGCTTGCTTCCCTGGCTTTTGCTGCCTGGTATCTGATCCCCAGGTTCAATGAATTCCGTAAGGGGAGAATGCAACTGGTGCTGAGCTGGCAACAGGACTATCCTACGATATTGGTACTATTCGGGATCATTTTATTCATAGCGATAATTGCCGGTACTTATCCGGCATTATACCTGAACAGGCTGGATCTGAGAGATACGATCAAGGGAAAACTGACCAGCAAACCAAGCTCCGGGAAATGGTCACAGGGGAGCCTGATCATCCTGCAATTTACGATTTCAATTATCCTCATTACAGGTGCTATAGGGGTTAGCGAACAAATCAGTTTTATGCGTTCGGCAAACATTGGTTTTAATAAGGAGGGTGTTGTAGTTGTGCAGGCAGACAGGCAATATAAGGATGAAGATGCCGCCATTCATCAGCTTAGCGGAATCCTGACAGAATTGAAAACTGATTCAAGAGTTGAGAGTCTGGCAACTTCCGGTGTAGTGCCTACAAAATACTGGTCCAATTATAATCTTTACAGGCCTGATAGCGAAGAAGATAAGGAGGTAAGGTTGAAACATGTCGGAACAGGTGCAGGATATGCCGAAACTTTTGGAATACGCATGCTGGAAGGAAGGGATTTTTCGGAAGAGCTGGACCAGAACGGAGAGAATAAGCCTGTTGTGATCAACGAAACTGCCATGAAAGCAATGGGGTGGGAAACGGCCGTGGGTAAGCGGTTACGTCAGAAAAATAACCCTGAAGTCTACACCATTGTGGGCGTCATGAAGGATTTTAATTACCAGGACCTGAAAGAGAAAATTGAACCCGTGTTGCACTGGTATCAGGGTAAAACAAACCTGGATAGTTATCTGGCCATAAGGTTCAACAACATGAGGCAGGCAAAGGAAGTACTCGCGGGGCTGGAATCCAAAATGAAAAAGATCCCGGCTAAAAAACCTTTTCAATATTTCTACATGAGTGAAGAGGTAAGCAGGCAATACAATGATCTGGATGGTATATGGAAAATGGTGAATTTCGTTACAATCCTGT
The DNA here is from genome assembly GCF_907164905.1 of Dyadobacter sp. CECT 9275. Lineage (NCBI taxonomy): Bacteria > Pseudomonadati > Bacteroidota > Cytophagia > Cytophagales > Spirosomataceae > Dyadobacter > Dyadobacter helix. The sequence goes on along the minus strand of NZ_CAJRAF010000002.1, from coordinate 1,776,148 downwards.
CCGTAGTCATTGCTTTTGCAGGAGTTTTCGGACTGATTACCATTGCATCCAATCAACGTATCAAGGAGATCGGCATACGGAAGGTTTTAGGAGCAAGTGTTAGCAGTGTTGCCATATTGCTATCCAGGGACTACGTAGTGATGGTTTTGGTGTCGATTATGATCGGCACACCGCTGGCTTACAAACTAGGATCCAAATTTCTGGAGAAGTATGAATATCGTGTCACTGTAGATTGGTACGTTTTCGTGCTTGTGGGCATGCTGGTGTTAATTCTCACCCTGGTGACTGTTGGCTTCCAAGGGATTAAAACTGCTCTTGCGAATCCTGTGAAATCCTTGCGAAATGAGTAACTATTTCCGGGAACGGCAAGACCATTTCCGACAAGACTTCAGAATCAGCATTTATCTGTTAACAGTTTCCTATGCTCAGTAATTATTTAAAGATCGCCTGGCGCACATTTTGGAAAAATTCGGTTGTAGGTACAGTCAATCTGTTGGGGCTGTCGTTAGGTCTTGCCGTGACACTTTTGGTTATCTTGTATGTCACCCACGAATATAGTTTCGACCGCTTTCATAAAAATGAATCGCGCATCGTACTGGCAGAGTTCAGGCATTATGAAGGAAACAAACAACACAGGATCTCTACCTTGTCGTACGGTTTTGGACAAACGGTTAAAAACGCTGCACCCGGGGTTGAAGATTTTGGCCGTATCACAGAACGGGATTTTGGCAGCAAGCTGGTTCAAAGTGACGCAGGTCACGCTTTTTATGAACCTGATTTCCGGTTTGCAGATGCAGGGTTTTTAAGATTGTTCTCCTTTGAGCTGGTATCTGGTGATCCCCGGGAGGCGCTCAGCAGGCCGTCCACCGTTCTGCTTACGGAAACCATGGCCAGGAAATATTTCGGAGATATACCTCCCATCGGCAAAACCATTACCTATGATAAAACGCACCGGCTGGAAGTAACGGGTGTCTTAAAAGATCCGCCGGGCAATTCATCTTTCCAGTTTGGTTTTCTGGCAGATCTGCACACCCGGCGAGCCATTGAAATATCAGGTTATCAAGCGGTTATGAATCATGAAACAGCCAAACAATGGATTGATAACATTGGTACCGGCGGCGGATACGAAACTTATTTTTTGCTTCATGCGCATGCTGACAGGCATAAAATTGCGGGCCTAATCCCCGGCCTACTTACAGAGACAGAAAAAATAAGAGGTAATAAGGATTCGTATCAGTTACTCCCGCTTTCCGAATTGCACTTTTCATTACGCTTCCCCGGCCTGCAGCAAAGAGTGACTGTTTTTACGGTGATCGGCGGACTCATACTGATTCTTGCGCTGATCAATTATGTCAATTTAAGTACTGCACGGGCAACCTTGAGAAATAGGGAAGTATCCGTCCGGAAAGTTGTCGGAGCTGCCCGTGGCGCACTGGTTATACAGTTTTACCTGGAATCGGCCTTGCATGTTACGCTGGCTTGTGGTATGGCGGTCTTGTTTTTTATTGTTTTGCAGCCGCTCTTCTACCAAACCCTTCATCTGAAAATTGATGGATCTTTTTTATTCAGTCATTATTTCCTGATTCCTGCTACACTTTTTTGGCTGGTAAACGTGTTCCTTTCCGGCAGCTATCCTGCACTTTTGTTGTCGGGATTTGTACCTGCCGTGGTATTGAGAGGAGGGGCCTTGTCGGACCGTGGAACCGTAAAAATCAGAAGCAGCCTGACCGTTTTCCAGTTTACCATATCCATTGCGCTGATAATCGGTTCTATTCTGATGGGAAAGCAACTGGATTTCTTTTTTCAAAAAGATACTGGCATTAAAAGAGACCAGATACTTACCGTTTTTTTGGATTCGGAGGATGGTATGGATAAACATTATAAGGCTGTGAAGGAAGAAATCGGCCTGGTAAAGGGTGTGGAGTCGGTAACCTCCTCAAATCTTTTAATGTATGATCAATACATGAACAGTTGGCAGCTTAAAAGGCTTGATACCGATTTAATGACCAAGGTCAATACCTTCCCGGTGGACAAAGCATTCATGAAGACGATGAATATCAGATGGGCGTTTCCTGGTCATGGTAACATTGATTTTAGCGGAGATAATCGGATTGTTATTAATGAGGCCGCGGCCAGGGAGCTGGGAGTTAATGCCGGAAATTACAGGCAAACACTCGACTTAGGCAATGGAATGAAGAAGGAAATTGCGGGGGTGGTGAAAGATTTTCACTATGCAAATTTAACGGAGAGGATCCAGCCGATGGCGCTCTTCATCGGGAATGATACCACCTTTCGCAATTATCTGTATGTCAAAATAGCCAGGGGAGCATCTGTTCCGGAAACGATAACCGCCTTAAAGGAAATTTATGACAGCTATAAAAAGGCCAAACCTTTTGAATATGCCTTTCTGGATGATACTTACTGCCGTATGTATGCCCAGGAGGTAGAAACCGGGCGAATCATTACCGTGCTTACTATTATGGCCATCGTAATTGCCGGACTGGGGTTATTTGGGTTGGCAACTTTTACGGCTGAACGACGAACGAAAGAGATCGGAATACGTAAAGTATTAGGAGCAGGCGTTGCGGGAGTTATTATGCTCTTGTCAAAGGACTTCATGAAACTGGTACTGATTGCCATTTTGCTGGCCACGCCGCTGGCCTGGTGGGTGATGCACCAATGGTTAGAACGCTTTGCCTATAAAATTGAAATAGAATGGGGAGTATTTGTGATGGCGGGTAGTATCGCAACAGGTATCGGATTGCTGACGGTCAGTTTTCAAAGTGTAAAGGCCGCGCTTGCAGATCCGGTAAAATCTCTGAAAAGCGAATAGTGAGTTATGCCTGATCAAGTACTTTAATCAATGATAACAGTTTGAAATATAATGTTTTATATTAAGTTGCAAACGTTCTGTTTTGATAACCGGAATTGAAAATGATTGTAAATTATTTAAAAATTGGCTTACGTAACGTACTGAAAGAGCGGGTTAATACATGGATAAATGTATTTGGGATGACACTGAGCATCGCGTCTGTCATACTGGCCATTTTGTATGTACAGGATGAGTTCAGTTTTGATCAATTCCATTCCAACAATCCCAATCTGTACAGAGTAACTACTTCGCTGGTCACAACTCGTGACGGAAAGAGGGAACTTACAGGAGGAACGGGTCAGGTCCAGGGGCCGGTTTTTAAGGCTAATATCCCTGAAATTAAGGGAATAACCCGGGTGATGGGCGGTAAAATATATAGTGATGTACGGGCCGGAAATAGTGCTTTCAGAATGAGGCCTCTGTATGTGGATGACCGCTTTTTTAATGTCTTTACTTTCGACCTGATACGGGGTGATAAAGGAAGGGTTCTCCGTGATATAAACTCGGTGGTACTTACAGAAAAAACGGCTCTCAGGTTTTTTAATTCGGTAGATGTTGTTGGTAAATTGCTGCAGCTGGATGCCGACCCTTCTGCCGACAGGCTTGGGAAGCCGCTGGTGGTTTCGGGGGTAGTCCAAGATCCTCCAGCTAATTCTTCTATCCAGTTCGAATTGTTGCTGCCCCTGCGTTTTATGCAGCTGGCTTTTGATGATACCAACTGGTTGTCTTCGTATCTGGGGACTTTTGTGGTCCTTCATCCTGATGCAAACCGGCATACTGTAATCAGGAAATTTAACTCCATTTATAAGCGTTTTGCAGCGGGACAACTCGCTAAAAACCAGTTGGTGAGCTTTGATCCTAAAATTGAATATGGATTACAGTCTATGACGGATATTCACCTCAACCCATTGGAAATCAGTGGAGAGGACGGTATTGATAGGGGCAGTAAGCCCATTTATTCGTATTTAACCCTGGCCGTTGCCACGCTTATTCTCTTGATGGCGTGTATCAATTTTATTAATCTGAGCCTCGCCGGGTCCATCAGACGTACCAAGGAAGTGGGTGTCAGGAAAGCCACCGGGGGAGCCCGGTACCAGCTCATGAGCCAGTTTCTTACAGAGTCGTCCATTGTCTGTCTCGCAGGATTTACGGGGGCTTTGGCACTGGTATATCTGATACTTCCCGGCTTCAACATGCTTTCCGACAAGCAGATAACCTTTTCAATGGTTTTCGGGAGCAGAATTCTACTGATTCTGGCCATTGTGTTTTTGATCAATATGGCAGGTGCTGGATTGTATCCGGCCTGGGTTATTTCAAAAATGAGCCCCATTAAAGCGTTGTATCACAGAAACCATTCCGCAGGAAAGGCTTATTTCTCCAAAGGTTTTATTGTATTCCAGTTTTCCCTGACCGTTTTTTTGCTTGTTGCTACCCTTGTATTTCAGGCACAAATGAAATTCATCGAGACCAAATACCTGGGATATAACGCTGATCAGATCGTATTTACAAGAATTCCGGGGAACAGGGATTTGGAGCGCCTGGGTGGTTTGCTGAAAAGTAAACTGGCCGCGGAAACCTCTGTCAGAAACATTTCCTTCGGGGAGGAGTATGGTAAAAATGCAGTAAAAATAGGTGCGCAGGAATTCTCAAGCCGTTTACGGAAAATAGACGAAAACCATCTCGCAGTGCTTGGTATTACCTTAAAGGCAGGCCGGAATTTTTCTGCTGCATTTCCATCGGACAAGTTAAATGGTGTTATCGTAAATGAGGCTTTTGTAAAAGCGGCTGGTTTGCAACGCCCTTTGGGGCAAACGTTGCAAATAGGTTCGGAGGGATCTGGTACTGCCATTATTGGTGTGGTCAAAGATTTCCATTTTGGGTCACTAAAGGAGCGTATAGAACCTGTTGTGCTCTTCATGGGAGAGACAACCGGAGCGGGGATCTGGATAAAAATTGACCCGCTGAGACAGAAGGAGGCGTTGGCTGTTATTCAGAACGCATTTAAGACGGTCATGCCCGAGGCGGTCTACGAATACCATTTTATGGATGAACTGAATGCACGGGAATATGACAGAGAACAAAGGTGGCAGCACATGATCCGCATTGCTTCCGGTATCTCCATGCTGATTTGTTGTATGGGGTTGTTCGGCCTCATATCCCTTCTGGCCAGGCAACGAGTGAAGGAGATAGGCATACGTAAAGTGCTTGGTGCTTCGGTACAAAGCGTTGTTGTATTACTCACTTTTGATTTTGTTAAACTGATTTTTGTGGCCGTTGCCGTAGCCTGCCCTACCGGGTACGTGGTAATGAACAAATGGCTTTTAACGTTCGCTTATCACATTGAAATTCAATGGTGGGTTTTCGCGTGGACCGTTTTTGGCGCCGTTCTGATGGTGACTGTGACGGTCGGGTTTCAAAGTATAAAAGCCGCTCTGGCGGATCCGGTCAAATCGTTGAAAACGGAGTAGCAAGGATACCGGGAGTTCAAATTAAATCGCAGGGAAGGATTGGTAAAGGGAGACATCCTCAAAATAACTATTCAAAGTTTAAAGCCATGTTAAAAAACTATCTGAAGATTGCCATCCGTACTTTAACCAGAAATAAGATTTTCTCGGTTATCAATATTGCAGGGTTATCACTGGGGCTTACCTGCTGCATGCTGATTGTGTTGTATACCAAGGATGAGGTTAGTTTTGACCGTTTTCATAAATATAAGGACAGGCTGTACAGGATAAATGTGACCATGACGGGTCCGGAAGGAACCAGCAACATCAGCAGTACCAATGCGATTCACGGGCCTTCTTTTAAACAGGAAATACCTGAAATAAAGGAAATTGTGCGTGCACAAAGTAATTCTTTCATTACCAAAAAAGGGAATGAGCTATTCAGTGAAAAGGTACTTTTTGCCGACGATAATTTCTTTACAGTGTTTTCAATGCCCTTGCTGTCTGGCGATCCCCAAACCGCGCTGGCGGATATCCATTCGGTGGTTGTTTCTGAAGACGTAGCTGAAAAGTACTTTGGGACGAAGGATGCGGTTGGTAAAATAATGGAATTTAAAATCGGAGAAAAGTTTGAACCTTTTGTGGTATCCGGGGTAGCCAAAAAGTGCCCGCAAAATTCTTCCATTCAATTTGAATCCGTGATATCCTTCAAGTTCCAGGAAACTAACGGCTGGACGGATTCTGAATGGCTTGGTTTTTACATGAACACCTTTGTGCTGCTTCATGAAAATACAAATGGTCAGTTGGTATCCGCCAAGCTCGACAATGTATTTAAAAGCAAGTCTGCCGAGGAAATCAGCAAGATCAAGGATTTTAATCAGAAAATACATTTTTATCTGCAACCATTTCTGGATGTTCACTTGGACGACAAGTCTGGTGGTCTGCACAATGGACTGGCACATGGCAGCAGCCCGGTTTACTCCTATTTACTTTCCGGGATTGCAATTTTCATCTTACTCATCGCCTGTATCAATTTTGTGAATCTCACGGTGGCACGGTCGCTGAAACGGGCTAAGGAAATAGGCGTACGAAAGGTTGTGGGTAGCCAGCGGAAGCAGCTGGTATATCAGTTTTTGGGAGAATCTCTTTTGTTGTCCTTTCTTGCGTTTACACTGGCTATCTTACTGACGCAGATCGTTTTACCTACTTTTAATGAGCTGGCAAACAAGCAACTGGCGTTGTCGTATTTGCTGAATATCCAGCTTGTTTCCGGTTATATCATCCTGTTCCTGCTCACAGGACTACTTGCCGGGTTTTATCCGGCGCTGGTTTTGTCAGGATTCAGCCCTGCGCAATCGCTCTATAACCGTACCAAACTGGCCCAGAAAAACCAACTGACAAAGGCTCTGGTGGTTTTTCAGTTTGCATTGTCCGTTTGTTTGGTAATTGGTACAATCGTGATTTATTCTCAGTTTAAATATTTGATGAATAAGGATTTAGGATATAATGCTGAAAACCTGATGAGTGTTAATCTCGGACATGGACGTTACGACCGTGAAAATCAGGAAGTCATCAAACAGGAATTGCAGCAGATAACCGGCGTAGGGTCGGCGGCTTTGTTCAATGGTAATTACAACGAAACGGGGGCGAAGATTGAAAAGGGGGATATTAGTTTCGGATACATCGGTGTGGATGATGATTTTCTTAACACCATGAAAATCCCCTTGGTTAAAGGGCGTAATTTCTCAAAAAGTTTTGCATCCGATCCTTTTCAGTCTATTGTGGTAAATGAAGCTTTTGTGAAAGAGGCGGGCTGGAAAGATCCTGTTGGCAAGGAAGTCAATTTTGTATGGAAAAATCAAAAACTTCGGGTAATAGGCGTGATCCGTAATTACCACTTTGCCTCACTGAAAAATGAAATCAAACCGCTTGTGCTTACCCAAGACCCCGATTATGGCCTTCGGACGATCTATGTAAGATTACATGGCGACAATATTCCGGAAACGGTGAGGCAAGTCGAGAGCGTTTTTCGAAAATATGTTAAACTGACTCCCTTTGAGTATAAGTTTGAGGATGAAACCAACGAACAGCGGTACCAAAGCGAAGCCAAATGGAAGCAGATGATCACATTGGCAGCCATATTGTCGATTTTCGTTTCTTGCATTGGTCTGTTCGGGCTAGCCACTTTCAGTGCAGAAAGCAGGAGGAAAGAGGTTGGTATAAGAAAGGTGATGGGCGCTTCTGTAGCCTCCATTGCTGCCTTGCTTTCTGGTGAATTTATAGTACTGGTGCTGATCGCTATTGCACTAGCCACACCGGTCGCTTACTATGGCGCCAACCTATGGCTTAGGGATTTTGCTTACAGGGAAACATTATCGTGGTGGTATTTTGCTATTGCGGCAATACTTGCAGTACTGATAGCGGCAGTGACGGTGGGGTACCAGAGTATCAAAGCAGCGTTCATGAACCCGGTGCAATCATTAAAGACAGAGTAAATTTTTGAGACTTAAACACCCGGCCAAAGACCCACTTGACAGGCCTACGACCGGAAAACACCATGCCGTGATGATCAAGCATAACCTGACTATTATTTACAGAAATATTCTGAAACGGAAAGGTACGTTTCTAATCAACCTGCTGGGGTTGTCGATGGGCCTGTCGTGCGCATTTATTATTTTCCTGTGGGTGTATGATGAGCTCCATGTTGATAAATTTCATAGCAATGAAAACCGGATTTTTCAGGTCATGGAAAACCTGAGGAGGCCGGAAGGTATTGTAACAACTAGTAACACACCAGCTTTGCTGGCTGAAACCATAGCCGCCGAATTGCCTGAGGTAGTTGCTGCTATGACTTCGACACCTAAGGATTTCTTTCCTAAATTCACATTTTCGTATAAGGGCAGAAATGTGAAAGCCGCGGGAAAGTTTGCCGATGCGAACCATTTTGAGATATTTTCTTATCCATTGACCCGCGGGAATAGCAAAAACGTGCTGACCAATAAAAATTCCATAGTGATATCGGAAAAGCTGGCAGACAATTTATTCGGAAGTACCATCGATGTGGTTGGTCAAAAAATTGAATGGAAACTCCCAGGGCTGGCCAGACAGAGCCTGGTTTCCGGGGTGTTCAAAGATATCCCAGGAAACTCCACGGATCAGTTCGATTTTGTAATTCCATTCCTGAATTTCCGGGAAATTATGGGTATGCCGCAGACCATGGATAGTCTTGGTCCTTTCAATACATACGTTGTCTTGCGGGAGGGTGTTTCACAGGAGACTTTTAATCAGAAGATTGCCGGATTCATACGGGGGAAATTCAGGAATGCAAACGTCACACTTTTTGTCAGGAAGTATTCAGACCAGTATTTGCATGGTAGTTACGAAAACGGTGTCCAGGCAGGGGGCAGGATGGAATATGTCGTCCTTTTTTCGGTAGTTGCTGCTTTTATACTCCTTATTGCCTGCATCAATTTCATGAACCTGAGCACCGCAACGGCATCTGTAAAATGGAAGGAGGTAGGTGTAAAAAAGGCTGTGGGAGCCGGACGGAAATCCCTGGTGATCCAATACCTTAGCGAATCCGTCGCTATGTCGTTTTTGGCTCTGTTTCTGGCAATTTTGTTTACGGGGCTCATAATTCCTTCTTTTAACAGTTTGACGGGTAAGCAACTGGATATCGGAGCCACGGAACCTGTTGTTTTTCTGGTATTGGTTGGCATTACTCTTTTTACCGGATTGCTGGCAGGGAGTTATCCCGCGTTTTATTTGTCGGGCTTTAATCCGGTTAGGATATTGAAAGGTACTGTTCAAACATCTGTGAGCGAACTCTGGATGCGAAAAGGGCTTGTCGTCTTTCAGTTTTCGCTTTCCATTGTGTTCATTATTTCGGTTTTGGTGATTTATGAACAAATACGGTTTATCCAGTATAAGAATCTGGGATTTGACCGTGATAATATTCTGCAGTTTGAAACCGAAGGCCGCGTTGCGGAGCATCCCGATCAGTTTATAGCCAGCCTGAAAGGCATTCGGGGTGTCGAAAATGTGACTGGCTTGATGGGGAGTTTTATTACTACCTACCAGGGTATGGGAGGAGAGTTGAGCTGGAAGGGGAAAAAAGTGGCCGTGCAGAGCTTGGGTGTGCAATACGATTTTGTAGAAACCATGGGCATGCAGATGAAAGACGGGCGTTCCTTTAAAAGAGACCTGAATGACGAGAATTTTAAGATCATTCTCAACGAAGCGGCTGTGAAGGCACTAGGTTTGAACGATCCCGTGGGAAAACAATTGGTATCCGCAGGCCCTGGTGTACAGATTATCGGAGTGGTGAAAGATTTCAATTCGCAATCCTTGCGCAGTGAGGTCAAGCCTATGTCTTTCAGGATTGATCCAACGATATCTACGATCATGGTGAAAATAGAAGGGAAAGAGCAGGCTAACGTGCTGGCTGAGATACAGGAACTTTATAAAAATTACAATCCAGGGTTTGTGCTTGATTACAAATTTATGGATACGGATTATCAGCATTTGTACGAATCAGAGAACAGGATTTTTGTTCTTTCGGGATATTTTGCCGGGCTGGCCATTCTTATTTCTTGTCTCGGTTTGCTCGGGTTGGCATCTTTTACAGCGGAAAAGAGAAAGAAGGAAATCGGTATCCGCAAGGTACTGGGTGCATCGGTATCAAAAATCGCGGGGTTGTTATCCCGGGATTTTTTGATACTGGTCGCAGTGGCATTTATTGTTGCAGCACCGGCGGCTTATTTTCTGATGAGCAAGTGGCTCGGTGGTTTTGCCTATAAGGTTAATATTCCGTTGGGGATCTTCATTTTGGTTGCCTTTTTGGTGGCACTTTTGACTTTGGCAACGGTTGGTTTTCAGGCGGTGAAAGCGGCGCTTATGAATCCCGTCAGGTCTCTGAAAAGCGAATAGGGGAGTGTTTTGAAAATTTTATTAGAAATTCTGTCAGTACTATAAAATACCATTTCACTTATGTCATTTTCATTTATTTTAAAGAATCTAGTCATTCCGTTAACAGCCTGTATTTGGTCTGTTAACGGTTTTGCTCAGCAGGGAGAAGTTGATTTGGCTAAATTAATCGTTGGTAAAACCATCAAAGGTCACAACCGTGATGTAAGCTTGGTAACTTCCGGTACAAAAGGTACCTGTGTTCATTTAAACGAAAAACCCGGATCCGGCGTAGCATGGCTGGAAGAAGTTGAATTTAAGGAAGGGGTTATAGAATTTGATGTAAAAGGCAGGAATGTTGTTCAAAAAAGCTTTGTAGGGATTGCTTTTCACGGATCCAATGACAGCACGTACGATGCGGTTTATTTTCGTCCTTTCAATTTTAAATCTTTGGAGGAAGAAAGAAGGAACCACTCGGTTCAGTACATTTCTCTGCCAAAATTTGATTGGCCAAAACTGAGGTCAGAGTTTCACAATCAATATGAGAAACCGGTAAACCCGGCTCCTGATCCGGAAGAATGGTTTCATTGCCGGCTGGTTGTGAAAAACCAGGAAGTGAATGTCTTTGTAAACGGTAATATCAGTCCAAGCCTCACCGTAAAACAGCTGGCAGGTTTAAAAGGAAGTAAAGTGGGATTCTGGGTAGGACATGCTTCGGATGGTGATTTTGCCAATATCAGTATCAAATAATTCGGGAGGACTTTAATCGCTTAGCCATGGTAAAAAACTATCTTAAACTTGCCTGGAGGAACCTGCTCAAAAGCAAGCTGTTCTCTGCCATTAACGTATTTGGCTTATCTGTCGGGATGACGTGCTGCATGTTGCTGCTACTTTATATCCTCAGCGAAATTTCATTTGATAAACATCAGAAGTATGTTAACGATCTGTATCTTTTAAGAAGTGAAAATGTGCAGTCGAACGGGGACAAGATGGATAACCCGCGGGCTCCGGCACCTTATGCACAAGCGGTTAAGACAGAGTTTCCGGAAGTAATACAGGTAACCCGGCTTTGGCAGAATTTCCTTGAGGATAAGACATTACTGAGTGTTCAGGAATCGCGCAAAACGGTAAAGTCATTTTATGAGACCAAGGGAATTCATGTTGACTCTACCTTTTTTGATGTATTTACTTACCATTTTCTGGAAGGAAACCCTGCAACTTCGTTGAATGATCCTCACTCGGTTGTGTTGTCGGAAGAAGTTGCAAAAAAGCTGTTCGGTGAAGAATCTGCCCTGAACAAGACCATCAGGATAGGAGGTAAGTCCGGCAATAATGAAAACTTTATGGTGACCGGTGTATACCGGGATGAAAGTGCCCGCTCTCATATTGATGCCAGGTATTTTATCTCCATTCATGCGGGTTGGGTAGGGAACTATTTAAGGCAATCGGACCTGAATTTTACCAATAACAATATGTTTTACACTTATCTCCGGCTGAAACCGGGGACGAGTGCTGAGAAATTCGGGGACAAGCTTCCCTCTTTTATTGAAAAGTATGCAAGAAAGGATTTGAAAATGGCGGGCTTTGAAAAGAAATTATTTCTTCTTCCGGTAGCGGATATTCATCTTTTCAGCCCGATTGAAAAAATTGTAACGCCTACCACCAGCACCACCTATCTGTATGTGCTTGGTTCCATTGCACTCTTTACTTTGCTCATTGCCTGTATCAACTTTATGAATCTCTCTACCGCCCGTTCTGCAAAACGCGCGGCGGAAGTAGGCATGCGGAAGGTAATGGGTGCAGGTAGGAATGGATTGGTGGGGCAATTCCTGGGGGAGTCAATGGTTTTTACCTTTTTAGCATTAGTAACCGCCATCTTTTTTGTTGTGGTATGCCTGCCGGGTTTTAACCAGATGGCCGATAAAAGTTTAAATCTGTCGGACCTATTTAAACCGCAAATCGTACTTGCCTTTATCCTGCTGGCTTTGATGACGGGGCTGCTGGCGGGAAGTTATCCTGCATTTTATTTGTCAGTATTTAATCCCCTGGATGTCATCAAGGGAAAGTTCGTCAATTCCGTTTCGGCAACTGCGCTCAGACGCGGGCTGGTAGTATTTCAGTTTGTAATCTCAATCGGGCTTGTTGTGGCGACGATGGTGATCCAGGAGCAAATTAAATTCATGCGGAATCAGCCTTTGGGTTTTACTAAGGATCAGCAAATTGTAATCCCGCTCAGGAGCCAGGAATCCAGAAAGCAGTACGATGCTCTCCGGCATGAAATTCTTCAGAATAACCAGGTAACCGGCGCCTCCGGAACCTCTTATTACCCGGGTATACTGAATCCAAGTGACATGAACTTATTCCTTCCCGGACAAAGCGTCAATGAGGATGGTACGGTTAAAACCAACTGGGTAGCACCTGATTTCATGCATACCATGGGTTTTGAAATGGCGTCGGGAAGAATGTTTTCGGCAGAATTCCCAGGCGACACAAATTATAAAATGGTGGTAAACGAAGCCACTTTACGAAAATTTGCCATTCCACTGGCGAAAGCCGTTGGCCAGACGCTTCATTTTAACCAGGGTGAGAACCAGCCATTGGGATCTATGGAAATTGTGGGTGTTGTAAAGGATTTTCACTTTCAGGATCTGCATCAGGCTATTGAGCCGTATGCTTTTTTCCTGAGTTCTGATCTTCAGTATAATTATCTGATCTCACACGTGAATACTAAAGATATCAGTAAGGTTCTGGCATTTCTTGAAGCCAGATGGAAATCTCTGATTCCAGATGAACCGTTTGCTTACAGCTTTCTGAATGAAGACTTTCAGAGAAATTACACGGCAGATACCCGTACGGCACGCATTGTAAATTCCTTCACCGTAATTTCAATTTTGATCTCATGCCTTGGTTTGTTTGGTCTGGCAGCATTTGCAGCCCAGCAGCGTATCAAAGAAATTGGTGTTCGTAAGGTACTCGGGGCTTCCGTGGGAAGTATAGTAGGGTTGCTTTCACGAGATTTTATTAAACTGGTGGCGGTTTCCATTGTGATAGCAACGCCGCTGACCTGGTATGTGATGAGTCAATGGTTACAGGATTTTGCTTACAAGATCAGCATCCAGTGGTGGATGTTTGTATCAGCAGGTATTCTGGCTGTGATTATTGCCTTGGTGACAGTAAGTACGCAGGCTATTAAAGCAGCGATTACCAATCCGGTGAAATCTTTAAAATCGGAGTGAGGTACTCATATTATAGATGTCTGTTAGCACCGGAATAATCGCTTAACTTTCGTGAAGCCTGAAAACGTGAGCGAAAAACTACTTTTTTTGATTATACCGGATAGATACTGTTTTGAAGAATATTCAGTAACTTCATCAAATATCTAGCCGGTATCTTTATAATGAGTCGTGCATCTTTATCCGATAAGCAAAAAAAATCCGTAGACAATACCGGTTTCAGTCCTAATAGTGCAGCCGAAGGAAGGCGGCTGGTAAACCGCGACGGCAGTACCAATCTTCGTAAAATGGGCTTGCCGTTCTATGAACGTATCAGCATTTACCATTCGCTGCTGCGTATGTCACGCGTTACTTTTATCCTGACTGTTTTTGCCATTTACACCAGCCTCAATATCCTGTTTGCGTCCATCTATTTTTTTCTGGGAGCCGATAGCCTTGCCGGATCGCAGTCGGCCACGAGTGTGCTGGAACGTTATCTGCAGGCGTTCTTTTTTAGTTCCCAAACACTCACCACCGTTGGGTATGGACATATCAGTCCGGTAGGTTTTGTGACCAACGTGGTTGCCTCCATTGAGTCTTTTATTGGAATCATGTCCTTCGCGCTGGTAACTGGTATATTTTATGCCCGGTTTTCAAGACCGCAGGCATACATTCGTTTTAGCCATAATGTGCTGATTGCCCCGTATAAAAGAGGGAAAGCGCTGATGTTTCGGCTTGCGACCTATAAAAATAACCACCTGACCAATGCGGAAGCAGAAGTGACCGCTGCCGTCCACCTGACAGAAAATGGCAAAACACAAACAAAATTCTACCAGCTTACCCTGGAAATGAACAAAATCAATTCGATGGCGATCAGCTGGACGATCGTTCATCCGCTGGATGACAATAGTCCCTTTTCCGGTTTTACCGATCAGGATTTTTTTGAAGGAAAGCTGGAACTTATGGTTTCCATCCGGGCTTTTGATGATCATTTTTCCAATACCGTGCAGCAACGTACTTCTTATACACAGCAGGAAATGATATTTGGAGCGCGTTTTCTCCCGATGTATGAACGATCCGAAAATGGCCAGTACACACACGTGATGCTCAATAAAATCAACGACTACGAAGTGGTGAATTTTGATGCATAGGAATCGAGCCGATCCGGCCGGTTTGTCGATTCTCAATACCTGCTCATCTGCAACAAGTGCCATTTGGCAGATTGGCCCTTTCTCTGCATTAAACGAAATCCTGGAACAGTGTTCTAAGCTACATAACAAACAATTTAAACACTGGAAACCATGAAAAAGACCATCTTAGCAATCGCCGTTATAGCTACCCTTGGTATTGGCAGCAGCTTTGCCCAACGCGTTCATCCCTACGGAAACCGCCCGGCAGTCAATGCCCGGATCGACAATGCATACGAAGAGTTCCAGATCAATAAGCTGGACCATATCGTGAATCTGACGCGTAAGCAGGAAAATAAGATCAAAAAGATCGAAAACCGCTATGACAGACTCATGGCGGGCCGCAGACCGGTAAATTTGAAACAACTTGCCTGGCAAAAACAGCAGGATATCCTTTCCGTACTGACTCCTATACAACGCCAAAGATTGATGGCCTATCAGCAAGGCCAGAAATTTGACCGGTATAATCGCCGGGGTTAATTTAATAACTCTCTTTTGTCCGCTTTCAAACGTTAAAACGTGGGGAAGCGGACATTTTTGTGTGATGAGACAAAAGTTCTCCCCGGAGCCATTATGGAACGGGTACTTTCAACGACCGCTATTCCTTTGTTTCGTATCTCATGGGAAGCTCTGCGATGTTCAAAATAGTTTATTCCTAACCAGGTAACCAGCACCTCTTTACCGGTCATCCCAAAATGATACCGCTTATCATTTACTGAATAATCTTTCGCATGGTACCTTGTTTAGCATAGTACCTTGATATACATTTGTATCGTCGACGTCAGCTTCGATACAAGATGATAGGAGCTGTAAACTATTGGTAATGAGATATTAAATAACAAAATAACAAGTACTGATATACCCGCTGTCACCAGAAAGCCACCCGTTTTCGAAGAAGATACCTATTGCCTTTTTGATCTGTTAGCCATTTAAAATTTTACTATGAACATGAAATTAATTTTGCTGAACCTCTTACTGCTCGCCGGTGCTTTCCTGTTTTCTGGCTCCGTTGCCGTCGCTCAGAGCCCTGTAACCGGATATGAAATTGCCGGGTACATCGCGGATTCTGCCTCACAGAAAAAGCTTGATTTTATTACGGTTAATCTGATGGCCGATAAGAACACTGTTGTGAAAGTAGATTACAGCAAGGCCGACGGGTCGTTTTCTTTTTCCGGAATAAAACCGGCGAAATACACTGTTGCGATCGTGGGTGTGGGATACCGAACCAAAATCCTTGTGGCGGACCTTACCGACTCTACACAAAAGGTACTTGAATTGGGCCAGGTGAAAATCAGTACATTGGCCGTTGGTTTGAAGGAAGTTACGGTGACTGCTACAAAACCGGTTGTCACGCAGGAAGTGGACCGTATTTCCTACGATATGCAGGCTGATCCCGAGAGCAAGGTATTCAGCGTGTTGGAAATGATGCGGAAGGTACCGCTGCTTTCTCTGGATTCGGACGATAACATTGCGCTGAAAGGTAATACAGATTTTAAGATACTTATCAACGGAAAACCTTCCAGTATGGTGGAAAGAAGTTATAAGGAAATTTTGAGAAGTATGCCGGCTTCATCCATTGTACGTATTGAAGTGATTACAACGCCACCGGCAAAATATGATGCCGAGGGCCTTGCCGGGATTATTAATATCATCACCAACAAGAAAATTGACAACGGCTACAACGGGTCTATCAATGTGAACGAAAGATTTCCGGTGGGTGGCCCGGGCGCCGGAGGCTCCTTCTCGGCCAAGCTCGGGAAATTGGGTATGTCGGCCTTTGGAGGTGCCAGTATTTACAACACGCCGCTTATCAGTAATATCAACACCAGAAATACCACAGGTACCGAGCCCACCCTGTTAACGCAAAACGGAAGTAACCGGTCAGATAGCAGAGGGGCCTATCTGGGATATGAGCTTACGTATGAAATAGATACGCTCAATCTGCTTTCAGGACAGTTCAATATCAATGGCAACAGCTACGATGGACTGGCCAATCAGAAAAGTATACTCACCTCCGTTAACGGCGTTTTGCAGAATTACTTGCTTAGCAATAACAACCACGGAAATGGCAACGGATGGGATGGAGCCCTCAACTACCAACGCACTTCCAGGGCTGATAAAAACCGGCTGCTTACATTTTCTTACCGGTATTTTACTTATAACAACAACCAGAGAAACAACCTGTCCATCACCCAACGTTTAAATTATGACATGCCCGATTACCGGCAGATCAACGATCAGCATTTTGCAGAACAGACTTTTCAGGTTGATTACGTATATCCAGTAAAAAAGATAACTATTGAGGCCGGCCTTAAGGCGATCATGCGGGATAACCAAAGCGATTTTCAAAACTGGTCCGAAAATGATGAAACCGGGGAGTATGAAATTCAGCCGGGGCTGAGTAATAAATTCAAGAATACGCAAAATGTATTTGGGGCTTACAATACCTATCAGTATAACTTTAAAAACTGGAGTATCAAAGCCGGTGCCAGGATTGAAGAAACGGTTATACGGGCCAACTTCATTTCTACGGATTCAAAAGTTACAAGAGATTATTTTAATGTAATTCCGTCGGTTTCCGTCAACAGGAAACTAAAAGGGAATAGCGCTATTAACCTGGGATATACCCAGCGGATTCAGCGGCCGGGTATTTATCAGCTTAATCCTTTTGTAGATAAATCGAACCCGAATTTTGAAAGAACAGGAAATCCTGATCTGAGACCCGCAAACGTCAATGATCTTCAGCTGGCATACAACTGGTCGAAAAAACTATCGGTTAACGTTGGCTTGGGTTTTACCTTTTTCAAGGATCTGATATTCCCGGTATCCGTTTATGATTCCACCACTAATATTACCCGAACCTCTTTTGGGAATACCGGAACAGCCAAACTGCCTCAGGCCAATTTAAATATCAATTATCCGATTACCAAGAGATGGAATTTCAGCATGAATACCCGGGCTGCCTATGGTATGGTGGAAGGAGTTGTGAATAACATATTAATCAAAAACAAAGGACTGATGTATCAGCTTTCTTTCTCAACCGGTTACCGTTTGGAGCATGACTGGAGGGTCAATGCCAACCTGAATGCAAACGGTCCGAGTCTACAATTTCAGGGAACATCCAACACCATGCTCAGTACTTCGTTCAGCGTGAGCAAGGATTTATTGAAGGATAAACTGTCGTTTTCTGCGTCCATCAGTAATCCCTTTAATAAATTCCGGAAAGATCACAGGGAAGTATTCGGGCCGGATTTTACACAATATACAGATCGCCGCGATTACTTCCGCTCTGGCAATCTGAGCCTCAATTACAAATTCGGTAAACTAAAGGATGCCATCAAGAAGAACAAAAGAGGTATCCGGAATGATGATGTCCAGAATGGAAATTAGGGTTGAATTAGCAGTAAACGGTTTGGAGTAAGCAGATATTCAGTAATATTAAGGGTAATTTTAGTATGTAAAACGTACCCTTAATTTATGCAACCGGATTATACAGTTCCTGCCCAGACCCGCATCGGTCACGTACATCTTAAAGTGGCTGATCTGGATCGTGCCCTGCATTTTTATTGTGATTTGCTGGGTTTTGAAATCACGATGCGTTATGGAAATCAGGCGGTTTTTATTTCGGCTGGCGGGTATCACCATCACATCGGGCTCAACACTTGGTACAGTAAAGATGCCCCGCCGGCTGACCGCCATAGTGTAGGCCTTTTCCATACGGCTATTGTTTATCCCACCCGGAAAGACCTGGCAGTGATTTACAACCGGCTGCTGCTGGCCAACTACCCGCTGACGGGGGCCAGTGACCATGGTGTTTCGGAGGCTTTGTATCTCAATGACCCCGATCAGAATGGTGTTGAACTTTACTGGGACCGGCCAAAAGAAGAGTGGCCCTATCAGGAAGACGGTACCATTGAGATGTATACCCGCGCCCTCAATTTAAGCGGCTTGCTGAATGAACTGCGAAAATGAACGGATATATTAGTTAAAACATGAGCAGGACCTGATGTATCTGCACGTCGTGGTGGCGCATCCTCCATTTCGTCGATTAAAATCCCCTGCTGGTCTGTTATTATTTCCTGACGGTAGATTGCGCTTTCCGGCATTTAAACGTTGCCTGAAAAGGCCCCTCTAACCATCATTAACAAACAATTTAACAACGAGCAACCATGAAAAAGACAATCTTAGTAATCGCAATAGCAGCCATTTTTGGAATTGAAAATAGCTTCGCTCAGTCTGTCTATTCTGTAAAAGGGGAATATGCAACAGTGGTGAAAAACAGCCGGATCGATAATAAAGTCGAAGAGTATCAGATCGACAAGCTGGATCGAATTGTCAACCTGAGCCGGAAACAGGAAAATGAGATCAAAAAAATTGAAAATAAATATGACAGAATTGCGGCCAACGGTAAACGATTCCAGACGCGGCAGAGTACTCAAAAGCTAGAACAGGATAAACAGCAGGAGATCCTGTCGGTTTTAACAGCTGCGCAACGGCAACGTCTGATGGCTTATCAGCACGGCGGGAAGTTTAATAACCAGAATAAGAACAACCATAAGGGAAGAGGTTTCGAAAGAGGCTGACGATTGAAATAGCCATGAATATTTTGATAACCCTCTGGTAAGCTGCAATGGTTTGCCGGAGGGTTTTTGATGATCCCCCCGGGTACCGCCCGTTTACGTACAAAACTGTCCGAATCCGAACAAGATCCGCTTGTTTTGCTCTTGAAAGGATGATCCCGGAAAAATTTCTGTATAAGTCATTTTATTATTAATATATTGATTTTGAGTGTTTTGTGATTGATGGCAGAGGTAGAGAAGAGATTTCTAAGGCGGTATCAGTTCGAGTTGGTATTGATTTTATACAAAGAACTATGTAATGCAATGTACCGGGTATGGTATTGCAGTATCTTTGCAAAACGGAATTTATTAGCCACAAATAAAATAGCATCGGAAAGCGGGACTGCTCCAGGCCGGCTTTCCGATGTCATAAAACGAAAACCAACGCGCTCATGTTAAAAAACTATTTTAAAATTGCCTGGCGGAACCTCCTGAAAAACAAAGCATTTTCCGCAATTAATATCGTGGGACTGGCATTTGGACTGGCTTCCTGCATGCTCATCAGCCTTTATGTGCTGGACGAACTAAGCTTTGATCGTTATAATGAAAAAGCTGACCAGATCGTCCGTGTTTATTTCAAGGGCACCATGCAGGGCGGGAAAATAAATGAGTCCCATATTATGCCTCCGGTGGCCCAGGCTTTGAAAAACGATTACCCTGAAGTACTACAGGCTACCCGTTTACGCCAGGCAGGTTTCCCTAAAGTGTTGATCGGAGACAAACAATATAACGGTGATGAAATGGCCTTTGCGGATTCCAATTTTTTTCAGGTTTTTACGCTGCCGCTTATTAAGGGCGATTCCAGGACTGCATTACTTGAACCAAATACCTTGGTTATTACCAGGGAACTTGCAGAAAAATACTTTGGAAAGCAGGATCCGATAGGTAAGACTTTGGTTTTCAAAGGGTCTGATATCACCTATAAGGTGACCGGTGTAATAGAAAAGGTACCTGCAAATTCGTCCTTTCACTTTGATATTTTTCTTTCCATGGCGGGTCTGGAAGAAGCCCGATCGCCCTCCTGGATGGTATCAGAGTTTTTTACCTACCTGGTACTACAAAAGGGGTATGACTACCGGAAACTGGAAGCCAAGTTGCCGCTAACAGTTGATAAATACATGGGCCCTCAGGTAAAAAAAGCGATGGGCATCACCATGGACGAACTCCGGAAAAGTGGTAACCATCTGGGCTTGTATCTGCAGCCACTGACCGACATACACCTTCACTCTGATTTTGGGTATGACCTCGGGAATGCCGGCGATATCAGGTACGTTTATATTTTTGGGGCCGTGGCCATTATCATGCTGGTGATAGCCTGTATTAACTTCATGAATCTTTCAACAGCCGGTGCTTCTAAACGGGCGCGTGAGGTGGGCGTAAGGAAGGTGATGGGTTCAGAGAAAAAAGAGTTGGTTTTACAATTCTTACTCGAGTCCATTTTGCTTACTTCGTTTGCATTGGTGTTATCCGTTGTCTTCGGATTACTCGCGCTTCCTCTGTTTAATGAATTATCCGGTAAAGCTCTGACGCTTCGGCTGGATGCTGTTCAGGCGCTCATACCCAGCCTGCTGGTTTTTGGATTATGTGTTGGCATATTGGCCGGGAGTTACCCTGCTTTTTTTCTTTCCTCGTTTAAACCGATTTCAGTTCTGAAGGGAAAATTTACATCCGGTAAGGGTAGTATTGGCCTGCGAAGCGGGTTGGTAGTGGTGCAATTCTGCATTTCAATTATGCTGATGATCGGGACTACGGTAGTTTATCAGCAGCTCAAATATATCCAGAATAAAAAGCTGGGGTACAGCAAAGATCAGGTACTGGTGCTGGATACGTGGTCTCTTGGTAAAAATCAGCAGGTGTTTCAGGAAGAACTGCTGGCAGAGCCGGGCGTGGTCAATGTAACCTCGTCGGGTTATCTTCCGGCAGGCCCTTCCTACAATAACAACTATCTGGTGTATCCGGATGGGCGTAATACCACGCTGGTAAAAACCTTGCGTTATGAAGTGGACCATAACTACATACCTACCTTAAACATGGAAATGGCATACGGACGCAACTTTTCCAAGGATTTCGGGAATGATTCAGCCAGCGTCATTCTCAATGAAACGGCCGCTAAAATGCTTGGATGGAAAAAAAATGCACTGAACCATACCATTAGCCGAAGGGATAACGAAGGTAATACCAACACCTTTCATGTGATTGGAGTAGTAAAAGATTTTCATTTCCGTTCGCTGCACGAGCGGATCACTCCCCTGGTCATGACCTTGGGCGGTGAAGCAGGAATAACAATCGTTAAAATTAAAACGAAGGATATGAACAATCTTCTGGCACGGATAAAGGAAAAATGGGACGCATTCCGGCCCGAAAATCCATTCAGTTATTCTTTCCTGGACGAACGATTTAACGATACTTACAAGGCAGAGATGAAAACAGGACAGATCCTGGGTATTTTTGCAGGGCTGACTATTTTTGTGGCATGTCTGGGATTATTTGGACTGGCAATGTTTACTGCTGAACAACGGACAAAGGAAATCGGCGTTCGTAAAGTACTCGGAGCATCTGTAATTGGTATCACAGCACTTTTGTCCAGGGAATTCTTAAAACTGGTGATGATTGCAATCATCATTGCCATGCCACTTGCCTGGTACGGGATGGACAAATGGTTGCAGGGTTTTGAGTACAAAATCAGTATTTCCTGGTGGATGTTAGGTATTTCTGGCCTTCTTTCCACGCTTGTGGCATTACTTACGATCTCTTATCAATCCGTAAAGGCAGCACTGATGGACCCTGTGCAATCGCTTCGGTCGGAATAGGGAGGGCGATTGTAATAACACCTGGGCACCGGTTTTTTACCGGTGCTTTTTTTGTGCCTCGTGCAAGATATTATCTGATCACTTCGGATTGATCAGGATGGAGTCCTGATCAGTATCTTATGCGGTTTCGGAATCCATATCCGAACAAATCTGTCCGAAAATGAACGGATTTTGTAATTTTGATTTATTTAAATATTTGATACATAGTAGTTTAATTTGTTGGCATAGCTTTATTAGCGGCGCAAGTACATATTATTCCTTTTTAGCTACCCGTATAAAAGCATCTATTGCCATGTTAAAAAATTATTTCAGAATTGCATATAGGAATCTTTTAAGGTATAAAACTTTTAGTCTGATCAACATAACAGGTATAGCCATAGGCTTGTCCTGCTTTTTGCTGCTGGCGCTGTACGTAAAAGATGAGCTCAGCTATGACCGGCACCATAGCAATGCTGACAGGATTTACCGGTTGTCCAGGACATTTTTGGCGAAGGATGGCACGGTGTCGCTTCGTTTGGGGCATGCTGCCCCACCTTTTGGGCCGCTGATCAAGCAGGATTTTCCGGAGGTGGAGGAAGTAGTCAGAATGTTGGGAACGGGGGCGCTTATAACCTATGGTGAGCATGTGTTCAATGAAGAAAATATGTATGCTGCGGAACAGAATATTTTCAAGGTATTCAGTTTTAATGTATTACAAGGGAATCCTGACAAGGCACTTGAGAATCCGTTTTCCATCATGTTTTCCAGGCCTATGGCGGAAAAATATTTTGGAAAAGAGAACCCGTTAGGCAAGTCGGTGCGGCTGGATAACCAACTGAATTATACAGTGACCGGTGTTTTTGAACCATTACCGGCCCAGTCATCATTTCATCCTGATTTTTTGGTATCATTTTCCACCCTGAACGACAGCAGGGTATACGGAGCCGAGGAGCTTCGCACCAATTGGGGAAATAATTCATTTTCTACTTTTTTACTTTTGCCCGCGAATTATGACGCCGGAAAGCTCGTGAAAGCATTTCCCGCATTTCAGAATAGAAATATAGAGCCCAAAGCTTCGACCTATTCGGTGCTCCATCTCACGAAACTGACGGATATCCATCTCCGGTCTCATCTTGATTCTGAGATGGAGGCCAACGGAGATATACAGTATGTTTATCTTTTTTCTGCTATTGCGGTCTTTATATTGCTGATTGCCTGCATCAATTACATGAATCTGGCAACTGCCCGGGCTGCACGCCGTGCCAGGGAAGTGGGCATGAGGAAGGTGGTAGGTGCAAAGCGCAGTCAGCTCATCTACCAGTTTTTGAGTGAATCCATATTAGTGGTCTGTATTGCGCTGATGATCTCTCTGTTGATCGTGGTACTTTGTATACCGCTCCTGAATAATTTTGCACAAAAACAGTTGAACCTCGGTATGCTCGCCGATCCGGTTTTTGTTGGTGTGATGGTATTCATCACGCTGTTCACCGGATTTCTGGCCGGAAGTTATCCTGCGTTTTTTATGACTTCCTTTCAGCCAATCAGTGTGTTAAAGGGGAGGATTACTACCGCGTTAAAAAATGGCGGGCTGCGCCAGACATTGGTGGTGGCTCAGTTTGCTATTGCAGTTATTCTCATGATCAGTACTGCGGTGGTGTACAGTCAGATGAAGTATGTACAAAATTATAAGCTGGGATATACCAAGGATCAGGTTATTCTGATTCCGTTTTCGGAGGATTCCACCAAGTATGAAGCTATAAAACAGGAGATGAAACAAAGTCCTGCCATAGGGGAAACAGGCCGTTCGTCAAGGATTCCATCCGGACGTTTACTGGATTCGTGGGAGGCCTATGTTGCTAAAGGGGATTCGATGGCGCCTGCCAGCATCGTCCTGAAATCTCTCCATGTAGATGAAGATTTCATCCCGGTTTATAAGATAAAAATGGCGGCCGGGAGGAATTTTTCAAGAGAATATGGTACCGACAAAGAAGGATTTATCATCAATGAAACGGCTGCAAAAATGCTTGGCTGGAAAGATCCTGCGAAGGCGATAGGCAACAGGTTTGGATACGGTCATATCCGCGGGCAGATCATCGGGGTAACAAGGGATTATCATTTTGAATCCCTGCATCAGAAAATTGCACCTGTTGTGATGCTCCTTAACAAAGGAAATTTCAACTGGCTGTCTGTGCAGATTGCGGGCAAAGATATGAACACCGCACTTTCGCATCTTGAAAAAATATGGAGAAACCGTTATCCTGACAGGCCTTTTCAATACGAATTTCTGGATCAGCGCTTTGCGAGGCTGTACACCCGTGAACAGACGCAGCAGATGATATTCGGGATTTTTGCCGGGATCGCCATTTTTATTTCCTGCCTTGGCTTGCTAGGGTTATCTATCTTTATGGCTGAGCTGCGTACCAAGGAGATAGGGGTAAGGAAAGTATTGGGCGCCTCCGTACCCAGCCTGGTGCTACTGCTTTCCAATGATTTTCTGAAACTGGTACTGCTGGCCATCGTGATCGCCTCGCCGATAGCCTGGTATGGGATGAACACCTGGTTGCAGGATTTTGCTTACCATACAGAGATATCCTGGTGGGTATTTGCACTGGCGGGATTACTTTCAACAGGCATCGCATTATTCACGGTAAGTTTCCAGAGCATAAAAGCAGCATTGCTGAACCCGGTGGAATCTTTGAGGAGCGAATAACATAAACCTGCCTCGCATGCTGAAGAACTATCTGAAAGTAGCTATCCGAAACATCTGGAAAAACAGGGTTTTTTCGGTCATTAATATTGTGGGTCTTTCGGTTGGTATGGCAACCTGCATGGTAATCATGCTTTTCGTTCTTTACGAAAGGAGTTTTGACACCATGCATGCAAAGAACCTTTACCGGCTCAATGAAATACAGACTTTCGAAGGGAGCGTAAATCCTCAGCGGGTGGCCCTGTCGATGCCCCCCATGGCGCCGACGTTGCAAAGGGAATATCCCGAAATCCTGAATGCTACAAGAGTGAATTATATTCACAAAGCTCCGATAGCGTATCAAGGCAAACTAACAGAATTGCCGTCTCTGTTTTGCGTGGATACCTCGTTTTTAGAGATGTTCAATTTCATACTTTTGAAAGGAGATACTAAAACTGTTTTCAAGGATCCCAATAGTATTGTGCTATCAGAAGAATCGGCGAAAAGAATGTTTGGGGATGAAAATCCTGTTGGTAAGATTGTTTCCTATTACCGGCACGATACCCTGTCGTTCAGAGTGACAGGGATCACCGCGAGTGTTCCTGCTCATTCACACATGCAGTTTGACGGGTTGGTTTTACTGGATCGTACTGCCGATCCCAAGGGGATGAACAGGTGGGATGGCAACTGGCTCACGACCTATCTGGAACTGGACCAAAACGTAGATATTGCGTCTCTGGAAGCTAAATTTCCCGCCTATCTCAGGAAATATATGGGCGATAATTCCAGACATTATCAGCTCTTCTTACAGCCCTTGGTAGCTATCCACGCCGGGTCTGGTGATATCATGCATGACTATATCAACTTCCAAAAGTTTGATCAAAATCATACGGATGTTTTTTGGGTCATAGCGATCATCGTGCTTGTGATTGCCTGTGTCAATTTTATGAATTTGTCAACTGCGCATTCTACCGGCCGTACCAAAGAGGTGGGAGTGCGTAAATCCATTGGTGCAAAGCGATTTCAGCTGGCAACCCAGTTCCTGGGTGAGTCGGTGCTACTGGCTGTTATTGCATTTGCCCTGGCGCTTGTACTGACCAGATTTTCCGTCTTATATGCGGTCCAGTTAAGCGGGAGAAAACTGGATCCGGATGTATACAACAACCCTGGTTTAATGGCTCTGCTGCTTGGCGGAAGTGTGCTTATCGGCATCATTTCAGGGTTATATCCTGCGGTTTTTCTATCCTCTTTTGAAACCATCAAAGTGTTAAAAGGTACCTTGCGGGTTGGTAAAAGCAATTTGAGAAATGTATTGGTTGTCTTACAGTTCGGCTGCGCAGTCTGCCTGATTATTGCCGCTGTGTTTGCGGTGCTGCAACTCCGGTATATGCGTGAGATGAACCCCGGTTTTGAAAAAGAACAGGTAGTTGTTATCCCCCTGGGTACTACTTCCTGGCAGAAATATACTTCCCTAAAGCAGGAGTTTCTTTCAAGTCCATACATAGAAGCTGTAACGGCTTCAAGGCAACGGCTTGGGAATAATCTGAACCAGACCGGCATTGAATTCAAGGGAAAAGGGGCATTAAAGGAAATGTCTGCGTCTCACGTTGTGGTGGACCCCGATTACCTTTCACTATACAAGATAAAGCTGGTTGCCGGGCGCAATTTCCGGGATGACGCGGCGGATAATGGTACTGCTTACATTGTGAATGAAACACTTGCCAGAACGATGTTAAAGGATGAGCCCGGTATGACGATGGAGGACCTGCTCGGTAAAAGATTTGGTTTTGACTCGCTCGGTACCATTGTAGGTATTTGCAAAGATTTCAATTTCAATTCGGCACATCATACAATTGAAACCCTGTTTTTATACAATCAAAAAGGCTGGGCGTTCAGGGAATTTTCTGTGCGTATTAAAGGAAAGTATACCCAGCAGGCACTGGCAGCTTTGCAGTCGGCATGGGAAAGCCAGTTGAAGGGCCAGCCGTTTACTTATTCTTTTCTGGACGAACATTTTGAGGAGCTCTATAGTGCTGATGACCAGGTAAGCAGGATAGTAAGCATTTTGGCTGTTTTGGCAATCTTCATTGCCTGTCTTGGATTGTTTGGGCTGGCCTCTTATTCTACTGAAAGAAGGGCTAAGGAAATAGGTTTGCGCAAAGTACTGGGCGCATCCGTGAGTGGGATCGTGACGATGCTTTGCCGTGATTTCCTGAGGCTGGTTTTGATAGGAATCGTGATGGCCACCCCGGTTGCGTGGTGGCTGGTAAATGCATGGCTGAAGGATTTTGCTTATCGGGTGGATATTGTATGGTGGGTATTCACCTCGACCGCAGGTATGGCCCTTGGTGTCGCATTCCTGACCATCAGTTTTCAGAGCATTAAAGCAGCGATTGCCAACCCTGTTGAGTCCTTAAAAGAGGAATAGATCAAAGGGGCGAATCGTATTTTGAGTTACTACCTTAAGTTTAACAAGCATTTAATTTTTTTTAGCCATGTTTAAAAACTATCTGAAAATTGCCCGGCGAAATCTCTGGAGAAATAAGACCTTCTCTGCTATCAATATTTTTGGTCTGGCTATTGGCATAGCCGCCTGCTTCTTCGTTTTTCAATACGTCTATTTTGAGTCTAACTACGACCGGTTCAATACCAATGTTTCTAATATTTACAGGGTTCCTATCTCGTATTCCGGCAGCATGGCAAATGTTCCGACCACTGCCGCCAATCACCCGGCGGTTGGCCCTGCCATGAAGGCTGATTTTCCGGAAGTATTAGATTATGTTCGGGTAGTGAGTGTTTCACTGTTTATGAATGCTTCTACCATGTCCTATGAAGCGTTGAATGCCGAACCTAAAACTTTTAACGAAAGCAAGATATTTCTGGCAGACGCATCATTTTTTAAAGTGTTTTCTTATCCGCTGGTCCTGGGCGACAGGAATACCTGCCTGACAGAAGCTAACAGCATTGCCATTTCTGCTTCCGAGGCGAAGAAGTATTTTGGGACAACAAACCCGGTGGGCAAAATACTTAAAATGAATGGACGTATGCCGATGAAGGTGACGGCGGTTTTCGACGACATTCCTGAAAACTCACATATTAAATTTGATATGCTGATTTCATTTGCTACTGTTGGCCCCAACTGGGGAAATGATAACTGGACCTGGCCGGAATTTTACAACTACGTAGTACTGGCACCCGGAACAGATGTTAAAAAACTGGAAGCTAAGTTTCCTGCATTCATTAACAAATATCTGGGTGCCAAAATGAAGGAATTAAACTTTGGCTGTGCTTTTCATTTACAGCCCATTTCGGATATTCATCTTAAGTCCAATTATTTGAAAGAAGCTGAGGCCAACGGCAGCGAAAAGGAGATATAC
Source organism: Dyadobacter sp. CECT 9275 (assembly GCF_907164905.1). Classification (NCBI taxonomy): domain Bacteria; kingdom Pseudomonadati; phylum Bacteroidota; class Cytophagia; order Cytophagales; family Spirosomataceae; genus Dyadobacter; species Dyadobacter helix. Next base: position 1,748,057 of record NZ_CAJRAF010000002.1, on the reverse strand, counting down.
TTCCTGGCTATTATCGGAGTATTTATTCTTTTTATCGCCTGGATCAACTACATTAATCTGTCTACTGCAAAGTCCATGGAAAGGGCCAAGGAGGTTGGGCTGAGGAAAGTGGTGGGTGCAGAAAAAGAGCAGTTGGTCGTACAATTTCTTTTGGAATCCTTTCTGGTTAATGGTTTGGCCCTGTTGCTAGCGACGGTCATTATTTTTTCGTTTGTCCCGTTCTTTAATACCTTTATAGGCAAGGAAATAAGTACCGGTTTTTTTACAACCGGATTGGGTACCCAGGCGATTTTCTGGGTGAGTGTGCTTGGAGTTTTTATTTTCGGGGCGTTATTGGTGGGTCTGTATCCCGCTTTTGCGCTGTCGTCATTTATGCCGGCCGCTGTTCTTAAGGGGTCATTGATCAAATCGAGTAAGGGAATTTCTCTCAGGCGTGTTTTGGTTTCCTTTCAGTTTGCGCTTTCTATCATCCTTATTTCGGCTACACTCATTGTTTTTAAGCAATTTAATTATATGAGAAACGGGAATCTGGGCTATAAAAAGGACCAGGTGCTGATCGTCAAAACACCGGCCATTGCAGATTCCACCATCAGTAGCAGATATAATTACTTCAAATCCGAACTGAAGAAGACTCCATCCGTGCTGGGTGCCACCACCACTTCCGACATTCCTGGCAACATGATTCGTTACCGTAACAGCGTGAGGCGGGCCAGTCAGGATCAGCAGCATAATTTTACGACGTACCTGATGGAGATTGACGAAAACTTCATTCCCGCCTATAAAATTGAACTCCTGGCGGGGAAAAACTTTGTGTCCACTGATTCTTCAAGTCTGAACAATACCAGCAATAATAAAATCATTATCAATGAAGAGGTGGTCAAAGCACTCGGTTATCATTCAGCAGAAGAGGCGATTAATCAGGATGTGTTGTTCCGGCTGGGGCAGGCCGATGTACCATGTAAGATTATCGGGGTAATGAAAAACTTTCATCAGCGGTCGCTCAAAGAGAAATACGATCCGATTCTTTGTTATTACCCTTCGTATAGTGACTGGAAATATATTTCTGTGAATCTTAATGTTTCCAATGCTTCAAAAACGATTGCGGATATCGGAGAGTCGTATAAGAGCGCTTTTCCGGGGAATCCCTACGAATATTTTTTCCTGGACGACTATTTTAATCAGCAATATCAGGCCGATAACCGGCTGGGCAACGTTTTTGGACTTTTCGCGGTGTTGGCCATTATTGTTGCTTCCATGGGGCTTCTGGGGCTTTCGAGTTTTGTAATCAAACTACGGACCAAGGAAATAGGCATACGCAAAGTACTGGGCGCATCAGTGAGTGGTTTGTTGCTGCTGGTGTCCAGAGATTTTGTGAAACTGGTTGGTTTCGCAGCCGTAATCGCCATTCCCGTCATATATTTTGCTGCAAAGGACTGGCTTACCAATTATGCTTTCCACGTCGGTCTGGGCTGGGCAATTTTTATCATTCCACCTGTTTTGTTGCTGACCATCACACTGCTGACCATCTGTTTGCAAAGTCTAAAAACAGCATTAATGAACCCGGTGAAATCGTTGCGTTCGGAATAAAGCAGGAGCGGCTGGTGGCCCCCGGTTTCAAGTAATGAAATTTATATTCCTGGTTGTTACAGACCATAACCTAAAACAAGTATGAGCCATATTGCTATCCCCATCCCCAACTTGCCAGGCAAGCAGGAGATTGAAGTCGAGGTGACGATCAACGGTATGAAGCAGCAGTTGCACTACCGTGTTGAGCTCTTTTACTGGCAGGATTGTTCGAACCCCATCGCACACCGGGCCGACTGTATCAGTGAAATGCTTGCCAAGCATGACCCTGAATGGACTGTTTATTACATTGGTGCACCAACGGATGACTTTGTCCCGATTACATTTGTAAAAAAAGAAAGCAGGAACGTTCTCTACGGGGCAACTGCTTAGTATACCTGAATGCGGGGAACCCGCATTCAGGTATTTATTTATCCTCCCAAAAGGGCGTTTTTGATCACCTCCGGCAATGAAGAGGCCTGTCGAAACGCTCATACAAGGCACATCCGTACATTTATTTCTTCCCTGTTCTTCCCTTTTGCTGCATACGGGACGAGCATTTTTGCTTCGTTAAATCTATTTATGCATCATTGTTGCATTTTGTATTGAGTTCTTTATATTTGCATCAATGTTGCATTTTTAAAAACTAAATATGAAAAGTAATTTATTTAAAACACTGCTTGCTTTGGGTTTGGTGCTGGTATTTTCTTCCTGTGAGAAGGACAAAGGAGAAGACCCCATGCCGGTTGATGACGCAGAATTTAAATACGTCCGGATTTTGGTGAACGACGAGTCGGGGACGGAATTGTCACTGATAGATCCTGTAAAATTATCGGTCGAAAAATTTGAAGCAAAATTTCCGAAATCGGCCCTTTATGGTACGCAGGCAGGGCGTTTTGGTGCATTGGTGAACGGGGCAAACAATCACGTACAACTTTTTGATACGGGCTTTGAAGGCCATGGAGACCATGTTGATACCAAAGGCACTCCCAAATTAGCGGCTTTGATCGGGGATGGTAACAAACCGACACATTTTAAAAGTAAGGGTGATGAAATCATTACCTTCAATGATGGTGATGGTACACTGAGTATAGCCAACGAGGCTGATTTTCACGCGACGGGTGCTAAAATGACCACAATCAATGCCGGGAACGTGGCTCATCACGGTGCTATGACCAAATTTGACAACGGTACTTACGCGATCACGGAAAAGGACGGGTCTGTTGCAGGCGTATTACCCGAAAGAGTGAAAATTATTGACGTATCAGGGAAGACCATCGCCGCGTCGTCCATTCAGACCAAGGGGATACATGGCAATGCTACCAATGGTACTGTATCCTTGTTCGGGTCATCCAGTGGAATACTTGTGGTGGAACAAAACGGAGCGCAGCGTCTGATTGCCCACCCGGCCGATTTTGAAACGGCATGGTTTGGGTCAATTCTGGAAGCAAAAGGAGCTGGGAAATTTATAGGTTATACAGCCGCGAAAGGCGCCTATCTGATAGATGTGACTGCCAATACCGTAACACCGGTTATGGCAAGTACTGATATAATGCAGGCCAAAGTGGATTATGCCGGGAACAACCTGGTCATTCTGTTACACTCGGGAGAAGTGAGGATTTTTGATCTGAAAACCAATACCCTTAAAGTAAACGGTAACGTTATCGCCTCAACCAGTAAAGAGGAAACCCAGAAACCGCAGTTGGAAGCTACCACCAGGTACCTCTATGTTACCCAGCCGAAGACCGGGGAGCTTTTGCAGATCGATATTAAGAATTTAGCCAAAATCAATAAAATAAAAGTATCGGCAACGCCTTACAGGCTTGCTATCCTGGGAATGGAGTCCAGTGAAGGGCACTAGGCCATGTTATGAGAAAGTTCACGGGTTTCCTAGCCTGGACCTGTGAACTTTCCCTATCCATCAGAACCAGAATTTGCGACTGTCCGGATCGGGCTTCCATTTGCTTTTAGGTTCAAAGTGTTGCCAGATGATGGCCGCAATCGTACGGATGAGTTCATATCCTTCGTTGTCTTGTTCCCAGCGCTGGTCCTGCTGGTTTTTAGTAGTGATACAAAAAACATAATCTCCGTGTGGCGCATGCACGGCCACCACTTCGGACTTTGCCTGGTTAACGGCTCCGCTCTTGGCTGCGGTTTTAATAGACGGAGGGATTTGCGAGAGCGCTTCTCCGTCCCAGAACTGGATACCCAGGAACCGGTACATGCGTTCGCTTGCGGCAGCGTTAACTGCTTTTCCATCGTGGATCATAGCCACGAGTTCAGTCATTTCATGCGGGGTGGTCTGTCCCCAGCCATACTTTGCCTGTCCTTCTTTACGTCCCGGAGTTCTGGAATTTACTTTGGTATTTTTAAATCCGTTCAGTTCGAGCCATTGATTAATGGTGGCTCCGCCACCGGCCAGGGCCTGGAGCCACAAGCTCCCGGTATTGTCACTTTGGGAAATCATCAGGTGAATAACCTTGGGTATGCCTATTTTGGTACTGTCTCTGAAAGAGCCCACGATGCCGTTGTCGTATTTAAGCGAGTCACGGTACAACAGCGTCTGGTCGTATTTGATATCGCCTCTGTTTATTTTGTCGAATATCCCACACATAATAGGTACTTTGATCATGCTGGCAGTGGGAAATAAGGAATCTGCGTTTACTGAGGCCACCCGGTTGGTTTTCAGGTGACGGACATATACCCCTGCCGTGCCGTGAAATCCGTCGAGTGCCTTCGTCAGTTTTGTAGTTAGTTTTTTATCTTCCCGGGTACCGCTGATGGCTGATGGCTGTGCGCTTGCCCTGAAGCAACAGGACATAACGACAAAGGAGAAAAATAAGAATCGTATCATTCTTTTAAGGTTTTAAATCACTGACAGTAACCAGGCCATCCATGGCGACGGATACCTTTTTGTTCTCTTTTTCATTAGAAACCAGCACTTTGAAATGATTTCCGGAACCTTCAGTTTCGAAAATATTGACTTTCCTGTCTGATTCGCTGACGTTATCCAGGTGTAGTTCATCAATATTGGCTGCGTAATGTTTGTGTACTCTGAAATACTCCCGCTGTTTTTCATAAACTTCTCTGGCCATTAATTTCATTTTTTCAACATAAGGAAGCTGAAAAGGCACCTTTTTTTTGCCCACAGTTTCCTTTGCGAACAGCAGGTAACCCCATCTTTCAGGTACGTGCATGTTGATCACGCCCTGGGGCGACCAAACCCAGTTGAATTCGGGCAGGTTTCTTTTCGTTTCAGGGTTCTTCTTCCTGAGGTATTTTCCATCTTCAAAATCATGATGCCAGTTTACCCGTGAGAAATTGATCCGCCAGAGTGAACCGTCCGTTGGTATAACCGCCGGAATATCCTCGTGTTTCAGTGATGCGTGGGGGATCGCAATTTCAAGGATCCATTTTTTATCTCTCTTACTGATGTCATTAAGTGTGCCGTCTATGGTGACCGCGGATTTCAGGCCGTCAATGTTCCACGGAATTGCGGCTCTGCCGCCATTGCGGTATGGTTTGGGCAGAAATAGGTCAAAACTATTGTTGATGGCATTTATTTCAAGTTCATAGTAATTATGGGTGTCTCCGTCGGGATCAATAAATACTTCAAAATCATTTTCCATAAAAACGACCTGGTCTTTCTGGTTTTGATAGGCCCAGATATCCTCTTCCTCAATTTCGGCGGCTATATAGAGATACTGTTCATCCCAAAGCATTTTTGCTCTGGTTTTTTGCAGCGGAGCGGGTTTTTTGGGCCCCTCGATATCTTCGAAAAGGTCTGTCCATTCGGCTTGCTTCCACGATTTCTCATCCAGCTTTCCATCAATGATGATTTTGGATTTGGGCTGATAACAAACGTAGTTTTTGGGGATAGGGGGAGCCTGCGCAAAAATATTCGGGCTGATCATTCCTGTGAATGCTCCTGCCAGTAGCAAAGCACCGGTCTTGCTTAGGAAATTATCTTTAAGGGTGAGTAAATTCAAAATTTTCAAGATTTATCTAATTTTATTTACGGATTCTTGAATATAATAGATAAATTATTAAAAATTAAGAAAGGTATAAGTGTATTTGCTTCGAATTGTTCGTTAGTTAATAATTTTTTTTATATTCTTTGGTGGGCGATCATTATAAATCTCTTTCAAAAAATACGGTACCCGGGTGGGGGTTGTAGTTATAGGGAGCGACTTGCCTGAAACCGGATGCTTCATACAGTTTCACGGCATGGGGCATCTTTACCGCATGGGTATCCAGTTTTATCTTTCGGTAATTCATTTCCCTGGCCACTTCCATAATTTTTGACATGAGTTCTTTTCCCATACCCTTTCCCTGGTACTCCGGGCGGATATACATACGTTTCACTTCACAGGTAAACTCATTTTCGATACGGCGTATGCCGGCTACACCGATGTATTGATTGTCATACACAACCAGCAGCAGGGCACCGGTGGGTGCGCCGTACATTTCAGGAAGTATTTGCAGTTCCTGATCAATATTCTGAAACGACAGATCGAAATCAAGAGATGTTATATATGCTTTAAAAAGGACGAGCCCTGCGCTGTAGTGGTCCGGATTTTCAGCTTTGATGATGACGGGGGCGGGGTTCATTTTTTGATCAGGTCACTTGCTTTGATTTCATTGCTGAGCAGTATCTCAAATAATTTCCAGCGCAATCCTGGATTTGATTCCGTTCCTCCGTTGCTTTCGATGTAGTTTTTGATCAATTCCTGGCCATAGTTGTAGTTGATGACATAACTTCTGTATTTTTTTATAAACCGCATATAGGTTTGTACACCTTCGGGTGTGAGGAGGCAGTATTCCGCCAGCCAGCGTTCGGCCTCTTTGGCGGACATTTGACTGCTTAGCAAACCTCTTGCTACTTCGTTACGGGCGTAATCCAGTTGTGATTTAAGTGCCAGTGCCTTAAAATAGCGGTCGGCCCAAGCGGTATCTATTCCTGCCAGCGGCATGAGTATGCCTTTGCAAAAGGCTGCTTGCTCATTGCCGGGAAATGCTACCGAAATGCCGTAATTGGCGCTTCCTTCGGCAATAAGAGACTGAGGGCTGAATAACGGATAGAGTGATATCTCCATCCAGCCTTTGTTGCGGAAAAGATTCTTTTCCAGTAACATATTATAAACATGATGGCCGGGGTATCCCTCGTGGCAGGCTAGGTCAATGGCTCTATCAATGAAGATGGGCTGGCTGATATTGATCTGAATGGTGCTTTTGTAATTTCCCTTATACCAGTTATATCCCGACCACGGTTTATCCCGGACATACTCCAGTTCGAAAGATTCGCCCACAGGGAGTGGATAGTGTGCAATTGTTCGTCTTCTCGCTTCGGCGATGGCAGTTTTGAAAACGGTGTCAATTTTATCAGGCGGTATCCGGAAACGATCTGCCAGGGAACGGAAGCGGCTGACCACCGTTCCTTTTCCAGGTAAAGCTTGATCCAGAGTGTCTATTAAAAGCTTGAAATGATTTTCAGTATGACGGGGTGCAACGGCATCAAAAAGCTCATGCGACTCGGTATCGAAGTTTTGATATTCGCCGGAATAATTCCTGACTCTCCTTGAAAATGCGGTCAGCTGATGTCCCATCCATACTGCACGTTTCCTGATGGTATCATTTTTGGTAACTTCAGCGATTTTCTGAAATGAATCTTTCAGGAAGGATATCTGGCGAAGGATACTGTCTTTCGGGAAGGCTGTGTCCTTCGCAGTTGCAGGTTTGAGTGAGTCGGGGCCGTAATACGCGTCCACGAAATCTCCGTCATACTGTCCTATGGTGAGGCCCAGTTTTACATACTCAACGGCAAGCCGGTTTAATTCGTCCTTTTCTGCTTCTGGTTTATGGCACGAAACCAGAAGCAACAAAAAGGGGGTCCAGAAAACTTTTTTCATCATCTTAAATTTTGACACTTTAAGGTACAAAATAAATAACCGAATGTTCAAACCCGGGGTAAGAACTGCCAGGAGCCAAAGCGACAGAATTTGTTGCGTTAACCGTTTGTATCTGAAAGAATTCCCCAAAGTGGCCTGAATTTTGCACATCTGGCGGCAACTATCGGGCTGGAACAAAATTATTCATACTGCCAGGTGGTAATCAGAGCAGGTGCCGGTTCCCTCGTGATGGGTTTTCGAAATATCAATTATAATGACCAAAAAATCTACGTATACAGAACAAGAGCTAATAGTGCTTTTGAAATCAAATAATCGCGATGCTTTCGAATATCTGTATGACCGTTATTCTCCGGCGCTATTTGGGATTGTCATCAAGATTGTCAAGGATGAAGAAAAAGCGGCTGATACTATGCAGGATGCTTTTCTGAAAATCTGGAAGAATATGAGTACTTACGAAAAGGCAAAAGGCTCACTGTTTACGTGGATATTGAACGTTGCCAGAAATACTGCCATAGACAAATTGAGGCTTGACGCCAAGGAACAGAAGAATATTAAGCTGGAAAACGTAATTGCGGGGGATCTTCATGCAGTTTCTTTTACGCCGTCCACTTCAACCCTGGACCTCCGTGCCCTTGTAGCCGGTTTAATACCTGAGCGCAAGCTGCTGATAGAAATGGTATACTTTAACGGATATACGCATGAGGAAGCTGCCGAGTTGTTAAAAATGCCACTTGGTACTGTGAAATCAAGGGTGCGCAAGGGACTTCAGGAACTGCGTCAGGTTTTTCTTATGCAGGATCTTCGTCCGCAACTGACTTCGGTCTAGTATCGGTGCCAAGAGTACATGCAGTTGTCTTCGATTTTTAAGGAAATTTTCGCTGATCGTCTCTCTGCAATCCGTTTGTCGTGTTGTGATTTATCCTGCATAAAGAAATCTAAGCGGCTGTAAAATTATTTCTGGTTTATAACGGACTGAATACTAGGCTTCAAAAGCAGGTTGTTTGTCGGAAAAATCTACTTCTTTCAATTCCTTTGGTACTTGGTTTAAAACTCCTTCTCAATTCTTTTCATCAGGATTTTCAAAAAATACACTCCTTTTTATCAGTATTATTCTTCCCAATACGGTCAGCGCAGTCCGTTGAGGATTGTCCATACTGCAACGCTGCTAAGGGGTTCTTTGTTCGAAACTGCATTTTTGTTTTGGTTAAAGTATTTATAATCAATAGGTTATTTGCTGAACAGGTCGGTTTTTTTACCTGTGCATGGCTGGAAGAATGTGTCTTTTTTTGAATGGCCTTCTTTGGGTATCTTTCTCATCCTCATAATACTCTTAGCAGACTCAATTTTTCGGAGGATACCTGTTTCCGTTTTAGTCCTCGATCTCTACTTCCATTTCTTTCGTTGCAGTTATTTTTGAATCCTGGTTGTATTGTAAAAGTACAATTTTGAATTTAAGTTCGAATTTGTAATTTTTTCACTAAATCTCAGTGAAATTTATAATTATTACGTGAATACCTGCCATAAGTACGAAATTATGGTAGTAATATTTCTAATTTTTCAACATAAATTACTTTCAAAATCATTATAGATATATTTTTAAGTTTGAGGAAATATTGAAAAAATTATATTTTAATCGAACTTCTTATTGAATATGGTTGTAGTTTTGGATAACTAAAATTCTCCCTTCATTCAATATTTTATTTTAACCCTATCAGACCGATGAAACAAATAGCTACTTTTCGATTTTTCCTCCTTCTCTTTCTCTGTTCCAGTCTATGGGCTACCGGTACTTTATCTGCTGCGGATCTCACCACGGCTTACGAATGTTCCTGTGATGGAAACGTACTACAAAACGGCAGTTTCGAAACCTCCGGTGGATGGAATGTGTCAAGTGGTACGTTAAGTTATGCCAATGACCATGACGTATGTGGTGACAAGAGCGGCATGCTTGTCGGAAGCGGGCTGCTTTATCAGGAATTTAACGCAGCCCAGGGAACCCGGGTAGATTTTAAAATATACGGCGGGGTCAACAACGACAACCGTACCAACAGGTTCAGGATCACATTTTACAATGCATCGTCACAAATAATTACAGGAAATCACAACAAGTCGGAGCCGGTAAATTATGTATACGGAGATTATCACCTTCAGAAATACCAGCTTTCTTCGGTAGCGCCCGAGGGTACGGCAAAGGTGCGTATTGAGATATATTCAGAGGGGAATACCTTTAAATTTGATGGTGCCTGCGTTGTGCTCACGGCGTATGAATGTAACTGTAACGGGAATGTTCTGGTGAATCCAGGCTTTGAAGATGGAACCGCCGGGTGGAGCAAGTCGGGTGATTTCTCCTTTACCACGGATTATCATGCTTATAATGTATGCGGAGACTACAATGGCCTGATGACCGGCAGCGGCACGTTGTATCAGGAGGTTGACATTGTCTCGGGCAGCCTGGTTTCCCTGAATGTATACGCAGGAACGCACAACAGCAGTACCAAACACAAGATTAACCTTGTTTTTCTAAACAGTACGGGTGGAGCCATTGCAAGTGCTGCACCTGAACAGCAAACCACCGATATGAATTATGAAGTGGGCGGGGCGGTTATCCTGCAAAGGTACTCGCTCACGGCCACTGCGCCAGCGGGAACGTTTAAGGTTCGGGTAGAATTTTATTCAGAAGGAGGGTATTTCAAAATCGATGGTGCCTGTCTGGTTGTGACGGAACCGTCTTATTGTTCGGAGTGTGATAACAACAAGCTGACTAATCCTGGCTTTGAAAGCGGAACGTCAGGGTGGCAAACCAGCGGGGGTACTTTAAAAACGGAGCAATCCTACCGGGTTTGCGGTGATTACGGCGGTGTTTTCGAAGGTTCGGGTAAATTCTGGCAGGATGTACCCGTTGAAGGAAAAAGTGAAGTATCACTTACGGTGTGGGCTGCTTATGAAAATCCTCGAAACCAAAGATTTGTGCTGATCTTCTATAAAAATGAAACAGAGACGACCGGGGATGAACCGGTGCCTGTTTACATTGACAAAGTTGTGGGTAATACCCCTCCGGGATTGAAGAAGTATACATTGACGGCCATTGCACCAAGTAATGCGCAGTTTGTAAGAGTAACGGGTATGTCGGATGGGGACTTTATAAAAATGGATCTGGCCTGCCTCAAAGTTTCTGCACCCACCAATCCTCTGCCGGTGACACTTGCTACCTTTAAAATTGCCCTGGAAGGCAAAAGCGCCATTCTGAACTGGGAGACAACTGCGGAGACCAACTCGGAAAGTTTCGAGATACAGCATAGCAATAATGGAAAGAACTGGCTGAAAATCGGTGTTGTAGCGGCACAGGGAGAGAGCAACGCGCAAATAGATTATACCTACACCCATGCGGCGCCGGTGAGTGGGCATAACTACTACCGGCTAAAAATGATCGACCTTGACAATACCTTCGCGTTCAGCCGTGTTGTGTCCGCCCGTTTTGATATTGCTGATCAGTTCTCGGTTTATCCCAACCCGGCTACGGAAAAAATAGGCATCACCTCGGCAGCGCAGATAGCGGTGGTCAGGTTGTACGACAGCAGCGGTAAACTGCTTCTTGAAACAGCACCTGATTCCCAAAAGGAAGTGGATCTCCGAAGCTTTTCGCAGGGGTGGTATGTTATTAAAATGGTCACGGATGCCGGGACAGTATCCAGTAAGAGAATTCAGATTATCAAATAGGTACTGAAATTTTGAAGAACGGAAAGTTCGGGGAGTGTAGGTCATTAGTGGGCCATACTTAGCCCCGAACTTTTTTATGTTCTGGCGATGCGGTACATTTATCGCTCAGAAAATACCATTTTACAGTGCATCCTACTTCTCTCGGTCCGGGTTCGGGACAAACTTTAACAGCCAGCGATTTCGGAACAGATTTTATTTGGGGTACAGCCACCGCTGCCTATCAGATAGAAGGAGCCGTGGACCAGGGAGGACGGGGTCCGTGCATCTGGGATGAGTTCGCTGAAAAAAAGGGAAGGATCAAAAATAATGATAAGGCTGGTGTTGCCTGTGATTTTTACAGTCGTTTCGAAACGGACCTGGAAATTGCAGCAAAACTAGGCTTTAAGAATTTCCGTTTCTCGGTTTCCTGGTCGCGGATTTTGCCGGAGGGCGTGGGAGAAATTAACCGGACAGGGATTGATTTTTACAACCGCCTGATCGATAAATGCCTGGCGTTGGATCTGGTTCCCTGGTTAACATTATACCACTGGGATTTACCATTGAGCCTGGAAAAAAGAGGAGGTTGGAAAAACCGGGAAGTGGTGGGTTGGTTTGCCGCTTACACCAGCATTTGTGCCGGTGCATTTGGTGATCGCGTAAATAACTGGATCGTCATGAACGAACCCATGGCAACGGCCGGTCTGGGGTACACCACTGGTTTACACGCCCCTGGGAAAAAGGGTCTCTGGAATTTTCTTCCCGTGGTTCACCATCTGGCACTTTCACAGGCCGAAGCAGGAAGGGTTATCCGAAGCCAGTTTCCAGAAGCCTATATAGGTACAGCACTTTCCTGTTCCTACGTGGAACCTGCCACTGAGCGTGTAAAAGATATCCGAGCCGCCAGACGTGCAGATGCATTAATGAATCGCTTGTTTATTGAACCCGCGCTGGGAATGGGGTATCCGTCCGACGCATTTCCATATCTGGCAAAAATCCGGAAGTATATGCGGAGCGGCGACGATGAAAAACTGAAATTCGACTTTGATTTTATCGGCCTTCAGAATTATTTCAATGTGGTGGTCAGGCATTCGTACCGCGTACCTGTTTTATGGCTTAAGGAAGAACCTGCGGTTAAAAGGAATAAACCTGTAACGGCCATGGGCTGGGAAATTGCACCGGAAGGTATGTACAGGATTCTGGATCAGTTCAGTCAATATACAGGTATCAGGGATATCATCGTTACCGAGAACGGTGCTGCATTTCAGGATGTTGTGGAGCAGGGAGAAGTGCGTGATACCGCGCGGTTGAATTTTTTTAGGGAATACCTTGCGCAGGTTTTAAAAGCCAAACAGGAGGGCGCAAGCGTGAAAGGCTATTTTGCCTGGACTTTCCTGGATAACTTTGAATGGGCAGAAGGATATTCAGCCCGGTTTGGCCTGGTTTATGTCGATTTCGAAACGCAGGAGCGGATTGTCAAAGACTCTGGCAAATGGTTTTCGGACTTTCTTCAAAAAAGTGATTATTTTTTGAAATAGGTTACAACCATTTCGACCAACGGATGGTCTTGCTTTCGGGCGCAAACAGCATCAGTCTGTAATGGGCCTTGGTAAACTAAGCTTTAACCGTGAAAAATCTAACTTATGAAAATTGCAGTAGTGTTATTTGGTTTGCTGGCATGGGTAAGTTGCCACGACGAAAATGAAGTGCTGGACAATGCAGTACTTGAAGCAGATGGACAATATGTAAATATGCTTGCGTCGGATGGCTGCTCGTGGCATTTTAGTGTAAAGTCGGGAGATTCAACCATTTCACTCGCTCCTTCGGACGCATCCTTCAAAGTAATCGAAGAAGCGCTGGGGAAATCCGACAGTTACTATAGCTTTACGGATGTGCATTTGAAATACAGCCTGACCGGTAATAAAAAGGATGTTAAATGTGGCTGGGGCCACACCTCGCAGTTCGACGAAATAAAGGTTTTACAAATTCATAAAAGATAACGGGGGATTTCTATCCCCGTTATTTTATAATTTAAGAATATCCTTGGCCTCCTGCTCCGTGTAATAGGGGCCTAGTTCCGACTCATCGATCATTTCATCAATCTGCTCCTCGCTGGCCGATACTGGTTGTTGGCTATAGGTTTTAAGTTCAATAGATTTCTGGTCCACAAGATCCTGTAAGATGTTCATGATTTTGGCCGAATCCGCATCAGGCAGAATGGTAAGCAGGAAAGTTTTCATATCAGAATGGTTTTAAGGTTTCAAAGTTTAGCTCAAAAATGATGCCGGCTGGTGTTCGGAATGTCCGTTATTGGACAAAAAAGTTGTCTTTTTATATTCGTATTTATCTGAAAATCAGCTGTTTGTGTTTGTGGTCTGCTTTTTTTACAGCTAAGATATAAATATATGAAGGTGAAGTAATATGGAGGATGCAACTTTCTGTTTCTTTTTTCCGTCATTTTCAAAATTAATCCTGACAGATCATGAAGAATAAAAAACTACTACTGCTTTTCTTTGCCGCGGCCACTTCCCTGGCTGCCTATTCTCAAAGTTCGGAAGAGAAACCGTATGTTACGAGGACTTTTACAGACAGTAATCTGAAGGAGTTAAAAGTTGAAACATCGGGCGGCTCCATCCTGGTGACCGGGGCACAATCCGGAGGTATCAAGGTAGATATGTTTGTGCGGGGCAATAACTGGAAGGGAAAAGACGAACTTTCTAAGGAAGAAATTGAGAACCGCCTGGAAGATTTTGATATCAGCATCGTTACCGAAGCCAATAAGGTGGTTGCCACGGCCAAAAGGAAAAATAATATTCCCTGGAATGATAAAAGAAGTATCTCGATCGGTTTCAAGGTATATACCCCCCGCAACATGCGTACGGACCTTAAAACCAGCGGAGGAAGCATTAAAATTGCTTCGCTAACGGGCGAACAGAATTTCGCGACAAGCGGAGGCAGCCTTAAACTGGATGATCTGGATGGTATGATTCGGGGGAGGACTTCCGGCGGCAGTATTGATGTAACTAATTGCCGCAACGATATTAACCTGGCCACCAGCGGAGGAAGTATCAAGGCTGATATGCTGAAAGGAAAGATAAATCTGACAACTTCCGGTGGCAGTATTCTGTTGAATGGGCTTGACGGTGACATTGTGGCCCATACCAGCGGAGGGAGCATAAAAGGAGAAGACATTGCGGGTAAGCTGGATGCCGGTACTTCCGGGGGTTCCGTCCGGCTGGCCGATATTTCTGGTAGCCTGAGAGCAAATACCAGCGCCGGAAGTATTGAAGTTTCAGTTTCAAAACTGGGTGAATACCTGAGCCTGACCACTTCGGCCGGGACAGTACGCGTTACCATGCCGCTCGACAAAGGTGCAGACCTTAATCTCAGAGGTAACAAAGTGTCGATACCCCTGAAGAATTTTGATGGCGAGGCCCAAAGTGACCATGTTCGTGGGAAAATCAATGGCGGTGGTATTCCTGTAACGCTGTCTGCCAGCAGCGGAAGCGTATATGTAAATCAGTGATTGAAAGAAATTGGGTAAAAAGGGAGACCGCTTCTGATGAGACGAAGTGGTCTCCCTTTTTTAATCGTTTCATACAGAAAGAGTCCCATTGTCTGCTCCTTTCAACTGCCCCCCTTCACCCTGTTCTGTATATCTTCGTTTCCTGAACTGCGTTTCCGCACCGGTGTAATGTCTTTTCCAAAACGATAGGTAAAAGAAAAAGTAGCTACTCTACTGTCAAAACGGATGTGTCCGTCCATATCCAGATTTTCATACCGGGCAGTATTACGCCGCTGGCGGGTTTGGAAAATATCGTTGACCATCAGTTTAATTGTCCCTCTTTTATCCAGGATCTGTTGTTGGACACCTGCTGAAATAATATAATAACCTCTGTTAACAAACACTCCATATACCGACCTGGAGTTGTAAAATCCACTTAGCTCGGCAGCAAAACCTCTTCCCAACTGAAAGCTGTTTTGCGTATTGACAGAAAAGCTCCAGATGCCGTTATTCAAGTTTCCGCCTTTCTGGTCGCCTTTGTATTCGTTCCGGAAAAAATTGGCGAAGCTGTTGCTGGTCCACCAGGAAGTTGGTTGCACGGAAGCCGTAAAGCTGATACCGTAATTGATCATGCTTTTAAGGTTCTGCGGACTTTGATACGTTGTATTCAGAGAATCAACCTGTCCCATCATCCAGTTCATGACGTCGGAAGTGTAGCTATAATTGATCGTGGTAATGAATTTCCCTTTATAAGTATGGCTAATTTCCACGGAATGTGTGAGTTCCGGTCGCAGAAACGGATTTCCTTCGTAATATAGAAACGGATCTCTGAAAAAGCGGAACGGATTCATGTCGTCATAATCAGGACGTTCCACACGTCTGCTGTAAGAGAAGCCGGTGCTGTGGGCAATTCCGAAGGTTTTGGTCAAGAAAAGGCTGGGGAAGAGCTGGAAGTAATTTCTCTTTACCAGGGAATCAGTAGTAACCTGATGGCCGCTTGTCCGGGTGTTTTCTCCTCTCAGTCCGGCCTGGATACTGAGTGACCCAAATTCCCTGCTGAAATTGATATAACCAGCATGGATCGTTTCTTTGTAGGCGAAATGGTTGCTCCACGAGGGGTCCGGTATCCATTGGTCATTGCGTAGCGTATCGTATTTTAAATTGTTGTCAACCGATACATAACTGCTCTTCCAACCGGTTTCCAGTTTGGTTTTTATTCCAAACGGGTGAACGTAATCCAGTTTGCCCACATACACATTGGTAAGGGACGGAACATTCCCCCGCCGAACCGACCGGGTCTCAAGGTATGGTTTTTCGGTATTTAGGTATCGGGTATCCATACTTTGCCTTGAGCGGTTCTCATTCCCGGAATAATCAAGATCAACTGACAACTCCTGACCTTTGCTGCCGAACTGACGGGTGTAGTTGATGTTATAGGTATTGCTGTTCCACCGATCCAGATTGTCATTATGGGTTTGTGGCTGGCTCAGGATTTCGCCCGCCGAAGACACCAGAAGATTGGAAGTATTATTGTCATTGATATATTTTCCAAAGTTGCCATTTACAAGAACCCCGAAAGTGTTTTTCTCATTGATGAAAAAATCAGCTCCGACCTTGTAATTGTTGGTATACAAGGGCTCGCTGGTTGCCGAATTCTGATAAGAGATACGGTTAGGTTCCTGGGTGGTCCCGCCGTCATAAAATCTTCTGGTAAAATTCAGGTACTCCCGTTCGCCCCGAAAGGCGTGATCGTAACTTCCGTAGAGGTTGAATTTTCCATTTCTGTAATTCAGGCTTGTACCTCCGCCATAACGGTTGGCTCTGCTGCGGGCCAGGTTGCCATATACACTTCCGTTTATTCCAACCTTTTCATTCTTTTTCAGAACAATGTTGATAATCCCCGAATTGCCCGCCGCATCGTATTTCGCTGATGGATTGGTGATCAGCTCTATTTTGGATACAGAACCGGATGAAGTACCACGCAGCAGGGTGGTAAGTTCACGTTGTGACAGATATGTCAGTTTTCCGTTGAGCATGACGCTAACGCCCGGGCGGCCTTTCATGGAGATATTGCCTTCATCATCAACGGTTACTCCTGGTGCTTTTTCCAGTAATTCAAGGGCCGTATTACCTTCAGCAAGGATGCTGTTTGCAATGTTGATCACCGTGCGGTCTAGATATTGTTCCACCAGTGGTTTTTGTGCCAGGATTGTAACAGTTTCCAGTGTTTTATCTTCGGGCAGGAGGAGTACATTTCCCAGTATTATTTCAGTATTTGACTTGTCTATAGCAAAGCTGTTGCTCCTGAACGCTTTGTATCCCAAAAAGCTTGCATGAAGGTAGTATCGTCCTTCTCTCACTTTTTCGAAAATGAAATGCCCGGAAGTGTCACTGATAGAGCCCTTTACAATCAGCGAATCGGTAGCATAATGAAGGGCGACAGTTGCAAATTCTACCGGATTTTGCTGTGCGTCCACGAGTTTTCCTGTTATTTTACCGAATACCTGCTGCTGGGCAGAGGCGGAATTAGGGTGTAACAGGATACCCGATAAAAAAAGGGCTGTAAGAATGTAGGGGATGAATTTCATTAAAAGGGAGTATTTGCTGACCGTGTTGGTTCGATTGAGTTCTGCCTGCTCGCCTGGCAGATCCTACAGGGATATTTTTGTTGCCCCGGGTAATTTTTTGGTCCTTTTTTTTCTCTTCTTCCTTTCCTTTTCCCACCAAATGTAAAATCCGGTAATAGGAAGGCTGGTTGAAATGAGGCTGGCAATAAAATACAGGATTTTGGTAGTCAGGTTGCCAACAGAACCTACGTGCAAAGCATAGTTGGTGCGTCTTATCCAGTCGGCTATGTTTAATTTATCAATCTGAGGTTGTGTTCCCGGGAGCTCCTCCAATGTATGCTGATCCAGATAAACATAACGCCATGAGCCATTGATCATGTCTGTACAGAGTGAGATGGGCTCCGATATTTCGTCAGGAAATGAAACAATGATCGCTTCTTTGTTATAAACACCAATCTCTTCTGTCCCTTTTTTCCAGGCTTTATCAACATTCTCCAGTCCTGCTAGCTGGCTAAACCGTGTGGTATCTGAAAACGAACGAATGGAGGGTGCAGGAGTTTCTCCTCCCGAACTTAGCCAGTAAACACTTTTGGAAAACCAGGAGAAACCCATGATCAGCCCGGTGGCCGAGATAATGAGTGCAATCAGCAAGGAATAGAATCCCAGCACATTGTGCAGGTCATAGTTAACCCGTTTAAATTTGGCTTTCCATTTAATCTTAAAACTTTTGTCGGTATGAGATCTGTTCCATTTTTTTGGCCACCAGAGTATCAGCCCGGTGATTAGCAGCACGAAAAATATAAGTGTGGCATACTTTACGATACCTGCTCCTGCCTCATGATGTATCCAGAGTTCTGTATGACCTTCCAGGATAAAATCAAAGAAGTCCTCATGATCCACAATAGCTACCAGGTTTCCATTATAGGGATTGACATATACCAGGGAATCGGAATTGAGATAAAAATGAGCTGTACGCCCCTCGCCATGATACCAGACGCTCTGAATTACCTTGCCGGGCATGGCCTGCCTTGCGGTCTGCCACAGTCGGGAAGGTGGAAGCATAGGTTTGTTTTCCGGATTTTCAGCAAATAAATGTGCGCTGTACCAGTCTTTTATTTCACTTTCAAAGACAAGTATGCAACCCGTGAAGCTGACAATCACGACAACTATTCCGGAAGCAAGCCCTAGCCAGAGATGTAGCCAGGCATTTATTTTTTTCAGGATCTTCATGCAGACTTTGTACTGTTCATTTAATTTTGGGAGAAGAGAAGCCGGTAATTTCTGAACGTTGTTTTTGGGTGAAACTACCGGCTTCGTTCCCCTGGTAGTGGGTACTGAAACGGATTACCTCATTTTGTCAAGGCGCAGGATCCAGTCGTAACCGCCCACCATTTCCATTCCTGTTTTTACAGTTTGTGCTGCTATATCATAGATATACACATAATCTTTACCCGTTTCGGCGTTTGTGATCATGAATACCTTGCCATCTTCTACAATGATGTTCTGGATATAGGCGTCCGCATCGTTAGGTATTTCAGTTAATTTTCTGGTGATTTTGCCCGTTTCAAGATCAAAAACCGCAAACGCATAAATGTGAGCAGAACCGGTTACGGCTGGGTCGATATATTTGAATATTGCTTTGGTGCCGCCTATATACCAGAGGCCGACTCCGTTGTAACCCACTGTGGAAGCATTTACGGTATAACTTGCGTCAAGTTCTGTAGCTCCTTTTTTTATACGGTAGATCGCCGTTTGCTTCTGAGTCAGATTGCTCCATTCCACATTGGTAGCAAAGTAGGTATTGCCGCTGTCATCCACAAAGGAAGACGATAACCAGAGCTTGTTGGTACCCGGGCCAGCCGAAACAGCGCTTTGCAGCGTTTTTTCGTATTTCAAAGTGGCGTAATCAACCACACCGATGTTCACCTTGTTTTCCCAGGGCGTAGGCCGGTCGGCAGTGAATCCGAACTGCACAAATACTTTTCCGTTGGTATATTCTACATTTCCCAGATTAAAATACTTAAACCCGGCCGGTATAGCAGGCGTATCCAGTACTCCATTGGTGATCTTAAGCGTTTCTGTTTCTATTACGGAGTAGTGGACTTTGGCCTGATCTCCGTCCGTTCCTACCACAAAAAGCGTATGGTCGTTAATCCAGGTAAATCCGCTGATATCCGCCATGTGCGTATACGGAACTTCCAGAACGGTATTGTAAAGCTCCTTCTCGTATTTGAATTTTGAAAACCGTCCGGTAGTGGTATTGTAATAATAGTAATATCCTCCTTTTGTAATGATTCCGTAGGCTGATTTTCCCGTAACCTCCGCGCCATGTCCGGTAAGATCAATGGAGCCCTCGGTCAGCGAATTGGTACCCAGGATATACTGGGTAGTATTGGGCCAGCTTCCGATTTGTAGCCAAACCGTGTATTTTTCCTGCGTCTCGTCTACAGGAACAGGATTGTCACTATCACTTGAACAGCCGTACAGGATGGGAGCCAGAGCGAGCGCTATCAGGAAAGGATAGAGTCTGAAATTTTTGAACATGATTGTTGTAATATAGATGATTGGTAAATGAATGGGTATGAAGCAGATTACGGATTAGGTTATTTGAGGAAGTATCTGAGCTTAACCGAAAATGCTCTTCCGGGTTTCTGAAGGCGGAAATTGTCAAAGGCCAGGTTGTTCGTGAAATTGCGGCATTCCAGGGAAATATTGTAGCGGCCGTTCTGCCAGGAATTGGAGACGGAAACGTTATGGATGTACTGGTCGGGAATGGTGCTTTTGCTGGCTTTGCTACCGAAGGCTTCCCAGGTGAGGTAAAACCAGTGGACATACTGTGTTCCCAGGTTAAGCTGCATTCTGGAATTTTTACCCAGGATATTATTTTTGCCGATGATCAGGTCAGCGTTTCCGAAAAGCCAGGGCTGGTTGGGGATTTTGTTCAGATACGTGGCCTCGGTAGTACTGCCAGACGAACCGGGCGAATATTTAGTATTGTTAATGGCTTTCTGATAGCTCAGGTTGGCATTGATATAGAGCAGGTCGCCATAATTGTATTTCAGATCACCCTCCAGACCGTTCACTTTAACTTTGGAAGTGTTTTCATACCGGCTCACACTTGAATTGGATTTATAAACCACCGCATAAATGAAGTCATGGGCATTGCGGTAAAACCATGAGCCCTCGATGAAGAAACGGTGTTTGTCTACATTGAATCCGTAGTAAGTACCTATGTTCAGGTTTTGGCTCGACTCCGGCTTCAGATCCAGGTTAGCAACCACCGTATAGCCATTACCGAACATTTCACCCACCTCCTGCAAACGATATGCCTTTTCAAAAGATGCTTTCACTCCCAGATCAGCGAGTATCTTAAACCGGCTGGCAAGACCATATCCATAATAGTTTTGGGAATCATTCGCTTTGTTGTATTCTCCTGTAACTGAAATGTATCTGGACTGCTGAATACTAAGGCCATAGAATTTGCCAAAGAACGTGTTGGTGAGGCGGTTGTTCAGTAAGTTTTGCTGGTAGGCCGCGCCAACAATATTTTTTTTCAGAATACCGGGTATATCGGCATGGTCTGTGATCAGTTCGTCATAATTTTCGTTTCTCAGGTGATCAAAGGTATAGTTCAGGTTGAAAGAGTGCACGTCGGATAACTGGTACCCCAGGTTGGCGCGCAGGAATGTTCTCGGGCGGTTGATACGGGTAATTGACCTGGACGCGTTTATTTCTGCAAGGCTCGTTTTTACTTTTGTGCCATCCCAGTAATATTTATAGCTGGAAGTATCGGTAACCACATAGTTGTCGACTGATCTTGAAGCAAACACATTTGCGTTCAGTCCTTTAACCAAAAGGTTGTCTTTCCGGTAACGAAGCGATGCATTGTAGGCATGGCCATCTTTGGTAACTCCTCCATATACCACATCCTGCCGGGTGCCGGTCTGTATATTCTGCATTGTTCCTGAATATGAAAAACCCAGGAATAACACATCGGCCCATTTTTTATTTATGACACCTGCTTCCAACTGACCCATGGCCGACCGGTACTGGTCGTGGAACCGTCGGAAATCCTTGTTGACATACTTGTATTGAGCCTCATCCCATATCTCCATGCCGCGCATGAGATAATTATTGTCCGAATGATTGGCAAAACCGCTGGCTTTTACAATCAGCCCTTTTGCTGTGGTATACTGGCCTGTCAGTGCGAGCCGTTGGGTATCAAAGGATCCATAGCTGTAACTTGCATCCAGATAGTTGTTTATCCGCTGGCTGGTAATGATGTTCACCGCGCCGCCGAGCGCGTCGGACCCCAGGCTGACGGGCACCACCCCTTTGTATACCTCCATGCGTTCGGCCAGGTTAACGGGGATGTTATTCAGCGACATTGAGCTGCCCATTACTTCGGTAGGGATACCGTCTATAAAGAATTTTATGGCCTTTCCTGACAAACCATTAATTGCAAAATTAAAGTCGGAGCCCAGGCCCCCTTCTTCACGTACCCGCACCCCGGCCGTGCGGTTCAGTACCTGATTCAGGTCGGCGGTAGTGTTTGCAAATTGCCTGGTTTCAATAGCGTTCACATTAAAAGCCTGCTCCTTTATTTCCTGATTTTCCGTTTTACCATGAATGGTTACCTCTGCCATATTTTTGGCGTCGGGCTTTAAAATGAATTTGATTTTCAGTTCTTTATCCGTTTTGACGGTTATATCTCTGGACTGGCTGGAATACCCTACTGAGGAGAGGTTAAGCGTGTAATTTCCTGCTTGGGGAAGATTTAATGTAAAGGAACCATCGGTACCCGTAACCGTGCCGAGTATAGTGTTCGGGATCAGAATACTCACACCGGGAAGTGCGTTTCCCTCTTCGGATTGAACAACACCGCTTACGACCGCAGTGGTTTGCCCAAGGGTCCGATGGGAGATATGAAGTATAAAACAGAAAAACACAAGGTAAAAAAAACGGCCTGAATGCATTGCGGTAACTGATTAGATAGCAAAACCGGGATTGCCGGTTTTTCATAACCTAGTTGCACAGCTTACCGCAAACCGAAGGTGGGGAGAGCAAAAAAAAGCAGATTTTTTCAGAGAGGTGGTCGCCAGGGTACTCAGTAGTCGTATAATCTCTCGATTCTCAGGATATAATCCAGGTTTCCCGCGAGTTTCAGTCCCTTTTTTAAACTATGGTCTTTTGGATTATACATCCATATATAGTTCCCTTGGGTATCCGAATTGATCGAAATATATACCAGCCCCTTTTCAACCAGCACACATCTGCGGGAAGTGCCTTTGTCCAGCGGCAGGTCAAGCTTTTTTACAGTTTTGGTGGCCAGATCGAGCACATGGAACGCAACATGAGGTACCTTATAATGGTCTTCCATCCCTTTGAAAAGGCCCTTTCTTTCGCTCCGGATAATGGCTTTCCCATTCCCGATATACCAGAGCCCATAAGCATGATTTTGAATAGGAGAGGCGGATATATTGAAAAAATAGGAACTGTCCAGTACTTCGTCGCCAGCTTTGATTCTGTACAATGCAGTAGGCTTGCCAGGATGGTTACCTAAAGCCACACCTGGGCAGGCCAGGAAATAGAAGTCCCCTTTTTCATCCCTGAAGGTGTTAGGCTGCGCGGTGTTGGTGCCGCCTGGGTATGTAGACCGCGTATCTTTTAATGTCTTAATGGGTTTGAAAGAAGGATAATCCATTATTGCCACATAGGCGGTGTCACTAGTGGTATATCCCTGCGGAATGCGGGTACTGTGGTAAGTATATCCTGCAAAAAGCTTCTGATGCCATACATCTGTAAAACCTACCGACATGGAATTATAGGGCGGAACAGGCAATGGAATGGCAAGGTCTCCGGTGGAAGCTTCCAGGGTTCTGGTATTCACCTTTGCATACCTGACCTTTTCGGATTTCCGGTTATACGAGATCAGCAGCAACGAGTCAGGATGTAGCCAGCTGTAAGTATCGATGTAAGAAAACTGACTTAGTTTAACAGAATCCGTCGGGATGAACTCATTATTCCTGATATTAAACCTGACGAAGAAGTTTGTCTTCTGGTTGACCCGAAAATAACTTCCATCCTTCACAATAAGGTCATACCAGATTTGCGGGGGCGAAACCTTCGCTCCGGTTTTGACGGGGTCAACTTCTCCCTGCGACAGGTCGTTGGTACTGATAATATATTCGCTGGCATCCTTGGCCATCACATAAATGCTGAACCTTTTTTTATCATTGGTAGGCGAATCTGAACATCCCAGCAGTGCGTTGAAAGTCAATAATGCAAAAACAATATAAATCAGAAAGTTGCCAGAAGCACGCATGGATATCGGCAGAATTTTCAAATATTAAACTGGTCCATGATCTGCCTCTTAAGTACAGGCGGCAGGCCCATTAATAATTTTTCTTCCATTACAATTACTTCATTCGTTTTTTCATGACGATAATTGAGGGCAATATAGGTTTCACCCTTCTTGAAACTCATTTTCTCCGTATTTCCTTTTGTGTCCGTACATACATCGTTAAAAGACAGGCTCATATCTTTTTTTGGACTGATCTTAAGCGTTCCGCAAAAGTCAACCAGGCCGGTGCCAGGGTTGATCCTAACATTACTTTGCGGTCCTAAGGATATGGTAAAGTCATCGGATAAAATTTCACGGTTCAGTGATTCGGAACGATTAACAGAGCTGATATTGGTCCGGGAATAATGAGATTTATCCGTCCTGTTTAAGGAAATAAAGGCCAGTATGAAAACGGCAATACTGGCGGCGGCGGCCCATTGAACGGACCTGACCTGAAATACGCGGGATTCCGATTTTTTGATTTCGGATGGCAAAACCGATTTGATATCTCCCCAGATTTCCAGCCGTATCTCTTCCTTACTTGCGCTTAGTTCAGGGAAAACATACGTTGTTTCATCATCGTCTAGCAGCCAGTTTTCGACTAAGGTACTTTCCTCGGGAGAGCATTTTCCCTCGTGATATTTTTCGATAAGTTCCTTGCTGACCTTCATGAAAATGCTCGTTTCGCCTTTGCGGAAGTACTTTTTAGTAAAAGTAGCATATCTCCTGATTTTCCGAAGCAACTGGGTGAGAAAATCAGAACGAATATTCCGTCAGCCGGGATTTCAGGGAGGTAACGGCTTTAGTGATGTGGTACTCAACGGCTCTTTCGGAAATAAACAATGCCGATGCGATCTCCTTATTGGATAATCCATCTTCTCTGCTCATTCTGAATACCTTACGGCATTGGCCCGGCAGGGTTTCGATTAGGGAACGGAGCCGGTCTGAAAGGCTGCTGAGCATGACTTCGTTTTCGGTATAGTTAACAGCCTGAACCTGCCTGGCAGCAATGCTTTCATGATGCTGCTCTCTTATCTTTTTGTTTCGGATATATTCAAAAACCTTTAATTTGGCAGACCGCAGCAGATATCTTTCCACCGACTGGGTGATCTCAAGCTGATCTTTACGCTCCCAAAGCGACTTGAAAATTTCCTGGACCATACCTTTGGCAGGTTCCTCGTCTCCCAGATTGGCATAACAAACTGAGAAAACCTTTTCCCAATAAAGATTATAGATGTCCACGAAGGAATCCTCATCAATTTTAATCGTAGAAATGTCAGTTGTATAATCGTTACGCATATTGGGCCTTCATCCATGGAAGAAGACACAAAGATAGATTCTTATTTATATCTAGTCCAAATAATGGACGTTTATATTTTTTAATTAGAACAGGAGCACGGCTCACCGATAAGTCAACTGATTCGTTATAAATGTTTTTTATGGCTCCCGAAAGGTATCGGGCTGGCGGAATGTCAGGCTTCTTTCCCCAGTTTTATAATGTCTTTTCCGTCAACTATCTTTTTAAAGTAACCGTTGTCTGCTACCCGGATCATCGCCGCGGCCAGCTCCCGAAGGGTACAAAAACCTGCGGGATATATAGCTCTTCCAATCGGGAAAAGCCAGGTGATATATTTGTAATAAGGATGTGTTCTGGAGAGCCCTTCAATTGGTTTGATAAATCCGGGGCGAAATGCATAAACCGCCCGGAATGGCAATTTCATCAGATCGTTCTCCGTTTTGCCCTTCACGCTGGCCCAGCCGCTGCCTTTTTCGGTGCTGTCTGTGCCAGCGCCTGAGATATAACAAAAGGTCATGTCGGGGTTTTGTTTGCTTAGTACACCGGCAACATGTAAGGTAAGGGTGTGTGTCAGCTTGAAATAAGCTTCTTTCCCGATGCCTACCGAAGATACCCCCAGACAAAAATAACAGGCATTGTAGCCTGAAAGCAACGCTTCGATGGCCGAGAGATCATAGAAATCCGGATGAATTATTTCCTTTAATTTAGAATGCGTAACGCCGCATGGTTTTCTGTTGATCACGAGTACCGCTTCCACCAGGTCATTTTTCAGGCATTCGTGCAGGACGCCTTCTCCCACCATTCCGGTTGCACCGGTTATAATTGCTCTTATGCCCATGATATCATTTGCGTGAACCAGGATAAATAAGGGGCTGGTCACCTGATAAAGATAGTTTAAACTTTCATTTTCCTGCGCGTATCCGATGCTTTTTGCCTCTTCCAGATTTCTCCCCATGATTCCCGGAAGTGCTATATTTTGGTACTATCACTTTGATTTTTAGTATTATTATTAAAATGAGTAAAAAGAATGTGTTCTTTAATTTAATAATTATTAGATATCTTTATAATTATCAAAGAACATAAACCTTGAACCTATGTGCCAGAATCATGGAGTAGCTTACATTAAACCGGGAGAAGTAGCCGTCCAGGAGATTGAATACCCAAAACTTGCTATTGGTAACCGTAAATGCGAACATGGAGTAATCCTCAAAATTGTTTCGACCAATATTTGCGGTAGTGACCAGCACATGGTCAGGGGCCGTACGACCGCCCCGGCGGGCCTTGTACTGGGCCACGAAATCACTGGAATTGTACTGGAAGCAGGCCGGGATGTGGAATTTATCAAGGTGGGCGACCTGGTTTCGGTACCCTTTAATATTGCCTGCGGCAGGTGCAGAAATTGCAAGGAAGGAAAAACGGGAATCTGCCTCAATGTGAATCCGGCACGTCCGGGCGCGGCCTATGGTTATGTGGACATGGGTGGCTGGGTAGGCGGGCAGGCAGAATATGTGATGGTTCCCTATGCCGATTTTAACCTTCTGAAATTCCCTGACAAAGACCAGGGCATGGCCTACATCAAGGATCTTACGCTGCTGTCGGACATTTTCCCGACGGGCTACCACGGAGCCGTTACGGCAGGGGTAGGGCCAGGTTCCATTGTTTATGTGGCAGGAGCGGGCCCGGTAGGGCTGGCCTGTGCGGCCTCCTGCCATTTGCTCGGCGCGGCGGTAGTGATTGTAGGGGATATGATCCCTGAAAGGCTGCAACAGGCCAAAAGCTTTGGCTGTGAGGTGATTGACCTTACCCAGGATACACCGCTGGAAGAGGCGATTGCGGCCATTATCGGTATCCCCGAAGTAGATTGTTTTGTAGATTGCGTAGGATTTGAAGCAAGAGGGCATGGTGCACATGCTGCCGAGGAAAGGCCTGCAACCGTTCTGAATACCGCCATGGCCGTCACACGTGCCGGTGGTGCAATCGGTATTCCCGGCCTGTATGTTACCGGAGACCCCGGCGCAAAGGACAAGGCAGCACAGGAAGGTAGCTTGAGTATCAGAATAGGGCTTGGCTGGGCCAAATCCCACTCTTTTTACACCGGTCAATGCCCGGTGATGAAATACCACCGCCAGCTGATGAATGCCATTTTATATGACAAAATTAAAATTGCCAAAGCCGTAAATGTTGAGGTGATCAGTCTGAAAGATGCACCGCGTGGTTACCACGATTTTGACAAAGGTGCGGCCAAGAAGTTTGTTATTGATCCGCACAATATGATCATGAACTAAGTGGAGCAGAAACCGGCCGTGCAGACTGAATGGATGCATTGGCCGGTTTCTGTTTTTTGGAACCCGGCATTCTCAGGTATTCCAAACCAAAACTCGGGCTCCTGCATTCCATATCATTTTGAGAACCATTCGTCAATTATTTAAGTGGTTTGGTATACCCGATAAATAAAATCCAAACGTATTGTCTATTTTGGGAAATGAAGTATTTTAGATAACGCAAAACCGGTTGCTTCGGCAGGCAATTCAGGACAGAGCCGTGATCAGATAAACGTGTACCCAATGACAGCATTTACACCGAATAATTTTGACGGGCACTGGTTCTTCAGATATAAACTTTACCACATCCCCTTCTGGTGTGCCTACCAGTATCTCTGGTGGGTAATTGCGATCGGAAATCCTGTAAAGGCCGCCGAAAGCATACTGTTAACAGCTTTTTCGGTCAAGTTTCTGTTCTATTTGGCTTTCCAGATACTGGCCGTATGTTTTAACCTGTACTATCTCATTCCGAGATATCTTGAAAAGGGCAGGTTCTGGCAGTATGGTGTTTTTCTTGCACTCACGGTGATTGCAGCCTCCTGGCTGATCGTTCCGGGTTACTATCTGGTTTCCGCGGTTGCCGGTAAAACGATGGATCAACTGTATGGGTCCACCAATTGTTTTTATTTTTTTATCAGCAACGCTTTCCCATCCACACTGGCCAGTATGACACTGGCCATGAGTATTAAACTGACAAAAAACTGGATACAAACGCAGCGCAGGCAGGTACTGCTGGAAAAGGAAAATCTGGAAACGGAACTGAAATTTCTGAAGTACCAGTTTAATCCGCACTTCCTGTTTAATACCATCAACTCGATATTCTTTCTTATTCATAAAAATCCGGATATGGCGTCGGCTTCGCTGGCCAAGTTTTCGGAAATTCTGCGCCATCAGTTGTACGAAAGTAACGATCAACAAATCCCTCTGGATAAGGAAATCGCTTATCTCGAAAACTTTATTGAGCTGGAAAAACTAAGGCAAAATAAAAATGTGGAAGTTGTGTTTAATGCTCCGGACAACGGGGCACATTTGGGCATTGCTCCTTTCATTCTGATGAATTTTGTTGAAAACGCGTTTAAACATGTTTCAAAGCATACAGACAAACCCAACTGGATTAAAATGGCGATACGGTTGAATGATACCGACCTGGATTTTTCAATTGCCAACAGCGCTTCCGCTACCGCCCATCATGAAGTGATCAGTTACGGCGGAATCGGCATCCGGAATGTACAAAGAAGGCTGGATCTGGTTTATCCGGGCCGATATGAACTGAATATACAAAGTTATCCGGAACGTTTTGAGGTAGATTTGCACTTAAACCTTTCCAAACTGGAAGCACCGCAGTTTCTTGAGAAAATATCCGGAAATAATAAAGCCCGCATACCATGTTAAACTGTGTAATTGTTGATGATGAGCCGCTTGCAAGGGAAGGGATTGCCAGTTACGTAGGGGAAGTCGATTTTTTGAATCTGGTCCAGACCTGTGAAAATCCTGTTGAACTGATCAAATTGTTGGACGAGCACCAGATCGACCTGATTTTCCTGGACATCCAGATGCCCAAAATGAATGGTATCGATTTCCTGAAAATTATACAGAATCCGCCGATGGTGATCATCACCACCGCGTTTCCCAGTTATGCGCTCGAAAGTTTCCAATTGAACGTACTGGATTATTTACTTAAGCCGATCACTTTCGACCGATTTTTTAAGGCGGCCAGAAAGGCCAAGGATTATCATCAGCTGGTCAGGAGATCACTGTCTGCGGATCATGGACAAGCAGACCAGGAAGCGGATTATTTCTTTATCAAATGCGGCAGCAAATATGAGAAAGTTCTGCTGAATGATATCCTCTATATCCAGGGAATGCAGAACTACGTCACCATATATACGCACAAAGGTAAATTTATGACATTGCTCTATCTTAAAAACCTGGAGCAAAGCCTGGACAGCAATCTGTTTATCCGTGTGCATAAATCATATATTGTTTCTATTCATAAAATAGAAGGTATTGAAGGAAATGAGATATTTATTGGATCATTCAGGATCCCGATGAGCAGAAACTACCGGGAGCAGGTGATAGGGCAGGTAGTGAGTAAAAAACTGTGGGATAAGATACGGTTTTCGTGACCTGCGCCAAATCCTGAACTTTATCTCAAAAGCATCAGTGTCCCTTGTTGTACTGGAGTTACTTTATCTAGCTTTATTTTATATACATACACATCCGAAGGTGGCACAACGCCTTTAATGCGTCCGTCAAAAGCTTTTTCATATCCTTTTGAATAAAATACAACCTCGCCCCAACGATTGTAAATGGTCACTTCTGCCTCAGGATAGGAAGTTATTCCGCTGAGTTCCCAGGTATCATTTTTACCGTCCGCATTGGGTGTAAAGGCGTCAGGAATCAGCAGCTTATTAAATATCCTGACTGTCACTTTTGCATGGGACGTACAGCCATTCGGGTCGGTAACTTGTACAGTATATTCCGTATCTTCAACCGGGGTAACACGAGGCCTCGGATTTGCCGCGTCGTCCAACCCTTCGGGTGGTGACCAGCTGTATGTATAATCGATGTTCCCAACAATTCCTATATAGGAACTTTCTCCTTCCCGCACATAAATATCTCTTCCTGCATCAGCTTCCGGCAATTTCCATACCGCTATGTGCTGCTTGTCTGAAACTTGAGTACAAGACAAAGAACCTTCCAGGG
The DNA here is from genome assembly GCF_907164905.1 of Dyadobacter sp. CECT 9275. NCBI lineage: Bacteria > Pseudomonadati > Bacteroidota > Cytophagia > Cytophagales > Spirosomataceae > Dyadobacter > Dyadobacter helix. The sequence goes on along the minus strand of NZ_CAJRAF010000002.1, from coordinate 1,718,153 downwards.
AATATTGTATTTCGTGTATCCCTGTTCCAGCTTTTTTGGGGTCAAATGTATTTCCTGATACACCATTTCCGCTGAACACTCCGCCTGTTGGATTTGCTGAAAGAGTAACAGGCGGGTGGTCTGTTCCGCACATTGGATCTATTGGACTCATGGAGATAACTACATTTTCTGCCCGCTCGACTTTCAGTGGGCTTGACTGGTTCTCACAACCAGTTGAATCTTTTACCACTACGGTATAGATTCCGGCTTCGTCTGCATAAAATGCATTGCCTGCTACACTGATTTTCTGATCGTTGAAATACCAAGTGTACTCAAAATCACTTCTTTCTGTTGATTGTAATAATAATGAATCTCCTTGGCATAGAGCAAGTTGTCCTGTAACAGATGCAAGAGTGACCGTTAGAAGTGGAACGGATTTTATATCCATTGTATCTGACAACGATTTACATCCCTGGACCTGGTCGGTAACAGTCACATGGTAACTTCCAGGGACCGTGACGACCAGTGAATCGGAAGTGCCCGGAATAGGGCTGGTATTCAAGAACCACTGATAGGAATAGTTATCATTAGCGATGGCATAAATGGACAATTTTCCGCCGCTGGCGCAGATAACCGGCGGGCTGCTGGTTTTCAGAGCAAAGTTTGATTTGACTACGTCAATTTTTACCTTATTGGAACGGCTTGTTTTTGAGCAAGCACCAGATAAGGATGTTACAAGCTGATATTCCCCGCTTTCCCACACCTGTAATGTAGCACTTTTAGCATTTTCAATAATCTTGCCGTCCTTCTTCCATTGGTAGTTCCATGACATATCTGCAATGGCAGTAAGCGTAATGGATTTCCCTTCACATACAGATGTTTCACTCACAAGCTGGTTGTCAATCAGTATTGTGGGGTCCGGTGGTGCAACAGGCTGACAATCAACAACATATAACTGATAATCCCGCTGCACGGAGCCAATCACCTCGCCATTTCTTAATTCTTCCACTACGACCGAAAAAACAAAAAGGCCCAATTGACTTGGAACCACAAATAATTCCCCAGATTTGGCATCTATGCGAAGGGCAGGATTTCCCGGAATGGCATTTTCGGCACTGTATCCGCTCACCCATTGTGCCGTTCCGGATGTATTTGTATTGTAACCTCCTGGGCTCCGCAGGGAATAACGTAATTCATCTCCGTCTGAGTCAGTTGCATTAAAGGGATAATAGAAGGGCTCTCCTACACAGATATAGGCACCATCTAATTCATTGAAAGAAGGGGACGAATCCAAAAATAGTTTGCCGGATTTCAACAGCGGGGGAAAATATGTTGTCAATTGGCTGTTTGTTATCAACGGGTCCTTCAGATTCACAATAGCACCATTCCGGCAGCAATTAGTCCAGCTCAAATAGTAGCCCTGAATATCATTATACTTATTTGGATCCAGGGTTATTTCTGTTTCGTATAGAGCGAAAAGCGCTTTTAGTCTTTGTTTTTCGGTACAGGTTTCATTCTCATAGATGACCGACTTCCTGGATATTAGCGGAACCTTGATAGTTGTCAAATGAGTGTTGTCTGATTTTCTATATATACGTACCGCATGATCGGACTCGGCATCGGATGTGCCTGCCAGATCCAGGTAAATTTTTAGAATAATTTTATACTTACCGGGAACACTTTCCAATGCCTTCAACTCCAGGTTACCCCCCATAATGTGCGTGGCCCACAGTGGATTAGCTGACCAACTTAAATAAAGGAATAACAAAATTTTTTGTAACTGTTTGTTCATCAGAGGGTTGTAACTAATTGGTTATTTATTGTAAAAATAATTCTAGTAATAGTTGAATCAAATGTATATTTTTTTCTAATTTGGCACAACCTGAAGTGGTTCCAGCCTTCTACTATCCTCCCTCTATGAAGATTGTTTACCTTTTGCTATTGCATTTTGCCATTTGTTCCTATGTCTCGTATGCTCAGAGTAATACGGAAAACTATGTACTCTCCAGAAATTACAAGACTGCGGGTGCAACCGTAACCATCCCGGATAAGACTAAATACGCGGGGAATCCGGATCAGGTACAGACGCAGGTCACCTACCTGGACGGACTCGGAAAGACCAGCCAGACGGTACTTGTTTCAGGCAATACGGCCTACAAGGATATGGTTAGCCGTGTTGAATATAACAGCGTATACCTCCAGTCAAAAGAGTTTTTACCGGTTGCCGTCAATAGCGCGGACGGCAGGTATGTGAGTGGTGCCAGCGGTGCTTTTTACAACTCTTCCGCTGTAGGGGACCCTACCGAAAACTTCTGGACCGAGACCATTTATGACAATTCCCCGCTGGGCCGTGTATCGGAACAAAAAGCGCCGGGTGTTTCAACAGGCATAAAAAAGGAGTATCATACCAATCAAGTTGGGTTGCATGGGGATATTAAATGGTACAAATTTAACGGGACAGGAGACCTTGTACAAACAGAATACTATCCTGACAACAGCCTGAATGTTAACAAAATATTAGATGAAGATGGTAAAAAAGTTGAGGAATTCACTGACCGTTACGGAAGGGTAGTTCTTAAGCGAACCGCTGGTCAGGAATATACCTACTATGTCTATAATTCAAAAGGGCAGTTGAGGTATGTCCTGCAACCCGAGTATGATGCAGGGACCGCCTCCCAGGCTGATAAATTGAGCAGATACGCATTTCAATATACCTACGATGCCCAGGGCAGGATGATGACCAAAAAAGTGCCTGGCCAGGACACCTTTACCATGGAGTATTACGATACTAACGACATGCTTCATTACATGACGGATGGCAGGGGGCAAAAATTTTACTACAAATACGATGGTTTTAACCGGCAGACTGAGATGGGTATCGTACTTGGAGGCAATGAAAATGCATTACTTTATACCTATTACGATGATTACAGTTACGGACCTTTTCAGAACTTCGATAACAGTGATTTTAGTCTCACCGATAACGATCACTTTGTTAATAACCCTCAGGTAACTTCGAGTAAAGGACTGGTAACAGGAACCAACGCCAGGGTGCTGAAGGATGATGGTACGCTGGACACGAAGTGGCTCAAGACGGTGACCTACTACGACCGGAAGGGCCGGGTGATTCAAATACACCGCCAGCTGTTTGGCCTGGGTGAAAACGCAGTGGAGCGGGTTTCCTACAAGCTGGATTTTGCAGGTAATATTACCCATGAGCGTACCACACAGTTAACCAGCTCTATTCAGTACAGGCTGGATAAAACTTTTACTTATGACCAGCAAAACCGGCTGTTATCCACCACACACATTTTTTTCGAAGATAATGTTGAAAAGAAAGCCTACACCCATGTGGCCAATACTTATAATGAGGTAGGTATGAATGCCGGTAAAAAGTTTCATAACAATGTCCAGGAAATAGGATACAAATATACAGCCCGTGGCTGGCTGTACACCACCAAAAATAATGAGGGAAAAACCTTTGAAATTAACCTGAGATATAACAGCAATGGTAACATCAGCAGCCTTTCCTGGCAGACACAAGGCAACACAGGTAATTTTAATCCCATCAGTTACGACGACTCCAACCGGCTCACTTCTGCGAACGGCTCTCCCAACCAGGAAAACGGTATCACCTATGACAAAAATGGCAATATAAAAACATTAAACAGAACGGGTGCTGTTACGGACAATCTTACCTATAACTATACCATCCCTTCTACTACCAATACCAGTAACCGGCTTGTGTCTGTAACTGACGGCTCCGGAAATGAAAACGGTGTAAAAACAGGCACCAGCAGTTTTGCGTACGACCAGAACGGCAATATGACTTCCGACGGCACCAAAGGGGCTACCGTAACTTATAACCCTTTGAACCTCCCCGCTCAGGTAGCGCTCACCGGCCGTACCGTGAAGTATGTATACGATGCCGGTGGGGCCAAGTTACAAATGACCTCTCCGGCTGCCGGTACGCTTTATGCGGGCGCTTTTGAGTATACCCTGAGTGGTACGCTGCTCCGTGTGGGCTTGGAAGAAGGCCAGCTCATACGTAGTAGTGCCGGTGTGTATGAAGCAAACTATTACTTCCGTGACCACCTGGGCAATGTGCGGCAGGTATTAAAAGAAGATGGTACCGTATTACAGGAAACGGAATATTATGCTTTTGGCTTACCGGTAACCAAAACGGGCAATGATGTTACCAATAAGTATCTTTACAACGGCAAGGAAAAACAGCCGGAAACGGGCTGGCTGGATTATGGAGCCAGGATGTATATGGCGGAGATTGGGAGATGGGGGGGGGGGGATCCTTTAACCGATGAGCAGGAAGCCTGGAGTCCGTACCATTATGCTTATAATAGCCCTGTTAATTATGTTGATTTGTATGGTTTAAGTCCGGCCAGTGCTTTGGGGGGTAACGCCATAGCTATTTGTCCGACTTGCCCGAGTGATAAAAAGTATGACGAATACAGAGACAGTAAATCGCTTTATACATATGATAAAAGTAGTGGCATGGTGTTGAATGGAGATGGTAAAGGGGCGACTGTCTATGGTCAAAGAAATCAAGAATCTACATTCTCCGGCTGGGAACATGCAATTGGGCTGGGTGTAGGTCTTCCAGCTGTTGAAATCCCCAAAAAGTGGCTAGGTAAAGCTACTGTTGGCGACGCGTCCAAAGTAACCACACCTATTTCCTACTTAAGCAATAAGTTGGCCGAAAGCCAAAGGTTACAAAAGCTTTTAAGGTATAAAAATGTCATGTCTAAGAGACTTTTTACCCACACTAGAATGATCAACGGTCAGATGGTTCGTCTTCGGACCAATTTAGTAGGTAGGTATGTGGGTAGATGGCTAGGTTTTGGTCTTGCTAGAGCAAGTATGGCTATTACAGTATATGATATTGTAGATACAGCAAACACTAATTTTCAGAATATGTCTTTGGCAGATCAAAACCGACTTTTGCAAACGGGACAAATGTCGGGCTCCTTCATTCCGAACGAATTAATACAACAACAGCAAGAAAACGTGAAATCACATTTTGACAATGAATGAGAAAATGAATAATAAGGAACTACAGGAACAGGTGTTTCTATTTCTGAATGAGATTGCAAGTGTTGAAATAGATAATCTTAACGTTCATAAGAACTTAGAGATAGATTTGGGTATTACAGGAGATGACGCCAGTGATCTAATAGCGGCGTTTGCTGAAAGATTTAAAGTTGATATAAGTAAATTTAAATTTCATGAATACTTTCATTCTGAACCAAGCTTGCTTTCTTTTAGCAATGATTCTTTCGGAAAGAAGGAATTTACTATTCGAGATTTGGTAGAAGCAGCAGAAACTCATGTGTTGGAATAATTAGACGAAGATATTGTAGCAAACACCCTGGGTCACCCGGGGCGTTTGCCTTTACAGTTCTGCGATATTTTTAAGTTTAACCGCCCTGATCAGGTTGTCAATGGTACAGAAGATATTGTATTTATCTTTATCAGAAAGATTTTCAATATCATGCAGGCGTTGGAGGTTCTTTTTGTCGAGCACCATGTTATCGGACTTACCCAGCAGGTAATCCCAACGCTATGCCCAAGGCATCGGCGAATTTGTTTAGGACAAGCCAGTGTTTTTTTTTTAATGATATGGAATTATATTAACAATTGGAAAACCGTATGTAATTTTTTAATTACATACTAAAAAATATAAACTCAAATCACCCCTCCTGTGAAAAATCACTATTTTATCACACTTGTACTCTTGGCAGCGGGCCTGCCCCAAATCCACTCCATCGCCCAAATCACCGGCCAGACCTGGCAGGATGTCAACTTCAATGGAGTTTTGGATGATACAGAAGCCACACAGGCACAGGTGAACGTAACGGCCTATGATGGCCAGGGAAAGCTCATCACTTCTGCCGTCACAGATGGCAATGGTGCTTATGTACTGGATGTACCTCCGGGGCAGCGTGTGAGGTTAAACTTCATAAACCTGCCGGAAGGTATGGTTCCGGTTGCCGGAAATTCACAGATTTTATTTGCCACGGCTCCTGCGCAAATTTCCTTACCTTTTTATAATCCCACCCGCTTTGCAGGCTCAAAACCCAGGGCCGTACAGGCGGTCTATGGATTGGGAAATCTGGATAACAAAAGCCTGGATGCCCTATCCTCACTGGTTAGTTACCCCGCTTATGCAGCGGATACCGTAAAGTACGCTGCACTCGCACCTTTTAAGCAAACCGGTTCCGTATGGGGCCTGGCTTATGACCGTGCACGTCAGGTATTATTTTCCGCCGCCATTGCCAAGCGCCTGGGTGCGCTGGGCACGGAGGGCTCAGGAGGTATTTATATTACGGATAGCAAGAGTGGCGATACCAGGCCCTTTATCAATCTGGATGCCCTCGGGTTTTCAACCGGCAATGACCAGCTCAGGCGTGACCTGAGCAGCGACTGGGCCATTGCCGGCCACGACTCCCTGATGTTCTCGCAGGTAGGGAAAGTGGGATTGGGAGGACTGGACATCTCCGACGACAGCCGCTTCCTGTATACCATCAATCTTTATGATAAACATCTCTACCGCATCACCTTAAAATCATCCCCCAACCCCCAGCCCTCCGCCCCAACCCCCACGCTCATCACCCGCTTCCCGCTTCCGGCAACATCCCTGAAAGGCGGAGAAGCGCGGCCATTTGCAGTGAAGTATTACAATGGCAAGGTGTATGTAGGCATGGTGTGTGATGCGCAGCTTTCTCAAAAGGCAGAAGACCTGCATGCCTATGTATACATGATCGAAGCCGATGAAGCGGACCCGTCCAAAACTAAATTCAAAGAATTAACCCATTTTTCGCTAAATTATACACGCGGGGTACTTGATTACGGTGTAACGGGATGGTATCCCTGGACGGACAATTACTTAGAAACGGTGGTACTGGGGCAGTCGGGCTGGATGATCTACCCGCAACCGATACTCGCAGATATAGAATTTGATACCGATGGCTCCATGATTGTGAGCATGATGGACCGGTTGGGGCACCAGACTGCAGACGTGCAATTGTACCGGCCCGATGTTACAGGCTCTTTTCTCACTGCCAGAGGGCTGTCGGGAGGAGATGTACTAAGGCTTGGAAAAGCCCGGAACAACTTCCAGATAGAACAGAACGGACAGGCCGGAGCACGTGTTTCGGCAGGCCGCTCCAATGGTGAAGGCCCGGGTGGCGGGGAGTTTTACCGGGACGACTCCTTCACCAGTGCAGGTATTACCTGGCACCATGAAACCGCAGCAGGAGGGCTTGCTATCCTGCCTGATGCGAATAGCCTGCTGGTCTCGGTGAGAGAGCCCGACCGCTCCGTTACAGGAGGCGTGAAATGGTTTGATAATGAAACCGGTGCGCTTACGGGAGCGTTGTCGGTATTCCCTGGAGGTATGAAACCTGGCTATTTCTGGAAATCCAATAATGTAGGAGACATAGAGCTGATAACCGAATTACCCGAGACCGAAATTGGTGACCGTGTGTGGATCGACAATGACGGAGATGGCTTGCAGGGGGCAGATGAACCCGCGCTGCCCGGCATTACTTTGCAGTTGTACAGAAACAATGAGCTGATCGGCACCACGGTTTCCGATGAAAATGGTACTTACCATTTCAATAAACAAAACGTAAAAGAAACCATCACCTCACGAACAGCCTATGAAGTGCGGATTCCATTCAAACAGGAAACCGGTGTGTTGAACCCGACAGCAACCAGGCAGGGAAGTGTGGCCGGGATTGACAACGATGCCGTATCCGATCCGCAGGGATACGCGGTGATGGCATTTTCTACTGCAAACCCCGGTGAGCATATCCAGCATCTGGATGCCGGATTTCAGTGTAGCGACAAACCCCGGATCTCCTCCAAAATGACTTGCCTTAATAATCAGGTTCAGGTTTCGTTGACAGGCCATCATGAAACCCAAAGATATGATCTTGTGGAAAATGACTATTACAATGGGAAAACGATTTACGCTACGGCCAACGCAATTCAGGCCGATGGGCTGGTTGCCGAAAAAGCTTTACCGGAAAGCGGATCTTACCAGGCTACTTTACGGGTGTATGCGCCATCAGGTTGTTACAGTGATCATTTTATTTCAACCATCGATCAGCCGGGCTGTGCGTTTATTCCGGACAACCTGTCTCTGAAAGATCCATATAGCATTGCTGTTTATCCCAATCCCTCCTCGGGCCCGATACAACTGGCCTATCGCGGAGGGGCTTCAGAAGGCGTTTTGCGTATACAGATTACCGATAAGACGGGAAGGGTGATAGAAACACGCACCGCGACATTGAATAACGGGTATTATCTGGATAGGGCAAACGTATCCAAACAGCCTGCCGGAACCTACCTAATCACCGTAAAAGAAGGCAACAGAAAAACAACTAAAACCATCGTAAATCCTTAATCCGCATATTAAAGATCTGCTCTTACCCTCTATGAAAAAAGTTTTACTATGGACATTTCCTACAGAAGGATATACAAGCCTTCTTAAAGGATTATTTGCGACAATAATTGTTTCGTTTTTAAGTAACGGCTTAACATTCGCACAATACCAAAAACCGAATGTCAATATGCCAAGCCCCAACGCGGCGAGTCTGGGGATGTATGGTGAAGTCCCTGTGTCGCTGTATACAGGAACGCCCAATATTGACATCCCTGTTTACACGATAGATGAAGGCAAAATTAAAGTGCCAATCAGCCTGAGTTATCATGCTTCGGGTGTACGGGTCAATCAGCATCCGGGATGGGTGGGACTGAATTGGAATTTGAACGCGGGAGGAGCGATAACAAGGACCGTGAAGGGAGCAAATGATGAACACTGGGTCCTGGCCAATGGAAATGTGGGTAAATATGGTTATAACCATCATACAGGCGCACTTGCTGCAACTAATTGGAACGAAAAGCCAGGGCTTGTTAATATTCTTCAGGCTAAAATAGATTTTGGTATTTTTTATGATACCGAACCTGACGAATTTTCATTTAATTTTTTGGGGTATTCCGGGAAATTCTACAAAAGCCATCTTGGGGACTGGCAGGTTGTGTCGGATTCTGAGATGAAGATTCAGGATCAGGGCCTGCTTGCTGTTCCGGAAGAAATTACGGCCGGACACCGGGGCCCTTTCGCATTGCAAAATACGTTTGGAGGGTTTGTAATAACTACTGCTGACGGGATGAAATTTTCTTTCGGCGGAACAAATTCGGCCATTGAATATAGCACCTCTTTTTTTGACGAAAGAGATCACATCTGGGTTGCAGACACATGGTTTCTTACCAAAATTGAAACTCCTGAAGGGCTTGCCGTTAACTTTACTTATGCTGCCCAAAATGAGGGTAAATTTATAGCATCGTTCAATAACTCCTATCAAACCGGGAGCATGACCTATGATATAGCCGGCTATGCAAGCGGAGGAACGTCAAGTGTGCAATCGAATTGGTCGAAACTGAAAAAACACTCGGGTAATCTTATCCGCCCGGTTTACTTGAATAAAATCACGTTTCCAAAAGGGACTGTTGACTTTTCCTGCTCTAATTCCACAGAATTAAAATATCCGGAGAGGGTCTTAAAAGGGTATGTTGACTGGCTTGAAAGTCCGGAAGGAATGCAGGCAACCAGTGAAGAAGACAACCTTTACAATCTATTTACCTATTTTGATTTTGATAACCCAACTGAAATCGCCGGTAAAACCTTAACACAACAAATACCATACATTATCAATGAACTAATTTGGAAAAAACTTGACAATATTGTTGTCAAACAAAAGGATGGTAAAACCATTCAAAATATTGAACTAGGCTACAATAACTCAGCTGACCACAGGTTAATGCTGAAAAAAGTGTCTGTGAAAGATGGTGACTGTAAGAATAATTTTAATCTTAGCTACCACAATGAAGATAATTTACCTGAATACTTCGACGAATATGATCAAACCGATCACTGGGGTTTTTACAATAATAATACTGCATTTAAATATATTGACATAGAAGCAAATAAGGATAATTATTTTAATCATAAGCAACCCTCGACAAATATTAATGTACTTAATGCTGGCAGCCTGAAAGAAATAATATATCCGACTGGTGGCAAAACCGAGTTTATTTATGAGCCTCACACCATTTATAAATATAAAACGGTTAATACGGACGGTAGCTTCTCTCTTACCCCGGCATTGACTCAGGGCGTAGGGGGGCTGCGAATAAAAAAAATCATAAGCACGGGTAATAGCGTAAATGAAAAATCATATTCGTATGAGTGGAATGGCGGTTCCAGCGGGATTGGTAATGGATTACACCAGTATCAATGGCTTTCAGTCCTCAGGGCTGCTGACAAAGATGGGGGCCATGCCTTGACTTATGCAAGAAACTTTTTTATGATTTCAAATACACTACCAATGAGTGCCAACAGTCTGGGCAGTCATATTGGATACAGAGAAGTCAAAGAAACAAATAGTGATCAGAGTTATACGGTATATAAATATACTAATTACGAATCGGAGGATGGAAGTCATATGGATGACTATACTCTCGAATCGAACAAATGGGGGACGGAAGGAAATATCTATGATCCGCAGATCGACAAATCAATTGAAAGGGGGAAATTATTATCAGAGGAAAAACACGCCGTACAGAATGGTTCAAAATTAGTCAGCAAACGAGAGATAACTTATAAAAAATTATCTGATCAATTTATAAAGTCGGCAAAGGCTTCAATGTATGACTTCAAAATTTCGGTAAATGGTACGGGTGGTGACCCGACCTATCAAACTGTAATTAGCTATTTAGCTGCCCCATACGGCTATCATGCCTACCAATACAAGCCGGAAAAAGAAGAGCTTTATCAATATGATGAAACGGACCCGACGAAGTTTACCCTTGCCACAACGGAATATACCTACAATGGCATAGGCTTGCCAACAGAGATTAAAACAAAGGGGAACGGTGAGACTACCAGGACCCTGAATAAATATGCTTATGATTATTCCAACCAGGTGTCAGCTGTAGGAGAACCCGCGGCAAGTCTCTATGCTATGAAAGCCCTGGGCATGCAGGGAACTCCGGTTGAGCAGCAAATATGGAATGACGAAAACGGTACCGATGCCATGGTGGATGGTTACATTAATTTGTACCGGAGATATGGAGCCAATCCGGGATTTAATAATATCCAGGTGGAAAAAACATACCGGTTCAGTAATTTATCACCTGTATCCGGAATAAATTTATCCAAAACCGATAATGGAACTTTCACTTATGACAATAAATACACCGATTTAGTTGTTGATTTTGGTACTGATGGCTATACTACCAATGGAGAACCGAAACAGTTTACGGCGTCTGATGGTATCACCCAAAGTTATACATGGGGTACCACCGACGAAACAGGATTGTTGAAATCAAAAACGATAGGGAATCAAACAACCACCTTTGAATATACCTACCCGCTGATTGGTGTATCAAAAATTACTGACCCTAATCAGTTGGAAACCAGGTATTCCTACGATAACTTCAACCGCCTTTCGGAAATCCGGGATTATAAAAATAACCTGGTTCAGTCCTTTACCTACAATCTTAAAAATAATGAAGGCTGCCCGACTTTGCCGCTTATAGATCCTTATGATCCACAAGTTCCCAGTGGCTGTAGTGCGGAATCAGTGGCCTTTTACAATAATACTCCTGAAAATTATACCTACACGATTAATGTCCCGACTGCAGGAACTTATACGATTAAGATTACCTATAATCGGTCGCAGGCTTCATCAATTGCTACAGGAAGCATTAAGATCAACGGGGGGGCAAGTCAGTCTTTGAGTTTTGCATATACAGCAGGATCAGAGAACTATCAGGAAGTTACCGTCAATGCTTCTCTTGTGGCAGGTAAGAATACTTTTCAGATATTCGGAGGCCCCAATGGTATTTTTCGTACAAAGAAAGTGTGTGTCGAAACAAGTGAAATTTCTCAACCCAGTCCCCCCACAATCAGTAAGACTTCTGGTACGACGGTGTGCTCTGCCACCAGCCAGCAGGTAACACTCACAGCAACGAACTGCAGCGGTGCGGTTACCTGGTATAAGGATGGCACACAGGTAGGCACAGGGACAACACATACGACAAGCGTTGCCGGCAGTTACACCGCAACCTGTACTGTGGGCAGCTTGGTGAGCGTAGCTTCCTCTGCTGTCGTTGTTTCGGCAACCTCAGGATGTGACCCTGTAACCTGTTCTGGTTATACGTTCAGCGAAGGCCAGGTTCTTGGAACTACTTCCACGAATGTCGTGATCCGTATTGTCTCGGGTTGTCCTGTTGCTTACTGGGCCGGAACGGAGAACCGTGTCAACCGGGACTGGATAGGTCTTCTGACAGGAAAGACTATTCCTGATAATATTCTGTCCTCCTGCGTGAAGTGGGATGGAGATGTTTTGAATTGCGTTAGCTGTACGCCCCCCTCAACACCTGTGTTGAGTGCGAGCCCGTCGACTATTAGTGTAGGAGGCAGCAGTACGCTGACTGCTTCCAACTGCTCAGGCACGATTACGTGGTCTGACGGCCTTGGTACAGGAACGACCAAAACGGTATCTCCATCATCAACAAAAACTTACACTGCGACCTGTACTGTAGACGGATGTGTGAGTGCGAATGCCAGCGTTACGGTGAGTGTCAGCAGCTCTCCTCTGATCCCCGTACTTTCGATCTGGAAAGCGGGTGTATCGGGAGTCCGCACGAAGATCAAGGATCTTGCAGAAGGAGATCAGATCCAGCAGAGCAGCTTCGGTGGTGGGCAGGCCAACTGGTTTATTGCCATCGCCGGTCAGGTTACGAATTCATCGGGGGCTAATTACTACGATAAGGTACAGATTAATCTGGACGGTCCTGGCGGTTTTTCTTCTGGATGGGGTCCTGATAATGTTGCTGGTAGCGATGGAGGTCCATTCGGTCTTAACGGGCGTGACGGAGGTTACCCGCCAACCCTTGGTTCTTATCAGATCCGTGGCAAGGTATTCAATGGTTCAACGGAGCTTGGCAGCAAGACTATTAATTTCAGTATTGTTAATTCCTGTACAGCTCCTTCGATATCAAAAACCTCCGGTACAACGGTATGTTCTGCGACTAATCAGCAGGTAACGCTGACGGCCACGGGCTGCAGTGGCACGGTAACCTGGTATAAAGACGGTACACAGGTGGGTACGGGAGCAACGTATACGACAAGCATAGCGGGCAGTTATACGGCAACGTGTACGGATGGTAGTTGTGTGAGTGGAAATTCTTCTGCTGTCGTTGTTTCGGCAACCTCAGGATGTGACCCTGTAACCTGTTCCGGTTATACGTTCACCGAAGGCCAGGTTCTTGGAACTACTTCCACGAATGCCGTGATCCGTATTGTCTCGGGTTGTCCTGTTGCGTACTGGGCCGGAACGGAGAATCGTGTCAACCGGGACTGGATAGGCCTGATGACAGGCAAGAGTATTCCTGATAATGTTCTGTCGTCCTGCGTGAAGTGGGATGGTGATGCTTTGAATTGCGTTAGCTGTACAACTCCCTCCGCCCCTTCAATATCAAAAACCTCGGGCACTACTGTCTGTTCTGCGACCAACCAGCAGGTAACACTTACGGCTACGGGCTGCAGTGGTACGGTAACCTGGTATAAAGACGGTACACAGGTGGGTACCGGGGCAACGTACACCACGAACCTGCCGGGCAGTTATACGGCAACGTGTACAGTAGGTAGTTGTGTGAGTACAGCTTCCTCTGCGATTGCGGTCACGCAGACATCTGGATGTGAAGCTGTATGTTCTAATCCGCGAAACGCTGAAAATCCATCGGGGACTTCATCGGGGCTCAATTACAAGTACTATGAAAGTGCAGTGGGTGGGAATTGGTGTGCTACGAGTTCGTTGTCCGGACAAACGGTTGTCAAGGCAGGGAATGTGACAAACTTCTCTCTGGGGAACAGGAACCGTGATGAAAACTTTGGTTTTGAATTTACAGGTTATCTGGATGTACCGGCAGACGGAGAATACACATTTTACCTTGGAAGCGATGATGCAGCTGTGTTTTATATTGGTAGCCAGACAGTGGTATCTTATGAAGGTTGCCACGGTACAAGTCCTGAGCAAACCGGGACGATCTGTCTGAAAGCTGGTAAACATGCTATTAAAATGCTGCTTGCACAGGGAGGCGGAGGATTTGGGCTTGAATTACAGTGGGCTGGCCCCGGGTTGAGCAAGCAGTCCATTGCAGATAACCGTCTTTTCCGTTCGGGCAGCTGTACGCCCCCCTCAACACCTGTGCTGAGTGCGAGCCCGTCGACTATTAATGTGGGAGGCAGCAGTACGCTGACTGCATCCAACTGCTCTGGCACGATTACGTGGTCTGACGGCCTTGGTACAGGAACGACCAAAACGGTATCTCCATCATCAACAAAGACTTACAGTGCGACCTGTACTGTAGACGGATGTGTGAGTGCGAATGCCAGCGTTACGGTGACTGTCAGCAGCTCTCCTCTGATCCCCGTACTTTCGATCTGGAAAGCGGGTGTATCGGGAGTGCGCACGAAGATCAAGGATCTTGCAGAAGGAGATCAGATCCAGCTGAGCAGCTTCGGTGGTGGGCAGGCCAACTGGTTTATTGCCATCGCCGGTCAGGTTACGAATTCATCGGGGGCTAATTACTACGATAAGGTACAGATTAATCTGGACGGTCCTGGTGGTTTTTCTTCGGGATGGGGTCCTGATAATGTTGCGGGTAGCGATGGAGGTCCATTCGGTCTTAACGGGCGTGACGGAGGTTATGCTCCAACCCTTGGTTCTTATCAGATCCGTGGTAAGGTATTTAATGGTTCAACGGAACTGGGCAGCAAGACTATTAATTTCAGTATTGTCAGCTCGTGCAGCGCCCCAACGATCAGCAAGACCTCCGGTACAACGGTATGTTCTGCGACTAACCAGCAGGTAGCGCTGACGGCCACGGGCTGCAGTGGCACGGTAACCTGGTATAAAGACGGTACACCGGTGGGTACGGGGGCAACGTATACGACAAGCATAGCGGGCAGTTATACGGCAACGTGTACGGATGGTAGTTGTGTGAGTGGAAATTCCTCTGCTGTCGTTGTTTCGGCAACCTCAGGATGTGACCCTGTAACCTGTTCTGGTTATACGTTCAGCGAAGGCCAGGTTCTTGGAACTACTTCCACGAATGCGGTGATCCGTATTGTCTCTGGTTGTCCTGTTGCTTACTGGGCCGGAACGGAGAACCGTGTCAACCGGGACTGGATAGGCCTTCTGACTGGAAAAAGTATTCCGGATAATATTTTATCATCTTGCGTAAAGTGGGATGGAGATGCACTGAATTGCGTTAGCTGTACAACTCCTTCAGCCCCTTCAATATCAAAAACCTCGGGCACTACTGTCTGTTCTGTGACCAACCAGCAGGTAACACTTACGGCCACGGGCTGCAGCGGTACGGTAACCTGGTATAAAGACGGTACACAGGTGGGTACGGGGGCAACCTATACGACAAGCATTGCGGGCAGTTATACGGCAACGTGTACAGTAGGTAGTTGTGTGAGTACAGCTTCCTCTGCGATTACGGTCACTCAGACATCGGGATGTGAAGCTGTATGTTCTAATCCGCGAAACGCTGAAAATCCATCGGGGACTTCATCGGGGCTCAATTACAAGTACTATGAAAGTGCAGTGGGTGGGAATTGGTGTGCTACGAGTTCGTTGTCCGGACAAACGGTTGTCAAGGCAGGGAATGTGACAAACTTCTCTCTGGGGAACAGGAACCGTGATGAAAACTTTGGTTTTGAATTTACAGGTTATCTGGATGTACCGGCAGACGGAGAATACACATTTTACCTTGGAAGCGATGATGCAGCTGTGTTTTATATTGGTAGCCAGACAGTGGTATCTTATGAAGGTTGCCACGGTACAAGTCCTGAGCAAACCGGGACGATCTGTCTGAAAGCTGGTAAACATGCTATTAAAATGCTGCTTGCACAGGGAGGCGGAGGATTTGGGCTTGAATTACAGTGGGCTGGCCCCGGGTTGAGCAAGCAGTCCATTGCAGATAACCGTCTTTTCCGTTCGGGCAGCTGTACGCCCCCCTCAACACCTGTGCTGAGTGCGAGCCCGTCGACTATTAATGTGGGAGGCAGCAGTACGCTGACTGCATCCAACTGCTCTGGCACGATTACGTGGTCTGACGGCCTTGGTACAGGAACGACCAAAACGGTATCTCCATCATCAACAAAGACTTACAGTGCGACCTGTACTGTAGACGGATGTGTGAGTGCGAATGCCAGCGTTACGGTGACTGTCAGCAGCTCTCCTCTGATCCCCGTACTTTCGATCTGGAAAGCGGGTGTATCGGGAGTGCGCACGAAGATCAAGGATCTTGCAGAAGGAGATCAGATCCAGCTGAGCAGCTTCGGTGGTGGGCAGGCCAACTGGTTTATTGCCATCGCCGGTCAGGTTACGAATTCATCGGGGGCTAATTACTACGATAAGGTACAGATTAATCTGGACGGTCCTGGCGGTTTTTCTTCTGGATGGGGTCCTGATAATGTTGCGGGTAGCGATGGAGGTCCATTCGGTCTTAACGGGCGTGACGGAGGTTATGCTCCAACCCTTGGTTCTTATCAGATCCGTGGTAAGGTATTTAATGGTTCAACGGAACTGGGCAGCAAGACTATTAATTTCAGTATTGTCAGCTCGTGCAGCGCCCCAACGATCAGCAAGACCTCCGGTACAACGGTATGTTCTGCGACTAACCAGCAGGTAGCGCTGACGGCCACGGGCTGCAGTGGCACGGTAACCTGGTATAAAGACGGTACACCGGTGGGTACGGGGGCAACGTATACGACAAGCATAGCGGGCAGTTATACGGCAACGTGTACGGATGGTAGTTGTGTGAGTGGAAATTCCTCTGCTGTCGTTGTTTCGGCAACCTCAGGATGTGACCCTGTAACCTGTTCTGGTTATACGTTCAGCGAAGGCCAGGTTCTTGGAACTACTTCCACGAATGCGGTGATCCGTATTGTCTCTGGTTGTCCTGTTGCTTACTGGGCCGGAACGGAGAACCGTGTCAACCGGGACTGGATAGGCCTTCTGACTGGAAAAAGTATTCCGGATAATATTTTATCATCTTGCGTAAAGTGGGATGGAGATGCACTGAATTGCGTTAGCTGTACAACTCCTTCAGCCCCTTCAATATCAAAAACCTCGGGCACTACTGTCTGTTCTGTGACCAACCAGCAGGTAACACTTACGGCCACGGGCTGCAGCGGTACGGTAACCTGGTATAAAGACGGTACACAGGTGGGTACGGGGGCAACCTATACGACAAGCATTGCGGGCAGTTATACGGCAACGTGTACAGTAGGTAGTTGTGTGAGTACAGCTTCCTCTGCGATTACGGTCACTCAGACATCGGGATGTGAAGCTGTATGTTCTAATCCGCGAAACGCTGAAAATCCATCGGGGACTTCATCGGGGCTCAATTACAAGTACTATGAAAGTGCAGTGGGTGGGAATTGGTGTGCTACGAGTTCGTTGTCTGGTCAAACGGTTGTCAAGGCAGGGAATGTGACAAACTTCTCTCTTGGGAACAGGAACCGTGATGAAAACTTTGGTTTTGAATTTACAGGTTATCTGGATGTACCGGCAGACGGAGAATACACATTTTACCTGGGAAGTGATGATGCAGCTGTGTTTTATATTGGTAGCCAGACGGTGGTATCTTATGAAGGTTGCCACGGGACAAGTCCTGAGCAAACCGGGACGATCTGTCTGAAAGCTGGTAAACATGCTATTAAATTGTTGCTTGCACAGGGAGGCGGAGGATTTGGGCTTGAATTACAGTGGGCTGGCCCCGGGTTGAGCAAGCAGTCCATTGCAGATAACCGTCTTTTCCGTTCGGGCAGCTGTACGCCCCCCTCAACACCTGTGTTGAGTGCGAGCCCGTCGACTATTAGTGTAGGAGGCAGCAGTACGCTGACTGCTTCCAACTGCTCAGGCACGATTACGTGGTCTGACGGCCTTGGTACAGGAACGACCAAAACGGTATCTCCATCATCAACAAAGACTTACAGTGCGACCTGTACTGTAGACGGATGTGTGAGTGCGAATGCCAGCGTTACGGTGACTGTCAGCAGCGCTCCTCTGATCCCCGTACTTTCGATCTGGAAAGCGGGTGTGTCGGGAGTCCGCACGAAGATCAAGGATCTTGCAGAAGGAGATCAGATCCAGCTGAGCAGCTTCGGTGGTGGGCAGGCCAACTGGTTTATTGCCGTCGCCGGTCAGGTTACGAATTCATCGGGGGCTAATTACTACGATAAGGTACAGATTAATCTGGACGGTCCTGGCGGTTTTTCTTCTGGATGGGGTCCTGATAATGTTGCTGGTAGCGATGGAGGTCCATTCGGTCTTAACGGGCGTGACGGAGGTTACCCGCCAACCCTTGGTTCTTATCAGATCCGTGGTAAGGTATTTAATGGTTCAACGGAGCTTGGCAGCAAGACTATTAATTTCAGTATAATTTGTAACACAGATGAAACTTATAGTCAGGTACAGGATGCACGCGTTATGTCACATCCAAGTGCCGCAGGAACAAACTATGGATCACTTCCAGAACTTAACGTCGGCGCCTGGACTTATACAGGTGTTGCTGCAACTTTGAGAACATTTATCAACTTCTCAGAGCTAGCCCAGATACCTCAGGGCGCAACCATCGTATCAGCCACTCTTATGCTCAAAGGGGTTAGCCAGCAGGGCGCTAGTTTGGATAGAGGTGAAAATCACAACACAAATGAATTCTGGATTCAAAGGGTAACCTCCTCTTGGTCCGAAAGTGGAGTAACCTGGATTAATCAACCCAGCACGACCACGGCTAATCAGGTTGGAGTTCCTAGCATTACTCAAAAATGGGATTTTAGTGCAAATCTGGATGTGAAAAATTTGATACAGGATATGGTTAACCTTTCCCCAAATCAGCGATTTGGGCTTTCAATAAAACTTAAAAATGAAGTAGAATATCAGTTTCTGATATTTAGTTCCAAAGAGGCAAGCGATGCAAGCAAACGACCCAGGCTACAGGTAAAATACACTTGTCCTTCTGTTCCAGCCCCATAAAACTGAGTTAGACATATTACCTTTCTTTTAAAACTAAACTTTTACAATCATGAAAAAAGAACTAATGCGGATTGTTCCGATATTTATTTTTTCCGTTTGGCTGCTGTCCTGCATTGCCAGTGACGACGTTAGTGTAGAGCCCGACGAAGGCACAAAAGTGGAGGTCTTAAAAAGGGCAATCATCGGCAAATGGGAGTTTCAGACTGAAAATCTAAGGATTATGGGCGGTAAGTCCTGGATCGAATTACGGGGAGATAGCTCTTATACACTCAATTCCATGGCCTCCAAAAAAGTTATAACGGATAAATATACCGTCGTGAGTAGCTCAGAAATAGCACTGAGCAGTTTTGGTAAAATAGCCAATTTTAAAGATAATGGGAACGAGATCACTTTTGATCTGTATTCCAATGATAAAAGGATAGCGTCTGCTGCAAACAGGGTGGCTGCAATTGATACTACCGAACAGACTGCACTCCTGTGCCGTAACTGGAACATGCTGAGTGAAGAAGCAGGGATAGATTCTGTTAGAAACGTTGGAAAGTCGACGGTACAATTTTATCAGACAGGAATTTATGTAATAAAATCCGGGGCAGGAACAACTGCCGGTTCTTCGTATGGAGGACTCGTTATGCATTGGAAATGGCACCCGGAAATTGCTAACCGTATTATTTATTGGTATACCGCAGATCGGATCGATCCCAGCAAGTATTATTATGACATTCACGAATTGACGGAATCGTCATTAAAAATAACTGAATCAAATTATTTTGGCCTTTTTAAATTTAATTTTGAGCCGGAGTAATAACCCAGAGATAAATCGCAAAAAATGAAATAAACGCTCCGGGAGGATTAGTGGTACTCATTTATTGATATTATCAAAAGAGGTGCTCAGCTAAGTTATTTTCCTTCTCTAATTGTTACCATCCAAAGAGCAACGGTTACTAAACCGCCTGAGTTACACTGACTGGCAGCAACTGGTCAGTGTAATGATTTTCTGGAGTGTACGCTGAACAGTGTCAGGATTTGATTTTGGGAGATTCGGCCGCCAAGGAAAAATTCTCGATCTGCTTGTGTATGTACCCCCTTTTTCAGACAGTCATTAGTTGTTTCTTTTTTCAGTAGCAATTCTTTCCATTCAGAAGGGAGCATATTGCTTACCCTCATCCTCACCGCCATCGGGCCGTGTCAAAGTCACTCCATCGCCCAAATCACCGGCCAAACCTGGCAGGATGTCAATGCCAACGGAGTTTTGGATGATACAGAAGCCACACAGGCACAGATGAATGTAACGGCTTATGATGGACAGGGAAAGCGCATCGCCTCTGCTGTCACCTATGCCAACGGTGCTTATGTGCTGGATGTGCCTCCGGGACAGCGTGTGAGGCGGAGCTTAGGAAACCTGTCGGAAGTTCACATGTTCTATTTGCGATGGATTAAAGTACTAATACACAGCTCGCCATTTTGCAAAACTAGGAGGCAAATTTCGCCACTGACGACCGGTTGGCAGAATTTATAAAGTACCGGTCGTAACCTCTCTCAGATCAACCCTTCTTTTTATATTCAAAAATGTTGATATTGCTGCGCATTGGGTATATAGGTGCGGCCCTTACCTTTGATCCAGTAAATTGTATAGATCAATATTCTAATCAAGTCCGATGGGCGGTTTCATTACGGTAGGGATGATGCGATTTATTTTCTTATCAATTTCAGGTGCTTTCTAAAATATGAAATCAATAAGCTACATCTTAATACTGTTCGTGCTCAACGCTTGTAATTTAAGTGATGAGATTATTAAAATAAACGCTGACTGGCAAATTTATTATGAAGGCAAACATAATGTAATCGCGGAAGGTAGAATGAAGGGGCGGTATTACGTTATACCATGTGAAGTTGTTAAATATTGCCACGATGAAAATTTTATTATAGTAATGCAAAATCCTCAAAGGGAATGCTTTTTGCAGATTGATACAATTGATTACAAGTATGGGTTAAACAAGGTTTATTATTGGATTGTTTTAAATAAGAGTGGTAAATTACTTGGTCCGATGAATATTGAAGAATTGAATCGGACCAGGAAATTATACAAAATACCTGATCAACTAAAATTGGAGACGGTGTTTGAAGTTATTCGCTATGAGTTACGTCAGATACAAAGTACTAAAATTCCGTGTTAGTAGCTTTAGGCGCAGACTTACGAGTTTTTCGTTAGCCAGAAATGTAAAATTTACCATTGAGTAGACAGTGGAAAATACTACTCGTTTTTATTTTATTATTTTTGATTTTCCGTGTAGTGTTAGTTGATGTAATATTCAAGGATCATCTGGTTTTTATATTTACCGTTAATTAATTTAGTTATTTCAATATATACAATTGTCTATGAGTATTGTAAAGGATAGGCTGAAAATAATTCATTTTGTTTTGTTTTTGAGTTTTATTAACTTTTTATTTTTTCATTACCCGTTTTTTAGCTTTGTATTTAAAAATGTAGATTATAAAAGTATAAACGGTGTTATTCTCACTGGTAGCTTAATTGTAGCAGCATTGGTTGCCAATGCCTTTGCTTTTTATCTATTTTGTTCCCTTTTTCGGGTTGTCGGAAAGGTGTTACTTTCAATTCTATTTATAATCAATTCGGTAGCTGTTTACTTTGTTAATACTTACAGTATCATACTTGATGAAAGTATGATTGGCAATGTGCTCAATACTAAATATGAAGAGGCCGCAAGTTTCTTTTCTGTAAAATTATTAGTCTACTTGATATTTCTTGGCATTATTCCAAGTTTGTATATAACCAAGATCAAAATAATCTATTCTGCCTGGAAGAAATTTTTAGTTAATACTTCGCTTATGCTGGTATTTCTCCTTGCATTGATATTTGCAAATGCAAGCAACTGGCTATGGGTTGATAAAAATGCGAAGGAATTAATTGGTCTAGCCATGCCTTGGTCTTATGTGGTAAATACTATGCGTTTCTATATACACGAGCATGATAAAAACAAGAAGGAAATTTTATTACCAGATGCTACCATTAAGGATAGTCAGAAATCTATTGTAGTCCTGGTTATAGGAGAGTCGGCAAGAAGCCAGAACTTTTCTCTTTATGGATACAAGAGAAATACCAATCCATTTCTTTCCAAAATTCATAATGTATTCCATTTTAATGCTACTTCGGCTGCGACCTACACCACTGCCGGTGTAAAAAGCATTTTAGCGCATAGCGGTTCTGATGAGCTGTATGAGATTTTGCCCAATTATTTATATAGAAACAATGTAGAGGTTATTTGGAGAACCACAAATTGGGGAGAACCACCTGTTCATATCAAGGACTATCAGGATAGGAACGTTTTAATGTCCAAATGTAAAGGTGAAGGATGCGGCTATGACGAAATTCTTTTGTATGGATTAAGGGAGCAAATTGAAGCTAGCAGAAATAATAAAATATTGGTAGTACTGCATACGAGTACAAGCCACGGCCCTACCTATAGCAAAAAGTATCCGCGTCAATTTGAGACTTTTAAGCCGGTTTGCAATAGCGTTGAGTTAGGGGAATGCTCTCATGATGAGTTAATCAATGCTTATGACAATACAATTGTCTATACCGATTATGTTTTATCAAGGGTAATTGAAGAACTAAAACGATTTAAAGACTATAACAGTACCATGATTTTTGTCTCCGATCATGGTGAGTCATTAGGAGAAAAAAATCTATATATGCATGGTCTTCCTTTAAGTATAGCTCCCAAAGAACAATATGAGATTCCATTTATTGTCTGGTTGCCAGATGGTTCCAGGCAGCTCAAACCCAATAAGATGTTATCCCAGAATCATGTGTTTCACAGTGTGTTGAGCTTCTTAAATATACAAAGCCCCATTTATGATGAGAAAATGAATATTTTTTCTCGATAGAGCGAGATGGTTATGGATAGGCTATGTTGAATTTTGAAATGTAATATTTGAAAGACTGCGTCAACCAGATGCTAATTATGCACCTGGTTGGCACATTACGATTTTACTAATGTGCGACGAAGGTTCCAATGCCTAAGATTCAATACCAAGAACATATATGAACGAGCGGGAGCGTGAACTTCAAATTCTCAATGAGGATAGATTGAAATACAAAAAAGTTGTATTGAAGAGAAAAGCAATACAAAGCCCTGAGGGATCGATGGGATTTTAATATAAACTTTGTAAAAATCTACAGGTTAAGAACCCTCAGTACAGCTGTGTGATGAAACTACGCTGGTAGTGATAATATGCAGAAAAAATGCCTGAATGATTTCGCACCATGGGTAAAAAGATAGTTTTTCGGGTTTATTTATTTGCGCGTAGGGGTTACGTGCATTCTCTAAGCAGCCAAGGAAGTACATGGAAAAACAAATATTTGAAAGTGCTTATGCCACGGTAAATGGATTGAAAATGTATTACGAAGTGCATGGAAGCGGCGACATTCCCTTGGTGCTGATCCATGGCGGCGGCTCTACCATCTGGACAACCTTTGGCCGGATATTACCTTTATTTGCAAAAAACCGAAAAGTAATCGGGGTGGAGTTGCAGGCGCACGGGCATTCCGGCGACAGAGATACCGACGTGACATTTGAACAGGATGCGGATGATGTAGCTGCCTTGCTTGCCCATCTCGGAATAAATAAAGCCGATTTTCTGGGTTTCAGTAATGGAGGTAGCACAGCTCTGCAGATCGGGATCAGACATCCGGACGTCGTTCGTAAACTGATTGTTGTGTCGGCCATTTACAAAAGGAGCGGCCTATTTTCCGGTTTTTTTGATATGATGGAAACCGCGTCACTAGAGAACATGCCGCAGCCGTTGCAGGCAGAATATCTGCGCGTGGCTCCGGACAAAACCAAACTTCAGGTCATGCACGACAAGGATCGTGACAGGATGATTCACTTCAAAGACTGGCCGGAAAGCGACCTGCGTACCATCACCATGCCGACACTGATTATGAATGCAGACCGGGATGTGGTCCTGCCCGAGCATGCCATTGAGATGGCACGCCTCATACCTCATGCCGAACTGATCATTTTGCCCGGTACACATGGGGCGTTTCTGGGAGAAATCTGTACGGTGGAGGAAGGTAGCAGAATGCCCGCGCTGGTGGCCGATATGCTGGACGAGTGGCTGGAAAAGTAGCGGTATAGCAGCATCCAGTAGCTGACAATAGATTTGGAAAAAAGGAAAGCGAATGGCTGAACCAAGGGATTCACGGCTTGCCAAAAAAGCATGTACTTAAGCTATCTGAAGATTGGATGATGCTAAACCGTCAAAAGGTTTTCTCGTTAATAAAATATAAAATTATTTATATTTTATTAAAAATATATTTTCAAGAAATATAGAACTATTTCTATTTTTACGTATTCAAACGGTAGCTTTTTGCTGTGTTTTGGCGATGATTTTGTAGTTCAAGAAACGGAGTTACTTGTAGATTTATGATTTTGGTCATAAAAAATGTAGCGAGGTCATTAAAATATTATTAAATGGTAATACTTGGAAAAGTGTAATTGATATGTAAACGGTGTAAAAATATTTTTATACTTAAATTCAAATTATTTAATTTTTTATTTGGATTTCATATTTATTTAAAACTACATTTGCTAAACGCTACAAATAGTTACATAGAGGAGACTGTAAAATGAACTCTGTCTAAAAGTTTTAACTTTAAGACAGAACATGGAAAAGACAGAATTCGAACAGATGCGCGACAAGGCGCTCGAACAGTTGATGAAAGGACAATCGTTGACTGGTAAAGACGGGGTGTTTGCTCCGCTGCTTCAACAATTTTTGGAAAGCGCTCTTGAGTCGGGAATGAATGCTCATCTAAGTTCGGAGGAGCGAGAGTCTGGTAATAAGCGCAATGGCAAAGGCAGTAAGCGCCTAAAAACCATTTCGGGCGAAATTATTCTGACTACGCCTGAGGATCGAAAAAGCAGCTTTTTGCCGCAAATCGTCAAGAAATGTGAAACCGTGCTAGCCGATAATCTGGCTCCTCAAATTATTGGATTATACAGCAAGGGTATGAGTTTTAGGGACATCTCGGATCACATCCAACAAATGTACGATGTAGAGATCTCTCACAGCACGCTCTCAGAGATTACAGAACGGGTGATTCCCCAAGTGAAAGAATGGCAGAATCGCCCCCTGGAAAGCCTTTACACAATCGTGTGGATGGATGCTATGCATTATAAAGTCAAGGATGGGGGGCGGGTTGTGCCGCGTGCGGTCTATAATGTACTGGGAGTAAACCGGCACGGATACAAGGAGTTAATAGGTATGTATATATCTGAAAGCGAGGGTTCTAACTTCTGGCTATCGGTACTGACGGACTTAAAATCCAGAGGGGTAAAGGATATTTTGATTGCTTGTACGGATAATCTTACAGGTTTTTCAGAGGCGATTATATCGGTCTTCCCCGGCTCGGAGATCCAGACCTGTGTGATCCATCAGATCCGTAATTCACTAAAATATGTAGCCTCCAAAGATCAGAAGGCTTTTATGCAGGATCTGAAAAATGTTTATCAAGCCCCCACCCAAGAAAAAGCCGAACTTGAACTCGAAAAACTCGATGAGAACTGGGGAAAAAAGTATCCCATAGTAATCAAATCCTGGTACAGTAACTGGCACAAACTATCAACCTATTTTGCTTATGATGAGCATATTAGAAAACTTATCTATACTACCAATGCTGTTGAAGGATTCCATAGGCAGGTACGTAAAATCACAAAGACAAAAGGAGCTTTTCCTAATGATATGGCTCTTTTGAAACTTATCTATCTGGCTGTCGAAAATATTAGCAAAAAATGGACCTCTCCCTTACTAAACTGGGCCATTACCTCGCAACAATTGGATATCAAGTTTGGTGACAGAATGAAAATGGATCTATGATATTCTTCCGATGACAAAAGCAAAATTAGCTCGTAATTGATCTTGTCAAGGGTATATAAACGGCCGTCTTCGCCAGGCCGCCCTTGACAAGATCAACTACTACCACTGTAAGGCTTTTGAAATCGAAAGAAAAAAATAACTTTGAACAAATATTTGTAACCAGACAGAGTTCAAAATACACTCCCACATAAAGTTAGAAATCAACGGATGATGGGTGTGATTTCTAATTTTATGATTGCGCCCTGATATTATTTAAACACACATTAACTAATTTAGGAGAAAATGCCCTTCGCTATGAAATTGATCTTGATAAAATCGCAAATCTTGTGCGGCTTTTGCATCCTTCTTTTTATTGCCGGGCATCAGGCAGAGGCGCAGACTAAAGGGATTTATCCTTATAAATGTTTTATAACGCTGAAAGGCCGGAAACTGCAAAGGGTATATTTGTACCAGATTACCGATTCTACAATTCAGATCGCCAGAAAACACAATCACCTTTTTAAGGCGGATAGCCTTCCGGTTCTGATTGAAAGCATTCCTATAAACCAGGACTTAGTTAAGATACGAGCGAGAAGCCGTTTCTCCGGGCTGATTGGAGGAGGCATTGGCTTCGTGGTAGGTGTTGCCCTGGCTACTCTTGCGATCGAAGGCTCTTCCCCAGACATTGGGGAGGCATTGGTAGGCGTGTTCCTGGTTATTCCGCTGGCAGGAACGGGGTCTGGCTTTCTGGGCGCATACGCTGCAAATTCCACTTCCAAAGTTGAATATAAACATTTGATTTCCGACAAAAAGGAATTTGAAAGATTAAAGTACTATTCTTTTAAAAGCTGGGTGGAAAGGAGGTAAGGTGTGCTATATCAGTATATTTACCCTTAATCCAGCACCAATTCCTTTTTTACAAATGGCTCCGGATATGCTGTGACCCAGACCTCCGGCTGAAGGGCAACCTGAGCGGGATCGGCTGAAAACAGGGTTATCTTTAGAGGCTTGTTACGCATAGATGCGTTAAGCGGAAAATAGAAAGTTACATTTCCATTGGAGGTATCCACGTGCTCCCAGTTGTTGTATGGAAACGAAGGACTGCGGTCTTTGGGGGCAATAAGGTCCATGCCGGACATTATTCCTGCAAAAAGGTCCTCCGTTTTATATTTCCCCGGTATGGCCAGGGCCAGATAACTGCCGGAATCAGCCCGCGTAACTGTAAACGAACCTGTCCAGGAATGTGCCGCCACGCGCTCCGAATGGAACAAATTGCTGGCTTTCAGATTATTATTTTTCAATTTTTGATTTTTGTAAAAAACTTCAATCTCGCTCACCGACAACGGCGCCTTTGTGATTTTTATATACCTGCAGCTTTGCCCTTCGGGGATGGTAATGACGAGGTGGTGAGCAATGCGTCTGGCAGCTGCGGCCTGCCATTTGGCGAGGTCATTAGAAAACAGGATTTCACCCGTTTCGTACGACTGAGGTATATTCCGAAGCAAGATTTGGTCGCAGTTTGTTGGTTTCCCCAGATCCAGCCTTAAGGCTCCCGGCTGGATGGCTCCCTTGGTATAGATACTGGCATAGGCATTGAAGTACGTAGTGGTATCCCCGTCGAATGCAAACTTATCCCATGAGCCGGTGGCAACAAACAGGCTGTCTTCAAAAAAAGCATCCCTGGCAGCCTGTACTTCCGGGAAACTGGTTTTTCCTGCACGCTGCAGGCTTCTTACTTCCAGCGCATTGTTGTCGTTGGCAAAACACATGCTTTCATAAAACATTACCTGCGAAGTCGTTGGCGACGTGGTCTTATGAAGGTTGCCAAGTTTTCGGTGGAATGGCGCTGTACTCACGGTACCCGGGAAGGTAACTTTTGTTCCTTTCAGGATAGCATCAGCTGGTTTGCCATCCAGCTTTGCCCCTTTAAAATGACGCTCCGCCGGGTTTACCTTCACGGTGCGGGTGGTACCCGGTTTTCCCAGCAATTGAATTCTGACCGGTTTTCCCGCAACGTCTTCCGTGATTCTGTAGTCAACGCCTCTTACAGACAAGTCCTTGTTTTCGGAACTTACCATAAACAATGCGGAACGAAACGGCTGTACATTTACCGCAACCTGGTCCCCAAAGGCATATTCTCCAATTACTTTTTCGGTAGGATGTACCTGTTTTACAATAACCCGCTGTGCCCGCCCTAGCCCGATGGATGTGTCGGCAAGGAGCTGGAAAGTTTTGGAATCCCAGCTGTTATTCCTCAAAGTGATGAACCGGGTAAGGGAATCGCCACGGGAAACGGCTTTGTAACCATACCTTGCTTCTGGTAATGCTGTTCCGTTTACAAGAATATCCCGGTATTTACGGTGCAGATTGTAGATTCGCGCCAGGGTTGGGAATTCTTCATCTTTCAGAAGCCAGGGATTGCCGTAAATCTCCGGAGCCAGAATCAGGCTGCGGTTAAATGCCTGCAGGATCAGGTCGTCTTCCCAAAAATCAAGTGCCGACGACAGGCATATACCATGGTCTTCGGTGAGCCGGGCCAGCTTCGGCGGATAACCGCGCTGCATATTACCTTGCCGGTGATGTATGGCGGTTGCCTCATTAAAATTATTGACGTCGATATAGGTTTCTTTCCCTTCCCATAAAAAAGTAGTAGTGTGTTTTTTTGCTTCGGGGCTCAGTGAGATTCGGTGATTGAGCACAATTAAATCGGGCACCGACTGGCGTGCTCTCCGCATTGCTTCGATAAAATATTTTTCTTTTTCGGGCCTGAGATCACTGGAACAGGCATCCAGTTTCAGTACTTTCAGATTGAAATCCGTACAAAGTTTCACCAGTAAATCAACCCGTTTTTGTGCTTCATCCGCCGTGTCCCCGTAGCCGTCGGGACCGATCCACAGCCCCAGCCGGGTGCCGGAGGCAGTGGCCTTTTGGTAGATGGAATGAAAGCCGTTGGGAAAAGCTTTGGTAAACCATGGTGAATCCAAACTGCCGTATGCTGGCCTTCCCGGAACGGAGGAGCAACTAGGACCGTTGTCAAACATACCGGCGTCCAGCAGGAACACATCCATCTGCATCCCGTACTGTGCCTTCATCCAGCTAAAAAAGTCGAGGGCTTTCAGTACCTTGTGTTCGTTGGAACCATACCAGTTTCTGTTAATCCAGTCAAAATACATGGCCATGGAGGGTGTCTTTTCGTCAGCTCCGGGATATACTTTGGTCACGGGCTGCCCGGTCCCTTTTGTTATACTTAAAAGCAGGCAAAAAATAGGAAGCCAATTGCGAATGGCGGCAAAAGAAAGTCGTTCTAACATTAGTTTTTTGTAAGTTTAATCACATACCCTCCGCCGGGAGCCAGCTGTACAGGTAGCCTGGTCTGGCGGGTTACCGTCTGGGAAGACAACCGGTAGTCCGCGGCATACCGGTCGGCATTCATGCCATCTTCACATATTGTTGCACTGTAACTGCCTTGCTCTAAAAAATCCAGAGATATGCTCAGGTTTCGTGGTGTGGCGTCGTTGATGGCTCCTATATACCAGTCGTTCCCATTTTTGCGGGCTGTTACCAGATAGTCGCCAAGGCGGGCGTCCAGGATTCGGGTGGTATCCCAAACGGTAGGTATCCCACCCAGTAATTTCATGAAATCAGGCTCGGTATGGCCTTGTGACGGATTGCCTGTAAAAAACTGGATCGGGCTTTCATACACAATGTACATAGCAAGCTGCTGGGCGCGGGTGGTCATGGACATGACGTTTTCTCCCACCGCTCTGAAAGTTTTAGGTGTTGCGTTGGTCAGCAGGCCGGGTTCATAGTCCATAGGGCCGCTCAGCATCCTGATGAAAGGCAGCAAAAGATTGTGTTCCGGAGTTGCTTTTTCGCTCCACATATTATACTCTGACCCCAGGACAGCCTCCCGCGCAATGGCATGCGGGAAGGTACGGTTGAATCCGGCAGGTTTAAAGGCGCCATGAAACATCACCATCAGTTTATGCCTGGCACAGGCTTCGGCTATTTTGAAAAAAAACTGAACGGCTTTCTGATCATCCCGGTTGATGAAATCGGTCATGATAAAATCGACATCCCACTTATTAAATTGGTCCAGTGCAGGTTCCAGTTGCTTCTCGAGTGTAAGCGCCAGCGTCCACATGCTGATCCCGATGCCCCTGTTTTTGGCGTAAGCAACAATTTCATCCATGTTGATATCCGGATTGATCTTAAACAGGTCGTGCGTATCACTCCATCCGGCGTCCATCATGATCCTTTCAAAACCATATTTTTTGGCGAAATCAATATAGTACTTATAGGTTTCGGTATTGATACCGCTCTTGAAAGGTACATTAAAAATGTTGGAGGAAATGACCCATTCGTCAGTTGCCTTGCCGGGTTTGACCCAGGAAACATCGCTGACACGGGAAGGGGAGGCCAGACGGTAGACAAGGTCATTGGCAGGAAGGTCTTTGTCCTCCGGGGCGATGATCAGCACCCTCCAGGGGAAATTTCGGTTGCCTTTGGTTTTTGCCAGGAAAGCCGCTCTTTCTGTTACGTATTTCTGTGCATACTGGTCGTCTGTAACTGCTTCGGCCAGGGGATAGGGGGCAAAATTTCCGACAAGCGCGTTATGCTGGCTTCCGGTCAGGAACATGCCGGGATAATCTTCCAGGTCAGATTCGGTAATGGCTATTTTGGGCTCTACATCCGGCGAAAGCAGTATGGGCGTGAAAAAGAGATTTTTATCCGAGATACTGTCCAGCCTTTTCAGGGTATAGGGTTCTTCAAAACTGGTGTGGTACTTGTCCAGACCCGATGATGGTATCACTTCCGGGAAGTAGGTAAGCGGGTTGCCCGGAAAACGAAAGGTGGCGGTCTCACTCTTTACTTCGATATCGTCTTTGAAAGATGTTACGATCCGGTACGCCACTCCATCATTATATACTCTGAAATGTACTGCGAAAGCGTTTGGTAACTCAATTTTTAATTCCTGGTATACATCCGGAATATTTCTTCTTTTTTCGGGTACCGGAGAGATAATCGTCTCCTGGTGAAATTTTTGCGTGAACTTAGGTTTAGCGAGTCCGTCTGAAAGCCTGTTGCCGGAAGACAGCAGCATATCAATTTCGGAGGGTGCCACAAGGAGTGCATTTTTATAATAAATGCTGTAAGTAAGTTTTGTTTCCAGGTGGACCGTCAGCCGGATGGATTGATCCGGCGAGCTGATTTCTCTTACAACGGCCGCCTGAGAAACAGTTGAAATAATGGCTAACAGATAGTATAACAGGCGCATAAGTAGGGGGTAATGGCTGCTGCATAGCAACACGCCGGAGCGTTATGGAGCCAGATACGGGCGGGGTACCGTATCTGGCCTGTATAATTTAATAACCCGGATTTTGGGCAGGTACGCCAGCTGATCCCAGCGCAATGTTCCTGTCGATTTCAGATTGAGGGATAGGCAGCAGGCCGTGCTTGCTTGCCTGAAAGTAGGAGATCGGTTCGCCGCCCAGCAGGGCCAGTTTGCCGGCCGCACGCCAGCGGATGATATCCCTGTTACGTACCTGCTCTCCCGCCAGCTCCACTTTTTTCTCATGCATAACAGCTTTTAGTACCTCGTCAGGGGTGTTGCAGGGGAAAGCGGCAGTAGGATAGAGCGATAACTTTGCAGCTTTCAGGTCGGCACGGCTGCGTACTTCGTTCAAACGGGCAATCGCTCCTGGTAAATTTCCGGTTTCGTTCTCGCATTCTGCCAGCATCAGTAACACTTCTGCATAGCGGATCAGGCGACGGTTGATACCACTCGCTACATTTCCGGGCATTGCGTTTTTGTAGCTGAGGGTATACTTTTTCCAGGATTCCTGTGTCATCAAGCCCCCTGCCCAAGTATCACCGACTTCATAAATAGCCGTTTTTTTACGGATATCATCTTTTTCAAATCCGGCTTTCAGGCCTGGCGCAGGAAGCACAACGCCATTCCCCGTATTCATGTCATACTGCCGGGTACCATTGGTTGACTCGCGGTATAATCCCTGCGCGTAGTCGTCACCCTCATCCTCTGCTGCGGAAGGGTTAGGCGAGAACACTACTTCGAAAACGGACTCTTTGTTGAACTCCGTTTCTTCCTGAAAGTTTTCGTTGCTATTTCCCACCAGTGAATAGAGGTTGGATGTCCTCACTTTTTCCAGATACATTTTTGCATTGGCATAATCGTTCATCTGCATGTAAATCCGGCCCAGCAGGGCATTGGCGGCTCCCTGGGTGGCTCTTCCGTTATCCGCAGCACCATAGGAAGCAGGTAAAACTCCGGCGGCTTCTTTGAGGTCTGCAATGGCTGCTTCGTAAATCGCTTTCTGGGTTGACCGCGCCACAAAACCACTGAAATCACTTACCGGTTTGGTGATCAAAGGAACACCTCCCCACAGGCTGGCAAGCTCGAAATAGGAGAAAGCCCGGAGGAATTTTGCTTCGGCCACTACCCGGTTTTTAAGCTGATTGCCCGAATCGTCCGGATCGTTTTCCACTGTGTTATTGATTACTACATTGGCACGGTGGATCACAATGTAAAAGCCTTTCCAGACTCGTTCGATGTAGGAATTGTTGACCCCGTGTGTACCCCTGAGAATTTCTCCGCGATCATCGGCCAGGGTGGTTCCTACAAAATCGTCGGACCGCAGATCATGCAGCCAGATGTAACAGTTCCCTACGAGGTAACTGCCATTGAGGGTGGTATAGGCAGCGTTTACACCCTTTTCAAGTTCTTTACTTGTCTTGAAATAGTTTTCTGACGTGACGGCATTAGGGTTTACCTTGTCGAGCTGTTTTTCACAGCTGCTGAGCAGGGTAAGGGCGGAAATGAATCCAAGTATAAGGCTATATTTTTTCATAATCATGTTGGATCGGTAGAATTAAAAACCAAGTTGCAAGCCTAATGTGAAGGAACGGGCGGCAGGATACTGTCCATAATCAATACCGTTGGTAAGATTTCCGGCGCCCCGGTTACTGCCGATCTTCATGCCGATCTCGGGGTCGTAACCCAGGTCATATTTGGTAAAGGTCAGCAGGTTCTGAGATGCCAGATAAATGCGGAACTTGGAAATTGCACCATTGGTTTTTTTTGATAAAATCTCCGCTGGCAGTTCATAACCGATATTGATGTTTTTCAGCCGGAGATAGGACGCGTCCTGCAGCCAGCGCTGTGATACCCTGGAATTGTCGTTGGGATCGCTCCATTTGAGACGCGGGTTGGTAGTACTTGGGTTTTCGGCCGTCCAGGCATTTTCGTATGCCGACAAACTTCCACCCAGCGGCCAGCGAAACGCACCGGCATAAACACCTATCCCGCTGTAAATTTCCCCACCCTGTACACCCTGAAATAGGATGGACACGTCAAAATGTTTGTAGGTTGCGGTCAGGTTCATGCCATAGGTAAAGTCTGGCAGGAATGAGCCGATTACTTTTCTGTCCTTGTCATCAACGACGCCGTCACCGTTGAGGTCGCGGAACCGCACATCACCCGGTGCAGTGGCGGCACTTTGATAAAAAGCTTCCGTTGATCCTGTCTTCGACCGGGCCGCTGCGTTATCAGCGTCTACCTCACTCTGGTTTTGATAGATCCTGTCAAAATCCCAGCCGTAGAAAGATTGTATGGATTCACCTGCAACGGTGCGGGTAACGGGTACTCCCCAGCTTGAGAAATAATTGCCGTCTCCGCCGTAAATCACGCCGCTTGGCGAATCCAGCCTGAGTACCTTATTTCTGACCCGGCTGATGTTGCCGCTGATTCCCCAGGTGAAATCGCCTTTCCGTGGCGCACGATAACTCAGCTGAAGTTCCCAGCCTTTGTTCTGCATTTTACCAATATTCACATCGGTGAACTGGACATATCCAAATGAGGGAGGGGTGGGGGCTTTCAGGATAAGGTTATCGGTAATTCTGTCAAAATATTCAGCCGTTACAGAGAGGGAATTGTTGAAAAAAGCAGCATCCAACCCAATATTCAGCTGATTGGTCTTTTCCCATTTCAGATTCTGATTGGCCAGCTTATTGTAAAAAGAGGCATTTACGACGTTGTCGTTGTTAAAAGGGTAGGAGGAATTATAGACCAGCGACTGCCAGGGGTAATTGGTAAGCGCTGTAGGGTTGAGCCCTGTTACACCATAACTAGCTCTTAGTTTCATGTCCGACAGGAAGGATAATTTTTGCATAAACGATTCCTGTCCGAGATTCCAGCCAACCGATGCTGCCGGAAAATTGGCGTATTTGTTACCTGGCGCCCACACCGAGGAGCCGTCACGACGGATACTTGCGTTGAGGATATACTTCCCTTTGAAGGCATAGCCTACCCGCGCCACGTAGGAGGTGAGCAGGTTTTCTTCCAGTGCGTTCAGGGCACTGATATTGGTGGCTCCGTTCAGTGTTTTGATGTCGGGATTTGATTGTTTTCCAGACATCATTTCGGTCCGTATTTTCCCGCTCTGCGCCTCAAAAACGAGTATGGCGTTCAGGTGGTGATCGGTACCAAACGTTTTGTCGGCTGTCAACTGTTCGGAATAAAGCAGGGAAGAGTATGCATTTCTATTGCTGGAAATGGTGGAAAGGCCGTCGTTGGTTTTAAAAACATTGTTACCATCGTTCACGGTGTAACTGTTATCTGCCCCGTTTTCCAGCGCATTGGCATAGTCTATCCCGAAGGTACTTCTGAACTTAAGCCAGTTTAAGAGCTTAACGTCCAGATAGGCACTTCCCAGTATCTTGGTTGTATTTCTCCTGAAAATAATATTTTCAATATCCGCGATCAGGTTCGGGAACGGATGTCCGTCTATGGCGTCACCTCCCGCTTTGATCCACGCCCCGGTGTTCGGGTCCTTTACCGGCAGGTGAGGCAGTGCAAATTGCAGCAGCGACAACGGTGTTCCCTGGTCGCCGGTTTGGCCGTCGGCATTGTTATACAGCTGCGAGGTATAGGCAATCAGAAGATTTTGACCAAATGTAAACCTTGACCCCAGGTCGTGCGTTGAATTGATCCTGAAATTATATCTGTCGAAACCAACACCCTTTACAATACCTTCCTGGCGGGTATACCCTGCCGAGCTATAAAAAGTAGAGGCATTCCCGCCGCCGGAAATAGAGAGATTATTGCCCGTCATCAGGCCTTTTTTGAAATACAGATCCTGCCAGTCGGTATTGGTCTGCGCGTAGGTCTGCGTTGCACCCGGATAGGGATATTTATTCATTTCCGCTGGAGTGTACCTGCTGGGACGGGCGCCGGCGTTCTCGATATTGGCCCCGACATAAAAACTGTCCATAAACCGGCTTCGCTGTTCGGTATTCATGGGATCAAGCTTTCGCCATGCCGATTCCACACCTACATAGGAATCCAGGTTAACAGTCATTTTTTTATTTCGCTGGCCTTTTTTTGTAGTGAGGAGGATCACCCCATTGGTTGCACGCGACCCGTAAATGGCAGCAGCGCTGGCGTCTTTCAGTACTTCCACTGATTCAACATCCCGGTTGTCGAAGCTGGCCAGATTGGTGGTCGGGAAACCGTCGATGACGTATAAAGGATCTGTAGAAAAACTCACCGAACTTACACCCCGTATGCGGATGTTCGGCGCGGTACCTGGCGAACTTACGTTGGTAACTGTGAGGCCTGGTACGCGCCCCTGCAGTGCCTGCCCCACTTCAGCAACCGGTAATTCGTTTATTTCCTTTGTTGAAACCCTGGAGATAGCGCTGGTCAGTTCACGTTTGATCTGCGTGCCGTAACCTACCACCACCACTTCGTCCAGCGATTTTGGGTTGGGGACAAGCTGTAAACTGATGTTGGTCTGGTTGTTCAGAGTGATTTCCTGGGTCTGATAGCCCACATAGGAAAATACCAGCACATTGGCTTGATCGGGTACCACAATCCTGAACTGGCCCTCGGCATTGGTGGTAGTTCCCTGCGTAGTGTTTTTGATCACGACGCTGACTCCCGGGAGGCCTTCTCCAGTTTCACTTTTGACCACACCCGTGATGGCTTTTTCCGTTGCCGTGATGGCGGACTGGTTCGTGTTTTTTTCGTCTTCTCCGGGGATATTGTTTTGCTGGCTGAGGATGATCTGGCTGCCTATGACCCTGTAGTTAATGCGCATAGGCTTTAAAACCTGCTCCAAAACATCTTTCAGCGGCTGATTTTGAATAACTACCGAAGTATGTCTTTCTGCCTGGATGGCCTTTGGACTATAGGTGAATTTGACTTCCGTCAGGATTTCTATCCTGTTCAGAATCGTCTTCAGAGACATATCTTCTGCCCGCAGCGAGATACGCTTGTCAAGCAATTCTTGGGCGGGCGACTCAATGGCGTAGGTCAGTTGGATACCGATCATGGCAATGAGCAGTTGCATAAAGGATATTCTCATGACTGTTAAAAGCAGTTCATACTTTTTTAAGGGTTTTTTCATAGATTTGGTGAGCCTTTAAAGGCGGTTTTTGAACGATGGTAGAAAGTTGGACAAAAACGATCCTGTACATCTGTTTCACAGATGTTATGAACCGGGATTTTCAGGCCAGCGGTGCCGCGAACACCACTGGCCTTTTTTATTAACGGTACTTCTTATTTACAGCCTTTTCCGTAAATGACCACCTGCCCGTCCATGACCTTATAACTTGCCTGGATGGTTTCGCAAACAATGGATAATTTGTCATACAAGGTGCCATCGTTTAGCGAGCCCGTCAGGTTGCAGTCCTTAAGCTGGTCGGCGTCACAAATAATCTTTAGGCCATATATCTGCTCCAGTGTGCTGAAAACTTCGGGGATGGAAGTTTCGGTGAAATCAAGGCGTTCCTTGAGATGATTTTGATTCAGCGCCGCTGGTTTTTCTACCAGTGTTTTCACAAACCTGTCTTCTTTTTTTACAAAAACAGCCTGTTGGTTCGGCGTGAGTATTACTTCTTCTGAAAGGCGGGGATCCGTATCCGGTAGGGCAGTTTGTTTAAAAACTGTAACCTTTCCCGTACGTACACCGATAGAAACATTGGCGTCGGTATCATACGCTTTAATGCGAAAGCTCGTTCCCAATACCTTTGTAATGACTTTCCCGGTATAGACCAGAAAAGGCTTTTCAGGATTTTTGGCTACCTGAAAAAAAGCTTCACCGGTGAGATATACTTCACGCGTGTTGCCGCCGAATGTCTTCCCGATACGCAAACGACTTTTGGGCTCCAGTGTTACCCTGCTGCCGTCGGTAAGGGTAATGGTTTTCGGTGCTGAACCCTGATTGACCTCCTGTTTTTCCTGATTTGTTTCCTGAACAGCAATTAACCGTTTGCCTGTTTGTGCAGGTCTTTCACGCAGGGCAAGGAAACCGAGGGCAAGCAGCAGCAGAATGGAGGCCGCAATGGACAGCCGGTTTTTTTTGTAAAAATGTACAGTATGTTCCAGTTCGGTTGCAGCCAAAATTTCATCAATGGCCCCTTTTATCTCGTCTGGGTTAGTTTGTATGTCGTTGATATGCAAAGCAATAACAATCGACCTGGCTTTTTCCAGCATGGGGTACTGTTCGGGATGCGTTGTGCGCCAGGTTTCCCAAAAACGGTCCTCCGGTGACAGTTCGCCAAGCGCCCATTTTCGAAAATAAGGATCCTGCACAAAATCCTCTGTTTTATAGCTAAGGTATGTTTTCATTGACAAAAGATGGAGGAAATGGTCGTGATCAGGGAAAGGAACCAGTTTTTACGTAAAACCCTGAGCGCCTCATAGATAAGGTTGACGGCCGAGTGGTAATTGATCGACATAACTTTTGCTATGTCATCGTATTCCATTTCCTGGAAAAAGCGCAGATAAATGGCCTCGCGCTGGCGCTTGGACAGCTTTTCCAGATTGAACTGCAGCCGTTTCAGGTCTTCGTGCTGTACTTCATTGTTGACCAGATAGGATTCTATTGCAAACTGTACCTCAAACGCATAGTCATCTTTCACCTCTTCTGCCTCTCTGAACCACTTCAGTCGTTTGGTTTCTCTGAACAACCGGCGCCTCAGGGAAATGAGTAAATAAGGTTTTAATTTTTCAACTTCATCCAGTTTCTGTCGCTGGTTCCAGAGATCGATGAAAAGGTCATGCAGACAATCCCGGACAAACTCCCTGTCGCGCTGCAGGCGCACGCCGTAATTGAGCAGTAAAGGATAATACTCGTTCATCAGATCAGAAAATGCACGGCGGTCTCCGCTACGGAAGGCCTGCCATAACATTCGTTCTCTGCCGTTGTCAACAGAAACGGGTACATTGTTGAGTTGTCTTGAAACGGTATTAAAATCAGGCATGGAAACTCAAATCGATTTAATTACCTCTGCATCACCGTCATCAGCTGTTTTCGGGCGATCTATCAGTAAAGAGACAAAGAATGTAATTATGTCCTGAAAAAATTTAAAAAAAATCGAAAAAAGTTTGAGCGCTGGAGGAAAAGTGCCTATCCGTGCAATTTTTTCTTTATACAAAAGAAAACAGCAGGTATATAAAATTTGCGCTTTATATATCTGCTGTTATAAATTCTGGACCTTTTTGATAGTTCAGCTAAGAAAAAGATACTGTTATCGGATTAAAACGATGCGTTTAATCCATGTTTCTTTTCCTGTATTGAGCTGAACAAAATAAATTCCTTCCGGCTGAGCGCTTATGTCAAGGTTTTTTTCTTGTGTCTTCCCTGTCCCGGTAAGAGTTTCCTGCCACACAATCCTTCCCAGTATATTCAGGATTACCAGTGAGGCGGGCTGTTGTTTTTCCAGAATGAAACTGACAGACAGTTTCCCGTTTGTTGGATTAGGGGAAACACCCAGCAACCAATCTGATGTAGGCGCGTACTCTGGTTCAGGAGATATGATCAGCGGTGTAAATGCTGCTATCCTGCCAGATGGGGGACTGCAGGTAACCGTTTTAGGCCCGCCTGGTACGAGATAGGTACTACCCTGTACCCTGATGGAAAGCTGGTGGGGTTGTCCGTCTTTCAGAGCGGCGGGCAGCTGCATACTGAAAGCATGTCTCCCGTCTCCTGCGCCATTTCGCTGGAGGTCCTCCCTGTAAATGTCGGCGAGTGTAGTTGCGTGGACGGTATTACCTTCCACGAGTTCGAGCGGGAGGGCTACATTGGGATAGTTTTTGTCCCATGCCCAGCCTTTGATATCGGTACAGCTGGCCCAGTCGAAGCTGCCGTTGTATTGAGACGGTGGTGCGCAGGTGATGGTTTTGGGTGATCCTGTGAGGCTGAAATTACTTCCTTTTATTCTTACTGTGAGGGTATGTGGCTGTCCGTTTTTCAAAGCAGCAGGCAGAGGTATTGCAAAACCATAGTTGCCGGTTCCGGTACCTGCATTTTTGAGATCCTGTCTGAAGGTGCTTGCCGTTGCCGTCGCCAGTACTACACCCGCTTCCACGAGTTCGATCTGCAGGACATTGTTCTGGTAATTTTTATCCCACGCCCATCCTTTTATTTCGGTGCAGCTGGCTGTTTCCAAAGTTCCCTGGTAATCCGAAGGCAGGGTACAGGTAACCGTTTTAGGCCCGCCCGGTACGAGATAGGTACTACCCTGTACCCTGATGGTGAGCTGGTGAGGCAGCCCGTCTTTCAGAGCGGCAGGCAGCTGCATACTGAAAGCATGTCTCCCGTCTCCCGCGCCATTTCGCTGGAGGTCCTCCCTGTAAATATCGGCCAGGGTAGTTGCATGGACGGTATTACCTTCAACGAGTTCGAGTGGGAGGGCTACATTGGGATTGTTTTTGTCCCATGCCCAGCCTTTGATATCGGTACAGCTGGCCCAGTCGAAGCTGCCGTTGTATTGAGACGGTGGTGCGCAGGTAATCGTTTTGGGGGATCCTGTGAGGCTGAAATTACTTCCTTTTATTCTTACCGTGAGGGTATGTGGCTGTCCGTTTTTCAAAGCTGCAGGCAGAGGTATTGCAAAACCATAGTTGCCGGTTCCGGTACCTGCATTTTTGAGATCCTGTCTGAAGGTACTTGCCGTTGCCGTCGCCAGTACTACGCCCGCTTCCACGAGTTCGATCTGCAGGACATTGTTCTGGTAATTTTTATCCCACGCCCATCCCTTGATTTCAGTACAGCTGGCTGTTTCCAAAGTTCCCTGGTAATCGGAAGGCAGGGTACAGGTAACCGTTTTAGGTCCGCCTGGTACGAGATAGGTACTACCCTGTACCCTGATGGTGAGCTGGTGGGGTTGCCCGTCTTTCAGCGCTGCAGGCAGCTGCATACTGAAAGCATGTCTCCCGTCTCCTGCGCCATTTCGCTGGAGATCCTCCCTGTAAATGTCGGCCAGTGTAGTTGCGTGGACGGTATTACCTTCCACGAGTTCGAGGGTTAAGGCCTGGTTGGGATAGTTTTTGTCCCATGCCCAGCCTTTGATATCAGTACAGCTGGCCCAGTCGAAGCTGCCGTTGTATTGAGACGGTGGTGCGCAGGTGATGGTTTTGGGTGATCCTGTGAGGCTGAAATTACTTCCTTTTATTCTTACTGTGAGGGTATGTGGCTGTCCGTTTTTCAAAGCTGCAGGCAGAGGTATTGCAAAACCATAGTTGCCGGTTCCGGTACCTGCATTTTTGAGATCCTGCCTGAAGGTACTTGCCGCTGCCGTCGCCAGTACTACACCCGCTTCCACGAGTTCGATCTGCAGGACATTGTTCTGGTAATTTTTATCCCACGCCCATCCTTTGATTTCAGTACAGCTGGCTGTTTCCAAAGTTCCCTGGTAATCGGAAGGCAGGGTACAGGTAACCGTTTTGGGCCCGCCTGGTACGAGATAGGTACTACCCTGTACCCTGATGGCGAGCTGGTGGGGTTGTCCGTCTTTCAGCGCTGCAGGCAGCTGCATACTGAAAGCATGTCTCCCGTCTCCCGCGCCATTTCGCTGGAGGTCCTCCCTGTAAATGTCGGCCAGGGTAGTTGCATGGACGGTATTACCTTCAACGAGTTCGAGTGGGAGGGCTACATTGGGATTGTTTTTGTCCCATGCCCAGCCTTTGATATCAGTACAGCTGGCCCAGTCGAAGCTTCCGTTGTATTGCGGAGAGATGCAGGTTACACTTTTCGGAGAACCTGGTAAAAGATAGGAACTTCCTTTGACCCTGATGTTGAACTGACGAGCCTGCCCATTTTTCAGTGAAGCGGGTAATCCGAAACTAAAGCCA
This sequence comes from Dyadobacter sp. CECT 9275, assembly GCF_907164905.1. Lineage (NCBI taxonomy): Bacteria > Pseudomonadati > Bacteroidota > Cytophagia > Cytophagales > Spirosomataceae > Dyadobacter > Dyadobacter helix. The sequence continues at coordinate 1,676,996 of NZ_CAJRAF010000002.1, read as the reverse complement.
TAATTGCCGGTTCCGGTTCCTGCATTTTTGAGATCCTCCCGGTATTTATCCGCAGTAATGGTAGTGTGCACCGTATTCCCTTCAATTACCTCAAGCTGCTGGGCCTGGTTCGGATGATCCTGATCCCATGCCCATCCCTGAACCAGAAAACAATTCGCATTCTCCAGGTTTCCTCCGAAGGAACAGGTCATGCTTTTGGGTGAACCTATTAAAAAATAGTTACTGCTACGGACTCTGATGCTAAGCTGATGCGCCGTGCCATCTCTCAAAGCGGCAGGGATGTTAAAACTGAATCCATAATTACCGGTTCCGATGCCGGCATTTTTCAGGTCTTGCCGGAAGCTACTGGCCGTTGTGCTGGCAAGAACAGCGCTTCCTTCCATCAACTCCAGGATAACGGAGGCGTCGGGGTAGTTTTTATCCCATGCCCAGCCAGCGATCTCCGAACAACTGGTTACTTCCATGTTTCCGGCATAACTGGCTGGTAATGATTCAGAAGTTAAAGCTCCCAGCGTAAAAATACTGTATGCGTTTGGGATGATTTTTTGGATAGAACTAATAGAGCCGGCCGTCAGCGTACTGTTTCCGCCTGTAAGCGAAACCTCGTTCACTGCCGAAGCTATTTTTTCCCATCTGGCATTAGCAGTATTCCAGCCAACGATACTCAAAAGCGAAAGTGTATTTCCGGTAAGGCCTGCGATATTACTTTTGGCATTCCAGGTGAAGGTGAGTGGTGTACTGTTTGCGCCATCAATATCCCAAAACTCCGCAGCACTTACATTGGCAATGGTACTTTCTTTGCTGGAAAGCGGGAAGGGCCCTCCTCCCGGTATGGTAGCGGTACCGGCGTCAGACTGAAAATAGGCGCCTGTGGTCGCATCGACTTCGGCTGCAAAAGGGCGGTAAACGCCATTTTGCCCGACCGGAAATGTAAATAAGGTATTGCCGTATTTTTTAACATACCCATCCACATGTTTGGTATTGCTGATGCCGGTCAGTGCACTGGATCCTGAAAAACTCACAATACCCTGGGGCGAGGATCTGTCTGTTTTTATAATCCCGTTTTGTTGCGCAGGACAAATCTGTGAGTAAAAGAGGATCAGATTGAGGCTGATCAACCGCTTTAAGAATTGCATTATGGAATAAGTTTTAACCGAATTAAGGATCACTTTCAGACCAGCGTTTTCTTTCAGGGGTAGTGCTTTGTTTTCCTGAAACCGGATTGTCGTAATGGTTGTCATGAATTATTCAGCCGGTAATGTTGACGCTGTAATCTCCCAGAAACTTCAATTCCCCACCTGCAAGGACCTTTACATTTTTTGCTGTAATATTCTGTCCTACCTCCACAACATGCCCCGCATTGATCTGCACAATATCTTTGGACGTAGGTACCCGTCCGTGAGACCAGATTTCCGGGTTGGGCCAGGATCCCGATGACAGGGTTTGAACAACTTCGGAAAAGAGTGAAATAGTCCTGAAATTCCTGAAAAGTACCTGATCCGTTTTCGGGCCGGAATTGCCAAACCAATCGTTCAGAATATCAGCATAAACTCTGCGGAAATCTATTTGCATTTTAATGTCCCGGTTGTCGTCCCACGACGGAGGTGCAACAGGAAGCAATCCGTTAATCAGGTCCGGATTGGTACCTACCAATTGCCTTTTCATACCCGTTCCGAATACAAACATGGGCGCACCTATTCCATGATCAGTACCTTTTGAAGCGTTTGAAGTAGCACGGCGGCCAAAATCAGAAAAGGTCATCCCCAGTACTTTGTCTTCGGTTCCCTGCAGTTGCAGGTCATTCTGAAAAGCGGCTATGGCATCTGATAATTTTTTGAGGAGTTGTGCATGGATACCCTCAACCGAAGATGATCCTATTTGCCCCGAATGGGTATCAAACCCCCCCAGTTCAACATAATAGATTTTTGATTTTAATCCTCCGTGAATCAGCCTGGCCACTATTTTTAACTGTTCAGCCAATTCGTTCTTCATAGAACTGTCCGGATAGGCGGCTAAATTTCTTCCTGCGTCTGCGGCTGCCTTGATTTCCGAGGCGTAACCTACGGCTAAAACCTGCTGTTGCCGGATATAAGAAATTAATTCGCCAGCTTCGCAGCAGGGCAAGCTATGGTCCGAAGAGGTATTGGGCGTTCCTATAAGTTGATAAAAGGCATTGGGATCCTGTAGGGTGATTCCCATCGACTCTCTTGTACCCAGCAGGGTTGTTGTGCTGATATTGCCAATTTGTACCGCCAGGGGATCCTCCATCTCACTGTTGGGATATTGCTGAGGATAACCGGGAAACCGGTCATAAAGATAGCGGCCAGCCCAGCCTGAAGAAGCATACTGCGTTGCGTCAACCCCTGTCATCCATATATCGGTAGAGCGGTAATGGGACTGGTCAGGGTTGGGGTAGGACACGGCATTGATGATCGACAGCTTTCCTTCGTTGTACAGATCGCGCATACCGGTCATGGCAGGGTGAAATCCAGTTTCAGGATTTCCTGACAGGGTCAGTACTTTATCCTCCGGAATGGCAATGTTGGTCCGTAAGGAATGATAAGCTGAAAAATACTCCAGTGGAATAACGGTATTAAGGCCATCATTACCTCCACCTAAATATATAATGACCAGGATCCGGTCGTTGTTCAGCGCTGCAGTTTTTGTTAAGGACTGTACCAAAGCAGAGCTTTGGGCCAGCGACCTGACGCCGAAGCCATCCAGCAGTACCGGTATCATGGCTGTTGATGCGGCTCTTATGAAATCTCTTCTTTTCATACCCCAAAAAATTAAAATAATTGATATTCAGCCATTCTCAACATGTGTTTCATCAGGGTTCTGGTCCGCCATAAAATGATATTCTGTTTGGCAGTATCGGTGGGGAAGGTCCGGTAAGCATCCCATTCTCTGACCCAGGTCGTTCTGGGGCTACTGTTCATCATCATTATTTTATCAATCAGGAAATCTTTCTGAGTCTGCGGTAATTCATGGGTGTACATATTCTTTGAAAACTCGGCCAGTACCTGCTCACAGCTGATGGCCGCCGTATTGGCTACATCGGAGAAATTGGGCTGGAGGGCAGTGAGTATTTTCAGGACATCTATCTGCAAAAGGTACCCGGGCTTTATCTCTAGTGAAGGATAAATCAGAGAGTCGGTCCGATAGCCGCGTAAGCCCAGCGTGGTCCCATTGATCCAGTTTCTGGAGTAGCCGGTCTGGTAATAGGGAAGAGAGCCAAAAACGGAAGGCTGGTTTAAAAAATTGAGCTGAAGATTAATCATACTGTTATTCATGAAATTCATCATGATCCGGAATGGGCCATACTCGGTGGTGATATCCGGAACGGGCTGAGAGAAGAGCCGGATGGTACCTATGATGAATTCGGAAGGTGCTTTCACGATAGCTCCAATGTTGGAGGAGTCGAAAAAAACATTACTGGTCAGCAGCTTTCTTAACACCGGAGCAATGGCGAAGTTGTTGGACGGGCTTGAAAAAAGATTGGCAAGAGGAATAATTACCTGATCTTCAATTTCCTGGGTCACATTGGGGTTAACATACCAGCGGTAAAGTTTGCGACAGATAAATTTAGGGGTTTCCGGATGGCTCAGGAGCATGTTGACCAAATCCGTCAGTTCGGCGTCTCCTGCGGTTGCGCCGCTCCTGCCGGTTATGGTGGTATTATTGTATTTGGAAGAAAAAACCTTGTTGGTCGTATCGTGCCTTTCGGCGGTGAAAATTGTTTCAAAAGAAGTGGAGCCAACCTTAAGCCTGTTGGTGGCTTGCCAGCCGGTAAGTACCTGTGCCGCGGCTTTTACATCCTGCTCGGTATAATTATGGTTGCCCGCAAAATCTTTCTGGCCCACCGTGAACAATTCCTGTAGCTCTCTGCCGTAATTTTCATTAGGCTGCTCCTTGGTGTTTTCATTACCGTTTTGATAGATCAGCATGGCAGGGTCTTTGGTGATGCCCACAGTCATATCTCTGAAATTTCCAAGGGCATTTGCCCGCAAAAACCGGAGATACCTGTCGGTAAAGCGGTAATCTTCCACAGATGAAATAGCTGTAACAAAATGATTCTGCCAGAATGCCGTAATTTTTTCCAGAACCGACGGGTAGCCGTTCTGTTCGGCCATTAATCCGATCCACCAGTACTGAATGTAGGTACTGTATACCGATGCCCGGGTGTCTGTAAAGGGTTTGTTTAAAAATGGTTGGCCCGAATCGCTGCGGCCGGTCTCCATTTCCACCGGCGCCGCCGGAGAGGCGCGGTAGGAAGCATTGCTGATCAAAAGATCTACAGCCTGCGTGGCGGTCTTACCGGTAAAAGCGGTTATTTCCTGCTGGGTGGGCCCAAAAGTAGCCCTTCTTAATAAATGCGCCGCGGTTCCCGCTGTTAGCGGTGTGGCGTAAGTATCTAAGTATGCCATAGTGGTTGTACCTACGTGGTTTTAATTAGCGTTGTTTGGATGAATAAGTGAGTATGTTTTCAGGAAAGCTCGCCGCTTATGCGATTAAAGTTTCTGTGTGAATGGATCAGGATTTTATTATCGTAGCTGGTTCAGGAATGATATCTGAGGGAATCAGTAAAGGGAGAGGATGGCGCGCGGGCCCACAACTATCATCAGTCGCAACTGTGAGATGCTCTGGCCAGGAATGAAAGGGATTACGATCTATTTTACAATAGGCTATTGTTTTAACTGGTTACAAAATTAGAGTTTTGGCTATTAATGTACAAATTATTTCTACAAATTTTTTGTAGAAATAATATTATATGAATAAACCTGGTGAATTTGATCGGCTTTGGGTTGATGCCGGATTCACATCCAAAGACATGGTTTACACATTTGAGCTGGTAAAAAGGTTTGGATGCAGCTAGTTTTATTTCTGATTAACCACATAAACCGGACAGAACCCACCATGAAAACAGTTTTCTTGATATTGATACAGCTTTTGGCACTGCATGCAATAGCTCATAACACATTTGCGTACCACCTGCTGCAAAGCGGCGGTTGTGCAGAAAATAATGGTATGATATTGGCTGGTAAATTGGATAATTTCTCAGGAAGATCTGTGAAACTGTGGCTTACCAGTGCATCCGGCGAGGACCTGTTGTATAATATATCAGTCAGCAACGGTGAATTTTCAATTCCTGACAGTCTTGTTTCTTTCCCGGGAATCGCCCTATTGGCTGTGCCCGGTGGGGATGAAGATCTCCCGATACCGTTACTGTTGGCCCCGGATTACAGCCTTTCCCTGAGGATGGATGTGCAAAGCGCCGGTGGAATGCGCAAACCACTTGTATTTTCAGGAAAAGGAGCTGCCGCGAACAATTTTTATACCCGGATGATTCATTATCGCCAGAAAAACAGGCCTTCGGGTAATTACAATTTTGATGAATGGTATCAGAAGATACGTAAAGGCACGGATTCGCTATACCATATTTATAATCAAATTTATCGCGACAGCGACGATACCCACTATGGCTACTTCAGCAGATTAGTTTATAATGATATGGCCTTCGACCGGCTGGATATTCTGATACAGAGGGCTCACAGTATGCTTGATTATTTATCTGCCGCTGAGGTAAACCGATATGTAACGGCCAACTTCGACGAGCACATGCTTAAAAATATCTCGGACCCTCAATACCTGGCTTCACCTGCGTACAGGAATCTCATGGGTTTCTCGTTCTCGTATCTTTTTTATCTCGTTAAATATGACGAAAAGCTTTCCGCCGACACTTCAAAGGGTAGGTATGAGATCAATCTGGATAAAATTAACAGCGTTTTTAAAGACGATTGTAAAGATTATGTTCTTTACAAATTTGTGAACCTCAATCTGGTAGCCTCAGTAAATTCCTATGAAAAATTTCGGGAGCGAACACAGGTTACGATGGTGTATCTGAATGATTTCAAGAATAAACGGCTTTACGAAACATTGAGGAGAGCAATTCTTACAAAGGAAAGTGAGCTGGCTGGATTAAAAAAAAATGATCCCGCTCCAATGTTCTCTCTTGCCGACCCGACCGGCAAAAAATATGACCTGAACCATTTCAGGAACAAAATTGTCCTACTTGATTTTTGGGCAAGCTGGTGTGGTCCCTGCAGGCAGCAGACCCCGTTTCTGGAGAGCCTGCATTCAAAATACAAAACGGACGATCGTATATCTTTTGTTAGTATTGCGGTAAGAGACAAAAAAAGTGTCTGGCTCAGGGCGCTGGAAAAGGATAAGCCTGGCTGGTTGCAGCTTTTTGATGCCGATGGGAAAACGGCTGCCAACTATTTTACCAATGCGATCCCCAAATTTGTTATTATTGATGGTAAAGGAAAAATCTTTGATTTCCAGGCACCTTCTCCCGATGATGGAGACAAACTGGAGCGTTTGATTGAAAGTTGTCTGAAAAACTAAAATGAGGAGTCAGTTAATTATATGATCGTTAAACCGACGGTACTGGCAGTATGTGTTCTTCTTATTTTTAAAATTCCGGGATTTGCTCAGCGCATTACGGTTTTTGGGAAAGCTCCGGTACGCATTGAAGGACAAGGGCTTTTGATCAAACAGATGCGCGACAGAAGATTTGTGGATGATATCGGGAGTTGTCCGGTAGAAAAAGTAGTACCGGTATACCTGTCAGGAAGCTGGATAACCATACAAACCACGGATTCTCCTTACGGCAGTTCACTGTCGTTCTCCGAAGGTAATCGAGAGAATACCCTCTATTTGAACCATTATAAGTATCGTAAACTCTATGCAAGATTATTTTACACCCAAACTCCAATAAGCGGACAAACATACATTCCACCTGCTGATCGAGTCGCCACGACGAATCGCAAAGTGATTTTGAGTGATCATGAAATGGTAGTATACAGTTTTCTAAAAGTAAATGATTTCTTTTTTCTGGATTTCCTGGATTACAAAACGGATTCGCTGGTGAGGAGATATTATATCAAAAGGGTTAAAACGGAGCCTCGGATTCATGCATTCGTACAGCAGGCGAGAGCGAAGTATGCTGGCAATAAATATGCTGACACTAAAATAGTGTTGGACAAACAGTATAAACTGCTCTTGTTACCAGACAGACAAACGCGTTTTATGCTGTCTGGGAGCCCAAGGTTGACGGATTCCTCGGTAAGATATGATCTGGCAAATTTAAAAACGGGGGATACGCTTCATTATACAGGGGCCGGTCGTATCATCATTCCCGGATTGGCCGCAGGTACTCAGTATGTATTAAAGTTGTATGACGAGTTTCAGCCGGAAACGGTTAGGGTCTATTTCCTGGACATTCAGCCATATTGGTACCGTTCAAATTTGTTTTATTTCCTGGCCGGCGTGCTGATTTTCTCTGTTTCTGTCTTATTTGTTTTGATCAGGCAACGCAGAAGGGCACGCATTTCCCGGCAAGAACAAACGGAAACGGAACAACACCTGCGCATGGTACAGTCGCAGTTGAACCCTCATTTTACTTTTAATGCGTTAAGTTCTATCCAGGGCCTTATCAATACAGGGCGTATTGATGAGGCCAATCATTACCTAAGGGAATTCAGCCTGCTTTTGCGAAAAACCCTGGAAAGAGACCAGCACGCATTTAACACATTGGACCGCGAGATACAGATGATGCAAACTTATATCGGATTGGAACAACTGAGGTTCAGATTTCACTTTGAAATAAGCCTGTCTCCTAATCTTAATCCGTCTGAAACAAACATACCTACCCTGTTACTACAGCCGCTGCTGGAAAATGCGATCAAACACGGCATCAGTGAATTAGGCGAAAATGGACTTCTGTCGGTCAATTTCATTCAGGAAACCGATAAGCTGATCGTTGTGATAAAGGATAATGGTAAAGGGTTTGATCATTCCTCTGTTACAGGGTATGGGCTCAGGCTGACGCGGGAAAGAATTTTGGCAATAAACGGGCTGCTTGGAGAGAAAAAGATTGAATTTTTCGTTAATAACCGGATAGGCACGGAAGTAACCATCCTGTTTCATCACTGGATTGACATCTCATGATTCGAGCTATAATTGTTGACGACGAGCAGAATAATATAAAAAACCTGTCCGCACTGCTGGCAAGCCACTGTCCGGAGATTGAAGTTGTGGCTACTGCCACCCAGGCAGGCCAGGCGCGGGAATATCTTTTGCACTTCCGGCCGGACGTCTTGTTTCTGGATATCCACATGCCAGGACAAAACGGATTTGAATTGTTAAAATCACTCCGTGAATACCCTTTTGAAGTAGTTTTTGTGACTGCCTATGATGCCTACGGGATTATGGCCATCAAGTTTTCAGCGCTCGACTATTTACTTAAACCCGTCAGTATTCCGGAACTGAAATCTGCTGTGGAAAAGATAGCAAAAGCCGTTCGTCAAAAAAAGCATAACCTCAGGCTGGAAAACCTACTTCACTTACTTGACAAACCTACGAAAGATCCTGGTCAGCGAATTGCACTGCCTACTCAAAAAGAAACCTACCTTGTAGTGGTTAATGACATTCTAAGGTGCGAGTCTTCCAATAATTACAGCATTTTTTTTCTTCGTGACGGGACCATGCACGTCATTTCCAGGCCGATCTATGAATATGAAGAATTACTGGCTCCCTATGGGTTTATCCGCTGCCATCAGTCTCACCTGGTTAATAAAAATCATATCAGAAGTATTCTTAATGAAGACACCGGATATCTTATCATAGAAAATACAATTAAGAAAATTCCTATTTCAAGACAGAGGAAGGCTTTTGTGATGTCTCAGTTAAAATGAAGTCTGCGGCAAGGTACAATTAAGTTTGTTCCTGGTTCATTAGTTTCTGATTGTTTGACCAAATCTATCATCAACCTTACCTTTACGGAAAGTGTTCTGCGGGAATCTTAAGTGGCGGCGGCATGTAAGCCTCTAAAAAAATAATATTAATACCCCTACTTGTAGAATTAGTTTTATATATTTGACGCAACAATATTTGTATCAAAGATATAATACCCTCAGCAATATGTATATAAATTTTCAGTATGATTTTAGGATCATTTCAATAAGTGACGATAATTTTTTTGGTTTTGATGGATATGGCATTGAGGTTTATTTTAATCTTGTGAAAAAAGATACCAAGCAGGTGGTCCGTTCAGGCAAATATGCCATTTCGGCTATGCCCGTTTTTTGCGAGCGGACTGCGGAAATGCCTTTCTGCGGCTCCTTTCAGGAACTCTGGACAAAACGATTAAGCTACGTCATGTTTTCCAGGCTAAGGCCTTATCTCTCTCTGGTAAATCGTACCGACAATCCGGATATTTTACCCGCATCCGGTCATCATTTTATGATCATGTGCAATACGGAATGGGCTGCTATGCCGGTTGACTGGGTTCCCGAATGACCCTTTTTTCCTGTCGTTCACAGGCAGGTCTGCCGCCACTGCATAACGACCGGACCGTTGGGAAATTCACATAGATTCAAGTCAGTAGCAGGAGATGACAGTCGCCCGGGGTAATTTTTTTAATGCGATAATAATTTGAATATCAGGTGCTAATGCCTTTTTCCATTACGGTGTTTTAAAATTTATTACCCTATAAAGTCTATATACTATATTTAATCTATACATTTGTAATTCATTTATAAAAGCTCATCCGATGAAATCAATTTTCCTGTCAAAAAACACGCAATGTTGGCGGACATCTATTGTTAAAGAACGAAGCCGTCCGGATACATGCTGTCAGCCATCCCGGGCAGCAGGAAAACGCTTCGATTAGTGTCCATAAATAATTCACCAACCATAGATATTCTCTATTCATTAGCATGAGACAAATTTTAGGATCATTCTTCCTCTTTGCAGCCATTCTTTTCCCTCTGTTCGTATCCGCCCAGGATAATACCATTGTCAATGCAACAATTTCCGGAAAGGTACTGGATGCCGGTACGGAGGAAGCGCTGGTAGGGGCAACCGTTTCCATTAAGGGTACTACCAATGGAGCCTCCACGGATGCAAACGGCGAATTCAGCCTGATTACAGGCCAGAAATTGCCTTTCACACTGATCGTTTCATACGTCGGATACCTGAAAAAGGAGGTTCTGATCAACGAGAGCAAGGTTGAAATAAGGCTTGCGGTTAACAATACACAGCTGGAAGACGTCGTCATTTCGTCACGTCGCCGTCAGGAATCGGCACAGGAAGTACCTATCCCCATTTCGGTGATCGGCGGAACCAGAGCAGAAGACGCTGGCGCGTTTAATGTGAACCGTCTGAAAGAACTGGTACCAACAGTACAGCTATATGCCTCCAATGCACGGAATACAACGTTAAATATCCGCGGGCTGGGATCAACCTATGGATTAACCAATGATGGGGTGGACCCGGGCGTCGGTTTCTACGTGGATGGGGTATACTATGCCCGCCCTGCTGCCACAGCGCTGGATTTTATCGATATAGAACGTGTTGAAGTTTTGAGAGGACCGCAGGGAACCCTTTTTGGTAAAAATACAACGGCTGGTGCCTTTAACATTACTACGCGCAATGCCAGTTTTACTCCGGGCGGAAATTTCGAAGTAAGTTATGGTAACCTGGGTTTTGTTCAGGCAAAGGCTTCTGTCACAGGCCCTTTGAGTAAAAAGCTGGCAGCGCGTGTTTCCTTCACCGGTACACAGCGTAACGGTACGTTTTTCAATGTTCACACGCAATTACCGATTAACGATATCAATAACATTGGTGTAAGAGGACAAATACTTTACACACCGACCGAAAATGTAAATATAACCGTGATCGGAGATGTTTCGGATCAGAAACCCACCGGTTATGGATGGCCCGTGGCGGGAGTGGTTCCTACGAAAAGAGCTGCTTACCGTCAGTTTAATGCCATTATTGCCGATTTGGGATATACGCTTCCCTACAAAAGTGCCTTTGAACGTAAGCTGGACCTGGATACACCTTCCAAGGCTGACAATCAGCTGGGCGGCGTGTCCGTTAATGCGGATATAAAAATAGGAAACGGAACACTGACCAGTACCTCGGCATGGCGTTACTGGAAATGGACGCCCCTGAATGACAGGGATTATATTGGATTACCAGTGTTTACAATTTCCTCGGGGAACTCCAAGCATGATCAGTGGTCTCAGGAAATCCGTTATTCGGGCAAAGTATCCCCCAAACTGAGTGGGGTGGTAGGTGTATTTGGTCTTTGGCAGGATCTGACTTCCGACCCCGTACAGACCGAGGAAGCGGGATCTGCACAGTGGCGGTTTGCGCAAAGCTCAACAAGCGCTTTATGGAAAACTCCTGGTTTGTTCGATAACTATGGTATCCGCACCACGAACGAAATCAAGAGCACCAGTTTGGCTGTTTTTGCACAGGCCGACTGGGTAGTGCTTGACAAGCTGCATATTTTACCGGGTGTGCGCTACAATTATGACAAGAAGGTAGTGGATTACAAAAGAGAGACCTATGGCGGATTACAAACCACAGATGCAGCGTTGATCGCACTGAAAAATGGTGTATACACCAACCAGGCTTTCAACACGGATTATGCCAAAGGGAATTTTTCGGGACAGCTGTCTGTACAATATAAGGCAAGTGGTAAAGTCAATGCCTATGCTACCTATTCTATTGGTTATAAGCCCATTGGTGTAAATGTGGGCGGGCTGCCCACCGCGAACGGTCAAGTGCTGATAGACCTGGCAAATGTAAAACCCGAATATGTTGATCATAAGGAGTTTGGTATCAAAACCAAGCCATCGGGCAATTCGGTATTGAACCTAACTTTTTACCGTTCCGATATCAAAGATTATCAGACACAGGTGCAGACACCTGAACCGGGCGTAAACCGCGGATACCTGGCCAATGCTGAGAAAGTGCGGGTACAGGGAGTAGAACTGGACGGTAATGTGCGTTTCAAGAACCTTACTCTGAATGCTGCCGTAGCTTATACCGATGGGAAGTACGTGCGCTTTACCAATGCGCCCGTACCGTTGGAAGAGGTAGGAGGGGCGCAGGCCTTTAAGGATATCTCGGGCGGCAGACTGCCCGGTATTTCCAAATGGTCTGGCTCGGTAGGCGGAGAAGCGGTTACCAAAGGAACTTTCCTTGGCCTGAAGGGTAATTACTTCGTTGGCATTGACGAATTTCTGCGGTCTGAGTTTTCATCCAGCCCTTCTCCTTCTCAGTATCTGAATATTGGAGGCTACGGACTCACAAATGCACGGGCTGGTTTCAGAGCGTCTAACGGTCTTTCGTTCTTTTTCTGGGGAAGAAATATTTTCAATAAGAATTATTATGAGCAGCTGCTGGCCGCTCCCGGAAGTTACGGGCAATATGCAGGTATAGTGGGAGACCAGCGTACCTACGGTGTTACCGTAAGATTTACCTACTAATCAAAAAGGTAGGATTATTAACGGAAATACGGATGGTAATCCTCTGAATAAATGAAGTTTATTAAAAAACAGTAGCAGGGTTGGCTTGCTACTGTTTTTTCGTTTGAGGGGTCACCATTGTGCCAGAATAGGCTTGCCAGGCAGGCACCTATTCGCCCTTCAGGCCCTTGGCTGGATCAACCAGGGCCGCTCTGATGGCCTGATAGCTAATCGTTAAAATGGCCACGGCCGCAGCCAGGATTCCGGCGAGGACAAAAATATCCCAGGTGATTTCTATTTTATATTGATAATCCTGTAACCATTTTTTCATCAGGTACCATCCGATTGGTGACGCTATCATGGCCGAGATCAGAACAAGCATCAGGAAGTTGCGGGTAAGTAACGAAAGAATACTCTGCACGGAGGCTCCCAGGACTTTCCTTATGCTGATTTCTTTACTACGCTGCTCAACCATGAATGCCGAGAGTGCAAATAATCCCATACATGCCACGATAATGGCCAGTACTGAAAAGCTGCTGAAAATCAATCCCATACGGTTTACGTCACCATACATCTGCGCAAAGCTCTGGTCCATAAAAGTGTACCTGATGGGTTGATTGGGGGATAGCGTATTCCAAACGCGGGTTATGGATCTTAGTGTACCCTTCATGTCCGAGGTATTGACCTTGACCGACACAATGCCGGGGCTATTACCTAATTGCATGCAGAGCCCCTGGATGTTGTCTTTCAGCGATTCGAAGTGAAAATTTTCTACAACCCCAATAATTTCCAGATCATTGCCACTGTTAGACCAGTTGGTTATATGTTTGCCAACCGGATTTTTGAGATTGAGATCCTTTGCAAGTTTCTGGCTGATAATCACAGCATTTGCGTCGGTGGCGCGGTCTCTGGAAAAATTCCGGCCATCCAAGAGTTTTATTCCCAGTGTTTGGATATAGTCGTAATCCGTGAGCCAGAATTGCCCTGGTACCGAAGCCGTTTCCTTTGTCCTGCCAAATTGCCAGAAGCCGTTTCCGTTACGTTTGGTTCCTCTGATAGGCAGATAATCACTCACGGTGGCATTTACAACCTGCGGTAATTTTTTAATCTCATCCTTGAAAACACCGATATTTTTATCCAATGTGTTGGTCCCGTGAATAAGAATAACCTGGTCTTTATCAAAACCTACCTTGGCATTGAGGATATAATTTACCTGCCGATAAATCACGAACGTGCCGATGATCAGTATAATGGAAGTGGTGAACTGAAAAACCACAAGTCCGCTGCGGAGCCCTGCACCTTTGCTGCCTTTGCTGAGCTGCCCCTTCAGAACATTGATAGGCCGGAATCCCGATAAATAAAATGCAGGGTAGAGCCCCGCCAGCACACCGATAATGACAGAACTGATCAGGAGCATAGGGGCCAGCCACCAGGCAGTGGCAGGAAAAATCAGCGATTTGTCGGCTAAGGTGTTGAAGAAGGGTAGTAATATAGCCGCCAGAACAAGTCCGAATGAAATAGAAATAAAACTGATGAGCCAGGATTCTGTCAGGAACTGATGGATCAGGCTGCTCCTTTCGGAGCCTACCGTTTTTCGGAGGCCTACCTCTACCGCCCTGTTGGCCGATTTGGCTGTAGAAAGATTGATGAAATTGATACAGGCCAGTATCAGGATAAAACCAGCCACACTTCCAAAAAGCCATACAAACCTCATATCCCCATGGCTCAAACCGTCATAAACCTCGGAGGCCAGATGGATTTCCGAAATGGGTTGTAACACATAGGTAAGCTGGGCCATCATTTTGGCTTCATCTACCTGCTGGCCGGTTGCCTTCATCTGGGGGATAAAATACTTCTTTGTAATGGCAGTAAGTTTCGACTGGAATTTAGCGATGTCGGTTCCTTTCCTGATCCGGATATAGGTATGGTAGTTGGTGGCCAGCCAGTTGGTTTGCTCTCCATCATAAAAAACCACTCCTGCCATGGTCATCAGAAAGTCAAAACTTGTGTGAAAATTCTGTGGGAAATCTTCAATTACTCCGGTAATTTTCCGGGGCTTGGTTAAGTCATTGTTCATGATCATGATCTTGCCCAGGGCATTTTCGCCGGGGAAAAATTTATCGGCTTTGGACCTGGTAATCACCAGGCTGTTGGGCTCGTCCAAAGCATGTTCAGGGTCACCGGCTATCATTTTTAAGCCCCATATTTCCAGAAGCTCCTGATCCACATAGGCGAAACGCTCTTCGTATACATTTTGCAGTTTGTCGGCACTTCTGATCTGATTGGGCCCTGCTCCGAACAACTCGCTGTTCAGAAGCCGGCCTGCCTTTTCTACTTCGGGATAGTCGTCCTTAAGTACCTTTGCATAAGGGGCTGACATGTGTACCCATTTGATCCTTTTGCCATCAAACTCTCCTTCATTGAGTACTCTGAAAATGCGCTCCTTATCAGGAATATCCTGATCATAACTGAGTTCATCGCTGATAAACAAAGCAATCAGAAAACATGCCGCAATTCCGATAGCAAAACCTCCGATCTTAATGAAGGTGTACATTTTTTGTTTAATCAAATGCCGCCAGGCGAGTTTAAGGTAATTTCGGAACATAATGATGATAGGAAAAGTGGTACCGAGCCTCTGTTCAATTGTTGTGCCATTTTCTTAACTGTCTTTTAATCAAATATTTAGAATAATTTTTTTGAAGATTTTGTTCGGAACCGTACGGGATATTGTCCGGTATTGAACATCCAGGTATTCTTTCCCGTAACCGCTCAGGCAATTATCTGTCCGCATGGTGGAGGAATTTTATTCTCCACTTCTCCTAACGTTAATCTTGCCCGGTTCCATTTGAGGTACCTGTTAAGCTGTTAACCAGAAAATTATTCAGAAATTTTATGCTGCATGGAGGTATATTGAACATTCGTCTGTCCTTGCCTTTGAAGGTCAGTAAGTAAATGAAATTCGTAGAAATGAAAAACAGCTATTTATCTGCCTTTGCCGGGCTCCTGTTGGTACTGATAAGTTACAGTGTAGCGCAGGGGCAGACAGGGAGGGGAGACCGTATCAGTGGTTCTAATGTTGAGTCAAGAAGCCCGGTTCTGGCAGCCAGGGGTATGGTGGCAACAAGTCATCCGCTGGCCACGCAGGCGGGGCTGGACATACTGAAAAAGGGTGGTTCGGCAGTAGACGCTGCCATTGCGGCCAATGCCGTGTTAGGGGTTTTGGAGCCGAATAATTCGGGGATCGGCGGTGATTTATTTGCCATCGTCTGGTCGGCCCGGGACAAGAAATTGTATGGGTTAAATGCCAGCGGGAGATCTGCTGAAGGGCAGAGTTATGAAAAACTGAGGGAGTTGCTGAAAGGGAACTCACAGATTCCGCTGTATGGGCCTCTTTCCATTTCTGTTCCGGGTACTGTGGACGGCTGGTTCGAATTGCACAAACGTTTCGGAAAACTCAGAATGGCTGAGATACTTTCTCCGGGAATAAAATATGCAAGGGAGGGCGCGCCCGTGCCGGAGGTGATCGCTTTCTCATGGAACCATGCATACAACCGGCTCAGGGAACAACAGCCGGTGATTGGCGAGTTTGAAAACTTTAGAAATACATTCCTGATCAATGGAGCAGCACCCGGAGAAGGAGATATTTTCAGGAATCCGGACCTGGCCAATACTTACGAAAGAATTGCAAAAAGCGGACGTGATGCTTTTTACAAAGGAGAGATAGCAGACCGGATTGACAGCTATGCGCGAAGGACTGGGATACCTTTACGTAAGGCAGACCTCATTGCCCATAAAAGTACGTGGGTGGACCCGGTTTCGGTGAATTACAGGGGTTATGACGTGTATGAACTGCCACCGAACGGACAGGGGATTGCTGTACTTCAGGTGCTGAATATTGTGGAGGGATATGACCTTCAAAAAATGAAACATAACAGTGCGGAATATCTGCACCTGCTGATTGAAGCAAAAAAACTCGCGTTTGAAGACCGGGCGCGTTATTATGCAGATCCTGAGTTTGCAAGGATACCTTTAGCCCGGCTGTTATCAAAAGAATATGCATCCGAAAGGCGGCGGCTCATCGACCCGAAACAGGCTTCGAGAAAGTTCGATACCAGCCAGTCGGTGCTGAAAGAAGGGGATACCGTCTATCTTACCGTTGCTGATGATGATGGCAATATGGTGTCGCTGATCCAAAGTAATATGCTGGAATTCGGAAGTGGTATGGTACCCGACGGGCTTGGATTCGTTTTTCAAAACAGGGGTACGAGTTTCAGTATGACACCGGGGCATGCTAATGTTTACGCTCCCGGAAAGCGTCCGTTCAATACCATTATCCCTGGGTTTGTTCTGAAAAATAACAGACCCTTTCTGAGTTTTGGCGTCATGGGAGGAGCCATGCAGCCTCAGGGGCATTTACAGATACTTTGTAACATCATTGATTTTGGGATGAACGTGCAGGAAGCAGGGGATGCTGCCCGTTTCAGCCATTCGGGAAGCAGTGAGCCAACAGGTACCCGAATGACCGACGGGGGGCACGTTGCGTTGGAAAGCGGGATATCCGCAGAAGCCAGAAGTGAGCTGCAAAGCCGGGGACACCATCTTATCGATAAGGATTTTTTCGGGGGATACCAGGCCATTATGCAGGACAGTACCCGGCGGGTATACCACGGAGCTTCTGAAATGAGAAAGGACGGCCAGGCGGCAGGGTATTGATCAAAACTTATGGGAAACAGATAGCAGATCGTGCGGGTCTGTTTTTTGTGGAAAGCATACCCGCAGCGCGCCGAGCATCCCGTTGGTTGGTTGAGCACAATATCTGAATATCCACGCAACCGTTGAGGACTTTCCTACGTAAACTTCTCGAAGCAAGCCATTCATCAATCCAAACTAAACAATTATCAAGATGAAAAATCTAATGATCCGTGCGTTGTGCGCGGTATTTTCTTCGGCAATATTTCTGACGGGTTGCGAAAATCGCGAGGTACAGGATAGCAGTACCATCAGCAACGATACACAAAATGCCAACCTGCGTACTGCCGCCACTACAAAAATTCAGCTGCTGATCCATCCGACTTTGGGCGTATACATGGCCGATAAAGACAGGCGGACGCTGTATTTCGATGCTGGAGATGTGAGTCCTGTGGCGATTTACGAAGAAGTAGAACACCCCGCTTTTTTTGAAAAGCTCGTGGCCGCAGATTTGCCCGCAAGCTTAAAACTATCTGATTTTGGTACTACGAAAACAAGGTCGGGCAAGAACATTACCACCTACAAAGGGTGGCCCCTGCACTATGCACCTTTGGGTAATTCAGCCGGTGCCGACACTTATCCCGGCCCGGGTGTGCCGGAATTACCAGGGAATGTGAGCTACAACCGGAGCTATCTCAAAACCGTTCAGGTGGCGAAACCAGACTACAACCTGCTTTTCGGATACCAGGTTCCGGTTGGTGAGGATGGCAGGCAATATGGAAGAGGCCCTGGTGATATAGAAACGCTGACCTTGACGGATGCTTTTGGCAGGACGCTGTACCGGCACAATCTGGACTCTTTTGAGAAGAACAATTTTACCGCTACGGATACAAAAAATCTTTTTCCCATTTATGAACTTCAGGGCCCGATTACACAGACCATGGAGCGAGGAGGGTTTGTAAATCTAAAGGGACTCTCGACGATCAATGTTAATGGCAAAAAACAAGTCTGCCTGCACGGCTGGCCCCTCTATTACTACAGCGGCGACAAAGGCGTACGGGGATCTACCAAGGCTTTCGGGGTTAATCCACGCGGTAAATGGTCAAGCCATGAGCTGCGGACCCCGCCGCCAACGAGGTAGATAATGCATGATGTGACCGGGGAGGCCAGGCTTGTGGATTTCCCGGTCTCATTAACTGTTGGTAACGCAAAGGAAAAGCAATGCGGGTCCAATGGCAAGGTAATTTTTTGATAGCTGGTCTGTCATTTTTATAATGGAGTGGGCTGTTGGCAAACAGGTGCTATTGTGCCCGTGGCTGATCTGCCAGGTGTTTTGTATTGACAGATGTCTTTTCCACCGGAAGTTTTGTGGCTTTCTTGCCCTGTACAGTACCTCTCCCTGACGGGCTGTTCTTTTTCTTCGATTTGTTCCGTCGTCCCCACCAGATAATGAACCCGGTGATGGGCAAACTCGTGGCAGTGAGGCTTGCAAGGAATGCAAGGATTTTTCCAGGCAGCCCGAGTATGCTTCCTACGTGAATGTCGTAGTTCATTGCCCGGAGCTTTTCGCCACGGTCTTTGTCGGCAAACCCGCGTTTACGAAGTACCTTTCCGGAATACTGGTCGTATTGCTTGGTGGTAAACCTGAACCGGTCTGTTCCTTCGAAGAGTGCGTTTGCGATGAAAGCGCCGCCCTTTTGTTTAGGAACTACAAATGAGTATGACTTCGCCCCGGGCACGCTGCGGTGAATGTCCGCATATATTTTATCAATGGCTTTGACGGGTTGAAAAGCAGCAGAGTCGGAGAAAACGGCTTCGAGTTTTTTTGATGGCCGTCCGGCATTTGTAACGAGCTGTACTGTCTCGTTGAACCATTTAAACGCCCAAACCAGGCCCGTGAGTGCGATGATCAGCGTTACAGACATGAAATAAAACCCGACGATGTTGTGGAGATCGTAGTTCTTACGTTTCCACTTTGTGGAATCTTTCCATTGAAACCAGTACCGCTGTTTGGCGGCTGCCTTGTTTTTGGGCCACCATAACACCAGGCCCGAAATAAGCAGCACGATAAAGATTACGGTGCTCCATCCCACGATTTGTTTGCCGATTTTACCCAAAAAAAGGTCATAATGGAGGTAGAGCACAAGGGTAAAAAACTCGAATTTGTTGTCCTCGATATGAACGACCTTCCCGCTGTAAGGATTGAGGTAGACATTGTACGCGTACTCATGGATACCAAAATAGCTTATCGCCTCCTCGTTGCTTTTGTAAGCCATAAAGCGGGCGGTTGCAGAGGGGGCATTGGAAATCTGATAGTTCGTGATCGGGTAGCCTTTGCCGAGGTGTTGCTGCGCATTTGAGAGTAAAATACTCACCGGGAGCCTGGGCGTATTTTCTGCCTGGACATAAAGCCTGTCGTGGTATACAATTTCCCTGATCTCATCCTCAAAAACGTAAATGCAACCGGTGAGGCCCAGTATAAATACGACCAGCCCGGACGTTAGTCCGAGCCAGAGGTGCAGAAGGCCAATGATTTTTTTGGCAGTCATAACATATTGTTGAAAGTTTGTTATCAGATTTTTCCCTAGAATTTAACTGTTAAACTCGCCGATACTCTCCTTGGCGTTTGCGGCTGCAGATACGTGTTCCAGTACATTTCGTTGTTGATGTTGTCCAGTTTAATTCCCAACCGGTACCCTGGCTGATCATAAAAAACGGTTGCGTCCAATACGGTGTAAGCGGGCACTGTAAATTCACGGGTGGTATTGTTGATCACGAATTGCTCACCGCTGTGGTTCACACCTGCACCAAGTCCAAATCCTTTGATACTGCCGGAAGTGACCCGGTAGCTGGCCCACACGTTGGCCGTATTTTTGGCACCCGAGTTGGTTGGGCGGCGACCGTTCACATTTTCATTCGCTTTCACCAGTTTGGATACATTATATGCATATCCGGCCACGACGTTTAATCCATTGATCGGATTGGCAATCAGTTCAAAGTCAAGTCCCTTGCTGGTCTGGTTGCCGTCCTGAACCGAGAAACGGTTTCCGTTCACCGGCGCACGTTCCATATCTGTCCGCACCTGATTGATCACTTTGATGTCATAGTAGCTGATCGTGGTGCTGATTTTGTTTTCAAGTACATCCAGCTTCACGCCGCCTTCCAACTGATTTGCAAACTGCGGTTTGAAATTGGAGACGCTGCCGTCGGGCTGATTCACGGGTGCTACAAACTGATAACCATTCATATAGTTGGCAAAAACGGCAACCTTTTCTTTGACAGGCTGATACACCAGCCCGAATTTTGGGGACAATGCCGTCTGTTTGTAGATACCCGTTGTGGCGTTCGTTGTGTAGCTGTATGAGCCCTTATTGTCAAACCGGTCAAGCCGAAGGCTGAGCATTACGTTCAGGTTTTCGGTCAGGTTAAAAACATCCGACACGTAGGCGCCTAGGTAATTGTATTTGCCCGTGCTTCCGCTGTTTGTCGTCACCGTTGCCACTTTGTTTTTGATCTCATTGATACTGATGGCCGCGTACCGCTTGCCCGGTTTGATAAAATTGACGGTGTCGTATACCGCGCCACGGGTATTAGGGAAGTCGAAGTTGACCGAGCTGTAATCGATACCCGCCACAACACGGTTTCTCATCCGGCCAATCTTGAAATCACCAATGAAGTTCTGCTGAATCTGGGTGGCCACCTGGCGGGTAAACTGATCCCAGATGTTGCGGGTTACGGTGCTGTCTGTAATGGTGTTCAGCGTCATGGCCGGGAACTCAAATTCAACGAGGCTTGTACCGAAATTGGTCTGCGAAGTCCATTGACTGCTCATTTTGTAGTTCACCTGTGAATAGATGTTCTGGGTGCGGGTTGAAGCGATGATCGAGTTGTTGGTGAACGACTGCTTGTAACCGATTTTGAGCTGGTCCATACTCGACGCAGTCACCTTCGTTGACGCGATCGTGTTGCCATAAATGTTTGTACCTTTTCTACCATACAATTCAACATCGAAAAGCACGGAAAGACGGTCATTTACCTTGATCGAAACGGTGGGTGCGACCAGATACGTTTTGGAAAAACCGGCGTCCTGAAAGCTCTTTTCGCTGTGTAGTGCCGTGTTGAGTCTAAAAAGCACCGTTTTTTCTTCGTTCAGCGGCGTATTGATGTCGGCAGTAAATCGGTTCAGGTCCCAGCTGCCGGTTGTGAAGGAAGCATTGCCTTTGAATGTTTCAAAAGGTTTTTTGGTCACCCTATTGTAAAGCCCGCCGAAAGTGGACAGGCTCGCGCCGTAGAGCGTTCCCGACGGCCCTTTGATGGCCTCGATCCTTTCCAGGTTTGCCGGATCTATTTCTGCTACGGACGAGGTGCCGATACCGTTTCGGGCGGCGTTCCCAAGATTGAATCCGCGGGTGACGTTCATGTAACGGCCGTTGCTGGAATGAGCAATACCCGAGTTAGCACCGGGAATATTTTTGAAAGCGCTTTTGTAATCCGTCACAATCTGCTCTTGCATGATCTCTTTTGACACCACATTATACACCTGCGGGTTCTCGATGTTTTTGAGCGGCAGACGTGCGATGTGTTCGGATTCCTTCTGCGCAAACCGGTTGGTGTTGCCTTTGATCAGAACCTCCTGTAAAACCTGGGCATTTTCTTTGAGCGAAATGGCTGGCACTGTAGTTTCACCTTTCACTTCGACGGCCTGTTCGATGGCACCGTAGCCGACCAACTGTACGTAAAGCGTATGGTTTCCAAACGGTAATTTTTTGATCCGGAAGTTACCCTTGCTGTCGGTGATTGTGCCAATCTGCAGCTCCTTCACACCGACAGTTACGAACTCAGCGGGCTGTCCGTCGGAGGTTAAAATCTGGCCTTTTATGCTCCCGTTTTGGGCATATGCACCTGTGAGGACAGCCAAAATGATCATCGTAAAAAAGTATAATCGTTTCATTTTTGTGTAAATTAAGAAGTAAGAAACAGGAATGGATTCGCGTAGTTTTATCAGCAGAGGTATGGCTCGGATACCTGTCATTTGTTTATCGTCAAATATTTAATATTCATTATTTGCCCACTTTCACAATCGCGCCCGCATTAAAACTGGTAAGCATTTGTTCCGCCTAATTCCCTGGCTGACTTGCTGATCGTTAGTCTATATACGCCATCTTTTTCAGCAGAGAAATCGGCGGTAAAATGATCGTTCATAAGGATTGGATATTTAGTTGTATTTCGGTCTGGATTGAAGATCCGGAGCCGATGTCACCTAACCCCAAATGGTATTCTCTTCCAGGAACAATCATTCGTCCATGGAACCTGCTTGATTGACTTGCAGTAAGCAGATGCACTGGAAGAAAAAGTGATTTGTGAGTAACTCTGATTTGTAATATTTGATGATGATGCAAATGTAAAACGCAATGCTTATGCATCAAAATTTATTTAGACTTTTTTTAAATAATAATTACATGGTACTTGAAGTTCATCCCAAAGGTCCTATATCCCGTTTTCATCGCTGTATTTAACGAAAGTAAAACTACTGGATTAGGCCAAGTGTCTGGACAGGCATCAGTATGAAATATTGAAACGCGGATCGCATACCTGTGCCTTCTTTTAAAAGTTGGATTTAAAACGGAAGCTGCCAGCAGGTAGTCTGCCTGGTTAAAGCAGTATCTGGCTTCCTTCGTGGTAGTTTGGTTATTCTTAGAAGGAACGAAATCTTGAAGCAAGGGGGCTTGTGTTTTCGGAAACAACCGATGATACATCAGCACAGTCTTGGAACTGGGTCCAACGGACCAACAGGAGTAAGCAATAAGCTCGGAATGCTATTTTTGGAGTAAGTTGATGATGTTACCGGAGGAAGCCAGGCATGTCTGGTTCCCCGGTAACATCGGATGCGTTTGTCCTAACCAGATGGCAATATGGCTGTTCAGGGTATTGTGAAAATCAAAACCAGGGTATTATGGCAGGTTAGTATTTCAGTTTTTTGATAGTACCCTGTGCATAACTTAACAGGTAAAACTCCCTGTCGGCACTGCGAACGATATCTGTCGGCATGGTAAGGCCGGATAATAAAACATCTCCGTCTTCATTGAGTACCCTGCCTGTGGATGCCTCAAAACCTGCACCAAAATTACCCAGTTGTAATACGATGGGCTTGTTGTTTTTGGACAAGGTGAGATGTGACAGGTTAGTAAAACCACCCTTATATTCACTTACGGTTCCGCTGGTACTGATCTGGAAGATTTTGGCGTTGCCTGGTGTAAAGGGAAATCCTCCCAGAACGGAAACAAGGAAGCGTTCTCCGTCGAAAACAACTCCGGTAGGAACCGCTTCTACACCCGTTGCCAGATCCGGAATACGTGCAAATACACTCAATGCTCCGTTGGATTTATCCCGCCTGATCAATGCATTGGCGCCTGCATCTGCGATGTACAAGTGCCCGTCGGCTCCGAACAGCAGATCGAATATATTAGAATTGAGCGGATTGGTAAGATTCTGGCTTCTTACATATGTACCAATATCTTCCTTTTGAAACGTATTCAGGTTCAAAGGAGTGTTTCCTGGTTGGAAGGAGGATACATCCGCAGTGTACAACATACCGCTGATACCGTGGAGCACGTAGAGTTTCCCATCCTTGTAAAGCGGATGGCTCATCCCTTCGATGGAACCGTTTGAGACTACCGACGGGAAGCCGGTAGCAACCGTAGTTTTGACGCCTTCTGGGGTAATCATTACAATACTGCCGTCGTTCTGGCCGGTACCCGCCTCGGTAACCCATAAGCGGTTATTATTGTCGAGCGTAAATCCAATCGGTGCACGTAGCTGGTCGGCAAAATTGGTTACCGTAAATTCCTCAGGCTCGGGTATGGGGTCATCCTTTTTGTCATTACACGCCACTATGCCGAGTATAATACAAATGGATAAAATGGCGGTGAGTGATGCGATTTTTTTCATAAATGGTTGAGTTTGGTAATTGTTAAAGTACTTTTATAAGCCGTCAAAGGTCGGGTTAAAGTACTATGAAAATTAGCTCGGATCGGACATTCTTTGATTCATTTTGAACTTATGGCACTAAATCATCACATTAAAAGTAATTTTTATTCCCATAGGGGTAATCAGAATCTGTATTGTCATTGACCTGTCGTGAATCCAATAATATTAATGCTCTGATGAACATTCATGGAAATCTGATGTGCGAAGCGCCTTGTACGCCAAACAGAAATTTTAACGTTGTGCAATGCTGGCCACATGTATTGTAAGTCGAGCCCGGTCAGCGTTATCCTCTGGGCAATGATTTTGATAACCTGCTTTTTTTGCGTACCGGATTGCCACGCACAAAAACTGCTCGACAAGCGCATTACTGTTTCCGTTAAAGCTAAGCCGGTGGCAGAGGTTTTAAAATTGATCGGGCAGCAGGGGCAGTTTGCTTTTTCGTATAATAGTGACATTATCCCCGGTGACAGCGTCGTGAGTATTTCCATGTCGGCACAGGTGCGGCAGGTGCTGGACAGGCTGCTTTTGGGAAAATACCTTTACAAGGATACCGGGAACTATATTATAATCCAAAAGGCTCCGCCGGAGAGATATGCTTACATCAGCGGGGTTGTGGTGGATGGTGAAACGCAGGAAGCCGTGGATTATGCCAGTGTTTATTCCAGGGAGCATTTGATTTCCGCACTGACCGACGCGGACGGTTCCTTTAAACTTCGCTTGCGTCATCATCAGTTTCCAGTCACTCTCACAATCAGTAAGATTGGGTATGCTGATACTTCCGTAGTACTGCATTCCGAAACTGATGCGGGGATGAAAATCAGCATTCATCAGAAGTCGATAGACCTGGATACACTGACCATCACAAATGGAAGTGACAGTAGATTCTGGCTTGCGAGATTATTGGTTTCTTCGCGCCTCAGAGCGCAAAGTCGGAATATTACCCGCTTTTTTGTTACCTCTCCTTTTCAGGTAGGCCTTACGCCGGGTTTGAGCACGCATGGAAAAATGGCATCACAAATTACCAACAAGGTTTCTCTGAACGTCTATGGCAGTTATACTGCCGGCGTGAACGGGGTGGAGCTATCGGGACTTTTTAATATTTCCCGTAAGGATGTGAGGTATCTGCAGATGGCCAACATGTTCAATATTGTGTCGGGAAATATGAAGGGCGTTCAAATTGCGGGGATCAGTAACGTAACACAAGGAAATGCTAGCGGGACACAACTGAGCGGATTGGGTAATGTGAGCGGAGGTACGGTCCGAGGAGTACAATTGGCTTTTTTGTTTAATTATGCCAAAAATCTGAGGGGCGTTCAGGTAGCTTTGGTTAATCTGGCCGATAGTTCTTCCGGGTACAGTGTAGGCTTGCTGAATATTGTAAAAAAAGGAAGTGGTGCCATCGCTGTTTTTGCCAGCGAAATGGTGCCATGGAATGTTGCCTGGAAAACAGGAAATAAAAAATTGTACAATATCTTTAATATGGGTGCTTCCATGGACCGTACAAAAAAAGCCTTTCTCTTCGGTTTGGGCTTAGGTCATGAATCTGCCCTGAGTTCAACACTACGTCTGAATACAGAAATTACTTTTCAGAAAGGTTATTTGGGCGACTGGGATAAGTGTGCCGCCATCTATCAGTTACATACAGGGCTTAATCTGAAGCTTGCAAAGCGGCTGTCATTAATTGGCGGGCCGTCTTTTTCCGTTTTTCAATCGGAGCAAAAGGAATTTCGAGCCGGGTACCAGTCTTTTTCTGATAAGGGATTTTTTCATTTCAATACCGGGCACCAGGTGCAAGGCTGGCTGGGATGGCGCGGCGGTCTGAGCTGGAATTACGGACGACGCTAGGAAAACATCCACCGGTCTGGAGACCGATGTCACTCGGACGTCGTCTGGAGACGACGCCCAACCCCTTCCTCCCATTTGTCCCCCTCCTCCTTCCTCCATCTACAAAACACCCCCCATCAGCGGATCCGTAAAACTTTCTTTTGCCTGTTCCACATGACCAGCGTATTGTTGGCGAAAAGCGGCGTTACCTTCTGTCACCAGAGTGAAGTCATACCAGCTGTGACTGCGTTTCAGGTTAAGTGGAATTAACACTTCCTGTACTTTTGCAGGAAGTACCCCTTCCACCGGCTTGCTGCCGTAGGCATTATCCGTCAGACCGAATTTCAGGGTTTCATTACCCGATATCCGTTTGATATGTACGTATACATTACCACCCGGCTTTTGGCCGCGATTTTTTTCGGGGTGGTATAATAGCTGAACCTGTATTTTAGGGTCCTTGGCATTACCGGTATAATGTCGGTAAAATCCGTTTACACTGTATACTTTCAGATCATACTGCTGGCTCTCAAAGCTGTCGAGCGGCCAGGAATACGAAAAGTTGTCTCCCGCCGCAACGGTAAAGGCCCAGGTTCTGCCTGCGGAGGCATATACATTAAAGACAATGCCGCTGGCGGATTTGCCAAAAAACTGATTTCCAGCTTCAAAATTTATATTAAATAGTTTATCGTCGCCCGACCCGGCGTGTGCGTAGGCTTCATACGGTATCGGGTTGGCGGGTTTGATACCCTTTTCTTGTCTGGGCAAAAAGCTGGTATCCGAATTATCCATGACAGCTTTGATCATATCCTGATCGAGCCGGTTGAAATTATCAGGTACCCTGGCAAATTTTGCCTTGTGTATTCCTTCTATAAAAGGTACACGGTCAATGGCTTTGGGGTGTGTTACTTTTTCTCCGTTATAAGGCCTGAACACTGAAGTGAGGTCGCCGCATACGCTTCTGCGCCAGGACGATATGTTATCTTCGTGAATCTTACTGCCGGTTTTATGGCTCAGAAAATGTTCCAAAAACTGGATGGACGAGGTATGGTCAAAAACCTGTGAATTGACATATCCCCCTCGCGACCAGGGAGATACTACCATCATTGGAACTCTGAAGCCCAACCCGACAGAACTCTCCCGGGCCGTTTGTCCTTTCACCACATATTCCGAGGAAATATCCAGCGATTTTGAAACCATACCTGTTGAGGCATCCTTGGGGTTGGGAACTCCAAATGGAGGCACATGATCAAAATAACCATCATTCTCGTCGTAGGTCAGGATAAAGATCGTTTTCTTCCATACTTCCGGATTTTTGGTTAAAATATCAATGGCTTCCGAAAGATACCATGCACCATACCAGGGCGTGCCCGCGTGGTCGGAGAAATTGGAAGGTGCCACCAGCCAGGATACCGTCGGCAGCTTTCCGGCGTTCACATCGGCCCTGAACTGGTGTAAAACATCTCCTTTGGGGATCAGAGCAGAGCGTTGGGTACCGTTGTCATCATAGGTAATGGTTTCCAGGCTGTGGTAATCGGGATCGTTGCGGTTGACGGTAAAAGCCCTTTGATGGAGGTCCCGCTGCTCTGGTGTTAGCTTGTCAAGGGTATTGACTTCCAGAAAGGCAATTTCTTTGATCGTAAGATGCAGTTTTTCCTGGATTTTTGGATCCGGTTTTTCCAGCAGTTGTTTCTCAAATGCAGCCTTGGCTTTTCTGAGGTGGGGCAAATGTTCAGGATGACGTTTTACATGGTATTGTTTGAAAAATTCCATGTCGTTATCCGTGAAATTGGAAAGCCAGCGGCCCTCTTCCCCTTCAAACCCTACTCCGACGCTTAGTTCGTTCTGATAAATGCGCCAGTCGACCCCATGTTTGGAAAGTCTTTCCGGAAAGGTACTCCACGACAAACGCTCTGAACCGTCGATATCTGCATTGGCAATGTGCGGACGCGAACTTTCATTCTGCTCTTCCCTGATTTTGCCCGTCCAGAAAAAACAGCGGTTAGGGCTTGTGCCCGTCAGTGAGGAACAGAAATTATAATCGCAGACCGTGAAACTATCTGCCAGGTTATAGTAAAAAGGGATGTCCTCACGGGTATAGTATCCCATTGTAAGCGGCATGTCGGAATATTCCCTGATCTTGGATCTCTTGGCATCCAGCCAGCCATTCATGTTACCCCTGTTGAGGGAATCCACCTGATCTGGCCAGCCATGGGGGAGGTCGCTCATCCAGGTAGCTTTGGTGTCTTTGATATTGAACCGGAAGGGCGCATAGGTTTCACCTTTTTTGTTGCTTTGGAGCCAGACGGGATATTGATTGGGTAACCTGATGGCCCGGGGATCGTTGTAGCCGCGTACTCCTTTGAGGGTACCGAGCGCATGGTCAAACGACCGGTTTTCCTGCATCAGAAAAACAATATGTTCGGCATCCAGATAAGTAGTTCCCTTGTCGGGATCGATGGCAAACGCCCGCTGTATGGAATCGGGTATCACGCCTGCCAAGCCAAGTGCACTGGTAAATATGGAAGCCTTTTTTAGGAAATCTCTTCTGTTTTCCATTTTTGCAAGAGATGATTAAGGGGGTTAGGTAAGCTGTAAAGTAAGCCATTATTTGAATAAAAGGCGCGGACATATCCGCAACCTGGATTATTTTATGTCATTATTCCAGGCAGCTTTTTAAATTCAGGTACTCGCAGTACAGCATCTACCTTAGTTTTTTGCAAAAACTACTTTAATAGAACGTACTTCACGGATCCACCTTGCCGGTTTTTTATCATGGGGCGCTATGATTCTGAATGGTCCTTCCCCGTTAGGAAGTGGTTTTCCATCCTTCTCAGTGGCAAGCAGTATTCCTTCATCGGTGAACTCGGGATCTGCTTCGGCCAATGCGTACAACACTTCGTAGCCGTCTGCCGCCGAAATCAGCAGGTATTTGGTAAGGTTCTCGCCACGTAATTTACTCCCGGTGGTGACTCCCGCTTTTTGTAGCAACTGAATCAGCGCAACTCCTTTAAAATCATGTTCTTTACCATCTCGGTCCTTCACTTTCTGGGTTACCTGAGAGTACCCGGCCAGGTCCTGGACCGTCAGATTCAGCGTTAAAGCCACTTCACCGGTTAGCGTAAGGATTGTTTTTTGTTGCGCAAGGGCAGGCAGTGACAGACAAATGACCGAGAGAACGGTCAGCACTTTGGAGGGCAGAAATACTTTTATGCGAGACATGTTACTGAGGTTTTAAAATAGGATGAGGGTTGGAAAATGCCGGGTTGGTAATGAAAGCTGAATCCGTCAGCATGGACAGGAACGCAATAATATCTTTTTTTTCGTTTTGTGCCAAAGCCAGGGTTTTGCCTCCGGCATCATTGGATATGTCCTGTAAAAAACTGCTGAGTGTTGCACTCTGCTGAACATGCTCACTGTAGTGGTCCAGGACTTGTTCAATGGTAGTGAACCGCCCGTCGTGCATATACGGGGCCGTAAGCATAATATTTCGTAAAGTCGGTACGCGGAACCTGGCCCGGTCAGCAGGCTGCCCGGTGAATTTTTCCCGGCCTATGTCGCGTGGCAGGCTATCCAGTCCGTTATTGTGGAACAATTCCTTGAAAGTTTTGGGGCCGCCATGGCAGTGTCCGCAATTGGCACCTCTGACATTCCTGGAAGGATCAGGTCCGTTTTCAAAAAGCTGCAGACCTCTCAGTTGCTGTGCGGTGGGAGTGTAGGTACCTTCCAGATATTTGTCGTAATCCGAGCCAGCCGAGATCAGCGTCCTTTCAAACTGCGCAAGTGCTTTCAGTATCCGATCTTCCGTAATGATTCCGGTCCCGAAAGCGCTGTTGAACAACGCAGGATAGGGAGCGGTGGTACTTAATTTTCTGACAGATTCGCTCAGCGGCTGGCCCATTTCATGAACGTCTGTCAGCGGAATAGCGGCCTGTTCTTCCAGGCCCGGCGAGCGTCCATCCCAGAAGAAATTGCGTACCCACAGCAAATTGGCCAGTGACATCGCACTTCTTGCCGTAAGCGTGTTGTCAATTCCCGTACTAAAAGCTTTTCCATCCGTAAATGCCAGCTTTTGCAGGTGGCAACTTTCACAGGAAAGCTTGTTACCGGCTGATAGTTTTTTTTCGTAAAAAAGAAGCCTGCCCAGGTATACACCTTCACGGGTAAGCGGATTGCCTGCCGGAATGGTGAACCTTGAGCCGAAATTGGCAGGATACTGTAAAGGGTACGGTTCTGCCTGTTTTTCTTCGAAGGGTTGGGTAAGGCTGCAAAACAAAAAAAAGGAAGCACTCAGGCTGCCAGCCAGCCAGCCTGAGTGCTTCCTGAAGAGAGTTCTGAAACCTTTTTTCATCGAAGTACCGCTTCTTTAAAAGTGATTAAAAACCAGGTTTATGAAAAAGTTGCGTCCGGCTTCGGGAAACCCTTCCACCAGCGTGTAGTTGGTATCAAAGATATTATTGAGGCCTGCTTCCGCTGAGATAAATTTATAAATTTTTACGCTGGCTTTGGCATTAACGAGTGTGTAAGCCTTTGCTTTTGTTCCGTAACTCGTGCTGTAACGATCGCTGTTGTGTTCCAGACTTGCCATGATGCTGGCACGTTTCAGGAAGGAATAATCGGCGAAAGCGAAAATTTTATGTTCCGGTACATTGGTGAAAAGAATGGCGGGATTGGTTTTATTCTTCCTTTTGATATACGAATAATTGGAGCCGATTTTAAGGCCTTCCGTAATCTGGTAATCCAGACCTGCCTCTGCGCCATAGAAATGTGCTTTTCCCGCGTTCTGTAGCTGGAATCTTCCCGGTTGTACGTTATCGACCTGCTGGATGATATCATTAATATCACTTTTGAATACGCTGGCCTGGATATTGGCCTTTCCGGCAAGTTTTCCGGTATAATTCAGGTCATAATTGACGGCCACTTCAGCTCCCAGGTCGGGATTGGGGATGGCTTGGCCCATACGGTAAGAATAACGGTCCTTGATGGTTGCAAAGCGCGTTTTTCGGGCAACAGACCCCCGTAATGAATGACTGGTACTAATATCCCAGAAAATGCCGGCCTGGACATTGACCGCATTGTTTTTACTGTCAGCAAAATTCGATATTTCCTTTGTTGTCGCATTGTATTCCTGTGCCTTTTCACTGTTCCGCATATTGTAACTCACGCCCGGGATAACGGCCAGGGAAGGGGTGATCTGGTACGTGTTTTCCAAACCTAGAGAAAGGGTGTTATCCACATAAGACTGGACGGGTTCGCCCAGGTCATGTTCACGGTGAATGTCCCGCTTATACTGGACGTTCACCCGGAAAATATTATTTGTTAAAGCTTTTGACTCATACTCCGCATTTCCGCCAAGGGTGTAGTCGTCATAAAAACTCCGAAAAGCGTAACCCTTCGTTTGCTTGGTGTAGGTGGTATCGTCGTAGCTAAAAAGCTGGTTTACGAAGGTATCATAGTATAACCTGGTTTTAACTTTGTTTCTTTCTCCCAGGGCCGTATTGGAGATAAAGTACAAGCTCTGTTTATTCCATTTTGGCCATTTCCAGAAACGGGTAGTAATTTTGGAGTCGTCACCCACATAAGGCGGATTCCCTTTTTCTCCTTTTTGATTGACATACCCGATGACATATTCATCTGTTGCATTGGGGGTAAATCCTGCTTTCGCACTGAACTTCAGATCGTCACGGTATGCATTCTCACGGTCTTCCGTTTGCTGGTATTTCCTTGGTCTGAAATCTGCTGACAAAGGAAAAGACTTTTGTTTCAGCTGGGAGGCACCCGCCTGGTAAAAGAATTTGCCGAACCGGGAACCCGCATTCACATTCCATCGGTAACCATCCCCGCTGTAAATACCGGCACGGCCGTTAATTTCAAATTTGTTCACCGGCTTGCGGGATACCAGGTTAATGGCCCCGCCCATGGTATTGGCCCCATATAAGATAGAAGCAAATCCTTTGGAAACATTGATTTCGGCCAGGTCGAAAGTAGTGAAACGCCCCATGTCCACGTAACCGTCATAGGGAACATAAACCGGTACGCCGTCAATGAAAACCGGCACTTGGCGAAGGTCAAAACCGCGCACATAAACAACGGATTCGCTACGGGGCCCGACGTTGGCGATGCTGACACCCGGCAATATGTTGAGCGCATTGGAAAGATCGTTCCGGTTAAATTTTTCGATCCGCTGATAGGAGAGGATAGAGCTGCTGTCTTTGCCGGAGATGCCCGATATGGTTACTTCTCCTAACTGGAAGGTACGGGCCGACAAGACCTGGGTAGAATCCGCCTGCTGTGATTGTGCGAAGGCCGTAGGGCAGGCGGCAAACAGTAAAAGAGGGAGAAGTTTTTTCATCTATTTCGATATGTACACGTGGATATATCGCAAATATAAAAATACCTTTTACCGAAAGTGAAATTCTGAGTAAATAATGTGGGTTTTAAGCCGGTGAGGCTCCTATTCTGAATGTGCAGGCTGATGAAAGATGCAGGTAAATAGCGGTAAAAAACTTTACATATCACGCTTTTCTTTATTATAACGCGTTGAAGATCAGTCCTGTTTTGGTCTTCGTAACCTCGGATTTTTGCAGATTTTTTGAAATATTGACATTTTATAGCTGTATTTTCATATTTTATACTCGTAACCTATTACCTTTGCCCGGAGCAGTTTTATATTCCTTTGAAAATCGATACGTTACATAATGAAACGGAGCTGCTGACGCTGTCAGCATCGGGTTGCGAAAAGTCTTTCGCGGCACTGTTTCATTGTTACCGGGATAAGATCTATTCCGTTGCGCTTCGGCTCACCGGATCGGTGTTTCTGGCAGAGGAAGTGGTACAGGATATATTCCTGAAACTTTGGGTGAAAAAGGAAAATCTTTCCGGGATTCATGAGTTTGAAGATTACCTGTTTATCATGACCCGCAATCACGTTTTTTCGGCGCTTAAAAGGATGGCACGCCAGCAGCAGCTGGTAGATGATCTTCAGCTGGAAATGCCGTCTGCTGAGAATACGACCTACAACAGTATTCTGAACCAGGAAATGGAACAGATACTACAGCAGGCGGTGGAGTTACTGCCGGCGCAGCAAAAACAAATTTACCTGTTGAGCAAAGAGGAGGAATTAAAAAGAGACGAGATCGCCAAGATGCTGCGTATTTCCTCCGAAACGGTTAAAACACATCTGGCCAGAGCCTTACGTCACATCCGTGCATACAGCAAGTTGCGGCTGGACAATCCTATCTCCTGGCTGCTGTTTTTCTTGATTAATTAATTTTAAAACTTTTTTTAGTCTTATTGTCCCCCGAAAAACTTTGACGAAAGTCTTTATGGGTGAAGGTCTGATACAGGTCGGGTCCTAACTTATTCATACTTATGCAAAGCCAACGCCTGGATGATTTGTTTTTTCGGTATTGCGAAAAAAATATTACCCAAGAGGAACAGGAGGAACTGATGTCCTTGCTGTTGCTGGAGGAAAACCGTGAGCAACTCAACGGGCTGATCGATCAGCTGATCCGCAGCGACCAGTCGGAATACCGCTTGTCGCAGGAAACCGCAGATGATATACTAACCTCCATTTTCTCCGCAACCGCAAAAAGTGCCGGAGATCGTTTCCCTGATAAATTAAATGATGGAGACGAAATCCTTCCTGCAAAATCCAGGCCGCTCTGGATTGTAAAACTTGCTGCCGCTTCGGTGGCTTTGCTGCTTGTGTATGGAGGATACCGCTGGCTGGGACATAAGGAACAAAAAGTGGCGCCGGTTGTTGCGCTGAAAAGCGTGTATGGCGAGGATGTGGCCGCAGGAGGTAACAGAGCGAGCCTGATACTGGCAACCGGAGAAACACTTGATCTTACCACGGTAACAAACGGAAGCTTGCATGGACAGCCTGGGGTCAAAGTTGACCGGTCCAGAGGGGAGATCAGCTATAACGCATTATCAGGGAATCAACAGGCTGTATCCTACAATATTCTGAAAACACCGCTGGGCGGACAATACAAAGTGGTGTTACCTGATGGCTCCCGTGCGTGGCTGAACGCAGGATCTAGCCTGCGGTACCCGACTGTCTTTAGTGGTTCAGGGCGGGATGTGGAAATGACGGGCGAAGTTTATTTCGAGATTGAACCCAATAAGAAAATGCCTTTCCATGTCCAGGTGATTGACAGGAATGTGAAGGGAAAATGTATGAAAATTACGGTCTTAGGTACACATTTTAATATAAGCTCATACGGAGACGAACCAGCCATGCACGCTACCTTGCTTGAAGGATCAGTTAAAGTGGAAAAAGGAAATGTAACAAAAATACTTTCACCCGGGCAGCAGGCAAGCGTGTCGGGAGGGCAGGCTGAACGCAGTATCGCTGTAAAAATGGTGGATACCGAAAGTGTGGTAGCCTGGAAGGACGGACGTTTTGAGTTTAATGGCAATATCCGGGAGATCATGCGGCAAATTTCGCGCTGGTATGATCTGGACGTGCATTATGAGGGAAATGTGGAACGGAAAGCTTTTGCCGGAACCATCTCCAGAAAGAACAATGTCTCCGAGGTACTTAAAATGCTTGAATTAACAGGAGGCATTCAGTTCCGGATCGAAGACAGAAAAATTACCGTAAAGAATACCGATTAATTTTTTAAACCAGAACCTGCATATATGAAACCCGTAAATTCTTCCTGAGGACAGTTTACAGGATTAATCATAAAAACCGGATGCGTTGCGACCGCACCCGGCCCATACCTGATTAATCTTCTGATTCATTGGACAACAAAACATTCACTTAATCAAGCATACAAAACTATGAAATTTGTGTACAAGGGCAAAACTGTCCCATTGGGAACGTATATTATTTTCCGTTCCAAACGGACTTGTGATGCCATAGCTAAACGAGTCGACCTTGGCAAAGTATTCCTGACCATGAGAATAACCGCGATATTACTGCTGATAGGGACGTTACAGGTGATGGCCGATAACTCCTATGCACAACAGGTTTCTTTGCGAAAAAAAGATGCGACCCTGCTGGAAGTACTTAAGTCTGTTCGTAAACAGACCGGCTATCTTTTCATCTGTGACCTGGAAATGCTGGATAAAGCAGAGAAAGTGAACATCAATGTGAGCAACACGCCGCTTAGAGAAGTGCTGGATGCCTGTTTTGCGCGCCAGCCGTTGACTTACAACATCGTGGATAAAACCATTATTGTGAAAAAGAAAAAAGTGCCGGAACAAAAAGCCAGGGAAGAAGCTGAGGTGAAAGTACCTTATCCCTATTTCCCTGATCCGGACTTGAAGCAGCGCATGAAAAATATAATGCACCAGAAGATTAATGCCGAAACTTTGTTTGACATTACGGTGCAGGGCAAGGTGACAGACGAAAAAGGAGAAGTACTTGCCGGGGTGAATATTGTTCAGAAAGGTACGCAGAGGGGAACGTCTACAGACGAAAAGGGAATGTTCAGTATTGACATCACAGATCCGGATGCGGTGCTTATTTTTTCTTTTGTAGGGTATATCTCCCAGGAAACGACCGTAGCCAGAAGAAGTACCATTAATATTGTACTCAAAGTTGATAACAAAGCCTTGGAAGAGGTAGTGGTTGTGGGGTATGGTACCCAGAAAAGGTCAGACCTTACAGGATCCGTATCCTCCGTGAAGGCAGAGGATATTAAAAACCTTCCGGTACGCAGCGTGACAGAAGCTTTGCAGGGAAGGGCAGCGGGCGTGCAGGTGACCCGAAATGACGGCGCACCGGGTTCGTCGTCCGACATTGTGATCAGAGGTGTGGGGTCTATCGGGGGCATGGCGCCGCTGTACATTGTGGATGGTATCCGGATGACTGCAGGTAATAATTTCAATTTACAGGATGTAGAATCCATCGAGATTCTGAAAGATGCCAGCGCCGCGGCCATTTATGGAGCCCAGGCCGCGGGAGGAGTTGTACTGGTTACCACCAAAAGGGGAACCTCGCTCGACAAAATGAGTATTAACTTCAATGCCTATTACGGCGTACGTCAGGTGAGAAATCTGTATAGCCTGCTGAATACCGCAGATTACTACAAAGCCAAGACGGCCTTTGGGGTGGCAACCAACAGCTGGGGGGATCCTAATACCCTGCCGGATAATGACTGGATCAAACAACTTTATACCAACGGAAAAGAAGAAAGCTACTCGTTGTCGCTGTCTGGCGCTACCGCCAAAACCAACTATTACCTGTCTGCCAATTATCAGAAAGAAGGAGGAACCATCATTGATAATTATTTCAAAAGATATGGCCTGCGTTCCAATGCGGACTTTAAGATCAATTCGAAATTTAAGGTGGGTGAAACCATCTATGCCTGGATGACGGATGTGAATCCAACGCAGACTACCACTTTTCCATTTCGGTCGGCTCCTGTAGTTCCCGTTTATGACCCCAGCAACCAATACGGCGGATGGGCCAAAACCGGTAGTTATTTTGGTGGCCCCAATCTGGTGGCACAGGAGTACCAGAATCACATCCGGAACCAGACCTACGCTGTAGAAGGTAACCTCTATGCCGACTGGGAGATTATTTCAGGTCTTAACTTTCGTTCTACTTTTGGGGCATCAGTATTCAGTGAAAAAAATCAAAGATTTAATGAAGCTTTTGACTATGGTATCGTCGCCAACCGGATTGCTTTCCTCAGTCGTGATATCAACAGCCAGCGCAATTTTACGGCCAACCTGGTGCTGACCTACAGTAAGGTTTTCGGGCAGCATGATTTCAAGGTGATGGCGGGTTACGAAGCCTATAAGTCGGACCGCAGTACGTTACACGGTGAGGCACAGGGCTTTCCGTATGTTACTTATAACCTTGGATTGTCTACCAACCCGGCCAGTTATGTTGCCAGCGGAGCGGAGCTGCCCCAAACCCGTTTGCTATCTCAGTTTGGCAGGATCAACTATACCTATTCCAATAAGTACCTCATCACCGCAACGATCCGCCGGGATGGTTCTGATCGTTTTGGTCCAAGCAACAAATGGGGTATTTTTCCATCGGCTTCGGTGGGGTGGAAAATCAACGAAGAGGCTTTCATACGGGATAATTTTACCTATATCTCCAACTTGAAACTAAGGGCCAGTTACGGTAAACTTGGCAGTACCAGTAATATTCCTCAGTATACCTATCAGTCGTCCTACGGCGGAACGGGCGGTACCAATTCACAGGGACTTCCAGATGGCAGCCGGTCAAAAGGATATGCCTTGACGGCACAGCTGGCCAATCAGAATATCAAGTGGGAATCGGTACTTCAAACCGATCTTGGACTGGACATCGGGCTGCTTAAAAATGCCCTGAACATAACCATTGACTGGTATAGCCGTCAGACTCAGGGGATGATCTACCAGGTTCCGGTTGCTTTGTCGGCTGGCTTTGGAAGTACCTCCGTCTTTACCAATATCGGTCAGATGAGCAACAAGGGCCTTGAACTTGCGGTAGATTACCGCGGAAGAAAAGGAGCATTTACCTATGCAATCGGAGCCAACGCTTCATTCAATAAAAATCTGGTGAAACAGCTGGATGGCAATAACAATAATCCGATCAGCGACGGTGCAGCAGGTAATGACCTGGATGGAAACGCAGGACGTACGCAGGTTGGGCACCCTATGAGCCAGTTTTTCGGGTACCAGGTCGACGGGCTTTTCCAATCGGATGCAGAGGTGGCGAGCCTGAATGAAAAGGCTCAGCAGCAGGCGGGATCTACCAGTGTGTTTTTCCAGAACTCCGGAACCGCAGCAGGTGACCTGAAATTCAGAGATACCAATGGTGATGGCCGGATCACCACAGCCGACAAGGTATTTATCGGAAATCCATGGCCCAAGCTTACCTACGGACTCACGCTCAATCTGGGCTGGAAGGGGCTTGAATTAACAGCACTGTTCCAGGGGATTAAAAATGTGGACGTTTATAACGGGAACAAATACTATACCGAATATCTGTACGGAGACTACAATACGACGAAAGACATTTTTAATGCGTCGTTTTTTAACGGAAACGGATTGACCAGCAGCCCGAGGGTAGGTGTTATGAACGCTTCAGGCACATTTGCACGGGATCCCAATTCTAACTATGGCCGTATATCTGATTATTTCGTAGAGGATGGGTCTTTTCTGAAATTAAGAAATATCCAGATAGGGTATACCATACCGAACAAGATTACCAGCGCTCTGAAGATTTCGGATCTGAAAGTTTACGTGCAGGGGCAAAATCTGCTGACGTTTACCAAATACTCAGGACTTGACCCTGAGGTTCTCGGACGGAACGGCACCACAGCCAGGGGAATTGATACCATCTTTTCCTATCCCCGGAACATGTTGTTATCCATGGGTCTTAATCTGAGTTTCTAAAATCAAAATTATTCTGATCATGAATATATTATTAAAATTGTCGCTTTGTGCAACAGTGATATTGGGAATGGTTTCCTGCAGTGATGATTTTGTCGATGTTGACAATCCGCTGGCAATTTCTACCAGCAGCTACCCGAAAACAGTTTCCGATCTTGAGCAATTGCTGACTGGCGTTTATGCCACGCAGCACGCCGGCGGAATTTTTGGCCGCGCTATGGGCCCCTACAGTACCTATCTGTGGGATCATACCTGTGACCTTAGCTGGCAAGGCTCACCCAACTGGATACAGATGGGACAAAACAATGCGCTTCCAAGTGATAACTTTCTGGTACAGATCTGGCCCGACCTCTGGCGCGGTGTACAGCGCTGTAACACTTTGCTGGATGGGATAGAACAGGTAAGTAAAACAGCTTCTCAAACAGACCTGGCCAATATACAGCTTATAAAAGGGCAGACGTTGTTCCTCAGGGCCTGGTATTATTCCTATCTGGTAAATTTTTGGGGAGAGAGTTTTATCGTGAATGGTGCAGGCG
The DNA here is from genome assembly GCF_907164905.1 of Dyadobacter sp. CECT 9275. Lineage (NCBI taxonomy): Bacteria > Pseudomonadati > Bacteroidota > Cytophagia > Cytophagales > Spirosomataceae > Dyadobacter > Dyadobacter helix. Next base: position 1,638,289 of record NZ_CAJRAF010000002.1, on the reverse strand, counting down.
GAGAAAAAATGGGAGTGCCCATCGTGACGGACGTAGCGGTCGATTTGACCCAAACTCAGGTAACTCGTGCAACGGTGAAAGAGAACTGGGATTTCATTATCAGCGATCTTAAGGCCGCAGAAACATTGCTCGCCGGAAAAACCTGGACCGCCGCAACTGAAAAGCACAAGGTAAACGAGTGGGCAGTAAAAGGATTTTTAGGGAAAGCTTATGTGTACACGCAGGATTGGGCAAATGCTAAAACGTATCTGAGCGGTGTTATTAGCAGCAGCGGTAAGTCGCTCGTACCGTTTGATACCTATAAAACCATGTTCAACGGACAGAATGAGTTTAATTCGGAGTCACTTTTTGAACTGAACCTGAACGTAGACATGACCTATGCCGGCGCAACCGACCTGTCTATGGGCTCTATGATAGGTACCCTGATCTCCCCTTCGTATGTAGGCGCAACCGGGACGCCCATTGCCTCAGCATGGTCTAACGTATTCCCTCATGCCAAAAATATCGAGCGCTTCGGTTTTAGCCAGGGGCATTATTTCCCGACAGGAACAACATCCGCGTCTATCAGCAATGTGGACAAGTCTTATGTAAACAACTCCATAGCCGCCAGATCTGCCAAAACCGTTGATCCAAGGTTATGGGTGGCCTGCCTGCAGCCTTATGTGGACTCCATGGTGGTGGCTGGTGCTAAAAAACCAATATCACATTATCTGGATATTACTGAGCTGGGTATGGAAGCGTGGAGTTTCAGGAAATATATCAACCTGGCAGGAACGGAACTGGAAATCAACAGAGCAAACGGATCTAATATCCTTTGGTTACGACTGGCTGATATATACCTCCTGTATGCCGAAACCCTGACGCATTCCGGAGATAACGCAACTGCTTTGGAGTATATCAACAAAGTGAAAAGACGTGCTTACAATTACCCTGTGGACGCTCCCTCACCTGTGGATTATAAAAGCCTCACCGACCTCACCAAGGCACCGGACAATGTCCTGAAAAATGACCCGCTGAAATATGAAAGATGGGCCGAATTCTTTGGTGAATTCAACTGGTGGTTTGATGTTTGCCGCTGGAAGATCGGAGACAAGGAGGCTGCTTATTATCAGAAGATCCGCGGAGGTACCATCCAGTGGAATGATACGGATTATGCACAGCCGATTCCGATCAATGAAATCAATGCAAACGTGAATATGAAGCAGAATCCCGGTTATTAAACTGAAATAAACTTAGACTTTCCAAGTCTTCAAGACTTGGAAAGTCTTCCGCTGATAATGAACAAGAAGCGTCTGCTGTTATTCAAAAGCCTGGCCCTGTTATCCCCGGTTTTTCTTCTGGCCATTTTGGAAGGTGGCCTAAGGCTGTTTGGATATGGTCATGACCTAAGCCTTTTTGTTGAAGATCCTGCGCATCCGGGTTATCTGGTTATGAACAGATATACTTCGGAAAAGTACTTTTCCAGACAGCAAAATGCTACCGTAGGTAATTTTGAATCCTTCCCCCGTGACAAGAAAAAAGGCACTTTCCGTTTATTTGTATTGGGTGAATCCACTACGCTGGGGTATCCCTACATGTACAACGGTTCTTTTCATCGCTGGCTTCAGTACCGGTTGATGCATACGTTTCCGGAAAGGGATTTTGAGGTGATAAACCTTTCCCTAACGGCCGTGAATTCCTACACGGTTCTTGATTTTGCCAAAAACATAGTGGATTATCAGCCCGACGCGGTACTTGTTTATACCGGCCACAATGAATATTACGGTGCCCTGGGAGCCGCAACAACCGGAAGCTTGGGACGTTTTCCCTTTTTGATCAGACTGCTGATTCATTTTCGCAATTACAGGTTTATGCAATTGCTCTCATCCGCCGTCTATGGTATTGGTGATGTGTTTTCAGGAAATAAAATAGACCTGCGTGAAAATCTTATGAAACGAATGGCGGCAGGGCAGCTGATTACTTACGGGTCAAAGTCATATCAGGCTGGTATTGAACAGTTTAGCAGCAATATCAATGATCTTTGCCAGCTCATGAGCGACCATCGTATTCCGGTTCTCATCAGCAATCTGGTTAGCAATGAAAAGGATCTGAAACCTTTGGTCAGCCTGAAAGGAGGCAAAGATGTTTCAGCCGATTTTCATTACCAGGCGGCTGGTAAATGGTATGAACAAGGAAACTTTACCGAAGCGAAAAAAGAGTATATCCAGGCCCGTGAACTGGATGTTTTACGTTTCAGGGCTCCGGAAGCTATGAACCAAATCATACAGGAGGTTGCAGCACAGTACAAAAATGTGACCTGGGTGGATACCAAAAGTTTGTTTGAGTCATACGCTCCCCATGGCATAATTGGTGAAGAAACCATGCTGGAACATGTGCATCCCAATTTGTATGGATATGGGTTGTTGTCCGAGGCTTTTTACGAAGGGTTACAAAGGAGTAAGCTGATCCCGTTGAGAGGAGGGAACAACCTTTCGTTTTCTGAGCTGCGAAAGCAAATGCCTCTGACCCAACTGGATTCGTTAAAAGGAACTTATGAGATCATGATCCTGAAAGAGGGATGGCCTTTTAATATTCCCATGCCCTCCGTGGAAAAGGGTGTAAAAACAGTAGAGGAGGAATTGGCCGGGGCAGTTGTGGTCAAACAAATAACCTGGCCCGAAGCGATGACCCGCCTGCAGAATCATTATGCCGGAAAGGGAGATACTGCCGGCGTTTTAAGGGTTACCGAAGCGCTCATCCTGAACAATCCGCTGGATACTGGCCTGTGCGATAAAGCCGCAAAGCTTTGCCTGCTACTGCATGAAGATGAAAAAGCGATTCCATACCTGATGAAGGCGTTCAGAGAAGCGAGTAATTTTGAACGCGCCAGAATGCTGTTTGTGACCTTGCTGAAACTGGACAGGCCTAAGGAAGCATTGGCCTACATTGAATATGCCGCAGCAAATAATCCCAGCCGGTTCAGTCTCAATGAACTGCATTCGGTTACTGCTCAACTCGTTCAGGTCAGGAACAGTTTTGAAAAGGACAGCTCAAGCGTGGAACTCAGTAATCAGCTGGCTGCAGGTTATCTTAAATTTGCTAATACTTCCGCCGCAGGTAAATACATAACAAGGTCGCTTCAGATAGATCCCCGTAATGCTACAGCTTTAAAATTGAAGGAGCAGCTATTAGCTTTGCAAAAATAACGCTGCATTTTTGCACTACATTTGTAGTTTCTGGTTGGCAGGGGATCAGCGTTTTTGGATTAACCTGAAAAAATAAACAGCCATTATAGTGAGCCTAATCAAAGACATTTATTCCCTTTCCTTCTACGAAAGACTGGCAGGTACGATCACAAAAATCATCCCTTCATTTGAGCAAAAGAAGTTCATCAGCATGATCTTTACGGATGAATTTAAAACCATGGAATGGAAGGAACGGATGAAACATACCACACGCGTATTTCACTTCTTTCTTCCTGATGATTATCCCGCAGCTGTTGATGCCATCGGACAGATCATTGGTCAGCTCCGTGAAGATAATTCCGGCCAGGATACCCTGGCCTACATATTTCTGGCAGATTACATTGAAACCTATGGAATGGAAGATTTTGACACTTCCGTCAGGGCGCTGGAAATGGTTACCCGGTTTATTAGCTGCGAGTTTGCAGTAAGACCATTTATACTCCGATATGGTGACCGGATGATCAATCAGATGATTATTTGGTCCAAACATGAAAATTCACAGGTAAGGCGTTTGGCAAGCGAAGGCAGCCGTCCGCGTTTGCCTTGGGCGATGGCTTTGCCGACACTTAAAAAAAATCCCGAGCCCTTGTTGCCACTATTGGAAAATCTCAAACAGGATCCGTCAGAATCTGTCAGACGAAGCGTTGCCAATAGCATTAACGATATCGCCAAAGATCATCCGGACCTTGTTATTGCCCTCGCCGAAAAATGGCGGGGGATCAGCAGGGAAACCGATGCGATCATCAAACATGGCAGCCGTACCTTGTTAAAACAGGGACATTCCGAAATACTGAAACACTACGGCCTCACGAGTGAAAATATATCGGTAACCGATCTTGAGATACTTACGCCGGAAGTGAAAATAGGGGAAAGTGTTGAGTTTGTATTCAAGGTCAGCAACCAGAGCAGCGACAAGCAGACCGTACGTCTGGAATATGGTATTTATTACAGAAAAGCCAATGGACAGCTTTCGCGTAAAGTGTTTAAAATCAGTGAGAAAATGTACCCGCCAAATGAAATGGTAACCGTCCGAAGGAAACAATCCTTCAGGCTGATTACCACCAAGGTTTTTTACACCGGGCAGCACCAGCTGTCGGTGATCGTTAACGGGGAAGAGAAGGAGATAAGGACTTTTGAGATCGTGGCCGGGTAAATCAGTTAAGAGCACTGCACAATCATTCTCATCCTTCCTGCTTTTCATCACGCGGAGTATAGTGTTCATGCGTTTTCACGGGAACGGATTCTGATTTGCTTGTCTTCATCTGAACCACATCAACCAGTAAGGAGAATGCCATGGAGAAATAAATATACCCCTTGGGAATTTCAACGCCCAGGCCTTCACTCATGAGTGAAAATCCGATCAGGAGGAGGAAGGATAAGGCCAGCATTTTAAAGGCTGGATGCCTGTTTACGAAGTCGCTGATGCTCTCCGCCGCAAAAAGCATGATGGCAACGGTTACAATAACCGCAACATACATCACCCATACCTCCTTGACCATGCCAATGGCTGTGATGATGGAATCAATAGAAAAAACCATATCCATGATCAGGATCTGAATGATAACTTCGGTGAAAGTGCTGGCTTTGATGTTCTTGCTCTGGTCCCCCGGCTCGCCTTCCATTTTATGGTATATTTCCTTGGAGCTTTTATAAAGCAGAAATAGACCTCCCGAAAGCAGTACCAGGTCTTTCCCGGAAAAACCATAGCCGAAGATCTCAAACAGATCTTTGTCCAGTTTTAATATGAACGATATCAGCAGTAACAGTCCTATTCTTAGGGCCCCCGCCAGGATCAAGCCATATCTACGAGCCTTTTTTTGTTGGTCTTCAGGCAATTTTCCTGCGATAATTGAGATAAAAATGACGTTATCTATTCCTAAAACGGCTTCAAGAGCGATCAGGGTAAGAAGGGATATGATGATTTCAAAGTCCATGTGGAACGAAAATTGTTAAGTATCCTATAGGTTGAGTTGGTTAAATTATCCAAATAAAATATCATTCCACCTAGAAATCTTTATCGATTACTAAATTGAAAAAAAATGAATCCGGATATTCGATTGTATTTCAATAGCCCTGCTGGTTTGTCGGTGCAGGAAGAACAGGTACTGTGGGCATTTAATGGGATAACCTTCAGGCCCGGGCATGACATCGTTCCACAGGTTGGGGATGTGATCAATATGATGGAATCGAAATTTGAGGATGCGGAAAATGCCCCTGATTTTTGGTCGCTGGATGTCATGGATGAAGTACTGGCGGATCCCGATGAACCTGATCTGGATGAAAAAAACGAACAGGCCAAAATGGCTTATACTTTTTTCAGTTACGAATGGTTTGTGGTAAAACGTGAATTTGTGGACAATACCATCCGGCTTTTTCTGGAACAGCGCAGGCCCGAGACGGTCTGATACTCCCCGTGTTAATCACGGAATGATAAATCAACTGCCGACAAGGCTGTCCGTAGTTTTCTTATTGCGTCAGGACCTATTCCGTGCAGGAAGGTAACATCGGCTTCCTTGAGCTCTGACAGTTTTTTAAGGCTGGTCAGATTTGCCGCAACCAGCGCACGTTTGGCCGGTTCACTCAGATGATCCGGAAGGTCTCCGGTCTGGCCGGTCAGTTCGCTTTTCTTTTTCATTTTACTTGATGGTTTTCTTCTTCAGGATTTTTTAACAGGCTTTGCTGTTTCACGCACCACTTCCATAGCGCTTTTGTCTTCTCTCATTCCTTCAAATGACGGATGCCGGAAAACGCCGTCTGCTGTTACCTCCGTAAAACTTACCTCACAAACCAGCGAGGGTTTGAGCCAGGTAGCTTTGGCATGCGGCGGATCGGGCCTGAAACGGGAGGGTTTGTTGTAGTCGGGCTCTTCCTCAAAGGGGCTTTTCTGGATAACCAGCGGTTTGAAGAGCTGGATCATTTCTCTTTGCTGCTTATCTTTAAAACCTGTACCCACCTTACCGACATATTTCAGCTGACCGCCTTCATAAACGCCCAGCAACAACGAACTGAAATATTTGGGTGAACCCTCATTGCGGGTATATCCCGCGATGACAACTTCCTGTCTTTTATTCACTTTTATTTTAAGCCACTCCCGTGAACGTTCTCCCGGGAGGTACAGGCTATCTGATTTTTTAGCAATGATCCCTTCAATTCCCAAATCTCTCGCTGCTCCGAAGAACGCGGTTCCGTCAGCCTGGACGCTGTACCCGCTACGGATTATTCCTTCTGCCGGAAGGACACTTTTCAAAATTGTTTTTCTTTCAAAAAGAGGCAATCCGGTGAGATCTTTTCCATCCAGCCAGACAATATCAAAAACGTAATAGTATAAGTTTCCGTCGGCTTCGCTTCTCCAGTTCTGCAGTGCACCGAAACTGGAGATTCCGTTCTTCATCGTCACCACCACCTCGCCATCAACGATTGCGTTGATGTTCCAGTTTTTCAGGGCTTCGTATACCGGATAAAATTTTTCATTAAACGATTTGTCGTTCCGTGATTTCAGTTCAACCTCATTTTTATGCATAAAAGCCACAGCACGGTAGCCATCCCATTTTACTTCATATTCCCAGCCGGGATCATCAAAGGGTGCATCCGTCAGCGTTGCAAGCATTGGTGAGAAAGACGTTGGTTGTTTCTGCCTGGGCGCTTTTTTTAACAGGTGCGCTATATCCGGTTCGCTGGCCTTAGACTCAGGTGTTTTATCAAAAGTGCGTTTTTCTTTATATTTAACTAAGCTCATGACCGGTAGTTTAGGATGGGGAATATTCGTTATCAAACTTTATGCCAGTACCCGGGCAAATGTTGTATGGGCCGAAATCGTTGACGGCAGTGGTGAAGCTGTCTTGCCTGCTTCGGTCAACCTGGGATTTTGGGATTTAGAAAGAGGTATCCTGGTGAATGAATCCAATAAAATAACGGGTATTGACGTTTACAGAAATGCGTTGATATTGGCATGGGTAATGAAGGATATAGCTGAAGCAGTGTTTCGGATAATTTTGGTATTTAAGCAGTATAGTGTCTGTAATCACTTATCGATCAAAAGTTTAGTAGCTTACCTTGAGGTGGGAACTTAAAATAAATCGCTTTGCGTTACGCACCTGTGGATTGGTGATCATGTGGCGGAACAGCGTGGACATAGCGTTGGCCGACCGATATCAATGGGATTGAAAGTGCAATAGTCCGGTTTAACCGGTTGTTTTTGGTTCTTTAAAAATATTTGAACAGAATTTATGCAGTTTCGTGCCCAGGAAGCATTTATTGTTTTATTATCGTGCTTAAGCCTTAAAGTTTGTTGTCAGTCCCTTAAGCCAGGTCTTGCCGGTATGGCGCCGTCCAAATGGCTCACGATCAGACATACACATGCCCCTGGCAAAGTATATCGTTTCCCGGGAGCAGGAACCAAGACTTTCACACAGGAGGAGTATTTTTTCAGAGCCTGGTTACCGGTAATTCATAAAGAAAAGGTTTCGGTAATACTCGGGCCGCATTACCGTACCGAGCAATGGGAGATGAAAAGCAGCGGTGAAAATCCGATCAGCCACATGTCTGACTGGAAATTACGCTCTTTTGGGCTCGACCTGAGATCGCTCGTGAAGCTGGACAGCAGCTCCTGGCTTGTTTTAACATCACACATCAGTAAAAGCGGCAATTTCGGCGAACTAACCGCCAGGCAGATACCTTTTAACTATACCTTTTCTTCCGCATTTCTGAAAAGGCTTTCTCCTGATAAGGAAATTGGAGCTGGTGTGATGGTTAACCGGAGTTTTAAGCTCACGGTGTTGCCGGTGTTGCTTTTTAACTACAATTTTTCAGAAAATGCAGGTCTGGAAATGATTCTTCCCCAGCGAATTTCCTTCCGCAGAAATCTTTCTCCTTCCGACATTATTTACCTGAAAGGCGAGGCTGTTACCCGCACCTATTATCTCAGGCAGGTGTCCGCCACAGACCCCGGCGTTTGCCGGAGGGTAGATGTTGACCTTGGCTTGTCTTACAACCGCAGGCTGGGGAATTACGCTGGCTTCGAGGTTTTTGGCGGATATCGTACCAATCTTACCAACAAACTCGTAGAGGGAGCTTCGCCTGTGAAAACATCTGGCCTGACAGCTACAGTAGAGTTATACGTACAGCCGCCAAAGTTCAAAAGGAAAAAATAAAAAAATGTAGGAAAAACTGCCTGTTCCGCATTAAAATATGCCAACCTTAAAATGGTCTGATATAGGGGCGGTTGGCGAGAGGTGAAAAGGGCCAAGGAATGGCACAGAAAATGATAAGGAGGGCTACTGCATACCAAATGGCCATCGTTCTGAACTTTTCTTCGTTGGTTGCAAGCCTCTTGGTAACCGACGAGCCGATACTGATCACGAAAACCGCAATGGTCATCAGCAGGATGTGAATCATGCCAAAGAACATGAATTCAAAATGTTTACTTGCTTCGGAGTAGTCGGAACGGAAATAAGCAATCACCGGGCTGTTGAAATAGAGGACGTATCCAATGGTAAGCTGGATATGGGAGATTGTGGCCGTTACATGCCTGACGGTATCGTCTGTTTTGGTAAACGTACCTTTTTGCATCCACCCCTTGAAACCTTTATAAACTGCATACACCAGGCCTGCCAAAACCAGCCATCTGAACAGAGAGTGGAAAAATAGCAGGTAGATATACATTCAGCTACAATATGCCTGGTTAACTAACTTTATCCGCAAAAACATCCGATACTTCAGGTACAGAGAAAACGGGTACATGAATGCCTTCATCCTTTGCTGTACCGGCAGCAAGTTAAAAAAAACTCCTGTGTTAAGTCTAGATTCTTGATTTACAGGACTTTGAGCCATATAAAGAAAAACACGCAGGTTTCAAAATGAACCCGCGTGTCAAATTACACTTCATCAACAAACTAAAAACCAAATAAAACTACTACGAAAATAATCGCTTGTCAAGTTTTTTTTGCTGTAGGAGGGGGATTCGAACCACCCACGGTGCGGTTAGCTACGGTACAAATACTGTTGGTGGTCCACCCCAGTCGGCCTAAGCCGGCATTATGCCGCGTTTATCCCTGATTCACCACCCCCGAGACAGGAGGGCATGGCTGCCAATTTCATCACCCTACAATGAGAATCAAAAAGTAGTACAATAGCATTATTGTACGTATTTTGATAGTGCAAAGCTAAAAGTAAAGAATTTAAATATAAAATTTTTTCATAAAAAATTCGAAAAATTTACAATACATCTATTATTTGAGCTATATTGTTATGAAAAATTCAAACATTTGACGTTTTATGCAAAAATATTCAGATATTGATAGTACTGATCTAAGGATTCTGTCTCTGTTAATTGAAAATGCGGCATTGCCTTATACAGAGATAGGAAAGAGAGTTTTTGTTTCCGGCGGGACGGTCCACGTCCGAATGAAAAAACTGGAACAGATGGGAATTGTAAAGGGTTCTCAGCTTGTTATCGATCCGGCTAAGCTTGGTTGGGATATCAGTGCTTTTCTGGGAATTTACCTGGACAAAAGTTCATTATATGAGCAGGTCGCGGTAGAACTCGAAAAAATCCCGGAAGTCGTCAATATTCATTATACAACAGGTATTTACAGTATTTTTACCAAAATCGTTTGTCGGGATACCGGGCATCTACGGGAAATCCTGCACGATAAAATTCAGAAAGTGAGTGGTATCCAGCGTACAGAAACCTTTATCTCACTGGAGGAAAGAATCAACAGGTCTATCCCGCTGGCGGAAGTATAGCAGCAAATCCCTTATTTTTTCTGAGAAAATTTGTATATATAAAAAACTTATATATATTTGTACAAGAAATTAAATGATATGGAAAATAACACAACGAGTAACGAATATGTGAGGGGTACGCTCAAAACGATAGTGCTGAATTTACTAGCCGAGCATGACAGGATGTATGGGTATGAAATTACACAGGAAGTGAAGGACCGTACGGGCGGAGCCATAGCATTGACTTTCGGAGCATTATATCCTGTACTCCATAAACTGGAACAGGAAGGATTGCTGATCACCGAGTCGGTGGAGGTGGATGGACGGTTAAGAAAGTACTACTCGCTCACCAGCCCGGGTAATGAGGTTGCGCGTGCCAAGACAAATGACCTGGAAAGGTTTGTGGAGGCTATCAAACTATTGCTGGCGCCCAGGAGCCTCGCAACAGACTAGGAGTGCTAGTGGCTAACATTTAATACTTCACCTATCATGATACGTCTTCATAAAAATCGAATAGATCTTTTTAGCAAGTACTTGCAGGATAATCACGTAGATCCGGAATTGTACAATGAGATACTGGATCATTTAGCCTGTGAAACCGAAGAACGACTTTGGGAGGGGGACTCCTTTGAGAAAGCTTATGAAGGCATTATTTCAGCGGCAGACTCAAAAACCCTTCGTTTTTTGAATGTTGAACATAAACATCTGTTAGCCATGGAAAACTCTTTAAATGACATCGTTTTTGAAGGACGTAATAAACTTTACGGAGCCTACGCGCTCAGGAAAGGGTATAGTCAAACAGTACAAAGATCTATGATCCTGGGAGTTACGTTGTTTCTTTTGATGGTGATGCTGCCCAATCTCTATGCCCGGCTTACGCCTGAACCCAAGGATTCGGATATCAGATTTGAGATCAAGCTGGAGAAAGTGGATATTAAGCCTGATGCCTTTTTTGAGCCGAAAACTCCGCCGCCGCCACCAAAAGAGATTCCAAATACGGTTAAGTACACGGTGCCGGAAGTGGTCCAGGATGAAAAGGTGATCACAGAAAGCGTGCCTCCGGTGATTGAAGATCTTAGCAAAGCGCAGCCCGGGCAAGAAACGGTGGAAGGGGAAGGTGCCACTGAAATTATAGCTCCACCGGTGTCGTCGATTGGAGAAAGCAAGGCTAATATTACGGAAGTATTGCCGGCAAAGGACGAGGTCTTTATTCACGTTGAGCAAAACCCGGAGTTTATGGGAGGTATGAGCGCTATGGCATCCTTCCTTCAGAAAAATCTAAGATATCCGCAAAAGGCTTCAAGTGCAGGTATTCAGGGAAAGGTATTCGTGACATTCACCGTAGGTGCTGATGGGCAAATTGAGAACGTGGGTACGATAAAAGGAATCGGTTTCGGATGTGATGAAGAAGCGCTGAGGGTGATTAAGCTTATGCCTAAATGGAATCCCGGCAAACAGGGAGGCCGTCCTGTAAAAGTGAAATTCACCATGCCCATCTCGTTTCAGCTGGATCAGTAATAATTGCTCCAACGCATAGGTTATGGAAGTTCCCTGCAGTAAGCGGGGAACTTTTTTTATACCTTTGTAAGAAAAATTCTGATATTAAAATTGGCAGGTGGCCGATGTATGCAATAGTTGATATAGAGACGACAGGTGGAGGGGGCGCTGCCCGGATTACTGAAATAGCCATATTTCGCCACGATGGACGGGAGGTAGTGGATTTTTTTCACACACTGATTAATCCGGAAATATATATCCCACCGTTTATTACCCGGCTTACCGGGATTGACAACCTGATGGTGCAGGATTCGCCTACATTTGCAGAAGTGCAGGATTCAGTCCGGCGTCTTACCAGGGATGCCTGGTTTGTTGCACACAATGCCCGGTTTGACTATGGCTTTATAAAACGCGAATTTCAGGCAGTTGATGAGTATTTTCAACGGGATCTGCTGTGTACCGTTCAGCTGAGCAGGAAAATATTCCCCGGATTTAAGTCATACAGTCTCGGGAATCTGTGCGAAAGTCTGCGGATTTCGCTTGAAAACAGGCACAGGGCGCACGGAGATGCAGCAGCCACCGTCAAATTGTTCGAATTACTGCTTCAAAATGACATTCACAGGCTCATTCCAGTTGATGCAGAGTCTGGGTATATCGGCTGAGTTTGTAACAGGAATGGTTTTTTAAGAATGTATTTCATCATTAAAACCCATCATTGTTATGAAACCGATAATCAACCTCATTATAATTACGCTTCTTACATTCACACTTACCAGTTGCGAACTGGTTGGAGCCATATTTAAAGGCGGCATGTGGACCGGCATTATTCTGGTACTCGGAGTGATCGTACTGATCATTTGGGGAGTTGCCAAAGCCTTTGGAGGAGGCGGGCGAGGTTAGGGTATTTCAGGTAAGCATTCGGGAGTATGACCATCCCGAATGCTTGGAATTTCCGATACCGTTTGCGTACTGAAAACAAAAATCTTGGATTATGTTTGTTAATATAAATTCTGCAGAACATCTTTGCACTCCCAACAAGCCGGGGATGTAGCTCAGTTGGCTAGAGCGCTTGCATGGCATGCAAGAGGTCGTGGGTTCGAATCCCATCTTCTCCACCAGTACAGATGTAAATCAGTAAGTTATGAAATTTACACTCAATTAAACCCAGGATGTACTTAAACACCCTGGGTTTTTTGTTTCTGGCCACTCCGGGTTCGTCGGCATGTTTGCATAAATCATCAGACGGTTAAGCAGTGTTTTAAGGTCCTCCTGCATCCTTTTCTAAAATAATTTAAAGGGTTTTGCTTGACTGGTATGGCTGCTTAATCTGGGAAGGGATCTCCCTGTATAAAGGAGCGGGACAGTAAAGCAGTAAGGTTAAGCTAGTTAATTTCAAGTCGGCTGCTTAGGGCTTGGCCCGTATTTATTTCTACCCGGATGGCCCGGAGCGAACATCATCCAAAGAAAGTATAGAGGGATCAGTTGGAACCATCCGCTATTGCCTATGTCGTGACATCTTTTTGCACCCTGCGCAAGGCTAAACCAAACAAGGGGGATAAAGCAAGCGGCCAGGATGAGAACTCCCATTTCAACATCAATAAGGAGGTACTGTAATGTAAATTGGATCACATAGTACCCAATGTAAGAAAGACAATATTCGGTACGCCTGATACGGCCGTCGAATGAGAAGGGGTTTTCGGACATGATTTGATAAGGAGGTTACACAACTGACATGTAATTCAAACTCGTTGCTCTGCCGGCTGCTTCGGGCTTGGCCCATACTCGTTTTCTCCCGGATCGCCTGGCGCAAACATCATCCAGAGGAGATAGAAAGGAATTATTTGGAACCCTCCAAAATTACCTCTGTCATGACATCGTTTTGCTCCTTGGGCCAAAAGAAACCAGATCAACGGTATTAACAGGATAAGTTGTAAAAGGTTGGCCATGTCAGTGTTCGGGAAAGTGGCTCCCAGAACGACTAGGATTGCAAAGTATCCAAAGTATGAAAGGCAATATTCAGTGCGCCCAATGCGCCCGTCAAAGGAGAATGGTTTTTTGAACATAATCTGATATAAGAGGTTTTTTAATAGTGCAATGTAACCAAGTGTAGCAAAATTACAACGCACTTTAATCGAACTAACCTGCTGAGTGGATGCCCCGCTGTCTTTCACTGACTAATACCCGGATTTCGGGTATTAACTACCGGTTTAAAAATCGGTTTAGTTTAACCCCCCTAAATGAGGTATTAAACTTAAACCTCTAAACGAGTTCGCAGCCAGTTTAATTTAAACTGCGGTTTAAACTGTAAACCGCTATATCATATCGAAAGTTATCATCTACAAATTCTTTTTCCGTCCTGTATCCAACTTGCAGGTGATATTGTCCAAGGCACTTTTAATCTTATCCAATTTTTTTGGTAACTGTTGCAGCTCGTAGTTGGTCTTTGAAGATTCAGTATGATAATCCAGAGTCGATCTGAATTCATCCAAGGATACAGGAATGATGATTTCCATTTTGCTATTTCCTGCTACGTCCTCCGAATAGCTGAGTTTTGCCATGAAAAATGCTTCCTCCGGGTATCTTTCATAGAATGGATAATATCCATCGATAACTGTGTGATGTGACTGGCCTTTTGAAAGAAGCCGGATAACATTATACCGCTCATCTTTGCTAAATGAAATTGGTTGTCCAAATAAATTAAAGGGAATTGGTAAAGGCCTCCCTGAACCTTGCTCTTTATCGAGCCAGGTAAGATTGATATTATAAGCCGCTGATCCCCCATTATTGACAATTACAAGCTGGAATAAAGAATATCTACTTGTTATATCAATGATGATATCCAGCTGAGGGAGCTTTTCGATTCTTGCCTGGAAAATGGTATCATAGGCCATAATAGCGGGGATAACAGCAATAGCGGCCCCGGATAAACCTGCAACTGCATCCCATTCATTTCTTCTAACTGCGATCAATATTAAGACAAGAAAGAAGAGTAAGAGCCATATAAAAAGGCCGATAACACCTTTTCTTTGATTTTCTAGGGGGATTGGTATCATAGTGATAAAGTTGAGGGTGCTTCAAAAAGGAGATTTGGGCACATAATTACTTATACGGTTGACCGTAATATCCTCCGTAAACATATCCATTATGCCTCATATTATCGAAGAAATAAATTGCTCAGTTGACTGGAAAACAACATTCCCATGTGCTGAGAGATTGTGACATTCTCAACGAAAATTACGACAGGTTAGGACTATCAAAAATTGGATCATCCCTTTTCGTAAATGAACAGAGTAGAGAATTCAGGGAAATGACGCTCGCCAAAATGCAGACTATGGACCTGATGACCGGGTACAATATCGAACTTAGGATCCAGGTAAATCGTCGCTGGGAAGAGCCAGAAAACCAACTCCCGCAGACTTTTGCCGAAGCATTGATGCTTGCTACAAAGCAGGCCAGACTATCCACAGATGTCCTCTATGAAGTTCCTTAATTAAGTAACCAACTTACAATCAGGGTCGAATTTCAAGTGCTGCATGGCTGAACTCTTTTCAATTGGCATGACGATACCCCTGCTGAAATTTCAGCAGGCCATTAAGGCCTAGATCTATTTATGCTGACATATCAAGGAAAACCATGATTTTTTGCGGAGAAGAAGTTTCTAATCAGTAGGTTTCTTTCTAAACTACTTTCAGACAAAGCTTGATAGTGAGTTACAATTTTCATGTATGAATACTCTAAAAGAAGACAAACTGAATTAATATGAGAATACCTTACGATAACCGTGGAGAAGAAGGACGCCTTCAAAGGCTCAAAAAGTTTGTGAATGAAGTCGATACGGAATCCGACCGTCTCGGAGAGAATAGTATAACGAGTTACAGATCCTTACTTGAGGATTTACTTGTAAAATATGCATTACCATATGTATTACTTAAAGGATCGAGAATAGATTTAATTTCTGCGATAAAAAATTTTCTTCCAGAAATCAATTTTGTACTTAATCAAGAGCTGTCGAGACTGGATCCTGGTTGGAAGCACATACTGATGTCCAAAAAAATATCAGATATGACTGGTTACGAGTATCAACAATATTTAAAATTGATTGATAAATAGATTTTTATTTGTAACCGATTTTGCATTTTTGATAAGGAAAATATTATCATGTATAATTATTTTATAAATATTTAATAATTCTAAAATGAAAAGATCTACTAGTAGAAATAAAAAAAATAGAGTAAGTAATGGTCAAAAAAATATTGTGTTTCATAATAGTGTATTTTTTTTACGATCGGATATTTTTCCGGATGAAAGTTTCAAGCCAGAAGAATATATTAAAAATATACCAAGGAGCATTCTTTTGAGGTACGCTATCCTATTCATAAATAATTTTAACCATCATTCACACATTGAATCATCTGAGGATTTTTTAGATAAATATTTTAGTGAATACAAAGATAAATCATACTTGATATGGAAAAAAATACTACGTGACAAGTCTATCAAATTTAATACAAAGATTGTAATAGTTTATCCCCTATCAAATTTTAAATTTTTTGAAATAGCTAGTAAGCAAAGTGAATTCGAATACAAATTAGATGATATTGAATATATTGAGAAATCAAATATAAATGTTTTGAAATGTTATCTTTCCATAAATGAAATATTTGCTTCAAAGGAGGCCATTTGCAGAATGTCATTAGAAAAATGGTGGCCGAATGACATATCCCTTCTCACATCTTTTCTCGGATCCCTTATGGAGTCGGATATTACAAAATTCTCTCCTATTTTTAACTATATTGCACAATACACCAAATCCAAATATCTATTTTCATATTTGCTATCAACTCCTAATACAAGAGAGCTTTTGAAGGAGTATCTTATGGAAAGAGGGCTGAATTCTGTATCCGATTATTTAGGTAAACTCGTATTCATCTTTGATCAGACCGCCAATCGAGATAAAATTGTGGGCCTAGCGTTGTTTACTATTGATCCTATAAAGTTTCCTAAATTATATAAATTTGTTAACATGTTTTTGTTAACAAAGATAACGGACGATGATGATTTTCTTTCAATTAGAAATAGTCCTATTATTGAATTGGAGCCGAATGTATTTCACCTTATACATGATAAGTTTTTATTCGACAAGCTTTACATTGGAATATTTTTTGATTTGTTTAAGATATATAAAGAAAGGAAAATGACAATGCTAAATGATTTTATGGGGCATTTTGGGGAGCATTTTTTTGAACGATATTTGGCAAGCAAGGTATTGTACGATATCATTTTGAATAAAGCGATTAAACTATCAGGAGAAGATATAAAGAGTGCGAGATTGAAAAGCGAATTAAAAGGGGAACCAGATTACTATATTCGAGACTGGCAGAATATCTATGTCTTCGAGGTTAAAAACAATCTTATTAAAAACTCCATTAAATATTCATTTAATTATGAAAAAGTAGAGCCATATTTGAAGACTAGATTTATTTATGATGAAGAAAATAAAAAGGATGGAGTGATTAGGCAAATTATTAATAATATTGACCTTATATTTTCGAATAAATTAGATTTTGATCAAATTAACTCATGTAATTCCATAAAAATTTATCCAATAGCTATTGTACCGGAGGAGTCATATAGCTCGTACGGTTTTAACTATATCGTCAATCAATGGTTTGAGCAAGAGTTAGAATCAAGGTCAAATGGAAATCGTTTAAGATATAGAAGAGTTAGGCCGTTAGTAATTATAACGATTGACACGATAATTATTTTGAGATACTATATCAAGATGAAAAGATTAAAATTGAAAGATCTATTGGATACTTATATCGGTAACTATTTGACTAAACAAGAATACAATAAGAATAGAATATCGTTTACCATGTTTGTAAATAACTTTATAGTTGGCAGTGGATTACCTCCCATAGACTTCAAACATTCACAAGATGAAATCTTTCCAGATTTTGATTTCAGATTCGATGTTTAGTCTCAGTTAAGTCTGTGAGACTGTTATGGACCCGCCATTCTTGCAGGAGCTGCCTTTGTTGTTGCTCAGTTTCCTGATAGGTCTTTATCAGTGATTCCAGAGCTTCCGGATCTGCTGCAATGATCTCTTTGCCGTTCAGTTTACCGCCACCCTGGCTCATTACCCATGCCAGTGCTACCTGCCCGGCCGTTACAGGAAAAGAGCGGCAAACGGAGCAAAGTGTTTTTAGTTGATGTAAAAAACGGCCGATCGTCCGCGCGATATGTACGAATTTGAACAGTAGTCATGGATTAACTATTTGATTTTCAAATGTTATAAATATGGAACGGTTCTTTTAACGACAACTGTCAACACGGCAGATACATCGAATTTTATGTTTCAGAACTACTTCAAAATCGCGGTAAGAAATCTTTGGAAACACAGGCTTTTTTCACTCATTAACATACTGGGGCTGGGCCTGGCAATGGGGTTTTGCTTCCTCCAGCTAATGCAGGTACAAAGTACTTTTGAAAAAGATTCTTTTCATCCCTATCCCGACCGTACCTACCGGATCATCACAGACGCCACCGCGAAGGATCATTCAGTGTATGCACTGGCTTCATCGCCCATGCCACTAGCGGAAAAGCTCTCCGGCGAGCAAAGTATTATTGAAAACTCGGCCAGGGTAATACGCAACTTTGGAGGAAATATGAAAAACGGTATTAAAACCCTTCGGGTGAATGGAATGTATGTCGATCCGTCGTATTTTGACATTTTTGGATTTAAGCTGGCGAGCGGCAAACCCTGCCTTGAACCGCGTACTGTGGTACTATCTCCCGAAATGGCGGAGCGTTTTTTTGGAGAAGCGGATCCTGTGGGCCAGACACTCGTACATGCTGATCTCGGCATTTTCACGGTTTCAGGTGTTTTTGCTTCAATCGAACCGTTTACCAGTCATTTACAGTCCGACCTCGTGGTTTCCATGTCTACCTATCAGGAATTCGACAAAAATGCTACGGCGCAAAATTGGCAGGACTATAATACCTACACATTTGTACTGGTGACAAAAGGTACCGGACAGGCCGCATTGAATCAGATGTTAAGGAAGGTCGCGATGGAAAGCAACAGGAGTATTCAATTTAAAGATGTAAAAAGCCAATCATTCAGAAGCCAGCTACTGGAGGATATTCCTTTGGACAGGGAGGGCTTGCGTGATAATCCGTATGTAGAGCCAATATGGAAAATAGGCGTTAGTTGGCTTGTTCCATTGATTGTCATTTTGCTGGCAGGCTTTAATTACGTGAACCTGACGTTGACGCGCTCGTTAAGCCGCGGGCGGGAGGTAGGCGTACGGAAGGTTGCCGGTGCCAAACGCTGGCAGCTGATTTCACAGTTTCTGGTCGAGACGATTGTCATTGCGTTTCTTTCACTGGGTGTAGGATATTTCGGTCTCGAACTTTTCCAATCCTATGTGCATGTACGCTGGCTTCATTATGAGGTGGAAAATACCGTGGTTATGTGGTTGATTTTCATTGCTTTTACTCTGTTTACAGGTATCCTGGCGGGTCTGTTGCCGGCAAGAATCCTGTCGTCCTACGAACCTGCGCAGATTATCAAAGGGGAGATGGCACCTTCCGGTGTAGGAAAAATCGGTTTTCGTAAATCACTGGTGGTTATCCAGTTCGTGGTAGCGCTTGTTTTTATGACCTTCACCGGTATCTCAAACAGCCAGTTTGACTACATGGCTACCGACAATGAAAATTTTAACAGAAAGGGGATTTTTAATATCCCGGTAACACCCACCGATTTCAGGATTTTAGTCACGGAAATAGCAGAACTGGCAGATGTCAGGAAAGTGGGTGTGGCATCGGCTACGCTGAGCGAAGGGGCGGGGCAGGCCAAAATCAGTAACATTGGGGAAAAAGGACAAAAGTTGGTACCACAGGACACCTATATTTATGCAGCCGACGCCAATTTTATCGACAATATGAAGTTGAAATTTATTGCAGGCGGAAATCTGCCCGAAACGTCCGGTGATACAACGGGGCATTTTGTAGTCATTAACGAACGTGCATCAAAGGTCCTCGGATACAATAATCCCGCAGAGCTTGTAGGGCAAACCATTCGGCTCAACGAAACGGAGGTTCAGGTGGCGGGCGTGGTCCGGAATTTTTGCTTCATGCGGTATGAGCTGCCTGTGGCACCGCTGGTCTTTGCCTATGATCCCAGGGAAATTAAAGTTTTGTCACTAATGGTTGCAGACGGGGCTGATAACAAAAGCATAGAAGCAGCTTTGGGTAAGATATGGAAAAGATTACATCCCCGGGAGTCATTTGTGTATTCGTGGTACGAGGAGCAGCTTTATGAGGATTATGCAGAAGGAGGAGATCAACGTTTTACCGGTGTAATTGTATTTATTGTTTTTATGATAGCGGGAATGGGTTTGCTGGGCATGGTAAGTTATACTACCGAAAAACGCACCAAGGAAGTAGGTGTTCGGAAGGTAATGGGTGCCAGCGTTGCCCAAATTATGTTCCTTTTGTCGTCCGGTTTTGTGAAACTGATATTGATTGCCTCTGCCATAGCCATGCCGCTTGGTTATTTTTTGGGAGGGCTTTTCCTTCGGATCTTTACTTATCATGTGCCTCTGGGCCCCGCCGTTTTTGTTAAATGTCTTACCAGTTTGACCCTGATAGGTCTGATCACCATAGGAGTTCAGGCATACCGCACCGCCATGACCAATCCGGCCAAGACGCTCAGAGCGGACTGAAATACGTATGGGATCTGTTTAAATATCCAGGCCGCCGTTAAACCGAATGGTACCAGGCTGGCTTTGTCCGGCAGGCAGAGAGCGCCATAAAATCAATAAGCGGCCAGCAGTTTTTTATCCTGTAACTTCCAGGAAAACCGGAGACTAACCGGGTGATGATCGGATAGCGGCGTTCCGTTTTTGTCATTAAATAATTGATTATTAAGATTGTATTCGGAGATATTCAGCTGTATCCGGTCATTACTGCGGTACAGGATTTTATCTATGGATTCCGACCGGCTGTTCATTCGCAGTATCTGACTCTCCGGAAGTTTCTGAACCGGTTGCGGTAAATGGTCATGATTCACCAGCATCACCCAGGCATCTGTTAGGTGATTGTTTGCCAGTAATTGATGAACGTTGTCGTAAGAGTAACTATAATGGGCATTCAAATCGCCCATGACGATCACGGCCTGGCCTCTTGAGTTTTTTCTGATAAAGTCGGAAAGCTGGTTCATATTGCTGCGCCGGGCTGCCGCAGCCGCCAGATGGTTATAGGCGTTCGCGTGGACATTATACAGATCTACAAATACATTTCGGGCAATTTCCAGGCGGGAATAAGTGAAACCTTTGGGCGTCAGGCAGTCGGCTCCGGTACAATCATTCCAGGATATTCTTCTGACATGGTGTACGGGGTACCTCGATAAGGTATTCAACCCGTCGCCAAACAGAACACTCCCTTTGGTTTGTGTTCGAAAAGGGTGAGCATTTCCTCCATTGTACAGATACCGATTATAGTTGAAATCCTCCTGAACATTAACGACATCAAACGCATTCAGTTTCCTTCCGATAGCTGCAATACTGGGAGCACGTCTGGTAGTTGCGCTGGAAATCATTTCCGGTAAACCGGCAATGTTGTAGGTGAGTACCGAAAATGCACCAGCAGTGGTATCCGGTAGTGCCCCGGGGGATTGAAGACGAAAGCTGAGAGATCTTTCAGGTATCTTGCCGGGGTCAAATCCGGAGGAGAAAAATGCGAGTGAGGCCAAGGCTGCCAGGTTTAGAAATCTTTTTCTGGTGATAGACTTCCAGATCATAATTTAAGGTTTGGTTTCTCAAAATTAGCCTGCCAGTATGAACCCTGAGAGATACCTGTATTAACGTTCTATTATCAATGGAAAATCAGCGGTAAAAGGCGTTTAGGGAATTTACCATCCATGAGAAGGGCCGGGCTGCCGTTATCTGGTAGCAGCCGTCGGTAAGTTTCGGTAGTGGTAAAGGACGAAATCACAAATTAGCAGACGATTGTTTATATTTGGTGGGTATTCAACGATTTAATTCTTGTGGAAGGAAAAGAAGATAACGCATTGATCGGAGTCAAGGAAATTGCGAGACGGGCCAACGTTTCGCTCGGGACCGTGGACCGGGTGA
This sequence comes from Dyadobacter sp. CECT 9275, assembly GCF_907164905.1. Classification (NCBI taxonomy): domain Bacteria; kingdom Pseudomonadati; phylum Bacteroidota; class Cytophagia; order Cytophagales; family Spirosomataceae; genus Dyadobacter; species Dyadobacter helix. Next base: position 1,616,706 of record NZ_CAJRAF010000002.1, on the reverse strand, counting down.
TCAACAACAGAGCCGGAGTGGCGGTAAAAACCAGGAACCGAGTTAACGCAATTATCCAGGAACTTAATTATCAGCCAAACGTACTCGCCAGAAGGCTTGCGCTGACATCCAGAGGTACTCTTCGGGTGGCAGTTTTGTTGCCCGACATTTCGGAGGAAACGGAGTATTGGAAGGCTCCGCTCGAAGGTATCAATAAAGCGGATCTGGAGATCAGGCAGTATGGCGTGCAGGTGGAATATTACTTTTTTGACCAGAATGTTCAATCTGTTTTTGCGGAACAGGTGGACCGGATTATGGAAAATGCTCCTGATGGCGTGCTGATCACCCCCACGTTTGAGAAAGAGTCTATAGCGCTGATGAAATTCTGTAAAAGGAAAAAAATTCCCTGCGTTCTGATGAACTCGGATATCCCCGAACAGCAACGGCTTTGTTATATAGGGCCGGAGCTTTTTGATAGCGGGTACCTTTCCGGACAACTGGTTCATTATTGCCTGAAACCGGGGCAGAAAGCCATGATCGTCAACATTGCCCGGGAGATCGAAAACAACGTGGCTATTCTGCGGAAAGAAGACGGGTTTATGGCCTACTTCAGAGAAAAACTTTCTGAGGAGCAGCTCGTGCACCTCAATATGCGGGATACCGGTTATGCTGCCGTAGCCGGCAGGCTCACGGGACTGCTGGAGGAACATCCGCAAATTGGTATTATCTATGTAACGAATTCGAGGGTGTCGCTGGTGGCAGAATGGCTGGAATCTATTGAAAGAAGTGATATCGTGCTCATTGGATACGATTATCTCGACAAAAATCTGGACTATCTCAAAAGGGGGATTATTGACTTCCTATTGTGCGAGAAACCACAGGAGCAGGGGTACCGCGGTGTGATGTCACTTTTTCAGTATCTGATATTCTCTGCAACCGTACAGGAAGACTATCTCATTCCGATAGACATTGTTACCAGCGCCAATTACAGATATTATAGAAATTAAGAACATATCTTTAAGTTTCATCTTTCGTGCACGTGCACAATTTCATATGTTTCAGATCAAACATCGTTGTCTTTTTTTGCTGCCAGTGTTTATATGCCTTGGCAGCCATGCTTTGTCGCAGGCCTTATCCATGAAGAAGGAGTATGCCGCCACGTTGTTACAACTTTCGGGGACACTGTTGGCTTTGCAGACAGATGAGAAGGAACCGGCCAACTGCGGTGCCTTGGTCTGTAAAAGTTGCCATGTGCTGCATACAAGGGCCGCAGAGGCAGTATACCCTTTTGCGGTTTCCTACATGATTACGGGCGAACAGCGCTATTTGAAAGCAGCGCGGAATGCGGCATCCTGGCTGATCAGCCAGCAGCAACCCGACGGAAGCTGGAAAGAAACGCCCGAAGAATGGACCGGAACCACCACCGACCAGCTGCTGATGTTATTGCTGGCATACGATGCCATTTCCGGTGAACTTACGGAACACGAGAAAACCTCATGGAACACAGCAATGGTCAAAGCAGCGGACTATCTTTACAAGGTAATGAAGCCCGAATTTGCGAGCATAAACTACGTAGCAACAACTACCGTCACGCTTGCCAAAGCGCACCGGCTGACAGGAACAGAACGCTATCTCACACGTGCCCGGGAACTGGCCCGCCGGACAGTTTCAAAAATGGATGAAAAGGGGTTTATCAATGGAGAGGGCGGAAGGGGAGTGGGCGCTAAGCTGGGTATTGACCTTGGGTACGAAATGGAAATGTCGCTATGGGGGCTGGGACTCTACGCCAAAACAACAGGCGATACGCTGGTGAGCAACCGGGTACGGGATGCATTAAAAACACATCTCAGTTTTATTTATCCGGATGGGTCCATGGATAATTCGTGGGGTATCCGGTCCAATAAGTGGACCATGTATGGTGGTGCAACTTCGGATGGGTGCCAGGCATTGTTTGCGCTTTATGCGGATGAAGATCAGCGTTATGCCAGTGCGTCCTACAAGAACCTGCTTTTTTTGAGGTCCAATATCCTGCCCGGCGGCCTGGTGGGTTACGGGCCACACCACGCCCGTGTCTTTGAAACGCAGCCCTGCATATATCCGACTTTTACCAAAGCAAAAAACCTGGCGATGGCTTATCAGTTTGAGAAAAAGGATGTCAGGCCCTATCAGCCATTACCGACGGAACAGTGGGGGTGGATCAGGCATTTTGATAACCTGGATGTTGTGCAGGTGCGGACAAAGAACTTCATGGCAACCGTCACCGGCTACCGCTACAAGGACCAAAAAGCAGGTTCAAAAAGCAAATATATGTTCCGGCCCAATGGAGGAACCCTGTCGTACCTTTGGGTGGAAGGGCATGGTGCCTTGCAGGTGTCGAGTGTAACGGAGTATTCTCGCCCGGAGCCAATGAGCTTTCCAGAAGCCCCCGGCGTAAAATGTCTGTCGCCTCAGATCGCCTACCGCGATTCATTGGGATACTTCACCAATTTGTTTGAATCCGATGCCCGTTTGGCCACGGCAACTTTGGACAACGGCAGTTTTCGTGTGCAAGCTCATGGAGAACTGAAGAACCGGGACTGGATCAATGGCGGAGTTGCCTATGCGCTTACCTACACTTTTGCCGATGACTTTGTGGAAAAGAAAGTGGTACTTACTTACCACGATGCTTTTCCAACGGTGGTCATTACCGAGCCTTTTGTGATGCAGCCGGGAATGAAAGTAAGCTTGATAAATGACAGGATAGTTACGCTTCAAGGGGGCAAGAAACATTTTGTGTTTACAACCATGGAGGGAGATGCCAGGATTATTACCGGCAGGGACGCGGATCATTACTGGACGCCCTATCCGGCCATCAGGGCGTTCCCGGTGGAGATCGAAATTGCCCCGCCTAAAAAGGGTTTCACACAAACGGTAACTTACCGTATTGCGCTGAAGTAATAATTTCCCGGAATACCGCGCCGGAAAGTGTTCCTGGCTTGTTTTTTTTGCAAACATTGCCTTTTAAAAATTACTAAATGAATCATTGCCTTATTTCGGTTGTGAAGGTGTTTTATGCAAATTGTTCTGAAAAAGACAATAAATAATTTGGTTCATATAATTTTTAGTCTAATTTTGTGCACGTGCACGATTGTTCATCACTCCTAATAATTACTCCAGGAAAGCCAGTGGTAAAGTCAGGCACATTTTATTTTGAATAGTTTCGTGCACGTGCACGAAAATTTTTTAGAAAAAAACATGAATAACCCTATTGACATATCCTGTGCATACCTGTATATCATTTCACGGTATGGGTACCCTCCGCCGATTGAGGATACTGTGGGGCATATCCAGGAAATGGCCGAACTCGGGTTTTCTTCCATCGAACTGGAAGGCATAGGAAAAAAGAATATCGAATATCTTTTCAAACATAAGGTGGTTATCAAGGAATCGCTCGAAGCACAGGGTTGTTCGGTGCCCGTCCTGTGTATCGTCCTTCCGCAATTGGGGGCGGAGCTGGATGCGGCAGAAGAGGCCGAATGCCTCGAATTGTTTGAAATGGGCTGCGAGACAGCACGATTTTTCGGAACCGAGGGGGTACTCGACAACGGCCCGCTTTTGCCCCTGCAATACCCGGCCAACATGCCTGTGATGCGGCATTACAGTGGCACCGAGGTTAGCAGTCTCCTTCCCTTACCGGCATCTCAATGGGAAGACTATTGGGGAAAATTGACGGGCAGATACCGTGCTGCCTGTGCGCTGGCTGCCAAATACGGCCTGGATTACCATCTTCATCCCTGTGAAGGCTGCCTGACTCCTTCTACCGATTCATTTTTGCTTTTTGCCGAAGCCGTAGCAGCACCAAACCTGATGTTTAATCTGGATACTTCCAATCAGTTTCTGATGCGGGAAAATCTGCCACTCAGTTTGATCAGGTTAAAGAGCAGAATTAAATATATTCATATTTCGGACAACACCGGTCAAAGGGCCGGACACCTTCCCCCGGGCTCCGGCAATATTAATTGGGAGGTATTCTTTTCTGTATTGCGGGAAGTGGGCTTTAACGGAAAACTTGCCGTTGACGTAGGCGGGGCCGAAACGGAGATCGATGATCTGGAGGCGGCATATAAGGAAACAGCACGGTGGCTCCGGCAGCAGGTTGCTTAGGTTAAGAATTTATGAACGAATCAGAATGGAAATCAATGTGTAGATTTGGTAAAAAATATGATGTATTTGGATTGGCAATACTACTGGCATTTCAATTTCTGGCCAACGGAAACCTGAAAGCACAACAGTATGATATTCGTCATTCCGGTGCAGTAGGGGATGGTATTACGGACAATACCCTGTTCATTCAGAAGGCAATAGACTCCTGTACCATCACAGGCGGAACCGTGTATATTCCCCAGGGAACCTATCTGACGGGCACACTCAACTTAAAAAGCAATGTTACCCTCCATCTGTCCGTCAACGCTGTCCTGCTGGGGCAGCCTGCCGCAAAGTTTTATCCCTATCAGGATTCGGGTCTCCGATTTTATGGAGAAGACTGGGCGAAACAGGCGCTGATTTTTTGTAAAAATCAGAAAAACGTGGCCATAGAGGGTAAGGGTACCATCGATGGACAAGGTGCTGCATTTGTGACCACTACCCTGAAGAAACCAGACCGTTATAAAAACAGGCCTTATCTGCTCTGGTTTGCCGGATGCGAAAACGTTTCGGTAACAGGCGTACAGTTACGGAATTCGGCTTTCTGGATGCAGCATTACCTGGGGTGCAAAAAGGTGCGTATCGACGGTATCAGTATCTGGAACCATTCCAATAAAAATAATGATATGATGGATATTGATGGTTGCCGCTATGTGACAATCTCCAACATTACAGGCGACTCGGATGATGATGGTATCACCATTAAAAGTACCTCCCCGCTTGTGTCAGAACACATCGTGATCTCTAACTGTATCCTGAGCAGTCATTGCAGTGCCATCAAATTCGGTACGGAGTCAGTCGGAGGTTTTCGGAATATTGCAATCTCAAACTGTGTGATCAAACCTTCAGCGCAAACCACTACCATTTATGGTAAGCCGGCTGGTATCAGTGGCTTGGCGATGGAGGTAGTGGATGGCGGTTTGATGGAACACATTACGGTCAGCAATCTGGTGATTGATGGCGCCGAAGTACCACTTTTTCTGAGACTCGGCAACCGGGCGCGGAAGTACATATCCACAGCGGAGGAACCGAAGCCGGGTATCATGCGAAACATCAGTATTTCCGATGTAGTGGCAACGGGAGCGGGGATCACGGGCTGTTCGGTTTCCGGCATCACCAGGGCCGCCGTCGAGAATGTTTCATTACGCAACATCCGCATCGAATTTGCGGGAGGAGGAGTATCCTCAGATATCACACGAAAGATAGAGGAGCTGGAAGACTTGTACCCGGAAGGAACAATGTTTGGCAAGCTTCCCGCGTTTGGATTTTTCATCAGGCACGTGAAAGGGCTTAGTTTGTCGGGCATTAGCTTGTCGGCGCTTACTCCTGAACTCCGGCCCGCCTTTTTCATGGACGATACCAGAGATTTTACAATTACAGACCTGGATACCCGACAGTCTGGGCCGGTAGTGCAGGTGCGTACCAGTGCTGACGGATTCGTTTCAGGAAAAAGCAGTGGTAAGTCAGCCGTAAATTTTCTTCAAAAGGATGCATCGTCGAAGAACATCAAAGTAAGGCTGGATTAGGAAGCAAGATCAAAAGGTATAAATTCATTTAACGTATATAAGTTGTCGTTAGTAAGGGTCATCGGTTTGCTCGCGGGAGTTTTTTTCACTTTCGTCCAGGTACATGGGCGGCAGGCGGGGCAGCTTTTGTTCGATATGGGCGCGGCGGCCTCGAAAGTTGAAAAGGGTTATACGCGCATCACACCGGCAACGGCCTATTCTGAGAAGCAGGGGTATGGCTGGTTATCACCTCCCCGGCAGGCATTTGATACGCTGTACAATCGCATTCCGGATTCACTCTTTCAGGATGGAGTTACCGGCACGGGAAGTTTAATCTTCCGGGCAAATGTTCCGCCGGGAGATTACTTCGTATCACTGACGGTAGGGTATCCCGGCGAGCAGGTGATGGCTATGGAAATCAGGATAAATGGTACCGCTTTGGACCGGATCGAAGTACCCTGGTACCGGCTACCGTACCGTTCTGTTTGCAGGAAAGTATCGATAGGTAAAAAAGGGGCGATCGTAGAAGTAGAGGGAGTTGGCACTGCGCAATTGGCAGGTATTTACAGCCTGGAATTCAGAGCGGTCACAAACTGGCCCGCTAATACCTTTAGCCCTGGTCCGGAAACAGACCCGGCCGAAATGGATGCCGTGTTGGCATCATTAAAAGAAAAACAGGGCAGAGATCCGGATAATGCTGTCTGGGAAAACCGGTTGGCTATGTTGCTAAAACACCGGACGGCAACGGTATGGTATGAACAGGCAGGCTGGTCAGCCGAAGTTAGGAAAAGCCGTATGAACCAGATCCAGCGTATGTATGCGGCTATAGATCTGCTGGATCAGGTAGTGGCTGATCGGACCTCGCCATTGTATTACAAGTCGCTATACCTTTTGGCTAAAATACATTACTGGTTAAACAAGGAGGATAGCGAACTGCTCACCGAGAGTAAAGCGGCCGTGTTTTTCAACGAGCTTTCGGCGGTATTTCCTGACCACATCCGGATCAGGATGTACAAAGGTGATCTGATTGAAGATCCTTTCATTTCGGATGTGGCTATGTCCAACGCGCCTGATTGGGCTAAATTCCAGCACGAAGCCATGGGACGTATGCTGAAGGTAATTCGCTGGTGGGTCAGCGAACGGCAGGCCGCTAATGGGGAATTGGGCGGTAAATATGCCGATGACGTTGAAATGCTGCGCTGGTGGCTGCCCGCTATTCTGGGTGCGGACGATGAAACCGCGCGCAAAGGCTATACCCGTCTGGCCGACGGTATCTGGAACAGCGGGGAGCTGGTGAGAGGTTATGATAAAAAAACAGATGATGTGGAACACGCTGCTGAGCTTTTCAGGGATTCACATGCTGGAATGTTCCTGGTGCGTTATGGTGACCCGGCTTATGTGGAGCGTGTCATGATCAGCATGCAGAATTTTGATAAGGTATGGTCGGGGATTACACATCTGGGGCACCGGCATTTCAGGTCGTACTATTTCTCGGCAACAGAGACATTGCAGGAAGCACCTTACGGCGTGGACGTTCCGCTGAATGCAAGGGCGCTGCTTACCGGACTATGGGCCGCGTGGTATAACCGCAATCCGGTTTTGATCCGACAGTTTTCTGAATGGGCCCATGCATGGGTAACGGATGCGGACCGGACGGAAAATGGTAAACCTGCAGGTATCATTCCGCCTGCCATTTCCTTTCGGGGAGAGAAAATCGGTGGCTATTCGGATAAGTGGTATAACCCGGCGCTCCGATACAGCTATTACCAATGGGATCACCTGGGGCATATCGCAGAGCTGTACAGTTTCCTTAACGGGATGTATGATTTGACGGGAGATCAATCCTTGCTGAGGCCGATCCGTAAGGTGTCGGAATTGATGACCCAGCCACAGGAAGGTATCAAAACGGCTGAGCCGGGTTCCCTGAAATGGGTAACGAATACTTTGCAGGGAGGAGGAGAGGATAAAACAGCCGGTGCAAATCCGTTCGGTAATTTGTTTGCGATGACGGCCAAACTGACCGGCGACAAACGATATGATCAGCTGATCAGGCAATATGCTTCGCCTTATAACCAATATTTGCTGAGTGGAGATCAGCAGAAGTTGCTGGGTGGCTTTGATCAGATACTGCACTCGCTCCGCTACAATTTTCCGCTTATGACAAGTGAGGTGAAATTCACTGACCGCGTGTATGTCCGGGGAAGCGACCTGCTTACAGGAATGTATACGGGCCACTTCGGAAGGGGTTTTGAATACCCGGCATTGGTGGCAACCTGGAAAAACACAGGCAGCAACGTTGCTGTTTTTGTGAGAAAAGGAGATCGTGCCTCAGCCGTAGTTTCGCTGTTCAATGCAGGAGATGCCAAACAGATTGGAATGCATACCTGGATGCTGGAGCCCGGTGTTTACAAGCTGCGCATCGGAACAGACGCAGACGATGATACCGTGGCAGAAAGGCTTATCCGCGAGGAGTTGATTACCATCCGGGAAAGGGTCGGGATGATTCAGATTGAGCTTCCTGCGAGAAGTCAGGTGGTGGTCAGTATAGAGCAGGAAAAACCGCTGGAAAAAAATGAAAACGTTTTGCCAGACCTGGCCCTGGGAGAGGGGGATATCCATGTGCTGGAAAATGACGGCAACCTGGTGGTGGAAGCCCATGTACATAATATTGGAAATGCACCATCCTGCGAGTCGGGGGTATACCTGATTGTAAATGATGTGGTAACTGACAGCCTAAAAATGGTATCTGTTGAGGCCCCCGACGATCTGATACCCCGTATAAAAAAAGTGTATTTCAATTTTAAACCCACACAGGCGGCAAACCGGGTCATGGTTAAAATACGAAGTAAAGACCACGAATTGAATTCCAATAACAATAGTGCGATGATTCATTATGTATATCCTGAGCGGAAAAAAACGAAATAAGATGAGCAGATGGGTGTTGTATATCTTGTCACTTTTTTTGCTGCAGCAGTATGCCGCGCGGGCAACGCATTTGCAAACGAACAAGGTTGCTGGTATGCTGCCGGTACTTCCTTTTCCGCAGGTTGTAAAACAGGGGCAGCACAATATGTTGTATCCCGCGTCTTCTGATTTCCGGGTTAAGGGATTGGATGCTGCGCAAAAACAACGCCTGAAAGCGCACTGGGATACCTTTATGTCACAGTTAAAAAGTGCTTCTCAAAAGAAGAAACAGATTATTGAGCTGGTTTTTCTCAAAGATCTTCCCGCAACCGACACTGCGTTAGTGTCCAGGTCAAGGCTATACCGGGATAGTATCGGGACCGAGGGTTATCTGCTGCAGGCGGTTTCCGGTAAAGTGACCATTGCTGCCCATACTGAAACCGGTCTTTTCTATGGCTTGCAAACCCTGCGCCAGCTGACACGCGCGGGCTGGGCCCAGGAAATTTTTATTGCAGATTGGCCTGCTTTTCCCACCCGTGTGATTTTCGATGACATCAGCAGAGGTCCTATTTCGACGATTGACTATATCAAAAAACAGATCGAAAGAATGGCCGAGCTTAAGATCAACTACCTTTCCTTTTATATTGAACACATTGTACAGCCGTTGTCTCACCCGGATTTTGCTCCCAAAGATGGGAAACTAACTATTGCGCAGATCCGGGAATTGTCGGCCTATGCTGAGAAATTCCATATGAAACTGATCGGCGGCTTTCAGTCGTTCGGGCATTTTGAGAAAATCCTGGCTTTGCCTCAGTACAAATCGATGGGCGAAACAGGTACCCTGATTTCACCGCTTGATCCCAAAGCCAGGCAGTTTCTGGAAGATGTGATCGGTGAACTGGCAGAGGCATTCAATGCTCCCTGGTTCAATGTGAATTGCGACGAAACATTCGATCTCAACAAAGGGAAGTCAAAGGGCTATATTGACAGTATCGGAGCCGACCGGTTTTATGCCGATCACCTCAATTTCCTGTACGGGGTTTTAAAAAAGCACAAAAAGAAAATGATGCTTTGGGGCGATGTTGCAATTGAGTACGAGAAAATACCCGAAATGCTGCCCAGAGACGTGGTATACCTGACCTGGGAATATGGTGATGCCAAAAGTTATGATCGCTGGATCAGGCCGTTTGCAAGCCGGGGGCTGGAATTTATGGTATGTCCGGGCGTGCTGAATTCCTACCGGATGTTTCCCGATATGGTGATGGCGAAAGCCAATATCAAGGGGTTCACGGAAGCAGGAAAGAAACAGGGAGCTACGGGTGCATTTACAACCATTTGGGATGATGGAGGTACCTATCTCTTTTCGGCCGACTGGTATGGCGTATATACAGCCGCAGAAAAAAGCTGGAATCTCTCACCGGAAATCGAGGCAGGTTTTGATACACGGTATAGCCTGACATCCTATGGGGAGGCCGACGATCACTACGTGAGAGCATTATTCAAGCTATTGGAATTGAGAAGCCTGCCGCTTACCTATAATATGAATGACGTGCTCTGGCAGCAGGAATTGTTGCCAGAAAAAGGGCAGCCATTGTGGCTGAACAATACCTCGGTACCCGACGCGAAAAGAATTCTGGCAGAAGCTTCTGCTCTGCTGGCCGCTGCAAAGCCGCAATTGAATACCGCTGATATCGGCACACTTGCACATTCGATTGCCCAATATACCCTGATGATGGATGCTCGGCAGATACTGGCTGCCGCCGCTGCGCGTTACCGCCAGGCTGTGGAATTAAAACCGGAAAGGGCTGCGGATGCCGAAAAGCTGGTGCAGCAGTCGGCAGATGCTGTAAAGAGCCTTAAAGAAAGGTACGTCGTTTTAAAAAATAACTTCAGGAAAAGCTGGCTGCGCGAAAATCAGCCCTATTGGCTTGACGTGGTAATGGCTACCTACGATGTTAAAATCAACGCATTACACGGATTGGAAAGTGCGTTGTTAAAGGCGCAGAAGCCTGTTGCAGGAAAACTGGAACTGCCTGCTCCGGGTGAGATACGTTTCGATATTTCGGAAACACCGCACACTTACTTTACCTACTGGCTTCTGACCGGGCCGTTTCCTGTCGAAAAAGAAGGTACGGTACCGTCTTTCCTTTATTCTGAAAACGAAGAATACAATAAACCGCCGATCCCCGGAGGCATTGCTACCTACGAAGGTAAAAACTACCGTTGGCACAAGTTTGCTTCCAAAAATGGTGGAATGATCAACCTGGATACCTATTTTTTTAAAACAGGTTTTGAAAAAACAGCTCCTACTGTTGGTTATGCCTATTGCACTTTAAATGTGACGGGGAAGGCGGTCAGTGAAGTTTTTGTCACATCAACCGCCGGGACGGAGGTATTTTGTGACGGGAAAAAGGTGGCCACGGTCCCAGGAAATGCAAAACATGCGGCGGAACAACGCATAGCCATATCCCTCGGCAAAGGCAACCACTTGTTTCTTTTAAAAATACCCAGAAACACCCAGGTACCCTGGACCTTTAATATGAGGCTCACCGACGATCTGCAGGTCGTCAACACCAAGCACAAGTATCAGACCAATTCTAAAAATAAAATCTATGAAGTGGAATAACCCCAATCATTTTGTTGTGTGTATGTTTTTCTTGCTTTGGGCAACGGTTGCCAGGGGGCAGGCGAAAAAGGAAGATTACGTATTAGCCATTAACCAGATCGCCCAATACGTTTCGGGCCCTATGATGGATGAAAAAGGAAGGTCAAGATGTGATTACAACCTGACCGAAGGGAAATGGTATGAGTACGAGGTCCCCTGGCACACAGGACAGACTGTGAACGCCCTTCTGGCCGCCTACAAGCAAACCGGCAACAAAAAATATCTGACGGCGGCGATCAAAGGCGGTGATTACTGGGCAGGGCTGGAAATCAAAAACCATCCGGTGCTCAAAGGGATGGTAGACGCACGCCATGGTGATTCCATTGGCGAGGATTTCATCGTTTTTGCAACCGTTTCCGACGGTACGCCCGGTATTTACGAACTTTCACGGGTGACTAAAAATGAAAAGTATGCCAAAGTGGCGACGTCAGCTGCTTACTGGATGATGAAAAATATGTATGACGCGGAAAAGGGCATTTGTTATGACAATATTGATGCCAAAACCGGAGAAGTACTCAAGGAAAGCAGTCCTTTCTGGAAAAATAAGGCCCAGCAGACCTTGTTTGATGTTTCCCGACCCAATACCGAAGGCTGGCTGTTTAAAGATGCTTTCGAATTTTCAGGAGATACCAAATTCAAAGACGCCTTTATCAACCTATGCAACAGCCTGATTGAAAAGCAGGGGCCAGAGGGTGTTTGGATGAGCTTTATGCCTAATTCCGCAGAAGCACGCTCCTTCCACCCACGGTTTTCGTTGTGGTACGCCGAGTCGCTGATCGAAGCTTTCAAGCTCACCGGCGATAAGAAATATCTGGATGCCGCTTCACGTACCGCAGAGGTTTTTGCAAAAGCACAGCAGAATGACGGGACGATATTTTACGATAATTATCTCAATGGCCGGCAACCCGATAAAGGGTCCATCACCGGTTCTGCCTCAGCACTTGCCGGGATTGTGTGGATACAGCTTTCCCAGAATGGTTATAAGCAGTTCGATGGAAACATTGAAAAGTCGGCAGCGTGGATACTGAAAAACCGGTATGCCCAGGATCATCCCGATCCAAACCTTCGCGGAGCGGTGCTCGAAACGCGCATCCGATTCAGAAAAGGCAAGGCATGGCTTACCAACCGCGATACCGGAAGCATTTTTGCCCTTCGCTTCCTGGTGGATTACCTAGGTTACAAATTCAAATAAATCCTTAAACTAAATAGCTTTCAATTCTTTATGAAAAAATTACGCATGAACTACTTTACTCTCACGGGTATGCTGGCGGCTTTTCTGCTATTTTTTGGCCCCGGTGCCATAGCCCAGCAAACACACGGCAACGTCAAGGGACAGGTGACGGGCGTTAACGGGGAAATTCTTCCGGGTGCTTCTGTTTTTATCAAAGGAACCAACATTGGCAGTGCTACGGACATTGCCGGGAATTATTCCTTATTGAACGTACCGGCAGGTACACATACGATAACGGTGAACTATATGGGGTTCCAGCCGGATGAGCAAACCGTGGAAGTGACGGCCGGAAAAACCGTTTTCATGAACGCAAACCTGAAAGCTGCCGACCTTAATCTGGGAGAGGTGACCGTCACCGCTTTGATGGAAGGACAGCGGAAGGCGTTAAACCAGCAACGTAATTCGGACAACATCAAGCAGGTTATTTCTGCGGACGTGATGGGCCGTTACCCTGATCTGAACGTGGCCGAATCGCTGCAGCGTTTACCCGGGGTTACCATAGGCAGAAACAGCAGCGGTGAGGGCGCCACAGTGCAAATGCGCGGTACACCCGGTAACTTTACCAACATCAACGTCAATGGCGAGCAGATCATGGGAACGCAGGAAGATGGTTCCCGGAACGCACAGTTGGATGTGATCCCCATTAATGTGCTCTCGTCCATGGAAATCGTTAAAACGCTGACGCCAGATCTGGATGGAGACGCGATTGCCGGTGTGGTGAACATGAAAACACCTACTGCCGCTACATTGAAATCAAGATTTGCGGTTGATTTGGGTGCTGGTTATAACAACCTGCGGAGCAACCTGAACGGAATTGGAAATGCTTCATGGGGTAAAAGGTTTTTCGCCAGTGAGAAAAGCCCTAACGGGAAACTGGGGGTAATTGCGACAGGAAGTTATTTCCGTACCAAAAATGGTTATGACGAGATCCGCGCTCAGGTTTGGGAACAAAACGACTATGGGAAAGGTAATATTTATTTCCCGACAGACGTTCGGCTGCTGTATGTGGAGAACCAGCGGACACGTATCGGTACTTCAGCAACGGTCGATTACAATTTCAGCCCGACTACCAGTATCATTGCCAATTTCATGTACAGCACGCATAACAATGACCTTACCCGCTACCGCAAGCGTACCCGCATGCAGACCTCGCGCAATGTCCTGAACGAAGACGGAGAGTATACCAATTCCAGAGGACGTGGTTATAACGAGATCAAAGCTGCAACGGAGGATAACAGCAATCTGAATTTTAATATTCAGGGTGAGACCGTAGTGGGTAAAGTAAAACTGGATGCCGGGGTTTTCATGAATAAATCAAAATTTGTAAATAGGTCGGGGATCTATAACTACATCACCGGGAATATCCCGCTGGCTATTTCGGATATCAGTACCGACTACCTTTCGCCTTACGGTACAGACTGGAAAAACAACGCTTCCCTCTATACTTATAACACTGTGGAGCGCGACTGGTGGAATACCCAGGGTACCAATTTCACGGCGCGTTTGAACGCCAGTGTACCCTATCAGATCGGGGACAATGCAGCCTCTTTTAAAGTAGGGGTAAAGGTGAAACGCATGCACAACGAACGCTCCCGTCCGAACGAGACCGTTGTAACTACTTACGCAGGTCCAGCCGCCGCAGGAAACCTGACCAATTTTTCGGGCTCACCCGAGGTATCTGCTGATCTGCTGGACGGAAATACCAATTTCGGATTGGGCGTAGACAAAGATAAGACCATCAACTTCCTGAACGAAAACCTGGGTACTGCACTGTTTCCAATCAATGTAGGTGCCACCAGAAACAGTATTGATTCGTACTATTACGATGCAATGGAAACGGTTTCGTCCGCTTACCTGATGAACCGGATCCAGTTCAACAAGCTGATGTTCCTGGCTGGTGTAAGATTGGAGAGGACCGGTGTAGATTACAAGGGTAATATCATCCAGACCGACGCGGATGGGAACTGGGCTTCTACCACTCCCAACCAGCAAAGCAACGATTACCTGAAAGTGCTTCCGAATATTCAGTTTAAGTATGACATCGACAAGTCTTCGCTGGTACGTGCTGCATTGACTTACGGATACTCCCGCCCCAATTTTGTGGATCTGGTACCAGGGCGGCTGATCAGTATCCTGAGCGAAACCATTACGGATGGTAATCCTCAGCTGAAACCTGCATTTTCGACTAACTTTGATTTGATGTATGAGAAATACCTTGACAACCTGGGGATCATTTCAGGAGGGTTCTTTTACAAGAAGATCAACAAGTTCCAGTATAACAGTGTATTTGCACTGGCGGGAGATGAATTTGACGGAGCTGAGCGGTACACCGGATGGAGATGGTTCAGGACACTCAATGGTGAAAGTGCCAATGTGCTCGGGATGGAACTGAACGTGCAGGCGAACCTGACCTTCCTGCCAGGGATATTGAAGGGGATTTCGGTAATGGCCAATTATACCTACACTCACTCCAATGCCGATGCGCAGTTCCGCAAAAACCTCAGGCTGCCGGGCCAGGCTGAACATGCCGCCAACGGGTCGCTGGCTTTCACACACAAGAAGTTCACCATCCAGGGTAACCTCAACTACAATGGGTCCTATACCGTGCTGCTCGGCGACCAGGATGCAACCGACGTGATCCGCCACGCAAGGGTTCAGGTAGATGCCAACGCTACCTACCGGATTACTGACAAGCTGTCTTTCTACGTGGAAGCTCAGAATTTAACAAAAGCACCGCAGACCGACTATTTTGGGGAACGCGACAGAATGTATCAGAAACAATTCTATTCCTTCTGGGGCCGTGCCGGGGTGAAGTTCAGGTTCTGATAACGACTTACTCAATATCAATTAAATTTAAATACCTCTTAAATGTCTATTATTAAAAAAGGAACGGCGGGTCAGCTGGAAATCAGGATCTTTGAAAACAGAGAACAGCTGGGGGAGGATGCTGCGAGAACGGTTGCAGAAAAGATCAATGAGCTGCATCAGGAACAGGAAATAGTGAATATCATTTTTGCAGCTGCTGCTTCACAAAACGAATTTCTTGCTAAACTGATCACACTGGATATAGATTGGACCAGGGTCAACGCTTTTCACATGGATGAGTATATTGGCCTGCCCGCGGGGGCTCCTCAGCATTTCAGTTATTTCCTGGGCGGGCAGATTTTCAACAGGGTACCCTTTGCAAACGTGTTTTGTCTGAATGGTACCGTGGAAAATACCGAAGAGGAATGTGAACGATATTCGGCACTGCTCCTGCAGTATCCGACGGACATTACTTGTATGGGAATTGGAGAAAACACCCATTTGGCATTCAATGACCCTTTCATGGCTGATTTTAACGATCCCAAGCTGGTTAAAGTAGTGGAACTGCACGACGCGAGCAGGCAACAGCAGGTAAACGAAGGCTGTTTTGATGTTTTGGAAGAGGTACCCAAAATCGCTTACACGCTCACGGTACCTGCACTGTTGAAAGCGAAGGCCATTTACAGCATGGTGCCTGGCCCATCCAAATCACAGGCGGTGTACCATACGCTGGTCGATGAGATTTCGGTAAAATATCCGTCTACTATTTTGCGTACCTTGCCCAATGCCTGTTTATTTCTGGACGTAGCCAGCGCGGAAATGGTCTTTCAGGAATCGGAATTACAGACCGTTGTTTTTGAATAACGGTCTGCTCCGGATGGCAATTCACTTATTGTTTTAAACCTTATAAACGGTCCTTTTATCCATTTGACGATGATCAATAACACAACCGGAAATTACAGGTGGGCAATTTGCACCCTGCTGTTCTTTGCCACGACCATCAATTATCTCGACCGGCAGGTGCTGGGATTATTGAAACCCGTACTCGAAATGCAGTATGGATGGACCGAGCAGGAATACAGCTACATCGTGATGGCCTTTTCTGCCACTTACGCTATTGGACTTGTGGTTTTCGGCAGGGTCGTCGATCGGATAGGGGCCAAAACCGGTTATACCATCTCCGTTACGATCTGGAGCCTGGCAGCCATGTGCCACGCGCTGGTCACCAGTTCACTGGGTTTTGGAATAGCCAGAGCGGCATTGGGGATTGGCGAATCGGGGAATTTTCCGGCAGCTGTTAAAACCGTGACCGAATGGTTTCCGAAAAGAGAACGGGCTCTGGCAACCGGCATTTTCGACTCTGGTTCCAATATCGGTGCCTGTGTAGCACCGATATTGGTTCCCTGGCTTTTGGGTACTTATGGCTGGCAGGCCGCCTTTATTATTACAGGGGCTGTGGGATTTATCTGGTTGCTGGCATGGCGGCTGATTTATCAGCAACCCGAGAAAAACGCAAGGCTGTCTGCCAGTGAACTGGCCTATATCCGTATAGACGATGAGCCCAAAGAGGAGCTTATCCCGGCGGAAAAAATTCCCTGGACCAGATTGTTTACTTTGAAACCGACGTGGTCCTTCATCATGGGTAAATTTCTGACGGATCCGATCTGGTATTTTTTTCTGTTCTGGTTACCTTCCTATTTCAGCACAACTTTCAACCTTGACCTCAAAAAACCGGGGTTGCCACTGGTTATTGTGTATTCGGCAGCAACAGTAGGAGCCATAGGTGGTGGGCTGATATCTTCCTGGTTTATCCAGAAAGGATGGTCGGTTTCCAGGTCAAGAAAAACAGCCTTGTTAATTTCTGCGCTTTGTGTGGTACCCATCATCGGAGCACGTTTTGTATCCGATATGTGGGTGGCTGTGGGACTAATTGGTCTGGCAGTAGCGGGTAACGCCGGCTGGAGTTCGAATATCTACACCATCGTTTCGGACATGCTTCCTAAAAGCGCGGTCAGTTCTGTGATTGGTATCGGTGGTATGGCGGGAGCCATTGGTGGCGTGTTATTCCCACTGTTCATTGGTTATACCCTGGATTTTTACAAAGAAGCCGGTGACCTGATCGCCGGGTACAACGTCATATTCATTGTATGCGGAGTGTCTTTTCTGATTGCCTGGCTGACCATCCATTTCATTACACCCAGGATGAAACCTGTGGAGCTTTAAGACCAGTGGTTCCCTCGATGGAGCCCTGTGCCTCTCACCCAAACAGTTTTTAGTATGAAGACGAAATCAACACGCACCATACTGGACCTCGGCAGGCTGGGTGTGGAAAATGCGGTTTTATTGGGGAAATATGCTTACCATGGTGCGTCCAGCAGTTTGCCGCTGCATGTGCATGAAAACATCATGGAGATTGTCTATTGCGAACGAGGCCAGCAGGTTTACGAAGTGGGGCAGGAGCAGTTTGTGATCAGAGGAGGGGACGTATTTGTAACTTTTCCTAATGAACTCCATAGTACTGCCAACCACCCGGAGGAGAAAGGGGTAGTATACTGGCTTCAGGTCGAAATTCCGGCGGATAACAGCCATTTTCTGGGGTATAGCGGGTCAAACGCTTGCGGGTTATTGAATGCGCTGAGAAACCTCCCAGGAAGACATTTCCGCGGGAATGTACAGATCAGAAAATGTATGGATGAGATTTTCCGGCTCGGAAAAGGTAACTTCTCTGACTATACCCGCGTATCCATTCATATCTGCCTGGCGCAACTGCTGCAGTCGGTGGTAGGATGCTCAGAAGCGGCCAGGGCCCATAAGGGCAATAATCTTAGAATTGAAAGCGTCAAAAAATTCATAGAAGAGCACCTGGATACCCATCTTTCAATTTCCAGGCTTGCTGCGCACCAGCAGATTTCACAGTCTCACTTTAAAAAATGGTTTAAAAATGAGTCAGGGTTAACCCCGATGGATTACATCCAGCGAAGGAAAGTGGAGCGGGCAAAAAAGACTTTGGCTCATCACAAAGAGTACAATGTAATGGATATAGCCTATCAGCTCAATTTTTCATCGTCCCAGTACTTTGCCACTGTCTTTAAGAAATATGCAGGGCTTACCCCCCTTGAATACAGGGGGCGGTTCCAATAAGTACCTGGCGGTCCTATGTTACTGATTTCCCTGCTTTATAACCTAAAATAGAATAATATAAAAGGAAGACATAAAACGGAATAAGGAGCAGATATGCATTTTGTGGGTTAAATCTTTCACTCAGCCACCCGTACAAGAGGGGAGAAAGTGCGCCGCCAACAATGCCCATGATCAACAATGCTGAACCCGGTTTGGTGAATTTACCCAATCCGTCCATAGCCAGTGGCCATATTGCAGGCCAGATCAATGCATTGCCCAGTCCCAGCAAGGCAATCATCCAGAGAGATGTTTTCCCGTCCAGTAGTACGGCAATAATGGTGAAAACAATGCCTGTAACAGCAGAAAACAGCAGTGCCTGCCGCTGAGTAACCCATTTGGGAATGGTGAAAATGCCAATCATGTAGCTGATGATCATAATCAGCAGAGTATAGGTTGAAAAGAACTTTGCTTCCCTGAAAGTGGCTCCCTGGAATTCTCCGTAGGTAATGACCGTATCCACAGCCAGTACCTCAACGCTTACCCCGCAAAAAATGGCGCCAGCGCCCAGCAAAAGATGCGGGAACTGGAAAAGACTTGTTTTTTCTGTTACCGCCGAAGCGGGACCTGTGGTATCTTCGTCAGAGATATTGGGTAGTGAAGTGAAGCGGATAACAATACCCAACGCCAGTAAGGTGAAGCCTAAAATAAGGTAGGGGACGATAAGTCGTGCAGACAGATCATCAAGCAGAAGGGTTTGTTCCGAGGGCAAGAGGCGCGGCAGTATTTTGGCAAGCCTGTCAATCTCGTCCGGATCTTTCGAAATGGCACCAAGCAACAGCAGTGGTGCCATAGCACCTGCCACTTTGTTACATACCCCCATGACGCTCATCCGCATGGCAGCGCTATCAATTGGTCCCAAAATGGTGACATAAGGATTGGCCGCTGTCTGCAGAAGGGTAAGTCCGGTGGCCTGCACAAATAAGCCGGTCAGAAACAAACCGTATACCCTGTGCATGGCGGCAGGGATGAAAATGAGGCTTCCGGCGGCCATTACCCACAAGCCGAGTACCATGCCGTTTTTATAACCCGTCTTCCGGATGATGTAAGAAGAGGGTATGGCCATGATCAGGTAGGAAACGTAAAATGCAAAGGCTACCAGCATCGCTTGCTGAATGGAGAGCTGGCATGCCAGTTTGAAATACGGGATCAGTACTGCGTTGACCCAGCTGACAAAACCGAACACAAAGAACAGGATTCCGATGACAACGATATGTTTGGTCTGGCTTCTGTTTTCGGGCAGATCCAGGCTGCTGATTGCTAGTTTTTCCATATTATCCTGCGAATTCGTCGTTTTTCAATTGCCTGTCACCGGCGTTTTGCCTGCCGTGGTCAAATCCGTTTTCCCTTTCGTAACGGATCATTTCGCCCGGCCTGAAATTCACGATGAATGCCCTTCTCTGGCCAGCGGTGCTATTTCCCCTGCTGTAATGTAAAGTTCTTCCGTGGTGAAAGGTGCAGGAACCGGGCTTGAGCTCCACTGCTACGCCTTCTTCCTCGCTGGCGATGCACATCAGCGCGCCACCCTTTTTGGCAGCAAATGTATGCGGTCGGACGTCCTGAAGGTTGGAACCCGGCACAAACCACATACAGCCGCTGTCCAGTGTAGCGTGGTCGAGTGAAAGCCAGCAGCTGGCCGCTCTCTTGTCAGGAACGTTGAGCCAATAGGCTTCATCCTGGTGCCATGGCGTGATGGTATTGGTGAAAGGCGACTTGTTGATGAGCATGTCAAAATCCATGTCCAGATCATCCCCCATGAGCTGCCTGCTTATTTCCAGCGCCCTTTTGTGGTATGACATTTCCAGGAGCTCAGGCCTGAAATCACTTGGCCACATAATTTGAGTGATGTTTTCTA
The DNA here is from genome assembly GCF_907164905.1 of Dyadobacter sp. CECT 9275. Classification (NCBI taxonomy): domain Bacteria; kingdom Pseudomonadati; phylum Bacteroidota; class Cytophagia; order Cytophagales; family Spirosomataceae; genus Dyadobacter; species Dyadobacter helix. Next base: position 1,596,403 of record NZ_CAJRAF010000002.1, on the reverse strand, counting down.
CCTTTTCGTTGGTTCCCAGGTTTTCTCCCAGATCTGACCTGCTGGCTCCGACAGCTATTTTGCCGGAAAGAAAATCATCGTACAGCGCTTTATAAAGGTCAATTTCCTCAGAGGAAATCAGGTTTTCAACAACGAGATACCCGTTGGTCGCAAAGAAGTCAATTTGCTGTTTTGTAAGCCGAATGTTATCCATGAAATACAGTTATAGAAGCAAAAAACACATTGGTATGCTCAAATGTATGTATTACTTATCACAGGGGATTACGATTTAGTAGGATGATACAAAATTGAACATTGGAAGGAGGTGAGAAATCAGGTATCTGATGAGCGTTAGCTTCCCTGTTTGCCTTCTATGAGCTGATTTGTCAAAAAAAGTGTAAATTGAGGGAAGGTAAAAGTGAAAAAATGCTAGGTCTGTTCAGAGAATTATTTCTATTTATATCCTTTTCATTCATTCCGGGAGTTATACTGGGACAATCGGCCCAATACCGGTTTCTCAAACTGGACGTAAAAAATGGATTGTCCAACAATCATCCGACTTCTTTTCTGCTTGATAGTAAAGGTTTTATGTGGGTGGGTACCAATTCGGGGCTGAACCGGTATGATGGGTATCACTTCAGAGTTTTTAAAAGTATACCCGGTGATTCCACCACATTGCGCAGTAATAGTATCCGCGACCTGTGGGAAGGGCCGGAAGGGAAAATATGGGTTGTCTCCGGTACTGAAAATAGTATTTATGATCCGCTCACGGACAAGTTTTCCGGCAATACCAATGCTGAACTGAAAAAATGGGGCATTCCTTCGGGCTTTATCAGCATCATTCACAAAGGAAAAAACGGGAGCTTTTGGTTTGTGCAGCAGGGTAAAGGATTGTATGTTTATAATCCTGGCAACCGCACTACCACCCATCTCCGGCATTCGGCGCAGGACCCGCTCAGCCCGGCAAGCGATGACATCTCCGCAATCACCCAAAGTACCAATGGAAATCTATGGATTATCCATACAAACGGCGTGTTTGAGCAAATAGACCCCCGCACGTTAAAGGTATTGTACCGATCAGACGATCTGGCAAAGAAGCACAAGTACAGATTGTACAATTACGGCATGCTGGCCGACTCAGACGGAGATGTGTGGTTGTATGCGATCAGGGAAAATCTGGGGATCTATTGTTTCCGCCTTTTGGATCGGTCTTTTACCTACTACGGTAAGGAAAACAGCACGCCACGCCTTAATTCAGACATTGTTCAGGGCGCAGTGCAGGATAATCAGGGGAAAATCTGGATCGGCGTGGATCACGGAGGTATTAACCTTCTGGATAAACAGGCCAAAACCATCCGGTATTTACTGCCGGATGAAGATGACAAAAACGGGCTGAGCCAGAATACCTTCAACGCTATTTATAAAGATTCGAACGGGGTGATCTGGCTGGGTACCTACAGAGATGGCGTTAATTACTATCACGAGGATATCTTCCGGTTTCCGCTTTTTAAAAAGAAACGGTCCGACCCGCAAGGTTTACCCTATAACGACATCAACCGGTTTATTGAAGATGAAAAGGGGAATATCTGGATGGGGGCCAATGGGGGAGGGCTAATCTATTACGATCGGCAAAAAAATACATACCGGCAATACCTGCATCATCCGGCCGATCCCAACAGTATCCCCAGCAATGTGGTGATCAGCCTTTATCTGGACCGTAATAAGAAGCTCTGGATCGGTACTTATTTCGGCGGACTTACCTCTTTTGATGGATCACGGTTCACGACTTATCGCCATAACCCGGCCGATCCTGCCAGTCTGTCTCACCACAGTGTTTGGGAGATTATGGAAGATTCCCACGGGAATCTCTGGATTGGTACCCTGGACGGAGGCCTGGAGTTGTTTGACCGAAAAAGCGAGAAATTTATTCATTATTTTACCAACCAATCCAACTCCGTACACGATGCCTACATCAGTGAGATCACCGAGGATCATCTCGGCAATTTATGGCTCGGAACTTCTCAGGGAGTGGATATCCGGGATGCCAAAACAGGAAATTTTGTTAATTATCAACATGATCCCCGTATGCCGGGATCGATCAGCAACAATATCGTCCATGTAATCCTGAAAGATTCAAAACGACGGATCTGGGTGGGTACTCAGGATGGGCTCAACCTGTATGACCCGGTAAAAAAACAGTTCAGGATATTCAGGCAAAAGGAAGGCCTTCCCCATAACTCCGTACTTTCTATTGTGGAAGACAACTCCGGTGATCTTTGGATTGCCACTCCCCACGGACTTGCACGTACGCAGCTATCGGATACGCCCTCCGGATTGGATGTTCACTTTGTCAGCTATGATGAGAGTGACGGCTTGCAAGGATCTGAATTCATCGAAAATGCAGCACTCAAAACACGTGCCGGTGAGTTATTTTTTGGAGGAGTAAATGGCTACAATCGTTTTTGGCCCGATCAGATTCCGCCCAAAGGTACTTTCAGGAAAGTTATTCTGTCGTCTCTCTCCATTTTTAACAAGCAGGTTCTTGTAGGAGACAAAATTGGTGGGAATGATGTGATCTTGTCGCGCGTACTCTCCCAAACGAAAAAAATAGTACTGCCTCACCGGGCCAATATTTTTGCCATTGAGTTTACCGCGCTCAATTTTTTTCACCCGCAGAAAATTCAGTACCGCTATAAACTCGAAGGTTTTAATAACGACTGGGTAAGTACATCCGGAAGTTCCCGTACGGCATCCTATACCAACCTCGATCCAGGTAACTATATTTTCAGGATCAAAGCCTCGGACGAAAACGGCGATTGGAACAATGCCGAAACGACCCTGGAGATAGAGATTCTGCCTCCCTGGTGGAACTCCCTGCCAGCCCGGTTACTATATGCTGTTCTTATTCTGTTATCCTTGTACCTGGCTGGCAGGATGATCCGAAACAAGGAGCGCGAAAAGTATCTCATTGAACAGGAACGGCGCGAGTCAAAAAGATTACGGGAAATAAATGATGTGAAAATTAAATTTTTCACCAATATGAGCCATGAGTTCAGAACGCCGCTGACGCTCATATTGTCTCCCCTCGAACAAATGCTCCAGGAAACCCCGGACTCCCCGAACCATAACAGGATGCAGCTCATGCAGCGTAATGCCCGGAGGCTTCTGAATCTGGTGAACCAGTTACTCGATTTCCGGAAGCTGGAAGTGAGCGGGATTAAGTTTAATCCGACGGAGGGAGACATCATTCATTTCATCAGGGAAACGGTATCTTCATTTTCCGATATATCTCAAAAAAAACACATTGCCCTGACGTTCCTTTCAGCACTGGATGAATTCAATATGTCGTTCGATGAGGATAAACTGGAAAAAATCCTTTTTAACTTGCTTTCCAATGCGTTTAAGTTCACATCCGACTATGGGAAAGTAACCATAGAAGTCAGTCATGCAGAACTTCCCGGCAAAGCAGATCTTTCTTGGCTTGAAATAAAAATCAGTGACACAGGAATAGGTATTCCGCCGGATAAAAGAGAAAAGATTTTCGAAAGTTTTTTTCAGAATGACGTGCTTCCCAGTCTGCTCAACCAGGGAAGCGGCATCGGGCTTTCCATTACCAGGGAATTTGTGAATATGCATGGTGGCACCATTACCGTCACAAGTGAACCTGGTGCAGGGAGTTGTTTTAAAATAATGCTGCCTGTTGGCAGGGTAAATGGCAGTGCCTCTCCCATACAGCTTTCGCCGGGGCATGTCCGGGAGGTCACTTTTACACCGGCCGAAACAATATATCAGGAGCCTTTTTTCAGCCCGGAAGGTAAGGAATTGCCGGTACTGCTGTTGGTGGAAGATAACGATGATTTCCTTTTCTATCTGAAAGATAATCTCAAAGAATTTTATTTCATTCTAGAGGCGAAAAATGGGTCGGAAGGCTGGGAGCAGGCCATTGCCAATATCCCTGACCTGATTGTAACCGATGTTACTATGCCGGAAATGGATGGTCTGGAACTGGTTCGTCGGCTCAAAAATGATGAAAGGACAACCCACATTCCATTGGTACTGCTCACAGCCGGAACTTCTCCCGATCAGCACCTGGAAGGCTATGAACTGGGAATCCATGATTACATCGAAAAGCCTTTCAATTTTGAGATTCTGCAGTATCGCCTTTCTAACATACTGAGGCAGCAGGAAACTGCCCGCAAGATATTCAGTCAGCAGATCGCCATTAAAGGAAGTGATATAGCCATCAGCAGCAGAGATGAAGGGTTGGTAAGAAAAGTGATTGCGATTATAGAAGAAAATATAAGTAATCCGGATTTTTCGGTAGAAGCACTCAGCAAAGAGGTAGGGATGAGCAGAATTCATCTATACCGGAAGCTCAACGCCATTGCAGGTAAAACTCCGGTTGAGTTCATCAGGTCCGTGCGCATGGAGCGGGCCGCAAGGCTTCTGGAACAAAGCCAGCTCACCGTTTCGGAAGTAGCTTATCGGGTGGGTTTTAACAATCCGAAATATTTTGCCAGGCAGTTTAAAGAAGAGTTTGGCAAGCTTCCGTCCGCCTATCTCACCCGAATGAAAAAGCAGGATTGAGTCTGCATTTCTACGCCCTCCAGCGGTGGAATTATCCCTTCAAAAAACCTTAAGGTAACTTCTGATACAGTACAATGTAACATTTGGTACCCCTGAAATTGGTGCGCCACATCTAATTTTGCGGTTACACAATATGATCGAAATAATATTTTGAAAAATCTACATTGACGGTACTTAATATTGCATAATAATGTAAATACGATTTTAAATTTTATAAAAATCGTTATAGTTCATAACAAAATATGCTTCGTTAAACTCTCCTTTAGCTCATAATTACCCTTTTTTTACCTATACCAAATCCTAATTTTATGAAAAAACATGTATTAAGCCTGCTGTTGCTGCTGAGCTTTTCGGGAGTCTTTGCGCAAACGCAGATTTCGGGAAAAGTGGTGGGCGGCCCGGGAAATCCGCCACTGCCTGGGGTTACCGTAGTGATTAAAGGCGGGAAAACAGGCACGACCACGGATGCAGAAGGGAAATTCAGTATCATGTCTGAAAGCCCGGGAAGTGTGGTGAGTGTTTCGTTCATCGGCTTTGTGAAGCAAGAAATTGAGGTGGGCAACAGAACGTATCTGGACATTACGCTGGTGGAAGACGCCACCGTACTTTCGGAAGTGGTGGTTACAGCTCTGGGTATTCAGAGAGAGAAAAAATCTCTGGGTTACGCCATTCAGGAAGTAACGGGAGCCACCTTGTCTGACGCCAAGGAAACCAATCTTGCCAATGCCTTCACGGGTAAGGTAGCCGGTCTGCAGGTGGTTCGTTCGAGTAACGGGGCCGGGGGGTCTTCCAAGATTGTGTTAAGAGGAAATACCTCTCTTACCGGAAGCAACCAGCCGCTGATCGTGGTGGATGGTATCCCCATTGATAACTTCACGGGTACTACCGAAAACGGTTACTGGGGAGCGGGACTGGATCTTGGAAACGGTTTGGGAGATATCAGCGCGGAGGATATTGAAACCATGAGCGTACTGAAAGGGCCGTCCGCAGCTGCCTTATACGGTTCGAGGGCAGGTAACGGCGTTATCCTGATTACCACCAAATCAGGCAGGAAGCAGCCTGGCTTGGGTATTACATTTTCTACCACCCTGGGAACAGAAGGTATCTTCATCAAGCCCGAGCTCCAAAGCACTTTCGGGCAGGGTACCGACAATATTTTCAATGCGATGAGCACCACAAGCTGGGGTCCGAAAGCAGAAGGGCAGAGCGTTACCAAGTGGGATGGTACCCAGGCTCCTTTGACCATGCATGACAACGTAAGCGAATTCCTGAGAGCAGGTTCCAATCAGAACTATAGCCTGGGCCTTCAGCAGCAGTTCGGGTCAACTGCAGTTTTTGCCTCGCTTAACTATTTAGAGGACAAAAGTATAATTCCGGGAAACAAACTTACCCGTGTCAATTTTACTTCCAAGGCTACTACTCACTTTGGGAAAGACAGCCGTTGGACGAGCGATGTGAAAATGGCTTACAACAATACGGCCGGTTATAACAGGCCCATTAATGGCCGGGACAACAGCAGCGTATACGTGTTGTACATGATGCCTCAAAGTTTGGATATTAAAGATTTTAGTGCTGCTACCAATGAATTCGGAGGCATGCTGTGGTATCCTGGCGCTCCCGGCTCGCAATCCAATCCCTACTGGCTGAGCCAGTACAATCTGAACAGAGATAGCCGTAACCGGTTTATCATGAACGGATCGCTGAAATATGCCTTTACCGATTGGCTGGATGCTGAGGTAAAGGCAGGGGGTGATATGTACACAACCAGCACCGAGGGGAAAACATACGCGGGCGGGCCGCTTTCCAATTCCTACTCAACTGGCAAGCAGACGTTCAGTGAAACTAACTATAGCGCACTGATCAAGGGGCAGAAGGATGAGGTGATTGGCCAACTGGGGGGTACCTTCACACTTGGTGGTAACCTGATGCAGCAGAAATACAGCTCCCTGTCGGTAAGTACAGGTGCTTTGGAAGTTCCTAACCTTTTTACACCGAGTAATGCGGCAGGCGCTGCGTCGATCTGGCCAGGGTACAGCCGTAAAAAAATCAACTCTCTTTATGGGTCTCTTGGCCTGAATTACGGGGGCTGGATATTCTTGGATGTAACAGCGAGGAATGACTGGTCGTCAGCCCTCATTGAGCAAAACCGTTCGTACTTCTATCCATCCTATAGCCTTTCCTATGTAGTTACCGATATGTTGGAAAAAATGGGTACCCGTGCGCCGTCGTGGATCAACTATGCAAAAGTTCGGGCATCGTATGCGACTGTAGGGAATGACCTGGCGCCTTATCAGCTTTACAATGGGTACAACATCTCCAAGGACCCGCTGAGTAATACAGTTGCCGTGAGGCAATCCCTGCTGAAAGATGCCAATGTGAAGAGTGAGCTGATCAAAAACCTGGAACTGGGAACTGAACTCAAGTTTTTCAACAACAGATTACGGGTGGATTTTACCTGGTATAAGTCCAACGCAACACGCCAGCTGATTGATATTCCGATGGACCCGATGAGTGGTTACTCCAGCATGAAGGTTAATGCCGGGAATATCCAGAACAAAGGGATAGAGGTGATGGCAGACGTGAGTATCCTTACCAAACCAACTTCGCTTAACTGGTCGGTAACAGCCAACTTTTCAAGAAACGAAAACAAGATCATTGACATCGCCAAGAATATGGGTGTGAACGAATACCAGTTGGGAGCGTTTGATGACCTGTTTATCAGAGCTACTACGGATGGCCTGTACGGAGATATTTATGGTACCAAATTCCTTCGTGTAAAGGATGAAGCCAGCCCTTATTTTGGAAAATTGTTGCTTTCCTCAGAAGGACTTCCGCAGCGTGACGCAGCCATTGTGAAGCTGGGTAATCAGCAGGCGAAAGGATTGCTCGGTATTTCCAATAATTTTTCTTACAAAGGCGTTGGCCTTTCCTTCCTGGTGGACGCACGCCTGGGTGGCGAGATATTCTCTGCATCTAATGTAGGGCTGCAGTCGGCTGGGGCCGCGGCGGTGACAGCACCCGGAGGAGAAAGACCTGAAATGGTGGTTGATGGGGTTGTTCTCGGCGAAAACGGAGCACCTGCTCCCAATACCGAACCGGTAACGCAGCAGCAATACTGGAACACCATTGCGACACTGAACAACCTGGGTGTGGGAGAAGCATACGTGTACGATGCCACCAACATACGTTTAAGGAATGTGATGCTGAGCTACACGCTTCCTAAAAAGCTGTTGGGGAATACTTTCCAAAAAGCAAGAATCAGTGCATCGTGTAACAACGTCTGGATGATTAAAAGCCACCTGAACGGGATCGATCCGGAGTCTGTATTTGCAACTGGCACCAATGCCGTTGGATTTGAGAACGGGGCATTTCCAACCATGCGCTCTTTCCTTTTCTCAATCACCCTGGGATTCTAATTTACCTATCAGGTTATAAAAGACATTTAATATGAAAGCATTACTTAAAAGGGCTATTATTCCTGCAGCGGCACTGTTGATGTTCACAACGGCCTGCAATGATTTTGACGAAATAAACGCTGATCCCTACCTGGCTACCGAAAATCAGGTGCAGGTGGAGTACTTTATCAACGGATCCATTATCGGGAGCCAAATGGACCCGCATATCGCAGAAAGGATATTTGTTTTGTACTGGAAAACAGCGGGGCGCCAGCAGGCTGGAGGGGGCATTTCAACGGGAGGTTATAACGACGGCTGGTCCAGCGATTACTATGGCAGTGGTTACCTTGGCGGTTGGCTGAACAGCATCTATGCGGCGGTTCAGGTGGCTGAGAAACAGATAGCAGCCGGTAACATCAAGGAGTATACCGGCAACCTGCTCCAAGTGGCCCGCATTTGGCGTGTATATCTGCTGAGCGAACTAACCGATAATTTCGGTCCTATTCCCATCAATGGTTTTCAGGGAACCAATCCGGAGTTTTCAGATGAAAAAACGGTTTATTACTATCTGCTGTCCGAATTGAAGGACGCATCTTCTAAGCTGGATCTGGGTGTCAGCAGTCCATCCATCTCAAAATTTGACCAGGCTTATGGCTTCAATTATGCCAATTGGCAGAAATATGCCAACTCCATGCGGATGAGGCTTGCGATGCGTCTTTCTGAGGTGGATCCGGCGAAGGCTAAGTCCGAATTTGAAGCGGCTGCCGCAGGTCCCCTGCTCACTCAGGCGGATGAGACATTTCAGGTGGCAGAAAAAGGCGGATGGGATGCACTGACGGGCGTAATGACCCGGGAATGGAATTACTTCCCTATTTCCGCTACCATTAATAACCTGTATCTCGGATTGGGTGGGATAAAATCGGCAGACCAGGTGAAAGCGGCACAGCTTCCCTATATTAAGCCGCAGGATTACATGGGACTTAAATTCGAAAACCACTTCACTACCATGACCAACGACCCGTCCGCCGGATACTGGTTTGACGGTCTCCCCAATTCGATTGACCCGCGTGCCTATAAAACATATATCATTCCGGGAGACTATGACAATGCGGATTTCAATTCCTATCCTTCCTGGGATAACACCGCAAAAACCACAGAACGTACCCTCGTAGACGAAGCCGGGGCGGTTGTGAAAACACTTGATGCGAAGTATACCTGGAATGCACCTGCTAACGGAGACTGGGGTGCGAAGGGCGCCAAAAACAACATACGGTCGTTTAACGGAGCGCTTCCCCGCCACGGACAGCAGTTTCGTAACAGTACAAGCAAGAGGATTTACTTCGCCCCCTGGGAAACATACTTCCTACTTGCCGAAGCCGCGGTTAAAGGATGGACCGTACCTATGAGTGGAAAAGCGGCTTATGAGGCAGGAATTGATGCAAGTTTTGCCTACTGGGGAGTTAGCAGTTTTGCCACTCAGTATAAAGCTTCAACAGCTTATAACAGGGTTGGGACCTCGGTGAGCTGGGATCATACTGCCGAACCCCCTGCAACTTACGTAATGAAGTACAAAGATGGTTATACCAACGCCGAAGGTACCGTTACCAAAACGTATCCCGTCAATAACCTTTACAAAGGTGGTGCTGTCAGAAATGATCTGCTTACGAAGATCATAACGCAAAAGTTCATTGCTCAGACTCCCTGGTTACCGCTGGAATCATGGAGTGATCACCGCAGGTTGGGACTGCCGTTCTTTGAGAACCCGGCAGTTGAAAATCCTTTGGTGAACATGCCTGCGCTGAACAGCAGCAACTATATGACTGCCAATATCAAGTTCTTCCCGCAACGTTTGAAATATCCTTCCAGCCTGCCAGCGAGCAATGCGAGGGGATACGGTCAGGCGCAGACCTTCCTGGGTGGTGAGGACGGCACGCTGACGCCGCTTTGGTGGGCTAAGCATTAATCCGAAAATCGGCTTTCTTTAACAGCAATGCCGGGCGTTTGAGCGTCCGGCATTGCTGTTAAGATTGTTGTGGTTGTGGATCTTTTTTCTGTCACCACAAAAGGTGGCGGAATAAGGGAAGAGAGATAACAGTTAGCTCTGATACAGCTGGTCGGTTGTAAGCCTGTTATAAGTTGCGATCTTATTGTAGACGTCTGAAGGATTAAACGGTTTGCTCAGGTAATCATTCATGCCTGCCTTAAAAACAGAATCTTTGATATCGTTCATGGCCGAGGCTGTCAGCGCTATGATAGGGATGTTCTTGTATTTTTTTTCTTTAAGCTGCCTGATCCGGACCGTAGCTTCCAAACCATCCAGTTCCGGCATCTGAAGATCCATGAAAACCATATCATAATCGTTTTTCTGGATCATATCATAAGCGATTAGCCCGTTTTCCGCCACACTACAATCCACCTCCCACTGTCTGAAAAAGTGATTCATCAATACTACATTCACTTTATTGTCTTCGGCCAACAGGATCCTGACTCCTTTGATACTTGTTTTGACTTCGGGCGTCTCCGCAGGGATAGCTGCCGTTTTACCCCCGGTCTGGAAATCCAGTCTGAAATGAAACACGGAGCCTTTTCCTTCCTGGCTTTCCACAAAAATTTCGCTATGCTGTAATTGTAAAAGTCTTTTGGTGATGGCCAGGCCTAATCCGGATCCTCCGTAGTTTCGAGTAGTGTCCGAACTCGCCTGTGTAAACTGGTCAAATATATTAGTGATTTTATCATGAGGAATTCCTATTCCGGTATCAGTAATTTTGAATTCAATGGTCATTACATCGTTGCAATGTGCTATTAAAGTAGCAGACATGATTACTTCACCTTGTTTGGTGAACTTCACGGCATTACTCACCAGATTTGTCAGTACCTGGCCCAATCTGACCGGATCACCCTTTAAGAGAACATTTAAAGCATCATCCGTTGCCAGTTTAAGTTTAAGTCCCTTTTCCTCCGCCATCTGCAGCAAACTCAAACGAATATTTTCCATCAGTTTCAGGATGTTAAAATCAACTTCCTCGAATTCGATTTTACCCGCTTCAATTTTGCTGTAATCAAGAATATCATTGATCAGTACCAGAAGGTTATCGGCAGAATATTTTAGAAAATTAAGATATTCCATCTGATGAGGCAGGGGAGTGTTGGCCAGCAGGAGATTGGTGAAACCGATGATTGCATTCAGCGGCGTCCGGATTTCATGGCTCATGACAGAAAGGAACTGAGACTTGGCAATATTGGCTGCATCGGCAAGTTCTTTGGCCTTAATGAGCTCAAATTCAGCTTTCTTCCGTTCGTCAATGTCAATCACTGCACCATATAGTTTTACCACGTTGCCATCCGCGTCACAATCTGGTTTGGCAATTGTATGCAGGAACCTCATACTTCCGTCGGCATACATCAGCCGGTAATCAAAACTGGCTACCGTCGCAAACTTGATGACATTCTGTATCGACGATAAAAATTTTTCCCTGTCATCGGGATATATCCTTTCCACAAAAGTGTCGCCAACGGGCATGTCCTTTTCAGGGTCCATACCGAAGATACGGAATGTTTCGTCGGACCAGAAATTTTCGCCTGTCAACAGATTCGTCTCCCAGCTGCCACTGTGCGTCAGCTGCTGTGTTTCGGAAAGCATGGCTTGGTTACGTTTCAGGCGGTCATCTGCCAGTTTTCTTGCGGTGATATCATGCCAGATCACCAGCAGTGCTTCACGGTTATTAAAGGTAGTTGGCTTAAGGGTCACTTCCACCGGAAGAGTAATACCATCTTTCCTTCTGTTTACCCATTCAAAACGTTGATATCCGGTCTGTGTGGAAAGCTCATATATTTCTTTAAATTTTTCTGCCGAGTTTATTCCGTCGGGCTGTACTTCCGGAAAAAAGAAGGAGAAAGGCAAGGAAATGAGCTCGGATTTATCCTGAAAATGAAGCATTTCCATTGCCGCCTGATTGCAGTCAATGACGCCACCGGCGGTTAGCAGGATATGAGCGTCAACCGAGTGATGGAAGATCACACTTACTTTCTCTTCCAGAAGCCTGTTCTCCGTCAGGTCCTGCATGACACCGAACAGCTTAACCGGTTTTCCGTTTATCATCTCCGCACGGCCAATGTTTCTTACCCATACTTCATTCCCCTGTGCGGATATCAGCGGAATTTCAAGATCCCAGGGAGTTCCGTTGATCTTGGCCTGCTCAACAGCCTGGTCAATAAGCAGCCGTGCCCAGGGATTATAAAAATTTGCAGTACTGAAATTGTCAAGATTTGCCGTTTCCTCAAGTCCATAAATGGAATACATCTGAGGCGACCAACGGCGTTCTCTAGTGATCAGATCAAGCTCCCAGGCACCGATCATGGCCAGCCTTCCTACCTCTTTTAAGAGATTTTCATTTTCCAGAAGCCCCTGCTTGTAAGTGTATTTTTCATGTATATCACTGATGGTGCCCACATGGCGTAGCAGTTTACCGCCCAGGAACTGCGAAGTACCGGCACATTTAAAATACCTGTAACCATTATTTTTTGTTCTTAAACGTAGCTGAAGATCATATACGTTCTCATTTTCTTTCAGGTTAACAACTGCCCCGGCAAGTATGGGACCGTCCTGCGGGTGGCAGAGGATCTCGGTCAATGTAACAAAATCTGCGGATATCTCCCCCGGCCTGTAACCGAGCAGCGTGTAAAATTGATCTGACCAGGTATGCGTTCCGTTCGCCAGATCCCAGTCCCAAATTCCGGACCCTAAACCGGAAATGGCCAGTTCAAGCACTTCAACAGGCAGTTTAGCAGCATTATCAGACGGCATAATCACCTTATTAACATTAAAACTGTATAGAATAATTAAAGATAATTAGTGAAATCTCCTTGTCCTAATGATAAGACAATTTGTAGACTTACTTTTATTTCTTAGAAATTATATTACATAGTAAAATCCAAATAGTTATACAAATTCAGCAAGCGTTAAAATAATTATTCCAGTCTGACCCTAAATTCATTAAACGGAATATAGCCTGCCGTACGCCATTGAGTTTTAACATACGCTGTGGTATTATACCAAAGTGTTTTTCCTGCTGTATAGTAATTAGTCGGGGCTCATTTTGGATATGAGCAAGGAGTGAAACGAAGATTACGGTGTTCTATGACCATTAATGTGGCGGTTGGGTACGCCTCTGGTTTTTAAGACCAGGAAAGAGCACCGACATCTCCGCCTGGGAAATGAGGCAGATGTGTAATCGAGGAAATAGCAGGAGTCAGTCTCTGGACCAAAGGATGGCTGGATTGGTTTTTGACTCATTGAGCTCCGCAATTAATTCTTCATTTTTTTTGCGCAGGATCCTGCTTTGCTCTAATAACTGCTCAATGATCCGCTGAGTCTCCCCGGTAGGTTGCTTTTGGCTTTCACTGCTATTTGTATTGTCGGTCATACTCGGTTGATGCGAAGATTCACTATTCTATTGTTCGGTGCTTTTTAATACTTCCTGATGGGCCGCTTTGATCTTTAACTGTTCGTTCTCTTTCAAGAGATCCATACTCAGTTCGTGGAGATTATCGGCAATTTCTTTCATCTCCCCGATCAATTCGCTGGTACTCATTTCCTGTGGATCTTTTTCATCTGGATTTTCCATATTCTGTTCTGAATGTTATTCTAAATATATAAAAGTGTCGAACTATCTCAAAGCATCAAGTCCGGGGCGACCAGGATTTGGTCTCACGATCAGGGGTTCAAAGGGGTCGCGGTAATCTGCATGGGGTAGTCTTTCGGTAGCAATGTTTCCATGACCGTCCTGATCCGGGTAATTAGCTCGGTTTCGGTAAGTGTTTTATCGTCGACCGGTTCCGTCTGTGTTACATGCACCTTAAGGAACATGGTACCGTTGGCGTCACTCTTTACGCCACCGGTAACTTCCAAACGGGAATAGCGCCAAAGTTTATTGACCGACGCCTGGATATTATCCCTGACGTAATCGTCGAATGGGGATGCTGAAAGATTTAACATTCTAATATTGTGGAGATGGTTGAGTAAATTCCATTCGGATATAAAGGTAATAAGCTGGCGCAAAAGGATAAACGAAATGTTGACGCCAAGCTGAAAAAATCCTGCATTAAGTTGAATTATCTGCAGTTAAATAAAATATCAACCGTTCAGTTAAGAAAGTTCCGATGCTGAAACGCCGGAAATGAAACGTTTCTTGTGAAGCACTTACAAAATTTTGTTACGGGGCACATCGGTGCTTTTAAAGTTGTAATCATAATTTTGAAGGAGGTTTGAGCGGACGGAGTGGGGCACGGCGGCATGGAAAGTATATTTTTTTTACAAAATTTACATAGAAAAGGAATAGAATTGTGCGGTGCAGCTTTTTGACTGGCAGATGAATGGCCAGTTGAAGTTTACCGTGCATCAGGATTTGGGCTTGTCTTCTGCGACACCTTTTGTTTGATTATCCTCTATCCATAAGTAATTATTTTGCGGGATGGTGCTTTTGAGGGTGATAGTGAAAAGAGCACATCAAAACCCGGATATTTGGCTTGGAATAATCAAGCATATTAATTTATAGAACTATTATGCAAAAAGTTAATCTGTTATTTTTCCTAAGCCTGTTTTTTGCAGCGTATTGTGAAACAGCTGTGGCACAGAAGGGGAAGCCGCTGTTTCCGCAAACCCCGGGCATGGTATCGTACACCTATCGGGCCAGTTTTGCGAAGGATGCAGCCGCAACACTGGATACATTGCAACGACTGGGAATTAAGGATATGGAATTCTCAAATCTGTTTGGAAAAACAGCCGAGGAATTGAGAAAGCTCCTGGATGAGCGGGGAATGAAATGTTCGTCCTTTGGTGTGAGTTATGCCGATGCACTTCATAAAACAGCCGAGGTGGGGCATAATGCCAAAACGCTTGGTGCAAAATTTGTAAGGGTGGCATGGGTTCCGCATGAAGGAGCTTTTACACTGACGACGGCCCAGAAAACCGTTGATGATTTTAACCTGATCGGAAAGCGGCTCAAAGATGATTTCGGGATCACTTTTTGCTACCATAACCATGGTTACGAATTTGAAAAATATGAAGATGGTACCCTTATGGATTTTTTAATAAAAAAAACAGATCCCCGGTACGTCAGTTTTGAAATGGATGTTTTATGGACATTTTTCCCAGGGCAGGACCCCGCTGCGTTGCTCTTGAAATACCCCAGACGCTTCAGGCTCATGCACATGAAAGACCTGCGCAAAGGAGTTGCGGGTAATATGTCTGGTAGTACGCCGGTAGAAAACGATGTAGCCCTGGGGACGGGGCAGCTGGATATACCCGCCATTTTAAAAGCTACGAAGCGTTCGGCGATTGAACATTACTATATTGAAGACGAAAGTCCGAGTTATGCCACGCAGGTGCCACAGACCATAACATATCTTAAAAGTCTGAAATATTAAAGCCATATCGACTCATATTCTGAAACATGACAATTAGATTTTACGCCCCCCACTGGGGAAATACTCTCCCGTTTGCTACTTTCTGCCAAAATGTAAAAACAGCCGGTTACGACGGCGTGGAAATGGCCCTGCCTCTGGACGAAGCCGAAAAACATGAAATTCTGGCTGTTTTAAAGGATTATGATCTCGGGCTGATTGGACAGTATTATCAGTCCTTTGAAAAGGATATCGATGAACACGCCAAAAATTATGCGAAATATCTCCGTAACCTGATCAGCGCAGAACCTGTTTTTGTCAATTGCCAGACAGGAAAAGATTATTTCAGTTTTGAAAAAAACAAAAGACTTTTTGATCTGGCGAGCCAGATTTCGGAAGCTTCGGGCATCCGCATTATACATGAAACGCACCGTGGCAAAAGCCTCTTTGCTGCCCATATCACGGAGGAATACCTGACCCAGATTCCGGACCTGCGTATTACCCTTGACATCTCTCACTGGTGTAATGTACATGAATCATTACTGGCTGACCAGGAAGCGGAGGTGGCTGCTGCTATTTCGCGTACAGATCATATACATAGCCGGATAGGCCACCCCGAAGGCCCTCAGGTAAATGACCCCCGGGCACCGGAGTGGGCCGAGGCGCTTGAGACACATTTGGGCTGGTGGGATAAAGTGGTGGAAACACACAAGCGAAACGCAACATCCTTGACGGTTACTACGGAGTTCGGGCCTGCCACTTATATGCCGGTGATGCCTTACACCCAGATGCCGCTGTCCAATCAGTGGGAAATTAATGTACACATGATGAATTTACTTAAAGCAAGGTACCAGGGTTAAACTGACATGGCGCTGTTAGTCCGTAAGGAATTAGTTAATTTTAATCGTACCGGGCAATGATTCGTTCGAATAGTTTGGTAAATTGTGAACAGACAAAAGAACCTTTGTCTGTCGGTTGTAATTTCACACCACTTTATGGATTTTAAGGTTAATCAGAATCCGATAGGGCAAGTTGCTCCTATTCCAGATAATGAAATGGACAGATTGCTGGCCATTTCATCCCTGGATATTGATTATACGGAGCAACAGCGAAGTTTTAATGAGCTCGTCAAGCTGGCGGCCATAGTGGCGGGTACCAGCATATCACTGGTCAATATTATTGATTCTATCACGCAATGGACAGTATCCGGGTATGGAATGGAAACGGAGCAAACCATGCGTGAGGATTCCGTTTGCCAGTATACCATCATGGGAGCTGGTCCCTTCGAGATTAAGGATTTGTCTGCTGATGCACGTTTTAGTGACAAACCCTATGTAAATGGTGATCCTAACGTTCGCTACTACTATGGTATACCTTTGAACATAGGAGAGGGCATGAATGTCGGTGCTTTGTGCGTGATGGACCAGCAAACAAAGGTACTTGATCCTGAAAAAATTGAATTACTGAATATTATTGCCAACGAAATCGTCGGCAGGCTAAAGATGATCCAGGTAGTTGAGGGCTTAAAAACCAAGCTTCTCGAGTCTTACCAGAATCAGAGAAAGGTGGCTCATGATATCCGCGGACCCTTGGGGGGAATTGTGGGCCTGGCTTCTATCATCGAGGACCAGGGACAGGATAACCGGATAGAAGAGGTACTGGAATTTATCAATCTGATTCATAAAAGCGGTAATTCTCTGCTTGATCTGGCAGATGAAATCCTGGGAAGCGAAAAGGGAGGGAGAGCTGCTAAAATCGGTACGGAGAGCAATGCTTTTAATCTGCTGATTTTTAAGGATAAGCTGGAGAAACTTTATTTGCCGCAGGCGGTAAGCAAAAAAATCCGTTTTGATATAGTCGTTAGTCCAAACACGGAGACGGTTCCGTTTTCTAAAAACAAGCTTCTGCAGATAGCAGGTAACGTGATTTCCAATTCGATGAAATTCACACCTTTGGGTGGCAGGATTACCGTTAATCTGGATCTTTTTTTCGCCGGAACCGGAAAAAGCCTGAGCATCGAAATTAAGGATACCGGTGTTGGCCTGACGGAAAGCGAAATAAAAGCGATTTTGGATGGAGATGCGGTATCAAAAAAAGGAACAGCCGGGGAACTTGGGTACGGTTACGGCCTGGCACTGGTCAAACATTTAGTTGAAAGCCTCAACGGCTTTTTGACCATAACATCGGAGCCGGGGAATGGTACCACCTTTACCATACGTCTTCCCATACGCTGAAATCATTTGTTCATTCCTTTTGATACAATTTCTTGTGATTTAGGATGTAACGAATACTCAGTCCGCCGTTATCCGGGCTGAAATGAGAGCCATTGGTGAAATAGTAGGAAGGCATCCAGTCAATCTGAAAGTTGAGAGGTGTTTTTCCCAAACGCATATCAAAACCAAGGGTAGCGCTCGCCCCGAAATTACTTCCTGAAAACACATAGGAAGGCCCTGCACCAATGAACGCAGCAAAGCGGTCGCCGATGAGAGGTGCATGTTTTTCAAAGAGTGCAGTCATCGACACGTTTTTAATGTCGTTGTCAAAATTATAGCCGCCTATAAGTTCAAGGCCGGTTTTCTTGTTGAAAAACTTTTTAAACGTGATACCCGTGGTACCGCCGGCCCGTATTCCCAGCGCATTTTCCCCGCCATTGTAATCTTTTTCCTGTGCCTGTGCCATGCTGCCCGTGAGGAGTACCAGGGCTAAAAACCATACATTAATTTTACACATATCTGAATTGGTATTTGAACTTTTCGCGCTTTGCATCGGAGCTCCAGGTATGCTGTTCAGCCGGATGCGCCGATAACTTTTGTATATACGTATAATAATTATGCCATGCACAATGAAGTTGAATGCATGGGATTTTCAAAGAAAAAGGCGTGCAAGCATTTGTTAAAAGGGGAAAAATAACCACGTCTCCGGGAATAAACCCGCCGGGCTTTGCTTTAAAACTGATCCGCAGCAAGAATTTTCTTTTCAAAATGGTTTCATAACCTTCATACTTTCCTATTTAGCGGCGAAAACCCTAATATTGCAACTCTATTTAAATAAGACTTCCTGAATATGGCAAATACCCTATTTGATTTTGGAATGATCGGACTTGGTGTAATGGGGCGGAACCTGTTACTGAATATGGCTGATCATGGATTCTCGGTTATCGGATTTGATAAGGATGGGTCAAAGAATGAGGCACTGGAAAAGTCTGCCTCTGCCGGCACAACCGTTAAAGGCGTGCAGGAACTTTCGCAAATGGTGAGCCAGCTGAAAAGTCCGCGTAATATTATGATGCTGGTACCCGCCGGTAAGCCGGTTGATGATGTAATCGAGTCGCTTTTGCCACTTTTGGAAAAGGGAGATGTCATCATTGACGGAGGCAATTCTCATTATACGGATACGCTCCGTCGTGTTAAATACCTGCGTGACCAGGATATTCATTTCATGGGAATTGGAGTTTCCGGGGGTGAACAAGGTGCCCGTACAGGGCCGAGTATGATGCCCGGAGGTGAAAAAGGTGCGTACGAAAACGTAAGGCCTATGCTGGAAGCCATTGCGGCAAAAGTGGATGGGAAACCGTGCGTGTCTTATCTGGGCAAGGAAGGTGCCGGGCATTATGTCAAAATGGTACACAACGGTATTGAATACGCGATTATGCAACTAATTAGCGAAAGCTATTCTTTGCTGAAGCATGGGGGGCTGGATAATGACCAGCTTCACGAAGTATTCAAGACTTGGAATGAAGGCTCTCTGCAGTCGTTCCTGGTGGAGATCACGGCAAGCATCTTCCTTCAGGAAGATGAAGTTACCGGCGGAAGGCTGGTTGATTTTATTTCTGACAAAGCAGGCTCAAAAGGTACCGGTAAATGGACTTCCCAGGATGCAATGGAGTTGCCGGTTGCAGTGCCGGTGATAGACACTGCCGTGGCAATGAGAACTTTATCCGGATATAAGGATGAACGTGTACAGGCCGCCGGAATTTATCCCGATCCGTATAAAACTTTCCCCGCGTCAACCCAGGAATGGATCCATCAGGTACATGACGCCCTATATTTCTCTACCATACTGAGCTATGCACAAGGGCTGGCCATGCTGCACCAGGCATCCGGAGAGCTGGGTATGGAAATACCTTTGCCTGAGGTGGTAAGTGTGTGGAGAGGGGGATGTATTATCCGTTCGTCGTTACTGGAAGTTTTCACGCATGCCTATACGGAAACACCGGAATTGTCCAATATTTTATTGAACGAAGAAGTGGCAGGAATCGTTAAGTCATTGGTGGGAAATACGCGCAAAGTAGTGGCTCAGGCTGCGTTGTCGGGTATTCCGGCGGGAGGGCTGATGTCCGCTTTGGCCTATTTTGATGGTTTCCGTAGCGAAAAAATGCCAACGAACCTGATCCAGGCGCAGCGCGATTTCTTTGGAGCGCATACCTACCAGCGAACAGATACCCCCGGTACTTTCCACACGGAATGGGGACAACATTAAAATTACATAACATGCAAGATAATAAACGCCCGCCTGCCTCTATACTTTTCATTTTCGGAGGTAGTGGTGACTTGAATTACAGAAAATTGACTCCGGCATTGTACAATCTTTTTTTAGATGATTGGATGCCGGAGCAGTTTGCCATCGCCGGAATTGGCAGAAGTCCCTATACCGACGAGGCATACCGCCAGCATTTGCTGGATGGTGTAACAAAATTCTCAAGACGAAAAGGCAAGCTTAACGGGCATTGGACAGATTTTAGCCAGCACGTTAATTACCTGCAGATGGACGGTGATGATGCAGAAGCCTATAGCCTCATTACGGATCTTGTGAAAGCCAAGGAAGCAGAGTGGGGAGTACATCCCAACGTTGTGTTTTACCTCGCTGTGGCACCGCAGCTGGTACCTTCCATCGCCAGTAAACTGGGGGGGCTGAATATCTGTTCCGATACCAGCAGTACGCGTATTGTTGTAGAAAAACCATTTGGCCATGATCTTAAAAGTGCTCATGAGCTCAATGCGTTGCTTACCGGCATGTTTGCCGAAGAGCAGATTTTTCGGATAGACCACTACCTGGGAAAAGAAACCGTGCAGAATATTCTTGCGCTCCGTTTTGCAAATGCACTTTTTGAACCTGTCTGGAACCGCAATTATATTGATCATATCCAGATCACCGCAGCAGAAAGCGTTGGCCTGGAAGGCAGGGGTGGCTATTTCGAACACGCCGGTGCGCTGCGTGACATGGTCCAGAACCACATCCTTCAGATCCTCTGTATGGTTGCTATGGAAGCGCCGGTTTCATTTGATGCAAATGAGATTCGTAACAAAAAGGTGGACGTGCTGAATGCAATCAGGAGGATCAGCCATGAGCAGGTTCATGATTTTGCAGTAAGAGGACAATATTCTTCGGGATGGAAAAAGGGAGAAAAAGTGGTGGGATACCGGGAAGAAACCGGCGTCAGCCCTCAATCGAATATTGATACTTTCGCAGCCGCCAAATTCTACATTGATAACTGGCGCTGGCAGGGGGTCCCTTTTTATGTCCGGACAGGTAAATATCTGAACCAGAAGGCTACCCATATTACATTGCAGTTTAAACCGGCCCCGCATTACGCATTTCCTAATGAGTCTGCGGAAAGCTGGCGTTCCAACAGGCTGACAATCAGCATTCAGCCGAATATGGATATTAGTATCAGGTTTCAGGCTAAACGTCCCGGGCAAACCATGACCCTGGATCCCGTAGACATGAAGTTCAACTACGAGGAAGCAGAAGGCGAACACGCGCCGGAGGCCTACGAAACTTTGCTGCTCGATGTCATGGAAGGGGATGCTACCCTCTTCATGCGGGCTGATCAGGTGGAAGCAGCCTGGAAAGTGATCATGCCGATCCTGGAAACCTGGGAAAATCGAAAACCACAGGATTTTCCCAATTATGCACCGGACTCGTGGGGCCCGGACGGATCGGATGCTTTGCTGGCAAGAGATGGTCACACCTGGATCAATTACATCAATACCGGTCGTTAGGAATGGAGTTACATATTTCAGCAAACTCGAAAGAACTTAACCAGTCCCTGGCCGATTGGATCAGGGACTATATCCTTGAAGTTTTGGTAAAGCAGGACCGCTTTACTTTCGTACTTTCAGGCGGCAGCACGCCCAAGCAACTTTATGCTCTGTTGGCAAACTTACCATATAGCCAGGATATCCCCTGGAAGAAGGTACATTTTTTCTGGGGTGATGAACGTTTTGTTCCGTTTGCAGATGACCGTAACAACGCAAAGATGGCTTATGATGAGCTGCTTAATCAAATAGATGTACTTCCTGAACATATCCATGTGATGAAGACGGATGTTGATCCTCAGGATTCCGTAGCTTCGTATGAGAAAACTCTAAAAACCTATTTCGGAGAAACAGGTAATACCTTCGACCTGGTTTTGTTAGGTATGGGTGACGACGGACATACTTTGTCTCTATTTCCGGGCACTGAGGTGGTGCATGAAAGTAAAGCCTGGGTGCATGCCTTTTTTCTACCTGCCCAGGATATGTACCGAATTACGCTGACTGCCCCTGTTGTTAACCGCGCGTCTGCCGTTGTGTTTGCTGCGGCAGGCCAGGGCAAAGCGGATACGCTGAAAAATGTTCTGGAGGGGGAAAGAAATATTGACGTCTTTCCGTCACAGATCATTGATCCTATCAATGGGAGCCTGCACTGGTTTGTGGATCAGGCGGCCGCAGAAAAACTTCGGAAGAACTGATATTTCGTTTAGGATTGTTGGGAGGCGTCGGACATTTTGGCTCTTGTAAGCCGGGTGTCAGGCGCCTCGAATAGTAATAATTAATCCATCTCGCAGTCCTTGCCCAGCCAGAATTTGCAGATGGACATCAGCACCTGTTTCAGTCCTTCATAATTGGAAGGTTTGATAATATAACAATCTGCTCCCAACTGGTAAGACGAATAAATGTCTTCGGGCGCGTTGGAAGTACTGAAAATAATGATAGGAATACACTTCCACCGGTTATCCTTTCTAAGCAGTTTCAGGGTTTCACGCCCGTCGCGTTTAGGCATGTTCAGATCCAGCAGCAGCAACGCTGGGAGTGGCTCGTCTTTGATCGAGAAAAGATAGTTTAACAGATTTTCTCCATCCTCAAAGAAAACAAAAGGGTTCTTGATACGGTTATCTTCAAGGGCTGCTTTTACCAAAAAACGGTCGTCTGCATCGTCATCCGCCATTATAATATGCCGACCATTCATAAAGTCATTCAGCAACTGCACTTTGATAGAATTAGGAGTTAAGTTCGGACGCACAGGACCCGGGGGGGCAAATATATAGAAAAAAATTCTCCTCTTTCTGTTCTTCTGTCCCCGGAAAGGGACAGCGATTACCGGTTCAAATGCTGTGATGCAGTTGTGTTGTGAGCGGCAAAGACTGTTTTCCCGTTCTCATATCAGCAAGGGTTTTTGGTGAAAAGCGGGTGCATCGATAGCAATGGCAAAGGTTTTGTTACTATATGCAAAGGATTTTCCATCCAGTGCTAAGCAGCAAATGAAGGAACCCCTGGAGGTACTTTTGTCAAGACGCCGACGAACGTCCGATTGGTACGGATCGTAAAACTGAAATTTCTTTAAGCTGCTTTTGTAAGACTATGTAACATTTATCTGTTTGATAATATGAAGGTTACAAAATGTAGGATTCAGATAGAGGCTTTCCGGACAAGACGGAAGTAGCAAAAGTAAACAAAACGAAAAGTTCGTTGCCGGGCAGTTGCGGGGAGGAGGATATAATCTACATACCGAATTATAATACTCAGAATGTGGAAATAACTACTCAAAAACTAGTTTTAAATATCAGGTTGAAAAAGATACAACAAACTGTAGTAAATTTAAAGATGGAAACCATGCAGAGATGCTGGGAGAGGTAGTTACAGGCACGGCTGGGTACTTGAAATTACAACCTTAGGTTTTCAATAGTAATCAGAAATTTAAATTTTCCTTTTATTGCTTTATGCA
Organism: Dyadobacter sp. CECT 9275; assembly: GCF_907164905.1. Taxonomy (NCBI): domain Bacteria; kingdom Pseudomonadati; phylum Bacteroidota; class Cytophagia; order Cytophagales; family Spirosomataceae; genus Dyadobacter; species Dyadobacter helix. Next base: position 1,573,055 of record NZ_CAJRAF010000002.1, on the reverse strand, counting down.
AAGACAAACGCAGACGCAAAGACAAACGCTTAAATACTCTCCGCTGCAGATTCAAATGCTCAATCTACTGCATTTGACTACTATGGAATTGGAGCAAAGAATCAAGGAGGAACTGGAAGAAAATCCGATCCTTGAAGAGGGGAAGGAAGAAAATACTACGGAAGAGGCAGCAGACGACTTTGACGATGATCTGAATAAAAGTGAGGATGATTCCCCGTCGGTCCAGGATTATTACGACTGGGACGAGTTCAGAGATGACGATATCCCGGATTATAAAACTTATGCCAATAATCAGTCGCCTGATAATGAGTTATATACTCGCCCGATGGTGGAGACAGTATCCTTTCGGGACGATCTTAAGCAACAGGTTCATTTCCTGAGATTAAATGAGCGACAGCAATTAATTGCTGATTTTATCCTGGACTCACTGGATGAAGATGGGTTCTTGAGAAGGCAAAGTGATGTGATTGCGGACGATATTTCTTTTGCCAACAGCATGTTTATTGATACCGAGGAGGTTGATGCCATGCTGCGGATCATACAGCAGCTGGAACCTGCCGGAATTGCGGCGGCCGATTTGAGAGAATGTTTGCTCATTCAGCTGAACAGAATGGAGAATCAGGATGAAATATGGAAATCGGCTTACCGGATTGTGGCTCATGCTTTTGAAGAGCTGGGTTCTCGAAATTATGATAAAATCATGAGAGTACTGGGCCTGGATGAAGAAACGCTTAAGAAGGCCATTCAGATCATCACAACCCTGAACCCCAAACCTGCTTCGGGGCTTCGGAATGATTCTTTGGTAAACGAAAGCATCAAGCCCGATTTTATGCTTTGGTATGCTGACGATGGCGATATTGAGGTACAACTGACATGGGGAAACAGCCCGGCACTGAAGCTCAACAAAGTATTTACACAGATGGTGGAACAGAAGAACGATAAGGCCACTAACCAGTTCATTAAGAGCAAAATGAATTCGGCAAAATGGTTTATTGATGCCATCAAACAGCGTGAAAATACCATGATCAGCACCTTACGGGCAATCGTCAAATTACAGTATGACTATTTTCAAAGCGGTGATATTAAAAAACTCCGGCCGATGATTCTGAAAGATGTGGCCGAGATTATTAACATGGATATATCCACGGTATCCAGGGTGACTACCAACAAGTACGTTCAGACGCCTTTCGGAATCGTGCTCCTCAAAGACCTTTTCACGGAGGGGGTCACCAACGAAGACGGTACAGAGGTTTCTAACCGTGAAATACAGGAGGCGATCCGCGAAATTGTGGAAGCGGAAGACAAAAGGCATCCTTATAATGATCAACAAATTACCGATATGCTTGCTGAAAAGGGATACTCCGTGGCCAGAAGAACTGTGGCCAAGTATCGGGAACAATTAAATATTCCAACAGCAAGGCTCAGAGTTACTATTTAATTTAAGCGCTAAGTCCAGATAAACCTTACATGAAAAAAATTGTCGTTGTAGATGATGAAGCGGATATTTGTTTCTTGCTGAAGAGATTCTTATCCAAAAACGATTTTATTGTTGAAACTGCCCAAAATGGTAAAGACGGACTGGCCTTAATTGAGGAAATGTCTCCTGACTTGGTCATGACCGATTTCCGGCTGGGCGATATCACTGGTACTGACTTACTGACCGCCATCAAATCCAAAAGACCCCAGGTTCCGGTATTGATCATAACCGGATACTCAGACATTAAAATAGCGGTGAATGTAATGAAGCTTGGCGCTTACGATTACATCACAAAACCCCTATTCCCGGATGAGATTCTGGTTACGGTTAAAAAAGCTATTGCGGATGCGGAATCCAGAAAGGATGAGGATATTGAATTTGTACAGGCTGAAACTGCTGGAGCAACAGAAACGGTGGGGAAGGTACCACGCAAAATGTCCTCCCGTGCGAAGCCAGGGTATATCATGGGGCAGAGCGAGGTATCTGATAACCTTTTCAGGCAGGTAGACCTGGTGGCACCCACCAATTTCAGCGTGATCATCTATGGTGAAAGTGGCTCTGGAAAAGAAGCCATAGCACACGAAATTCATAACCGTTCCCGCAGAAAGGATATGCCGTTTGTGGCGATGGACTGCGGAGCGATCTCTAAGGAACTGGCCGGAAGTGAACTTTTTGGTCATGAAAAAGGGTCTTTCACAGGAGCGCTGCAAACCAAAATCGGGCACTTTGAGCTTGCAAACGGAGGAACGCTTTTTCTGGATGAGGTATCCAACCTTTCCTATGAGATCCAGGTGGCATTGCTGAGGGTTGTACAGGAAAGAAAAATGAGGCGTATCGGCGGATCCAAAGAAATAGATCTGGACGTTAGGATTATTGTAGCAAGCAATGAGCGTCTGCTGGATTCAGCCCGTAACGGCAAATTCAGGGAGGATCTTTATTACAGATTCAATGAATTTACGATTGAGGTACCCGCGCTGAGAAACCGCAAGGATGACCTCATGCTTTTTGCCCAGGGATTTCTGGAATCCACCAACGTGGAGCTTAATAAAAACGTAAAAGGGTTTTCTAAAGAAGTGATTGATGATTTCATGAATTATTCTTGGCCCGGCAACCTGCGCGAACTGCGTAATGTAATCAAACGGTCCACGCTCCTTTCGGATGGTGATCTGATTCAGGAAAAAGCCCTGCCTTTTGAAATTGTCAATTACCGGAAGCTGAAAGACCTGGACGACGAGCCTGTGCAGGCCCCTTCGTATACTGCCGCTCCTGAGCCCTCAGATACCGAGGATGTTAAACCAAGCCTGAAAACCGTTGCCAATGAAGCCGAGTATGACATGATTATGCAGGTATTGCGGGACGTAAACTTTAACAAAAGCAAAGCGGCAAGATTACTGAATATCGACCGTAAAACATTATATAATAAAATGAAGCAGTTTGATATGTAACTGAAAGCTTCATGTCAAACCGAGCGGCAGACTTTTTGAGAGCCATAAAGAATTTTCCACATCATGAATACCAGATTAATTAATGTATTACTTGTTGACGATGATGAGGATGATTATTTTCTTACCCAGGAATATTTTCATGAATTGACCAACTGGAAGTTCAATATTACCTGGTGTTCAACTTATAAGGATGCACGTTACCATATTAACCACTTCCAGTATGACCTTTATCTGTTCGATTTCCTGCTGGGAGAAAATACAGGGATTGATCTGATACAGGAGGCTTGCGAAGGAGGTTGTGAAGAGCCCATTATCCTGCTGACCGGCCGTGGCGATACCAAAATTGCTGTGGAAGCGCTGCGGCTAGGTGCGGCCGATTACCTGGTCAAAAGCGAACTGAATTCCGAAAAGCTGGAAAGAAGTATCCGTTATGCACTGGAACGCATGTCGGTATTAAAGGCATTACGGCACAGTGAACGACGGTACAGGCGGATTTTTGAAGAGTCTAACGATTTCCTGTTTATCAGTGATTTGTCCGGTAGTATCATTGACTGTAACACTTCGGCATGTAACCTCACCGGCTTTTCCAAAGACGAACTTACCTCTAAAAATATCCTCGAACTGATAGAGGACCCGCAGTTTATCAATTTGTGGAAGGGCGTGCACGAAAGGCACATCCACGATTATGAAGTTACTCTTTTGGTAAACGATTATTCGGATAAGAAATATTGTCTCTTCTCTGCATCGGTTGAATTTAATGATGCACAGCCGTATGTACAGGGCCGTATTCATGACATGACCGCCAGAAAGCAAACGGAACGAGAAAAGCTGTTTTCTGAAAAAATGGCGGTGACGGGCCGTTTGGTCCGGATGCTGGCGCATGAGGTTAGGAATCCGCTCACGAATGTGAACCTCTCTGCAGAACAGCTGGAAATGGAGCTGGAGGACGAGGATCAGAAATTTTATACGCAGATCATCAAACGCAACTGTAACCGGATCAATGACCTCATCACCCAGCTTTTACAGCCTTCGAGTTCGACGGACATTGAACTTGTGAACAGTTCGATACATCGGGTTCTGGATGATGCCGTTGCCACGGCCTATGACCGTGTGGCGCTCAAACGAATCAATATAGTGAATACTTATGCCGAAGGGGATCTGCAGATTCCCCTGGATGCGGTGTCATTGCAAATGGCTTTTCTGAATCTGATCACCAATGCCATTGAAGCCATGGAGGAAGATAAGGGAATTCTTAAAATTGTCACGAGGAGTGTAGGAGATAGTGTGCAGGTGACTTTTGCGGACAACGGATCGGGAATCAGTCCGGAAAATATGGAAAAAATCTTCGAACCTTATTTTACCGGCAAAAACAACGGCATGGGTATTGGCCTGGCGACTACACTCAATATCATCCATGCGCATCACGGACGTATAGACGTACAGTCCAGCCTGGGAGAGGGTACCACTTTTACGATAAGCTTCACAACGCCGGATAATCAATCCAACTGACTTTCTGCCTGCTATGCTGCAACGATTTTTTCAGTAAATGCGTAATGCTCATTAATTCATATTCGTGTATGCAATGAGATTTACCATTATTTTTCTCCTTCTATCAGCTTGGTCTGTTGCCCGGGCTCAGGATAATGCCGATTACTACCGCAGAACCCTGCCACAGGAATTTAGCCGAAAAAAGTACGGCGTTGAATCATTATTAAAGAAAACTGCCGGTGATGTAAAAATCCGGAACCGTTGGTATATCGGCGTGGATGGCTTTCTGAGGAACGACAGGAATACCATTACCAATACACTCGATGATCTGATAGGAACGCATTCTCCAACGGTGGCCTCCTACGCCGCTTCTGTAGGCTGGGTTATTCGTGAACAATGGGCACTTGAAGCTGAATATGCACGGTCAGCCATTCATAATGATTTGTTGATCAAAGGGGATAATCCACTGGCTTACAGGTTGGAAAATGACAAGAACGTTATCAGTTTCAGAGGAAAAAGAAGATTGCTGTTTGGAAAGCCCTATCTGCGCAGGTCGGCATTCTGGATTGGAGGCGGCGCTGCTTTGGTACCTAATTCGGGTACGCAAAAGAGCTACATGGAGTTTGTTGGGTATAAGGAAAAGGGCCGCAGGCAGGGGATAGATACCCTTTACCTGACGAGTGATACTTACACCGCCAGAAAAACCACTTTTTTGCTGGAAGCCACAGCCGAATATGTGATCAAAGTAGCCAGGGTAGCAGACCTCAGTTTTTTTGCAAGAAAGCAATGGGGGTATGGAAATTCACTTCAAACGGAACTGGTGTACTCCGTAAACAGCGTGGAAACGGACCGGTCTGTAATCAGGGGAAATGGTACGGGCTGGAGCCTGGGTATTTCACTTCGTTATGTTTTTCAGCTGGGGTATGACTTTAAGGATTTAAACAGCTTCTGAGCCCGGAGATATGGTCCAAAAAATCCCGCCTTGTTCAGGTAACAAAACGGGATTTTTTTTGAAATAATCAAATCAGCCGTTTTTTACGGTAGAAGAAGCCGTAGATGATCGGGAAGATGAGGAGCGTTAATACAGTCGCAGTAATAAGTCCTCCGATCACCACGATGGCAAGGGGTTTTTGTGTTTCAGAACCAATTCCGGTAGAGGTTGCTGCGGGTAACAGCCCTATGGCAGCCATCAGTGCCGTCATGATCACAGGCCTGATCCTTGACTTTACACCTTCGCGTATGGCTTCGTCCAGGGGCATATGTGCCGCCAGGTTTTTGTTAAATACCGAAATAAGTATCACCCCGTTCTGAACGCATAAGCCAAACAATGCAATAAACCCTACACCTGCGGATATACCGAAGTTCATGTGTGTGGCATGCAGGGCCAGGATACCCCCAATTAATGCAAAGGGTACGTTGATCAGCACAAGGCCGGCATCCTTGGCGTTGCTGAACATAATGAAAAGCAGAATGAAAATCCCGATGAGGCTGATGGGTACTACCTGCCCAAGCCTGGCCGTGGCACGTACCTGATTTTCAAATTCGCCCGACCAGCTCACTGAATAACCTTTGGGCAGGGATTTTAACAATGGCTTCACTCTGCTTTGTGCATCGGCAATGGTACTGCCAAGGTCTCTTTCGCGCACGGAAAACTTCACACCAATGAACCTTTTATTGTTGTCACGGTATATAAAGGCCGGCCCGGTTACGGTTTGGATGGTGGATACTTCTTTCAGCGGAATTTTATCGCCCGTAAGCGTCGGTACCATCAGTTGCTGGATGTCACTGATATCGCGGCGATATTGCTGTTCGTAACGAAGGCGGATATCAAACTTGCGTTCACCTTCGTAAAGTATAGAGGCCGTTTTTCCACCGATTGCCATTTCTATTACCGCCTGAACATCCGCAATGCTAACCCCGTATTGTGCAAGTTTATGATCGTGCAGGATGACCCGAATCTCGGGCTGGCCAATATTGCGGAGGATACCTACGTCTTTAATGCCGGGTACGCCCTGGATCGCTTCCAGTACCTGATTGGCCTTTTGGTTTAGTGTTTCCAGGTCATCACCAAAGATTTTTACCGCGTTGCTGGCATTCATCCCGGCCACGGCTTCGGCCACATTGTCGATGATCGGCTGGGAATAGTTATAATTGATCCCCTGAAACTGTTTCAGTTTCTTGTCCATTTCCTCGATCAGCTGGTCCTGGCTGATCTTCCTTTTCCATTCATCTTTAGGTTTAAGGTTAACCTGCATCTGCACATAATAAAAGCCCGAAGGATCGGTGCCGTCGTTGGAGCGGCCGGTTTGAGATAGTACCCCGTTCACTTCCGGAAACTCGTTGATTTTAGCTCTCAGTACCTTCACCATTTTAATCGTTTCGGTTAAAGAACTGCTCATAGGCATTTTCGCTTCCACCCAGAGGGCGCCTTCATTCAGGGTGGGCAGAAATTCTGTTCCAAGGAGTTTGGCTGAAAATAACGAGATCACCAGGAAAGCAGAGGCAAGGATAACGCTCAGTTTTTTTCGGGCATAACACCATTCAAACCCTTTTGAAACCGTATTGTCAAAGAAACGGACGATCGGATTACTTTTCTCTCTAACATTTTTATTGAGCAGGAAGGAGCATAGTACCGGTACGAGCGTCAGCGTATAGAACAAGGCACCAAGCAAGGCGAAACCCAGGGTATAGGCCAACGGCGTAAACATTTTGCCTTCCACTTTCTGAAAACTGAAAATGGGTATCAAAGCCGTAATGATAATCAGCTTGGAAAAGAAGATGGCCTTTCCCAGCTCTCCACCTGTCTTTTTTATCAGCCCGAGCTTGGAAAGCCTGTTAAAACGGTCCATTCCGTTTTTATGGGCGAGGTGATCCAGTGCCACAAAAATCCCTTCCACCATCACCACGGCTCCGTCAATAATGATCCCGAAGTCAATGGCCCCCATGGACAGGAGGTTGGCCGACATGCCCTTTAGTTTCAGACACATGAACGCAAATAGCAGCGCAAGAGGAATGATGATGGACACGATCACCGTGGTACGCCAGTCGGCCATGAAAACGAATACGATCACGGTTACCAGCACAATCCCTTCGACCAGATTGTGTTTTACAGTATGGGCGCAAAATTCGATCAGATTGTCCCGGTCGTAAAAAGTAACCATTTTAACATCGGGGGGGAGTATTTTTGTATTCAGTTCGGTTATCTTGTCCTTGATCCGCGCCAGTACCTCACTGGGGTTTTCACCCTTGCGCTGCACAACGATCCCTTCCACCACATCGTCGTTGCCATCCAGCCCTACCTGCCCCACACGCGGCATATCCGATTCTTTTACGGAAGCCACGTCCCGCACGAGCACCGGGTTGTCTTTTACGTATTCAACAATAATGTTTTCAATATCCGGAATGGAATTAAGCAGCCCGATACCCCGTACAACATACGCCTGCCCGTTTTTTTCAATTACATCCCCGCCCACGTTCACGTTGCTTTTGGTAACGGCCTGATATACCTCCAGCGGCGTAATGTTATATTTTACGAGTTTGGTAGGGTTCACCTGTACTTCATATATTTTTTCCCGGCCGCCAAACGCCACCACATCCGCAACGCCGGGTATGCTCCGGAGCTGCCTGTCGATCACCCAGTTGTGAAGCGTAAGCAATTCGCGGCTGTCGCGGTCATTGCTTTTCAGGGTGAACCTGAAAATTTCTCCTGTGGGGCCGTAAGGCGGCTGCACGTCGGGCTCCACGCCTTCGGGCAACGATATGTTTCGCAGCTGGTTATTAACCTGCTGGCGGGCGAAAAAGTCTTCAACGTTATCATCAAAAATAATCTTAATGATGCTCAGCCCGAACATGGTGGTGCTGCGTACGTTGGATTTTTGCTGTACAGAATTCATTGCCACCTCAATCGGGACCGTAACGAAACGCTCTATTTCCTCAGCGCTGCGGCCATCCCACTGTGTTACAATGATGATTTGTGTATTGGTGACATCCGGAAAAGCTTCAAGCGGAGTATTCTGATAACTTACCACACCGGCCACAATCAGTAGGCCGGTGATAAAGAATATGAAGAAGCGGTTTTTGAGAGAAAAACCAACGATTCCTCTGATGAATTTATTCATTGGATAATAATTTTGAACCGGATGCCGGTAGTAAAAAAGAATGTAACGAATCACGAAGAGGAGTGAAGGGGCCATATTCGGGCCGCTCATCCATAATTCGTCAGGGTTTAATCATTCAGTGCATCGTAAACAAGCAGCTGGTTTTTTGAAATAACAGTCTCACCATCTTTCAAACCACTTCGGATATACGAGCGGTTAGATAGCGAACGGTAAACTTCCACCGGCCGGGTTTCGATTTTGGAGCGGCTGTGGAACACCATTACCCAGTTTTTACTACGGTCAAAAATGATGGCCTGGGAAGGTATGGCCTGCATCTGCTCGCTTTCTTCAAAATTGAGCGTTACCGTGGCATGCATCTCGGGTTTAAGTCTGAAGCCAACGTTCTGCAACTGTATCCTGATTTTCATCGCCCGGGTTTCGGGATCCAGTACGTTATAGATTTTGTCAACCTTACCAGTAAAAATCTCGTCCGGGAAGCTGATCGTCTGCACCTGCGCGGCCATCCCCAGTTTTACTTTGGGGATATCACTCTCGTTTACGTTGGCCATTACCCACACGTCGGCTATCTGTCCCACTGTGAACAAGCTTTCCGAATTGTCTGAGCGGAGCTGCATCCCCCGGTTAACATTTTTATCAATCACAAAACCATTGATAGGAGAGCGTACCGTGTATTTTGTTGAATTACCCAGACCGTATATCGTGAAAATCTCCTTTACCCGGTCCAGCTCGGCCTGGGCTTTGTCCACCATTTTACGTGCGGTGATCACGTCGCGTTCGGGAACCAGTTTGCTCTCAAAAAGGTCCTCGGTAGACGTCAGGTTTTTTTGTGCAATGAGCAGATCCGATTGTGCCTGAATCATTTCCCTTTCAAAATCGGCCACTTCTCCTGATCTTATCGTGGCCAGTTTCTGGCCTTTCCTCACATTATCTCCCAGCTCCACATCCACATCTTCCACATTTCCACCTACCAGGGGATAGATCTTGATCACCTGGTTTTCGTCAGGTACCACTTTTCCCACCAGTGTAAGTTCATTTCTCACGGCTTCGGTTCTTACGGTATCCAGTGTGATACGGTTCATCATCGTATCCGAAAGCATAAATGCCTTGGCTTCATCTTCGTCCACCTCTTTTTTCTTATCGCAGGAAACGAGCCAGATACTGACTACCGTGAGCAAAACGATTTGAACTGGGATATTTTTCATTTTGAATAATGTTAAAGGATTAACGGTAACCGGTGTAATGCGTTTGAATGAATCGTTCTTATTAGTTAAATAGCTCTTCTCCAACCAGATAGTTAAGTTCTTCATAGACTTTGATCCGGTCGGCTTGCAGCCGGTTATATTCCCGTATGCTGTCGTTATAGGTTTCTATGAAGTCGATAAATTCGAGGAGCGTGATATTACGTTTCTGGAAATTGTCGTATATCCCTTTGTTCAATTGCTCAAACTGTCCTGTGAAGCGGCTTTCTACGACCTTAAAGGCATTTTCAGCGATTTGCACTTTCTGAACCGCAGCATCCACTTCGTTCAGAACTGCTTTTTGCTTAGCCGTTTCCGAAGTTTTGTAATAGCTGATCTGGCTTTTGGCTGCTTTGATATTTCCCTGATTTTTATTAAAAAATGGCAGATCCATTGATGCCGAGACTCCGACATAATTGTTGACATAGTTACTAGCTTGGTCATAAATTGCACCCAGCCGCAGATCAGGGACGGCCAATGCTTTCTGCAACTGGTGATTGAGTTCGGCCTGCCGGGTGGCGGAGGCAGCTATTTTAAGATCAGCACGGCTGGCAAGCGCCTTCTCTTCCAGAGAGGCGAGGGTATTATTATTGAGCTGGTAACGCCGGAGGTCGTTCTGGTTCACCTGCGGGATAATGATACTCCCGACCTGCAAAAGATTTTTGATATCCCGCTGATTATCTGCTATCTCAAAGAGAATATCCGCACGGTTGTTGGTGAGCTGAAAAAGAAGTGCTTTCAGTCTGACTACCTCTTTGAGGGAAATATTGTTACGGTTGTATTCGTTTTCAAAAGCGTTGACGGTAATATTCAGTGTCGCGATCTGACTGTCAAGCAAGTTGATCGTCTGGTTCAGGAAGTAAGATTCAAAGAATATCTGTCGCAATTCAAACTTCAGGTTTCTGATCAGGTCATAAAATTCATACTCACTCATTCGGCTGGATTCCGCCGCGAGCGCTATTCTTTTGTTTCTCTTTCCGGCGGTAGAAATCATTTGCTGCAGAGAAACGGCTTTTTGTCCCTTATTTCCCACATCCAGAAAACCACGGGATGGATTGTATGCGCTTAGCTCGAGGCTCAGCTCAGGATTTTCCCAGAGTTTGGCTTGTATTTCAGAAGCTTTGGTGGCTTCTATCTGATACTTTTCGGCCAGCAGTAACAGGTTGTTCTGAAGAAAAAGGCTATCCGCTTTTTGAATGGAAAGCCTTAGCGTGTCCTGTGCCTGCACGCAGGAAGCAATGAAAACCAGAAATCCGACTGTGTAAATTCGCATAATTCTTTTGTTAGAATGATGCGATATTCGGCAGCCGGTATTACAGCGGCCTTAAAATGAGCTTAGAAAAAAATTAGAATAAAAAAATGTGCGAATGCAGCTTTGTACGGGCATTTTGGCTTGGTATTTTTTTACCGATATACTAGCAGAAAGGAGATATCGTCAAACGTGATCAAATTCCAGACGGAACTCGCTTCCCTTGTTCAGCTCGCTGGTAACAGTCATTTTGCCATGATGCAGCTCAACAATACGTTCGCAGATGGATAGGCCTATGCCATATCCCGGCATGTTGCTTGAGTGTGAAGCACGGAAAAACGGATTGAATATCTGTGTAAGATCAGCCTCGCTGATGCCAATTCCGCGGTCAATCACCTTAATGACGCAATGTCTGCTGTCCGAACTCATCAGGATTTTTGCTGATTTATCCCCGGAGTACTTGCAGGCGTTGTCCATCAGATTGGAAAATACCCTGATCAGCAATTCCTCATTGCCTTCAATAAGGGTATCATTTTCGCTTTCGGGAATGGTTTCGTAGTCAATGTCGATCCTGTATTCGGGGTGAGAGGAAATCAGCTCTTCTTTGGCGGCGAATACCACATCTTCAATGCGTACCTGTGCAAATTTCATCCTGCCGAAATTCTCATAGGAGCGTGCAAGGAAGAGCAGATTGTTGGTAATGCTGATCAGCTTCTCGGTGTCCGAGAACAGGTTGGAGAATACCTCTTCCAGGTCAGGGTCTGATTTTGTGAATCGCTGGCCCAACTGGATTTCCGATTTTAAAGCCGCAAGTGGCGTCCGCAACTCATGGGAGGCGTGGGAAACAAAGCTTTTCTGCTGTTCAAAGGCCTGGTTGAGCCTGGTTAACACCGTGTTAAAATTGATGGCCAACTGTGCAATTTCGTCTTTGCGGTTACCTTCGTCTAATTGCTGGGAAAGGTTTTGGGCTGTAATGCGTGACACCTGCTGATTGATATGGCTGATAGGGCGCAGTGAATTGCCCGCAAAATAGATACCCAGGACAATGGTAACCCCTATGCCAACCCCCAGCCCCCAGGCCAGCGTACGCACCAGGTTGTTCTGTTTGCTTCTGCCGAATTTGTCATAAGCGGATGCCAGCACTACCAGCGGTTCATCCCCTTCGGTATAGAGCAGGCCTATCACCTCGCTGTCGCCCTGTACAAGCTCTATGTCTTTTTTTTCTCTTATTTCATTCAGTAATTCTGCGTGATAACTGATGAGTTTGTCGTCGACGCTGGAGTAGAGCAGTTCATTCTCTGAGTTAAAGACGAGAACCTTTTCATCCAGCATTTCGGTCAGCGTATTCTGGTCAATGACCTTAAGCAGGTTTTTGTCGATGCCGTTCACTTTCACCAGCAGCCTGCAGGTGGTGCGTGCCTTGCTTTTGAGCCGGTCGAAAAACTCTTCCTGCCTGAAGCGGGCCGAAATCGTGTAAACCGCAACTGAAAACAATAACAAAACGGTAGCCACCAGTACGGTGAACTGCATGGCGATACGATCTTTTATTTTCATCGGCTGGCCTTATAATTACAATCAATGGGCATGCGTCCTTTCTTTTATTCTTCCTTGAAAATATACCCCATTCCCGGGCGGGTGTGGATCAGTTTTACGGGAAAATCCTTGTCCACCTTTTTACGAAGGTAATTGATATAAACCTCCACTACATTGGTGCCGGGGTCGAAATTCAAATGCCAGACGTGTTCTGCGAGATCCATTTTAGAAACAACCCTGCCCCGGTGAGTCATGAAATATTCAAGCAGGGCAAACTCTTTGGCTGTGAGCTCAATAGACCTACCTCCCCGGCTCACCTGTTTGGTAGCCAGGTCTAGTTCCAAGTCGGCTATGCGGAGTATCTGGCTGGCCGTTTCGGGGTTCATTAGCTCGGATACCCGTAGCGCGGCATTGATGCGTGCCAGTAACTCTCTGAAATCGAAAGGTTTAACGATGTAGTCATTAGCTCCTCTTTCCAGACCTTCTACTTTATCTTCTATCTCACCATAGGCTGTAAGCATAATGATGGGGATAGAGGGCTTATAAATCCTGATCTGCTGGCACACCTCATATCCCCGCATGCCAGGCAGATTGACGTCAAGCAGTACCAGATCAAATTTTTTGTCCAAAGCCAGTTGTTTTCCTGTAATACCGTCATAAGCGACCTCGGCCTCGAAGTTTTCTGAAATAAGGCCCCTCATAATATTCTGGGCAATCCGGCGGTCGTCTTCTACAATAAGTATTTTTTTCATGAGTATTACAGCGAATGGTTTGATTTGCCTGTTTTGTCAGCAATTGCTCTTTCGAAATCTCCGGGCCGTTAGCATGTTCTTTGCCGGGAAAAGGGCATGAGCTGGCTAATTTTCTTCCGGTGCCTGAAAAACGAATCCCTTATCCAAAGAATGGATAACGGCATTGTTACTATGTTTAAAATAACAGATTTCAATCCCCATCTCCTGCATTTCGGCCAGTATGAGCAGTGTGCTGGCCTTCGGGCGCCTTCTGGTTTGCCTGATATACACCGCTCTTACACTGGAAGCAAAGGAACGGCAAATTTCCAGATAGATATCCGGGTCTTTCTGGGAATCATCACCCAGCAGGATGAACTGGAGTTCAGGATAAAACCCGATAATGTTATGAATTTTGCGGAGTTTGTGGTCATGAGACCCGCTTCCGGTCATCATGAAGTCGTCGATTCCGGACTTGATTTTCTTTAGTTTAAGAACAGCTTTGGGTAAACCGTTCAGCTCCGCGAAGCGGACGATCATGTCGTACAGATTCCATTCACTGCTTGATACATAAAAAAAGATATTGCTGTCTTTATGCGGGTGTGTCTGGCTGGCAAAGGATAACAGCTGGTAGTGTTTCACCACGTCTTCAAAAGGCTTACGTGCCTGTACGTTTTTAGACAACAGTACAAACAGTTTTTTGAAAGATTTGCGGCTGTGAGAAATCAGAAAGGTATCATCAATATCGGAGATGATACCGTAAGAGCTTCGGTAGGGAAGAAAGAATTCCTCCTCTTTGGTAACTGTGACAGGCTGGCCCCTGATTTCGGCCTCCACCGTGACCGAATACTGATGCCAGCCGCTTTCCAGGGGTATATCAAAGGGAACCTGAAAACGGAAATAACCGTCGTATTCCGTAACCGTTTGGAATGAAAGGGAGCCTACATGAAGGATTACCTTTACATTTGGTATGGTTTTTAATGAGAACAGCTGGATAATGGTGCGGGCATACCTAAAACCTCGGCGGGTATACTTATGGTCGCCATCAGGATATTTCTCAACCACATGACCAAACACAACCAATTCCTTTTTATTGGCATAACCCCGGTAAAGTTTTAAATCGCAACGTTTCATACACTATCTTTAAACCTCGGCCTTTAAATCCCTAATTTATACAATATGTTTTCAGAACGAAAGGTTTTGTTAGTTGTGAACCCCATATCAGGAGGTACCGATAAGGACGAAATTTTTGAACAAGCGATTGAAGCTGCTAAAAATGAGGAGTTTGATTTGAGGATTTACCAGACAACAGGAGATAGGGACGCTGATCAGATTTGTGAATTGGTGGATCATGTCAAACCGGAAAGAGTAATAGTTGCCGGTGGAGACGGCACCATTTCCATGGTTGCCCAGGCCATTCATGGGAGGGGGCCGGTTTTGGGAATTCTTCCGGTAGGGTCTGCCAACGGGCTGGCGGTGGATTTCGGACTGCCAACCTCCATCCCAGATGCGCTTAAAGCCGCCTTAGGAGAGAATTTTGTGGAAATAGATGCGGTTTCTATCAATGGGGAAATCAGTCTGCACCTGAGTGATGTAGGATTAAATGCGCTTCTTGTGAAAAATTACGAGCAAGGTGAAAGTCGAGGCAAAATTGGCTATGCCAGGGAAATGCTGAAAACTTTAGGGGAACATCATAATTTTGAAGTACGCATTACAACTCCTCAGGAGGTGATTGAAACGGATGTGATGATCGTTATTATTGCGAATGCGAGGAAGTATGGTACGGGTGTAAGTATCAATCCGGTGGGCAATATTTCTGATGGTTTTTTTGAGCTCGTCATTGCCAGGAAACTCGATTTTATTGAAACTGCCAAAGTTCTTACGGGCAATACGGATTTCAATCCGGAAATTATGCAAATCATTTCCGTCAAAAAGGCACTGATCGAATGCCTTGACAGAGATATGCATTTTCAGATCGACGGCGAATACATTGGAGAAATCAAAAGCCTGGAGGCGGAGATCGTAGAGAAATATATCAAAATAGCCGTTCCCTGATTTATTATCCGAATCGAGGCGTATTTTATCTGTCAAATCCAGTATTAAAAGTATTGACCGGCCTTTTTCAAAAGATAAAACAATACCATGTCTGGATTTATGAAGACGCTCTATTCCTCACTTTTTGTAGCAATACTCTCAGTTACCGTTGTAACAGCCCAGAAGTCGGAACTCTGCCAGGGTGCTTATTTTACCGAAGAGCAGGGTAAAATGTTTCTGGCAAATAATACTTATCATACCAAGGCGGAGTGGACCAGCAGGGCGGAGCAGATCAGAGCACAGCTCCGCGAGGGCATGGGGTTACAGGTATTGCCTCCCAAGCCGAAATCCAAACCAACCATTTATGGCAAAATGGTGATGGACGGATATACCATTGAAAAGGTTTTTTTTGAAAGCATGCCTGGCTTTTATGTTACCGGCAATCTTTACCGGCCGACCAAACAGCAAAAATCCTACGCAGGGATACTTTGTCCGCACGGGCACGGAGACAATCCTCAGGGACGTTTCAGGGAACAGACCCAGAAACGTTGCGGTACACTCGCGCGGATGGGGGCCGTGGTTTTTGTGTGGGATATGGTTGGCCAGGGCGACTCCCGGCAGTGTGAACATTCTATGGCAAAAGGATTGAAGCTCCAGACAATCAATTCCATCCGGGCGCTTGATTTTTTGGAATCTTTGCCCGGTGTGGATCCTAAACGCATCGCTGTTACAGGTGAGTCGGGAGGAGGTACCCAGACATTCATTCTGGCGGCTTTGGATAACCGCGTTAAAGTTGCTGTTCCCTGTGTAATGGTTTCTGCTCATTTCTTCGGCGGCTGTGTCTGCGAGAGCGGGCTTCCCATTCATAAAAAAGGTGATTACCAGACTAACAATGTGCAGATTGCGTCATTAACGGCACCTCGCCCCATGCTGCTGATATCTGACGGAGCCGACTGGACCAAGCATACGCCTGATCTGGAATATCCCTACATACGCGGTATCTATAGCCTTTATGGCAAAGCCGGAAATGTTGAAAATGTACATTTGCCAGATGAAAAGCATGATTATGGGCCGAGCAAAAGAAAGGCGATGTACCCATTCCTGGCCAAATACATTGGGTTGGACCTGAAGGCTGTAACGGATGATAAGGGTAATATAGATGAAAGCCAGGTAAAGGTACTGGATCAGAAGGAGCTGGAAGTTTTTGATAAGGCTCATCCCAGGCCAGCCAATGCAGTAATGGGTAACGAGGCGGTTATGAGCCTTTTGTAATCCGGCAAATTATTTTTCAGCTTTTAAGTATCAGATGATCGTCCTTATTGTTTTCCTTGCCATTGCGTTTATAATTCTGAGTTCAACTGTATTTAAACTACATCCGCTGACGGGCCTGCTGCTGGCCGCGTTGGGTGTAGGCATTGCGGCAGGGTTACCGGTTGACAAACTCGCCGAAACAATCGGCAAAGGTTTTGGTGAACTGATGGCGAAAATAGGGCTGATGGTGATCCTGGGATGTGTAATAGGGGCCATTCTTGATAAATCCGGTGCGGCTGTCAAGGTAGCTGATGTGATCTTAAAACTGTTCGGAGCCAAACGGCCTACTTTTGCAATGGCTGTTATAGGTGCAATAGTCGGGATTCCGGTTTTTTGTGATTCGGGATTTATCATCCTTCACAAACTTAACAGAATCGTGGCCAAACGGACGGGCAGGTCTCTTGGGACGATCGCTTTGGCGCTTTCCGGAGGTCTTTTTGCAACTCATACGTTGGTGCCTCCCACACCCGGGCCGGTTTCTGCTGCGGGGAATTTGGGTATTTCAGATTCGATGGGGATCGTTATCATACTGGGCCTTATAGTATCCCTCCCGAATCTGTTTCTTTCTGCCTGGTTTGCCGGTAAGTATGGTAGCAAAATTACGATTCAGGAAAATGGTGATAATGAACATGTTGATGCTGTATCCCTGCAATTGCCTCCGGCCTGGAAGGCATTTATGCCTATACTGCTACCTATCGTTCTGATAACGCTGGCCTCAGCCGGGAACATACTCCATTTTCCGGCAAAGCTGGCGGAATGGCTCACTTTCTTTGGAAGTCCTCTCATATCGTTCCTGCTGGCCATATTTTTCAGCTATTCCCTGTTTCCGGAAAAGCCTGCCGAAAAAATGATAGCCTGTTTTAAAAATGGGATCGAACATTGTGGTACCACGCTGGTACTGGTGGGTGCGGGAGGTGCTTTCGGAGCGGTACTGAAGGAAACGGAATTAAAACATCTGGTAAGTAACTGGCTGATCAACAATGAAATGTCCGGAGGTTATTTGCTGGTAATCGCATTTCTGATCGCTGCTTTTTTTAAAACTGCACAAGGGTCAACTACCTCTGCCATGGTGCTTACGACGAGTATTCTGGCTCCGTTGCTGGTATCTATGGGGTTTGTTTCCGCTATCCATACGGGTCTTCTGGTAATGGCAGTGGGAAGTGGCGCCATGATGGTTTCACACACCAATGATGCATGGTATTGGGTAGTTTCGCAATTTACCGGAATTTCACCTACCGATACTTATAAAAGCCATACCGTCCTTACCGGCCTGCAGGGACTGGTAAGTTTTGCGGCTACCATGCTGCTGTATGCCCTGCTGGCCTAAGGCGTTTTGATGATTTTTTGAACCTGCATCTGATCTCCGGTTTTGAGTTTGACGAGGTAAAGGCCTGCATTGAGCCGAGAAATATCCAATCTTGCCGAATTAAAACCATTTTTTATCGATAGCTCAGCTTCCTTTACCTGCTGACCGCTGGTATTCCATATTTCCATTTTGCCGGTACCTTCCTTGGCAGCCAGGAAAGTCAGACGGACCATGTCCGTAGCAGGAGAGGGGGAGACCGTAAGCTGGTCAAGTTCCTGGATATGGATTGCAACCACCCGGCTGAACTCGAACCTGCCGTCTTTATCTATTTGTTTGAGCCTGTAATAATTGATGCCGGACAGCGGATTTTTATCGGTGAAAGTGTACCTGCCAAGTGCGTCGTCCCTTAAAGGTACCGAACCGAGCGTTACCGGAAGTTTATTTTTGTCGGCATAAACGCGTTGAACTTCAAAGCCTTGTCCGTTTTTTTGGGAGTAAACTTCCCAGCTCAACCGCACTTCATTTGCTGTTTTAACAGCTTTCAAGCCTGAGATATACAAGGGAAGGGCATCAGCGGGTTTTTCATCCAGCGCCGTTAAACGCCACTGCTGGCTAGCGCTTCCGAGCGTTTTGTCTTCCTGGGTAATCTGGTCATTGTCACCGGTTGCACCACGGTTATCGGCCGACATGCCCGTCATGCGGTTCACAAGTGCATATTTATTAATCTCCGTGTCAGTAAGGCGCCATTGCTGGTAAAGACTGCCCGGTGTGTCGTCATCCAGGTAAAGCTGAAGCTTACCGGTAGGCGCCGTAAGTATTTTCCCGGTTGACCGGTTTTTTATTTTGAAAAAGCCGTTGTTGAGGTTCGTGATGTCCCATTGATAGCTCTGATCGGAAGTATAATCCTTTTGAACAATCCGGGTTAGTCCTTCAAAAACCGACCCTGTAGCCAGCGCTTTCTGGTTGGTCTGATTTTCAAGTTTATAGTAGTATTTTGTATCTGGTCCGTTAATTTCTCTGTCAAGCCAGTCAATATGATTTTCAATGTAACTGGTCAGAAAGTCGGTCTCGGCACTGTAGCTTCCCCGTGCCCACAGCTCCAGATAAACGATGGTATTGAGAATGTCCCATTTTTGGAAATTAAGCTGCTGAGAATCATTTATCTGTTGTTTCAGGCTGGTTAATTTGGAAAGTAAATGAGCTTTGAGACCATCCGTTTGCAGCTGTTTCCATCGAGTACGGAGGGCAAGAAAGAATTGGTCATCTTCCAGATATTGCCGGATATAGGTCTTATTCTCATGGGCCACGTCAGACATCCTCCGGTAAGTACTGGAACCAATCCTTGTGTCATTGTTAAATGAAATGTCAAAATCCCATAACGGGCCATAATACAATTTGCCCTCGTTTGTTTTTTTGAACATATAGGTGCTCCAGAAAGCATCTGGATTGCCGGTGATCTCACTGGCCAGGTACCAGTTCACGAGCGAGGCCATATCTACCTTAGGGCGGTACCCATTTGTGGCGTCCTTAAAATCTTCGGAAAACAATTTGCCCTCATACTGGTCCATGTAACCTTTAATGTCATCTTTTTGCTGCTGAGTAATGTCCTCATCGTCAGGGTCTTTAATGACGAACCGTATTTGTTTTGAAGTGGTCTGAAACCAAGAGGTTTCCGTCGCATCGCTGGCAAAGCCGTCCTGTTCCAGAAAAAAGCCTTCCGACGTTTCCGAGCCATCGCCGCCAGATAAGTTAACCCGGTCCGGTGCTGTTTCAACCTGGTCGGTAAGTGTGTAGTTACCCAGGAATTCGTTGTTGAGATAAACATCTACAAGTCTATACGAATTTGAAAAAGGCATTCCTATGAATTTGCCCAACTCAAATGCTAATGCATTTCTAAGTAAAGTTTTGTCTGCAAAGTTAGCCAGCAACACCCAATCTTTGGCATTTGCATTCATGCCTAGCAGCTTCGTTTTGGTGTCGAGCTTGATGCGGTAAGGTTTTTTGTTGAAATTCCAGGTCGAATTCCCCCTGCCTTTGATTTGGATGGCACCGTTATAGATACCATCTGTTTCTCCCTGCGCAAGGACCGTCAGGGTTCCCGTACGGTAATCATCCTTGCTATCCACAGGCTGATTGTCGGTAGTGGTGATAACCAAGGTGGGAAGGTTGGTCTGTTGTGTTTGTGCCTGTGAGAGGTTAAGCAACAACAAACTGAAAGCGGCAAAAAGGATAGTGCCGGTACTGACGCCGTTATAACGTTGAGATTTCAAAGCCATACATTCCGTAGAAAATTCCTTGAAGAATGAACCGGGGGATTGAACTATTAAAAAATACTACAAGTTATTGTCATATAAGTTGTTCCCGGCGCAAAATTACTCTTGTTGGGTGGGCATAAAAAAAGGACGGTTATGCAGCCGTCCTTTTTTTATGCTTTGTATTTTTATACGCCAAGTTCTGCTAAAACTTCTGAAACCTTCGCAGCAGCTTCCTTAAATTCAATAGCAGACTGAACTTTCAAGCCTGATTCGTTGATAATCCGTGCTCCTTCCTCTGCATTTGTACCCTGCAAACGAACGATAATTGGTACGGGAATTTCACCAATTGCTTTGTATGCTTCCACAACACCGGCAGCCACACGGTCACAACGAACGATACCTCCAAAGATATTGATCAGGATCGCTTTAACATTAGGATCTTTCAGGATGATACGGAAACCAGCTTCAACAGTTCTTGCATTTGCACCACCCCCAACATCCAGGAAGTTAGCAGGTTCTCCACCTGATAACTTAATAAGGTCCATGGTTGCCATGGCCAGACCTGCACCATTTACCATACAACCCACGTTACCGTCAAGTTTTACATAGTTCAGGTTGTTGGCACCAGCTTCCACCTCCAGAGGATCTTCCTCATTGGTATCACGCATTTCTGCGAGTTCGGGGTGGCGGAAAAGCGCGTTGTCGTCCAGGTCCACCTTTGCATCAACAGCAAGAATTTTGTTATCCGATGTTTTCAGAACCGGATTTATTTCAAACATGGAAGAATCACTTTCAACGTAAGCTTTGTAAAGAGAGGTGATAAATTTCACCATTTCCTTAAAAGCATCTCCTTCCAGGCCCAGAGCAAAGGCTACCTTACGAGCCTGGAACGGCTGCAGACCAACACGCGGGTCGATCCACTCTTTCATTATTTTTTCGGGAGTATGTTCTGCAACCTCCTCAATATCCATACCACCTTCTGTACTTGCCATGATCACGTTCCGGTTCTGGGCGCGGTCCAGCAGGATCGACAAATAGTATTCTTTGGGTTCACTCGGGCCAGGGTAGTATACATCTTCTGCTATAAGAACCTTATTTACACGCTTACCATCCGGGCCGGTCTGATGCGTAACAAGCACTTTTCCAAGAATGTTGTTCGATATCGTGCGGACATCCTCTACTGATTTTGCAAGTGCTACACCGCGCTGTTCGGTGCCTACAATCTTGCCTTTTCCACGGCCACCGGCATGTATCTGTGATTTAACCACATACCACTTGGTACCAGTTTGCTGGCTTAGCTCACGCGCAACTTCTACAGCTTTGTCAGGAGTGTCTGCAACAAGCCCTTCCTGAATACGTACACCATATTTTTTGAGAACGCTTTTGCCTTGATATTCGTGAATATTCATGAGTATAAAAGTAAATTGGTATTTTCACGGCAAATTAAGGAATTAATCAAAACGGGGGTAGTTTTTTGCCCAATTATCTTTTCGATTCATGAAATTACTCCAGGCCAAAGGAATCAAACGTAATTATGGATCTCTGCAGGTTCTCAAAGGGATTGACCTGGAAGTAGGGAAGGGGGAGGTTGTAGCTATTGTTGGCCCTTCCGGAGCCGGAAAAAGCACTTTTCTGCAAATATTGGGTACACTTGACAAGCCCGACTCCGGGGAGGTATGGATTGAGGGAGTCAATGCACTGGGACTGAGGGATAAGGAACTGGCCAGATTCCGGAATGAAAAAATCGGTTTTATTTTCCAGTTTCATAATCTGCTGGCAGAGTTTACCGCTCTTGAAAATGTTTGTATGCCAGGATATATTCAGGGTGGGAAAAAAGAAAAAGATATTGTGTCAAGAGGCAAGGAGCTCCTGGACTTATTGGGGCTCAGAGAGCGGGCGAATCACCTGCCGTCGCAGCTTTCGGGCGGAGAACAGCAGCGGGTGGCCGTGGCCAGGGCCCTTCTAAACAGCCCTGCCATCATTCTTGCGGATGAGCCTAGTGGCAACCTGGACTCTCAGAATGCGCTGGACCTGCACAAACTCTTTTTTAAACTGAGGGATGATTTCGGGCACACATTCGTAATTGTTACTCACAATGAAGAACTTGCCGAAATGGCCGACAGGAGGCTGCTGATGCAGGATGGCAGCATGTCGGAATAGAAATTTTACGAAAAGTTATGTTTTTCTTTTATGACTGTGTGACTTGCTTTAAAAGCCTCCGTCATAATGCCGAAGTTTTTCATAACGTTGAGTAAAGTGAATAGCCGTCTGGATTTTCCGGACGGTTATTTTTTTGAGCTGTCCGTTTCGAAAATATATCCATTGTTAACGGAAAAAGCCGGTCAGCATAGCTACCGGCTTTTTCCGTATAATCAAAGCAGTGGTTGATATTACATCATTCCACCCATGCCGCCTCCGTGGCCATGGCCTGCAGGAGCTGCATTTTCTTCTGGTTCGTCAGCAATCACACATTCAGTTGTCAATAGAAGACCTGCGATTGAAGCAGCGTTTTCCAAAGCAAGGCGTGAAACTTTTTTAGGATCTATGATACCAGCTTCCAGCAAGTCGGTATAAACATTGTCTTTGGCATTGTATCCGTATGAACCTGTTCCTTCTTTTACTTTCTGAACAACTACGGATGGTTCCTGGCCTGAGTTGGAAACGATGGTTCTCAGAGGAGCTTCCAGCGCAACACGGATGATGTTGATACCGGTTGTTTCGTCTTCGTTGTTTCCGGTTAAGCCTTCCAGGGCAGTAGTTGCACGGATATAGGCAACACCACCACCTGCTACGATACCTTCTTCAACAGCAGCACGGGTGGCATGCAGGGCATCGTCAACACGGTCTTTTTTCTCTTTCATTTCAACCTCAGTAGCCGCACCAATGTAAAGGATCGCTACACCGCCCGACAGTTTTGCAAGACGTTCCTGAAGTTTTTCACGATCGTAATCCGAAGTTGTATTTTCGATCTGTGCTTTGATCTGGTTCACGCGGCCCTGGATATCCTCAGAATTTCCGGCACCGTTTACCAACGTTGTGTTGTCTTTGTCAATGATGGCTTTTTCGCAAGTTCCCAGGTAGTCCAGTGTTACGTTTTCCAGTTTGAAACCACGTTCTTCGCTGATCACCTGTCCGCCTGTGATGATGGCGATATCTTCGAGCATCGCTTTACGACGATCACCAAAACCAGGAGCTTTTACAGCAGCTACTTTCAAGGCACCACGGATTTTGTTTACTACCAATGTAGCAAGCGCCTCTCCGTCAACATCTTCTGACAGAATAAGCAAAGGACGGCCGGTTTGAGCAACCGCTTCCAATACCGGAAGAAGTTCTTTCATAGAAGAAACTTTCTTCTCAGAGATCAAAATGTAAGGGCGTTCCAGCTCAGCTTCCATTTTCTCTGTATTGGTCACAAAGTAGGGAGATAGGTATCCGCGGTCAAACTGCATACCTTCAACAGTTTTCACTTCTGTTTCAGTACCACGTGCTTCTTCCACAGTGATCACACCTTCTTTTCCTACTTTTTCCATCGCTTCGGCAATCATATTACCGATTTCCTCATCATGGTTAGCAGAAATAGTTGCAACCTGAGCGATTTCTTTTGAAGTAGAAATCACTTTTTTCTGTCCTTCAAGATTTTTTGTGATAACAGCAACTGCTTTTTCAATACCACGTTTCAGATCCATGGGGTTAGCACCAGCTGCTACGTTTTTCACACCGATTGAATAAATCGCCTGTGCCAGTACAGTTGCAGTTGTAGTACCGTCACCAGCAGAATCAGCAGTTTTTGAAGCCACTTCTTTCACCAACTGAGCGCCCATGTTTTCGATAGGATCTTTCAGGTCGATTTCCTTCGCAACTGTTACACCATCCTTTGTGATGCTTGGAGAACCGAATTTTTTATCGATTACAACGTTACGGCCACGAGGTCCTAAGGTTACTTTAACGGCGTCAGCCAGGGTATCTACACCACGCTTGATTTTGTCACGTGCTTCTGTGTCAAAAAATATTTTCTTAGACATATGAATAAGGAATTTGAATTAAACTTTAATGGAAAATCTTAATTTGTTCTGGATAAGATAATTAACCAACGATGGCGTAAATATCCGATTCGCGCATGATCAGCACGTCTTTGCCTTCATAGGCAAGTTCAGTACCTGAATATTTGCCATACAATACTGTGTCACCTACTTTAACGGTAAGAGGCTCATCTTTTTTACCTGGTCCAACTGCCAAGACAGTACCACGCTGCGGTTTTTCTTTTGCAGTATCAGGGATAATGATACCAAATGCAGTTTTTTCTTCTGCTGGGGCTGGTTCTACAAGAACACGGTCAGCCAGAGGTTGTACGCTCACTTGTATTTCTGCTAAAGTTGACATAAGATATTAAACGTTTTTATTTATTAATTGTCATTAATTTAAATTGACTGGCTTCACTCCTAAACAATTCGTGCCAACCCCGCGGGGCTGACATTTTTTCATAGGTAGTATGACATTTTTGTACCTAAGGGGGATATCCTGGTAATATGCGGATATTATAAATGGCAGAAAGATGCCATAATTGCTTTTTTGGCAATTAATGGCTAAATTTTACCAACATCAAATGCCAAAATACTATGACCCAGCTTGACCATAATTGGCTTACCCAAGGTATTTTTGATTTTGAATACAAAAAATACGTCTTACTGGCTTACCTGCAGCACATTGAAGGGCAGTTTACCAAAGACAAATATTTCCCACACTTAAATGAACTGAGGCTTCATTTTGATACCTGTGTGGGCCTGCAGAAGAACAAGCAGGCCATTGCCAAATCATTCCCAAAGAATTTAAAGCGGATTAATCTGAAAGCTGTAAAGCTGGAGTATGAAGAAACAATTTCGGATACTCCTTATCTTACAGAATTGAACGGAATTCTGGACTTTGCAATTCCCCTGTTTTCAGGCACACTGGATAAGGGTGCCAGCCGGATATCGGAAATAGGGGAGCATATCACCATTTCGCCCGTGGGTATCGTACCACTCAGGACCGAGGAAGGGTACCTGTTCTTTTTGCACAGCTATGAAAAAATGGTGTCAATTTTTCAGTATCAGCTGGCATTGTATAATGAGTACAAGGAACGGTATCTCAGGACGGTTTTCGTTGACCGCGTCAGGATTGGAATGGGTACCAGCGTTTCTCAGCTTAAAGTCGACCTGACCAGAAAATATAAGGTCATGCCCAATCCGGCAACCTATGTGGTTGAATCCAGGTACGACTATCCGCTGCAGGAAACACTTTTGCCAATTACCCAAAAGCTGATGCTCAGGTATCTTAACGTGGCATAAAAAAGCCTGATGCTGATTCACGAGTCAGCATCAGGCTTTTTCTTTAAAGTGTCAGCCAATTATTTCTTGGCAGTATCAGCAGCGGGTGCAGGAGCAACTGCGCCACCCGGAATAACCGTATTTTGCGCTCTTTCAACATTGATGCTTTTGATGCTTCCGCCGTCCTGGCTTCCGCCCACCATAATATAAGAAGCAAGGGAAATCAGAATAACAGCCCCGGCTAATCCCCAGGTAATCTGTTCAAGTAAATCGGTAGTTTTTTTTACGCCAAACATTTGGGCTGAACCCGCTCCACTGAATTCACTGGATAGTCCACCACCTTTTGAATTTTGTACCAATACCACCAGAATCAGTAAAACTGCAACAATTGCAACAAGAATAATCAAACCCAGATACATGCCTTTAATAAATATAAAATGAATGAATGCGTAAATGCTCGGTTAATCAGCTGCCGAATTAATTTTCAGCATGATGTAATTCGCTTAATTTTTTCGCAAAGTAATTTCTTTTTTCCGGATTTTTCAAAATCAATTTTTGGTAGAGGTCCATGGCCCTGTCAATCTTGCCTTGTTTGAGCAGAATTTTTGCAAATGCTTCTGTCTCAATTTCACCCGATCCCGATTCGGCAAGCCGCCCTTTGAGGTCAACTGCTACTGGTTCAATCTGATTGTCCTGGCGGATGATCTTCGGATTTTTTTTCATAAATCCTTCAATGATCTGCTGCTGTTTTTTCTGCTCGTCCGATTTTTGCCCGGCGGGCGTGGTATCCTGGGGAGCCAGGCCGATGAACAGGTCGGCACTGTCCTGCGGTTCGGTTTCTTCCGGAAGGGCATGAATCAGTTCCCCGGCGAGTTCACTTGCGTCAAACCGATCTGTGTCATTTTCAACCAGGCGCTGCAAAGCCACCCTGCTAAGCGCATAAGCTGCCGCCTTGGGCTTGGTTTGGTCCAGGCCAAGCGTACCATTCAGCGCGGAAGCTTTTGCCAGTAGCGAGTATGCGATCTGAAAAAATGGGAAAGCCTTTGTTGTTTCTTCCAGCTGGGGAATAACATCGACGGTTACCAAAGCCGGATTTTTTACAAGCTCGCTGAATAATTCTTTTTCTACGATTGACATGAATCGTTATTTAAATGATTGAATTTCCAAATGAAGATACTAAAAATGATACTGCCTTACCAGTCTGCCGCCGATTTGTTGAAAATTTGCTGCACGAGGTTTTCCTGGATAGTAGGAAGCAGCCGGGCTTCGTTCTGATTAAGTGTCTGGTCCTGCGGAAAATCAGCATAATAGGTGAATGACTGGTCGAAATTTTTCGTTTCATCTTTCGCGTTGGTGAACCTTACCTGCACGGTTACGTTCAGCCGGTTCAGGCCTGCCTGGTCACTGGCGGTCGGAGCCGCAGCTACCACGTCATATCCGGTAATGGATCCCTCAAGTAATAGGTCTCCGCCCGAAGGTAATTGGGTAAGACTCGTGTTTTTCTGAAAATATTCTTTTACCTGCTCCGTTAACCTTTGCGGCAGATCCGACGGCCCTCCGGCAGTACCCATCGTAAAGTTTAGTACTGTAAATGTCTTGATGTCAGGAGATAAGCTGGTTCCGGTAAATGAATATACTCCACAGCCATACAAAAGCACGGAAAGTGAAAACAGGCCAGCCAGGGTTAAAATATTACGCCTCCCTTCGGTGAGATACCTTTTAATACGAGTCATTATTGATTATTTAATTATATCAGGATCTGGTATGGCTCCTTGTTGTTTACTAAACTAACGTAAAGTCTCAGGCGCTATTCTTCAATGTCGTACTGTTTAATCTTGCGATATAACGTGCGTTCCGAAATTCCAAGTGCGCTGGCTGCATATTTGCGTTTGTTATTGTTTTTGCGCAGCGCCTTGATGATCATCTCCTTCTCCTTGTCTTCCAGTGAAAGGGATTCTTCTTCGGCTGACACATGGACAACGTCTTCGATATCATCCCGGTCATCGGAATATCTGTCATAACGATCCAGTTCAACGGTTCGGGGGGGAGGAGGTGTCAGCAAGCGGGTGGGTTCCATGGTTGGTGCGGGAATAACCGGCTCTATATTCCCTATAGAACTAAACAGTTCCTGATGGTCTTTCAGGATTTCTCCACCATATTTTTCATTTTCAAGCACATCCCTCACCAGCTTTTTTAATTCGGTTACGTCCCTGCGCATGTCAAAAAGCACTTTGTATAAAAGCTCTCTTTCCGAAAATGGATTGGCCGATTCGTCATCAGCACGCAAAGGTACCAGTGCCTTACGCCCTGCGGGTTGTACCGGATTCAGGTAATTGTTCAGGCTGTGGGCTGTGATCGGCAACTCTTTGTCCGTTTCAAGAATAGTGATTTGCTCGGCTATGTTTTTTAACTGCCTGATATTCCCCGGAAACGGATACTGCATCAGTAACTCACGTGCGTCGGTATCAAGCCTGACAGGTTTGCTACGGTATTTTTCGGAAAAGTCGTTCGTGAATTTTCTAAAAAGAAGTAACACATCTTCTCCGCGGTCACGCAGGGGAGGGACATAGATCGGTACCGTGTTGAGCCGGTAAAAAAGGTCCTCACGAAACTTGCTGTTGTTTACGGCATCGAGCAGATTAACATTGGTAGCGGCTACAATACGCACATTGGTTTTCATCACTTTGGAAGAGCCTACCCTGATATATTCACCGTTTTCCAGCACGCGCAGAAGCCTGGCTTGTGTGCCCATGGGCATTTCGCCTACTTCATCCAAAAAAATGGTACCTCCGTTGGTGGTTTCAAAATATCCTTTACGAGCGTCCAATGCACCGGTAAAAGCGCCTTTTTCGTGGCCGAAAAGTTCGGAGTCTATAGTCCCTTCCGGAATGGCGCCACAGTTGATCGCTATAAACGGCCCGTGCTTCCGGGAGCTGAGGTTATGGATAATTTTTGAAAAAGATTCTTTCCCGCTACCGCTTTCTCCGGTAATGAGTACCGTCAGGTCGGTGGCGGCAACTTGTATGGCTACGTTAATAGCGTGATTCAGGACCGGCGAAGTACCGATAATCCCAAAACGGTTTTTTATAGCTTGTATTTCCGAAGGATTCATGTAGTATTTCGCTTTTTGGCATGGTGCAAAACGGAGCCGGGTAGCCGGGGCAGCCCAAACACCACGCCATAGTTTAAGGGTTAGGCCAGTACCTTGCTTACCACGTGGCCTTTCAGCGTGGCGGTGGAACATTCTGTCACCAGTACGTCTACGTAAGTTCCGGCAATGAAATTTTCCCTGGGGAAAATCACAACTTTATTCTGGTCATTGCGCCCCGAAAAATGCTCTTCCGACCGTTTGGATGTCCCCTCTATCAGTACACGGTGTATTTTCCCGACGGCACGCAGATTACGTTCCAGTGAAATTTTTTGTTGTAATTCAATGATTTCGGCCAAGCGTCTTTGTTTTACTTCTGGCGAAATGTCGTCTTTGTATTTTTTTGCTGCTGGGGTGCCAGGCCGTTCGGAATAAGAAAACATGTAACCGAAATCGAACCGGGCGTAGGCCATCAGGCTCAGTGAATCCTGATGCTCCTCTTCTGTTTCACTACAGAAGCCGCTGATCATGTCATGCGAGATTCCGCAGTCTTCGCCGAGTATGGCTCTGATGCTATCTATTCTTCCCAGGTACCACTCTCTGTCGTAGGTACGGTTCATCAGGCTCAAGATCCTGCTATTGCCGCTTTGTGCCGGTAAATGGATATAGTTGCAGATGTTGTCGTATTTTTTTATGGTAAACAGGACTTCGTCCGTAATATCCTTCGGATGTGAGGTACTGAACCGGATTCTGAGCTCCGGGCTGATGCGTGCTACATTTTCCAGCAACCGGGCAAAATTCATCTCTTCGGAAACACCGTTTACCTCAGCACTTTTCCATTTATAACTGTCCACATTCTGGCCCAGCAAGGTTACTTCACGGTATCCTTGATGGAAGAGATCGGTAGCTTCCTGGATGATCGAGCGCGGGTCACGGCTTCTTTCCCGGCCGCGGGTATAGGGTACCACGCAGAAACTGCACATATTGTCGCAGCCCCGCATGATGGATACCAGGGCTGTGATCCCGTTGGAATTCAGCCTCACAGGCGAGATATCAGCGTAGGTTTCCTCACGGGAAAGAAAAACGTTTACCGCTTTCTGGCCTGTCCCGGCTTCTTCAACCAGCTTGGGTAAATCACGGTAGGCATCGGGGCCGGTAACGATATCCACCATTTTTTCTTCCTCGAGAAATTTGGTTTTAAGCCTTTCAGCCATACAGCCCAAAACGCCGATCAGCATGCCGGGTTTTCTCTTCTTTACGGCATTAAGCTGTTTAAGGCGTGTGCGTACCTTTTGTTCCGCATTTTCGCGAATGGAACAGGTAT
Source organism: Dyadobacter sp. CECT 9275 (assembly GCF_907164905.1). Classification (NCBI taxonomy): domain Bacteria; kingdom Pseudomonadati; phylum Bacteroidota; class Cytophagia; order Cytophagales; family Spirosomataceae; genus Dyadobacter; species Dyadobacter helix. Next base: position 1,543,158 of record NZ_CAJRAF010000002.1, on the reverse strand, counting down.
TGAGAAAAATGAGATCAGCATCGTTGACTTCCGAAGTTGTTGCAAAGCCTGCTTCGCGCATGATGGAGGCCACGATTTCGCTGTCTGAGAAATTCATTTGACAGCCATAGCTCTCAATAAACAGCCGTTTTTTATCTGATACCGGCTCATTTTCAGTAACCTTAACGGTTTCACATGCCTCTTTGTCCGTATGAGTCAGTATTTTTAAAGCCCCGGCAATTTTATGATCCATCTGACCTTGTTATATAGCAATTTAATTTAAATGTTCCAGTTGGCTTACGGCGGGAGGCGTGCGGCCTGAGCCAGTAAGCGGGAATTACAAAAGTACGAATAAATCAGTAAAAACTGACAAACTGGCAGTGATCAGCGGAGAGAATTAAGGATAACCGGAGGTAGGGCGCTGATACGAAGTGTCAGGATCAGAAAGGATAACCGACACCCAGGTTCACATTGAGAAAGTTACTCTGAGTCCGTTTGAAAAGTTTGTCGGTTTCGAGTTCATTCAAAACAAATTTTTGCCGGGACGGATCGTACACTTTTACACCAAAGTCAAACCGGACGACGAAATAGGAAACGTCATAACGGATACCAAAACCGGTACCCACCGCAATTTCCTTGTAAAACCGGTTGAAACTGAATTGCTGGGCCTCTTCGGTATAGCTGTTAATATTCCAGACATTGCCGGCATCCAGAAAAAGGGCATAATTAATATCTCCGAAAAAATTGGCCAGGTGCCCACGGTATTCCAGGTTGCCTTCAAGCAGAAACTCCCCGGGGGCTTCTACCGACAAATTGTTGGAAGTGAGCCTGGGTTTGGCCTTCCCCGGTCCGAGGCGTCGGGGAAGCCAGGCCCTTAAACTGTTGGAGCCTCCCGCAAAAAAATACTTTTCATAGGGTGGCACCTTGCTGTCGCCATAGCTGTACACCGCTCCGCTGTTCACTCGTGCAACCAGCAGCGACTGCCGCCCCATAGGCCAGTACCGCCGGTAATCCACATTCCACCTCAGATATTTGTAAAACTGAAGGTCGCCGAAAATATTTTTGATCAGGTCCTCCTGTTTTTTGACCAGGTTGAGCGAAGTACCGCCCGATTCCAGCGCAACCCTCAGGTATTTGGCATGCCTTGGCGGACCGCTGAGCGGGTTGGTATTGTAAACAAAATTGAAGTTAACGTCCGAAACGAATGATTTCTGGAAGCTATTGATCAGATTATTGCCCTGCAGCTGGAGGGTATCCAGCAAATTCTGAAAATCGGGACGGATATTCTGGGTGTTCAGGATGTTGAGGTCAATCAGTGAAAGGTTGAAAATCGTGGTATTGGAGGGCTGCCAGGAATAGGTTGTTGCAATTTTTACATTGGTACGGGTATATTCAGGTCGGTTGACATAATTATAACCTAACCCAATTTGCGTCCTTGGATTGTAGACTTTCGCTTTTCTCTGGAAAAAACTGCCGGGCAGCAGTAACCTGGGGAAGATCAGCGAGGTAGTTAGTCCAACTTCCTCACTGCGGTATATCTGCCGGCTTCCCAAAAAACCGGGAACAAGCTCGATACCACCGCGCAGGTTGGACTCGAAATTTTCGAGGCCGTTAAAAACGTTCCTGATCTTGTAAGACAGATTTGCAAAAGGCCCGGGAGCTCCCTGAAGCTGAATAACATTAAGGCCAACATCTGTGGATAATTGGTATTTTTCCAGAGGAATGGCTTTGAAATAGCTGTGAAGCCCATGTCCTGCGGAGTCCAGCCGGTAACTGTAATTGACAAACCTGAACTGGTCTGTTAACGATAACTGCTGCTGGGTTTCCCGCTCTTTCAACTGGCTGTACCGCGTTTGCGGTCTGACCAGAATTTTATTATTCAGGATTTTGGTTGAAAATTTCTTGTCCGAAAAAACATACTGAATGCCTCGGTACTGCACGGTATCCTTCCGGAAAAGGGAATCCGGTAATCCCGACGGTGGGAGCACTTCAAAATGAACTGATTGGATGGTATACGGCTTATTGTAGATTTCTTTTGCGGGCATGTCCACCCGCACCTGTACATCCACGAGCTTTAATGCACTGTCGGTCTTGGGGTTGGAAAGGGTATCATTAACCAGATAGCTAACATACTGGCGCGAAAAACCGAAATAGCCAGCATTTCGGAGCAACGTTTCGATGCGTATACGCTCTTCTTCAAAGGCATCACCGTCATACCTTTTATTAGTTACAATGGCCGCATCTTTTTTGTTTGCCGTAATAATGCTGTCAACTTCCAGATTTCTGACCCGGTACGTGATATGGTTCAGCAGGGTGGGTTTCCCTTCTTTCAGATGATAAATAATGCGGATCCTGTTGATGATGGTATCCGTAGTGAAGTGAACGCCGGCCTGAAAGAAACCATTGTTGTAAAGATACTTTTGTATTTTTTCAGCGTTTTTTTCGACATCCTTGCCATTGTAAAATACAGGTTTCTCTCCCAAAACCCGCATCCAGAAATTGCCATTATCCACCCTGTCCTGAGCCCTTGCAATCTTTTTTGCATAACGCCGGTCGATCTTTTGAAGCTTTCGGGGATTATTTTCGTTTAATCGGGTTTCTTTCTGGTAATTTTGCGTCACCTCAATCAGCCGGCGCTGCCGTTCTTCCCTGCTGTAAAAGAGCGTACCGAAGCGATACAGACCAACGTATGGGAAAAAGGGTAAACCCAAAAAACGGCGATTTGGTTTTTGAGGAATGAGCGCTTCGAGTTCGCTGTTTTTGATGACATTGTTACCTTTGAAGGAAGAATTTCCCAGATAATAACGTTGTCGTTTGGGGGTAGGTTTTCGGGCACAGGAAAGTAATCCTGTACAAAAAAGGAGAATTATAACAGTAAAAAGGACACTATACTTATTATTCAATGTTATCTAAAAACCGGATAAAATATATTAACTCGCTGAAAATCAAGAAATACAGGCAGCTTTCCCAGGCCTTCATTGTAGAAGGAGCAAAAAGTGTGATAGAACTGCTCGGCTCTGATTTTGAAACTGAGTTTGTATTGGCTACTATTGATTTTCAACAAAAATACTCAAGTATTTTAACCCGGCATATACCTAAAGTCGAAACTGTTTCATTAGAAGAACTTCAGGGGCTAGGTTCTTTTCAGACAAACGACTCCTGTATTGCTGTTGCCCGAGCCAAAAAAAACGAATTTATTAGTAAACGTCCCGGGGAGTATGTGATTGTGCTGGACGATGTGAGAGATCCGGGAAATCTGGGAACAATCATCCGTGTGGCCGACTGGTATGGTATCAAAAACATCATCTGTTCGCCGGATACGACGGATTGGTACAATCCCAAAGTAATTGCCGCGAGTAAGGGGTCGTTTACCCGTGTGAATGCTTTTTATACTCCTTTGGATAGCTACTTATCCGAGAACGCCCGGGGGGAGATGGTGGCCGGAGCCTTTCTGGGAGGGGAATCCTTATACGATTTTCAATTTGCAAAAACCGGCGGATACATTGTGATGGGTAATGAATCCAATGGGATAGGCCCCCTGGTGGAAGGCCTGGTAACAAACCGTATCACCATTCCGCGTTACGGGGAGGCCGAATCATTAAACGTCGGTATTGCTACGGCGGTTATTCTGGACAATCTCAGAAGGAGCGGTATTTGATCAGATATTAGTGAAACTGATACCGTCACTGTTCATGCGCTGCCTTGTGCGAAAGTTCTTCGGCATATTCCTTGCCGAGGTAGCCATCAATAAAGTAATGGGCAACATACAGCAACGGGGTCATCAGAATGGCTACAAGTGCTTTGTACAAATAATTGATAGAGCCCACAGAGAATACCTGGCTCAAATCCCAGTTGCCAAATACGTAAAATGCAATACCGATCACCACGAAACTGTCAACCAGCTGCGAAAACATGGTGGATCCTGTGGCGCGGAGCCAGATATAGCGCGTTCCTGTCTTGCGTCTCAGCCATGAAAAAACAAAGACATCCAGAAACTGTCCCAGCAGGAACGCGGTAATGGAGCCGATCATAATTCCCAATCCCTGGTTGAAAACTTTGGTAAACGCTTCGTTAATATTAAACGGGTTTCCCTGTGAATCTGTTTTATTCACCTCAAGCCAGAATTGCGCAGGTGGTAACTGGGTGGAAATGAATATAGTAAAAAAGGTATATACAATAAATGCCGAAGTCAGATAGGATATTCGTTTTACACCTTTTCTGCCAAAGTATTCGTTGATAATATCCGAGGTAAGAAATACGATCGGCCAGTTTACTACACCAGCCGTCATATTAAAATCCATTTTTTGCCCTCCGATTGGTATTTGTACCGGGGCAATCCCCAGTAATGCTTCTACCGAAAATATCTTCCCGCCTACTATTTCGGCGATCAGGGCATTAGTAAGAAAAATGCCGCAAAGAACCAGGAAAAGACGTTGCCTTTTCCTCTCAGCTATCGAAAGTTCCATTCCAATTCAGTTATAAGGAGGGAAGCGAAACGTTTTGTTTTTTAAACCATAATGTCTTCAATCATCCGGCTGGACAATACCCTGCGGCTCTCCAGAAAAAACTGCACTTTGTCCATTGCCTGGTTGAGTTCGTCCAGGGTAGGCAGGAATACAATCCTGAAATGATCATCGGTAATATAATTAAAGCCCGTACCCGCCACAACCAGCACTTTTTGTTCGCTAAGCAAATCATAAACAAATTGCTCGTCGGTATGAAGGCCAAACTTTTTAAGATCGATTTTCGGGAAGACGTACAGTGAACCTTTGGGTTTTACGCAGGTAATGCCCGGTATGGCCGTGAGCCGGTCATAAATAAGGTTCATCTGTTTATGCAGCCTGCCCGAGGGAGTGACAAGTTCATTGATACTCTGATAGCCGCCCAGAGCAGTCTGGATCGCATACTGTGTAGGAACATTGGCACAAAGGCGCATGCTGGCCAGCAGCAATATTCCTTCAATGTAGGATTTGGCTTTTTGTTTTGCACCGCTCAGTATCATCCAGCCACCGCGGAAACCCGCAGAACGGTAGTTTTTCGATAATCCTCCGTAAGATACACAGAGCGTATCAGTTACAAGGGTACCCATAGGGTAATGTACCGCTCCGTCGTAGAGTATCTTATCATAAATTTCATCTGAGAAAATGATCAGCTTATGCTCTTCGGCCATTCTGGCGATTTTTTCAAGGATGTCCTTTTCATATACTGCGCCTGTAGGGTTGTTAGGATTGATCAGCACGATACCTTTGGTGCGGGAGGTGATTTTTCGCTCCATATCATCCAGATCGGGATTCCAGTCCGATGCTTCATCACAGATATAATGCACCGGTTTGCCGCCGCTGAGGGCAATGGAGGCCGTCCACAGGGGATAGTCGGGCGACGGTACAAGAATTTCGTCACCTGGGTTCAGCAATGCCTGCATGGAAAGCAGGATCAGCTCGCTGACGCCGTTTCCTATAAATATGTCATTAATTTCAACGTCCTGGATCCCGCGGTTCTGCGTATAGTGCATAACAGCCTTTCTGGCTGCGAAAAGCCCGCGCGAATCCGAGTAACCCTGTGCGTTCCGAAGGTTCATGATGATATCATGCACGATTTCATCAGGAGAATCGAAACCAAATGGTGCCGGGTTACCTATATTGAGATTGTGAATTTTATAACCCTGACTTTCCAGTTCAAGGGCTTTTTCGTACGTAGCACCCCGTATCTCGTATCTGAGATTGTTGAGGCGCTGGCTTTTCAGAAATTCCATAAATACCAGTCCTGATTTACAACTTCAAAGTTATGGATTAAAACAGAGTATATCCTCCTGAAATATCAGAATTGTGTACATGTTAGGGATAAAGTGCTTACCGGTGTACGCCGGGTTTCAGGAATGAGCTGTTTTTCATCAATTTTAGTACCATATATGTGACACAGCTTCCGAGGCAAAGGAAAAGCCAATGTATGTTCCGGAATTGTACATCGCCGTAAGTGATATATTCACCCACCGTATCAAACAGGAAGAAAAGTATAAAAATGGCGGCAAAACCGTTTTTTTCCTGGCGTAATATCTTTTTGGTACTGAATTCAAGGTTGGGGTTGTTCCACTGGCTTATATAAGGAACAATGGCTGGCGTGCGGGAAGCCCATTCGGAAAACGATTTCCCGAATTTTTTACTTATAAATTGCTCCTCTGCATACATAATTCTCTCATAATAAAGCCAGTAAAGCAGGATGAAGGCCACAATAAACCAGGTGTGCTGCGTCAGCATGGCCACGCCCAGCCACATGAAGAAATTGCCCAGGTAAAGCGGGTGCCTCACAATGGAATACATCCCGGAGGTATTGAGGTGATCGGCTACTTGTCTGGCAGTGTTACGGCCCGAAGTATTTTTCTGGGCATACCCTACGGTCAGTATTCTGATCACCAGGCCAAGCAAAGCCACGCAAAGACAAAAGAATTCATATCCGTTTTCTGTAAAATCAGTATTTCCTGTTCTGGCATCCTCCCAGCGTACATAAGCATGTACACTCAGGCCGAGAAAAAGGATAATAATTGGCAGCGTGCCCCTGTACTTAAACAGGAAGTTTCCCTGTTTGTCAAATTCCTTGATAAGTTCCATTTTGATTTTTTAGTTGTTAGTAGGTTATGACAATATACAAAAAATACTGCTTTGGGACTCTTCGGATGAAAATAGGTAGGGTTATGATGGTCAGGTAAAAGAGTGGAGTAAAACTTTGTGTTGTAAAAAAGTATATAGTATTCCTCAGTTGTTTAAAAAAGTAATGTTGAGAAAGTAACTAATTCTACATATATGGTTCACTTGTTCTTTATTCGGAATCTTTTAAAATAACCATGCACAAGGCATGGTTTTAATTTATTTTTAATACTAAATTTTGTGAAAGTTGGTTTTTGCCAATACTTCACGCTAAACGGCAGGATTACGTAATTATTATCAAACGTATCTGCTTTTTAATGCGAAAAATCCATTAAACGTCCCGAAAAAATATAAATAAGGGTATGATGGTATTTTGCATTTTTTATAAAAATTTATATATTTAATAAGAATTATTTTTTAAAAAGGCAATAAACGGGCCGTTTATCTGCCTGATTTGCAACCATTACACGTTTGGAGTTTGTTGCCATTACTAAAACAATAATTAGCTTTGTAACTTTATTTTCAACTATTCTACATTAACAAAACTTTACCTTATGAAGAAGTTTTTACTATCATTCCTTGGTAGTTTGCTGCTGTTGGGTACAACGGCATTTGCCCAGGATCAGGTTGTGACCGGGGTGGTGACCGCAGACGATGGCTCCACGCTACCAGGTGTTAACATCACAGTAAAAGGAACGACCAGAGGGGTTACCACTGACCTAGACGGGAAATATTCCATTTCTGTTGCAGCGAGCTCCACTTTAGTTTTCTCATTTGTTGGGTATGTCGGCCAAAACATTGTGGTGGGAAACAAAACAACCATTAATGTAGTGCTGGTTTCGGATGCCCAGCAACTCGGTGAGGTGGTGGTAACCGCTCTGGGTATTTCCAGAGAAAGGAAATCATTAGGTTACAGTACCGCCACCATTTCCAATGTCTCCATCACGGAAGGCAGAAACACCAGCCCGCTGGATGCACTCAATGGTCGTGTGCCGGGTCTTTCGGTATCTACGGCTTCTGGCGCACCGGGTGCTTCTACAGTACTGAATATCCGTGGGTTTAACTCAGTAACGGGTAATAATCAGCCGCTCTATGTGGTGGATGGCGTGCCGATGAACAACCGGGGTAATACTTCGTCTACCAACGCAGCGAATTCCAATGATGACTTCAGCCGTTCTACCGATTTTGGTAATCAGATGAATGACATCAACCCCAATGAGATTGAAAGTATCACTGTTCTGAAGGGTATTTCGGCATCCGCTCTTTATGGAAGTCGTGCGGCCAACGGCGCGATCCTGATCACTACCAAAAAAGGTAAGGCAGGGGTAACCACTGTTGATTTTTCAAGCTCTTTTGCGCAGACACAGGTTTTACGCGTGCCTCACCTGCAAAATACCTACGGACAGGGATGGAGCGGATTGTTTGACGCGCATGAAAACGGGTCATGGGGACCTAAAATGGATGGCGAAACAAGGCTTTGGGGTAATGTGGTTGACAACTCTCAGCTGCTCAAACCATTTGCTGCTCAGAAGGACAACATCAAAGATTTTCTAGATCGCGGTTATGAGTGGAACAGCAGCCTTGCCGTTGCGGGTGGAACAGAAACTGCCAACTACCGCGTATCTTATTCCTATGCCGATGCAGATGGAGTAGTTCCGACCAATGCAGATTCATACCAGCGTCACACAGTAGGTTTGAATGGTGGATTGAAGCTGAAAAAATTCCATGTGAATTCGAATATTAACTACGTTCATAAAAACCAGAAAGCTGTTGCAACAGGCCAGGGCGATGATGCCGGTGCCGGTACCGTTTTATGGCAGGAGCTAATCCAGATCCCGCGTGATCATTCAATTGTTGACTCGAAACAATATGCGGATCCGAACAACCCTCTTTCCAAATTTTTCTCGCTTGACAATTACTTTACACCCTATGCACAGAACCCGTACTGGTCGCTTTACAACCAGGGCAACAAATACGAAGAAGACCGTATGTTCGGAAACCTAGAGTTCGGGTATCAACTGCTGAAAGACCTGGGTATCCAATGGCGTGTAGGTGGCGACTATTCCGATGCTTTCCAGAAAGACTGGGGTAACGTGGGTAAAATTAATGACGGCTCTCCAAACGAAACGGCCAATGACGTAATGGGTAGTGTTTCGGAAATTGCGAGAGGAAACCGCCAGTTCAACAGCGACCTTATCTTAAACTACAAGGCAAATATTGGAAGCCATTTTGATGTACAGGCCTTTTTGGGACATAATGTGAACGAACGTACAACGCGTACACATTTCTCCAAAGTGACCAACCTGGACTTGCCGGGATTCTATAACCTGTCCAACAGCTCGGTTACACCCGCTACCTTTGCTACCAGCACCATCCGTCGTCTGATGGGTGTTTACGGATCTGCAACATTTGGCTTTGACAGCTGGCTGTACCTGACTGTAGGTGCCCGGAACGACTGGACTAGCACGCTTCCCAAGGGTAAAAATTCATACTTCTATCCAAGTGCCAGCATCAGTGCAGTTCTTTCTGATGTGTTCAAACTTCCCGCAGAAGTACCTTTCGTGAAGGTACGTTTTGCGGCTGCGTCTGCGGGTAATGATGCTGATCCCTACAAAGTGAATCCGGTGTATGTATCGGGGGATATCCGCGCAGGTGGTTTTGGAAATATTGTTTTCCCTTTTGCGGGGGTAAATGCATACGAGGTATCCAACATACTTGGTAACACTAATCTGAAACCTGAGATTTCGCGTGAATATGAAGGAGGCCTTGAAGTTGGGCTATTTGGCAAAAGGGTGAACCTTGATCTGAGCATATACAATAAGCTTACCAAAAACCAGATCATCAGTCTTAACCTTGAACCGGCATCCGGTGCAACCGAACAGACTGTTAACCTGGGTAGCGTAAGAAATAAAGGTGTGGAAGTGATGTTAAATGTGATCCCCGTGCAGACCAAGGATTTTGAGTGGGGTGTAACGCTTAACTTCAACAAAATTAATAATGAAGTGGAATCCCTTGGATTTGAGGGAGGTTCCGGTAATATTTTGCTGAACAGCAGTTATGACGTAAAACTCAGAGCGGTGGTTGGCAAGCCTCTTGGAGCGATATATTCTCCTGATGTATTACGTGATCCACAAGGACGTACCGTGGTAAATGAATCAACAGGCTTGCCGCTTACCAGCCCGGACGAAGCTTACAGGGGTTCTATCAATCCAGACTGGACGGCTGGTATCGGTACTTACCTGACATACAAAGGCTTTAAACTGAGTGCAAACGGCGATTATCGTCATGGGGGTGTATTTTATTCTTACACGGCCCGTCTGAACCACTTTGTGGGAAATGCATGGGAAACGCAGTATAATGACCGTGAACCCTGGATCATTCCTAATTCTGTGATTCAAACAGGAGATAATACCTTTGCTGAAAACACAACTCCGATCTCCCGTTCAGATGTGTTTACTTATTATGGCGGTACTACTTCGTACCAATACAACCAGGTATTACCTAAGACATTCTTTAAACTGAGAAACGTTTCTCTGAACTATACAGTGCCCAGGGCCTTTCTTGAAAAATCGCCGATCCGCGTGGCATCGCTGGGTGTTTTCGGAAGAAACCTTATTCTCTGGACGCCGAAAGGAAACAATATCGTGGATCCTGAGGCAAATACCTTTGGTACCAACCTTAAAAACCTGTATGGTGAATTTGCCTCCGGTCCGTCAGTAGCGAGCTATGGTGTTCAGTTAAACCTATCATTCTAATTTGCTTCACAATGAAAAGTATTTTAAAACATAGTTTATTGATATTGGCAGTCCTGTCACTGGGTTCCTGCGAAAAATGGCTGGACGTCAACAGTGATCCCAACAACCCGTCGGACGTTGCACCTGAATTTGTACTCCCTGCGGCTCAGGTATCTGTCGCTGGTGTTGTTGGAGGAGACTTCGCCATCATCGGTGGCCTATGGTCACAGCACTGGACACAGTCACATGTAGCTTCCCAGTACCGGATCATTGACTCGTATCAGCTGGTAGCAGCCACCTATAACATTGCCTGGACGGAACTTTATGCCGGTGGACTAAACGACTTTGAAGACGTAAAGACCAAGGCAACCGCGCTGGAAAACAACAACCTGCTGTTGCAGGCAGTGGCTATGCAATGTTATGGATACCAGATGCTGGCCGACTGGTTTGATAAAATTCCGTTGACGGAAGCGTTGCAGGCATCAAACATACCGAATCCTAAGTATGATGATGGCCCGGCGGTATATGCTGAGTTACTGAAACGCCTGGATGCAGCATTGGCTTTGGATTTTAATAATGGTAAATCCACCAGAATATCCTCTGACCTGGTATTCGGAACTTTATCCGCAGCCGGACAAATTGACGCATGGAAACGTTTTGCCAACACGCTGAAGCTAAAAATGTACCTTCGCCAGACAGCCAGTTCGAACTCGGAGCAGGCGATAGCGGCCATTAAAGCTATGCTTGACAGCGATACTGAATTCCTTACAACAAATGCAGCGCTTACACAGTTTAAGGACGAGCCCAACCGGAGCAATCCATTGTTTGAAAATAACGTAAGGCAGCTGAATGTTTCCAGTAACCTGCGTTTGAGCAAAACCTTCCAGTCTTACCTGGAAGCGCACGATGATCTTGCACGGCTTAATGCTTACTTCACGCCAGGTACCAACGGCCAGTATGGTCTCGCTCAGGGTAATTATGACGAAAGCTCTACAGTTGTACTGCCCGCGGTCCCCAGTGTTGCCAAAATGACTGCGGTTGATCCGTTCTTTTATTTCAGCCTGGACGAAGTATACTTCCTTTTGGCGGAGGCCTACCTGAGAACAGGTGACGCTGCCATGGCAAAATCATTCTATGACAAGGCGGTTACAGCTGCTTATGCCAAATTCGCCATTCCTTTTGATGGTACCAAAATAGCAACTGGGGGTGTTTACGCTTATCCTTCTACCGGAACTCAGGAACAACAGCTGGAAGCGATCATCACGCAAAAGTGGGTGGCAATGTTCCGCCAGGGATACGAATCCTTCTGGGATCAGGCACGTACAGGATATCCGCGTAATTCTCCGGTTCCGGTTACAGATGAAAGCTACGTGCCAGGAGAGTGGACCTATCCTGTAAAAGGAGTTACAAGCGGTGTGTTTGCGAAGAGAATATTGTATACAGCCGCTTCCAGGGATGTAAACCCCAATACGCCTCCGGCAGCAGAGGTTACGGACAAAATCTGGTGGATGAAATAATCTTTAAAAATATCAGAGATGAAAAGACAACTAAAATATATAGCGATTGCCTTTGTTGGTGTTCTGGGATTATCCTGTGAGCCGGATAAAGTAACAGAAGGGATTTCAGATATCACCTATTTCCCCGAATTTGATTATAAAGGAGATGAAGTAGTGCTGGCCTCCTGCGGAACAGCTTTTACAGATCCGGGTGTAACAGCGGTTGAGAACGGAGCGGATATCCCCGTAAACACCACGGTTTCTGCAATGATCAGCGGCGGTACGGTTGCTTCTGTACCTACCACCGCCGACCGGTACACGGTTAATTACAGGGCGGTTAATAAAGACGGATATCCCGCCAATGCGAGCCGTGTGGTCTGGACGGCCTGTACAGGTGATCTTAAGACTTCTATCGAGGGCCTCTATACTTCTACGGTATTCAGAAATGCAGTATCAGGTGCACAGTATACCAATATGAAGTATATCCTGATCCGCAAAAAACCAGGTACTGAAAATACTTATCAGATCTCGGACGCGATAGGTGGCTGGTACCAGTTGGGAAGGGCCCTTGGTGATGCATATCTGGCTCCTGGCCTGGAAGTTACCGCTACCAACATTGGCACCAACAGCTTTACTTTTGGAGGCGCTCCTCAGGTACTGGGTTTTGGCGGTCCTGTAACTCCCAAGTCCCTGACAGTGGATCCTGCGACAAAGACGATTGTGCTGACCACCGCATGGAACGTATATGAATTTGTTGCAACCTTGAAACAAGTATCATTTTAAACCAGAAGAAAGATGAATAAGATTTTAGGATATATAGGCATTCTTGCCATTGGTATCTCCCTCTCGGCCTGTGACCTTGGAAATGATCCTACCATTGGAGGAACCAAACTTCAGGCGATGGCCGGTGAATGGTGGATCAATGTGCTGGTGGATGGAGAGGACATCGGTGCAGGTTTTAACCTGATTACGACAAGTAACACTGCGGCTAACAATGACACGGATCTTTTACTGGATGACCATGAATTGTGGCCTGCAAAAATTGTAGCAAAAGTGAATTTGCCTGCTATGACTTTCAATGCAGCGCCTGGTCTGTCTAATATGTATAGCCCAACCATCAAAGTATCTGTCATTGAAGGCAAGGTATTGAAAGGAGCTGCCACCACACCGGGTGGTAATAAGACAGATTCCATTTACGTGAAATTTGAGTTCTCAGACGATCCGGGCACGCAATATGAATATGCAGGATACCGTCGTACAGGATTTCAGGAGGATGAGCATTGATTTGTTCACCACAGAATTAATAGAAATCAGAAAAGCGGGGGCCTCGGCAGGGGCTCCCGCTTTTGTTTGATACCGGAGCCGTCATTTTTGGTAAATGGTGTCATAATTCCATATTTTGGTATATTCTTACCGAAATTGAAATGACCACTCATGAAAAAGCACTTCTTACTTTTTGTTTTAGCAACTTTCACTCCTGCTTGGCTAGCTGCTCAGAACCCGCTATGGACCAGAATTGACAAGAAATCAAAGGAACTGGAACCAACCATTATTACATGGCGCCGCCATTTTCATACTAATCCCGAACTTGGAAACCGGGAATTTAAAACAGCGGAAAAGGTAGCGGCTCATCTCAAAAAACTTGGATTTGAAGTGAAAACCGGCATTGCGCATACCGGAGTGGTGGGTATCCTGAAAGGAGGAAAGCCGGGTCCGGTGGTTGCCTTAAGGGCCGATATGGATGGCCTGCCGGTAACCGAACGGGTGGAGGTACCTTTCAAATCGACGGTAGTTGCCGACTACAACGGTCAAAAAACGGGGGTTATGCATGCTTGCGGGCATGATACCCATGTGGCTATCCTGATGGGAGTGGCAGAGGTATTGGCCGGGATGAAAGGAGACATCAAAGGAACGGTAAAGTTTATATTCCAGCCTGCTGAGGAGGGTGCCCCGGAAGGCGAAGAGGGCGGGGCTAAACTCATGGTGAAGGAAGGGGTACTGGAGAACCCAAAAGTTGATGCCATTTTCGGACTTCACATTGATTCACAGATAGAAGCCAACAAGATATCCTACCGGCCGGGTGCCACCATGGCTGCGGTTGATTTTTTTAGTATCGAAGTGAAAGGCAAACAAACCCACGGTGCATATCCCTGGTCTGGTGTGGACCCTATTGTGACTTCTTCCCAGATTGTTACAGCTCTGCAGACTATTGTTAGCCGTAATCTTAATCTGACAAAGGCCCCGGCTGTGGTGACTATCGGAGCCATTCACGGGGGGATCAGGCAGAATATTATTCCCGAAGAAGTGAAGATGATCGGGACCATCAGAACGTTTGATGAAGAAATGCACAGTTTGGTACACAAACGGGTTACGGATATTTCCTCGCTGATCGCGGAAAGTGCTGGGGCAAAGGCCCATGTTAAAATTGATGTATTGTATCCCGTCACTTTCAACAATGAGGCATTGACGGCCCGGATGATTGGGACACTTGAAAATGTGGCCGGCAAGGAAAACGTTTCTCTTATTCCGGCAAAAACGGGTGCCGAAGACTTCTCTTATTTTCAGCAGAAAGTACCGGGTTTTTTCTTTTTCCTGGGCGGTATGCCTAAGGGGAAAGCCATTTCTGAGGCAGCCCCGCACCATACGCCGGATTTTTATCTGGATGAAACAGGGCTTGTACTGGGTGTTCGCGCACTGAGCCGGCTTGCGGTAGACTATCTTGAAAAGGAATCGGTCAAAAAATAAGGTAATGACATCCTGTTAGATACATAAGCTTCATAGAAAAATGGGGTAATTTAATATGAGGTGTGCCGCAGGCACGTAAGAGGGAGCTTGCCCTGCTGTTGTTTCTACGGCACATCGTTTTATTGCTGGCCCTGTTTTCTGCAAAGCTGGCGGCAGCTTACTTTAACTCCGTGAGCCACTGCTGGGCAAATGTTCTGGCGGTGGCTGTCGGCGTTTTTCCCATGCGGTAGCAAAATTTCCAGATATCACTTTTGGTTTCGTAAGCTGCATTCACAAATTTTTTGCGATTGTTGACTTCTTTTGTCTGCGCCGCAAAATCAACCCCTTTACTTTTGTCGAGGAACTCGGTTAGTTTCGCTGCCAGGATCTTTTTGGGATTCTTCCATTTTTCTAATTCCTCGGCGTTGGTTTTGTTATTGTTAACAAGCCTCTCCTGTTCCTGGGTAATTTGTTCCTGAGCAAGGTGTTCGGCATATTGCTTTTTGAATTCCTCAAAGTCAGACGTCAGTAAAGGTTTTATTTTTCTGAAAAATGCTGCATTCTGTTTTCCGGTATCGATCTGTTTTTTGAAATCGGCACGCTGCTCCACAGGCATGCTGGCAATCATTGCCTCCATTCCCTTGTAAGTATCACCAGACTGGATCTGCATATCCACAACGGGTTCCACGCTTTTGGGGGTGACATTTTGTACACTTCTGATTTTTGACTCCCTGATCTGCGCCTTTTTTTCCTCGGTCACAATGGTTTCAGTTTGCGGGAAGCTTTTCGCGAGCCAGTTGCTGTACCTCTTTTTAAAGTCCTCGGAAGCATAGTAAGATTTAACCAGTCCGCCCAGTTTCTGAATGGCGGCAGTCTGCTGGTCTGGTGAAATTGCACGGCAGGCGTCTTTAACAGCACCGGGTAAATATGGGACATAAAGCCGGTTCTGCTGAAGACCGCTCCAGAGCCGTTCCTGGACATCGCGAGTGGTGATACCAAATTCGGAGTAATCGTCGGAGAATCTAAAATTCAGAAAGCATACGCATGCCGCGTAAATAAAAAATGAGAGAATACTATTTTTCATGGCTAATAGATAATTTGATTCCCAAGAACAGAGCATCGTATGTTCTCTGTTCTTGAGATTTGTCCTCCTCTGTTTAAGACAGAAGAAAAACTGTTGCTGGAGTTAAATCAAAAGAATAAAGCAGGGGCATATTTATTGGCATTTTATGCCCCTGGTACTGGGTGGGTTATTCAAATGCGAAATCCGGGCAATGACCCGGGACGAGCCCGGAAGCTTTATTTCTTGTCGGCGTAAATTTTATATTCAACGCCGTCATCTTCCACGGTAACGGTGAGGCTCCCGCTTTTGGAAACTGTACCCACTTTGTCGGTGCCCGTGAAGATGTCCGTACCCGAATCACCTGCATCCTTCAGGATCAGCAGTCCCAGGCTTTCATCTGGTTCGGGATTGCCTCCGAGTTTCAGTTTCATTGTCCCGTTTACAGTTTCTGCAGATGCTTTGGTCAGGATTATCTGGAGTTCGGTACCGTTGCCTAACGGAAGCGCCTGGCCGTCGGCAGTCATCCGGCTGGCTTGATAAGTACCTGCGACTCTTGCGCTCAATTCGGGCGCAGCATCCTTGTCCTTCTTGCAGGAAAACAGAAAGGATGTGAAGGTCAAAATGATGAGGAAATTTTTCATGGCTGATAATGATTTAATACTGAGCTGAATACTTTGTTTTGAACGGCACAAAGGTAGATTCCCCCGGCCCTGGCGGACAATCATATGAAAGCATGATTTTTCAAAAATCATGCTTTCATATGATATTAGTTAACGGTTTTATTTATAACCTTTACTCAGGTAATTTACCGGCTCAACAACCCATTAGCCGTGCAATGCAACTTGTAATTAAAGTACTTTTTTCTCTTTTGATCGTCACCGAAACATTTGCCCAGAACAAGGATGTAAATGAAATTCTGAAAAAAATCGGGGAGAGTAGACAGGATACCAACCTGGTACTGAGCTATATTGAATACGGGCAATTTTTAGAAAATAAGAACCTTGACAGCGCAGCCAAGTACTATCTGAAAGCGAGTGAGCTGAGTGAAAAGCTGAATTACGACACAGGACGATTTAAGTTTCGGTCCAATTACACCTATGTATTAAATCTGCAGGGCAAATATGAACCGGGCCTGAAACTAAATATGGAAAGCCTGGAAATTGCCAAAAGAATGAAACACCAGGTTAACATAGGCAAAAGTCTTGCAAATATAGCAGCCAGTTACACCTACATGGCCAATTTCAGGGAGGCGATACGCTATAATCAGCTGTCAGCGGATGTATTCCAAAAACTTGGTAAAACGGAATACCTGCCCAGGTTATATGTCAATATTGGTACGGCCTTTGAGCATGCCAATTTGTTGAACAAGTCGCTGCAATACAAGCAAAAGGCGCTGGCCCTGGCGAGGCCAATGAAAGATAGTCTGCAGCTGGCGGATATACTTACAACCAACGGGGTTTGTCTTTCGAATCTAAAGAGATATAAGGAAGGAGCGACTCATTTTAAGGAAGGGCTGGCGGTTGCAAAAGCCATTGGTTCGGACATATATGTGATCCAGGCTTATGCAGGTTTGTGCCGGGCCAGCAGAGCAGACAAACAGTTGGCCAGGGCAAAGGAGTATGGAGAGGAAGGTCTCAAACTGGCGCGAAAATCGGGGAACGTTTTCCTTGAGATAGAATGCCTGCGGGCATTGATGTTTGTTGCCGAAGATATGAACCTGCCTGATTTGTCGGCTAAGTTAACTGCGGAGGCATTGAAAATTGCGGAGGAAAATGAAATGACCGACCGCCTGGTGGAGCTTTATGAGGATTATGCGACAGATATGTACCGGCAAGAGAACTACAAGGCTGCCTATGATTACCTGATGAAATATTCCATACTGGATGATTCGCTACAGGGAATTGATGTACAGAAACAGTTGCAGGAACTGGACACAAGGTATCTGACAGCACAAAAGGAAAACAGGATTATCTCTCTTGAAAAGGAAAAACAGGCCCGCAATACCCTTATTTACAGTCTTGTAGCAGGTTTGCTGGTTCTGCTGGTTGTGGCGGGACTGGTTTACAGGAACATCGCCATCAGAAAGCGGATCGCGGAAAATGAAGTATTAAGATTACAGCAGGAGCGGCAGCTCCTGGCCACACATTCTATATTAAAAGGACAGGAAGAAGAACGCACCCGCGTAGCAAGAGACCTCCATGATGGACTTGGGGGATTATTGTCAGGTATCAAATTAACACTAAATTCGGTGAAAGGAAATGTAATTTTGCCCGAAGCGAGCGCGATGACGTTCACCAGGGCACTCAGCCAATTGGATGGCGCCATCAGCGAAATGCGGCGCGTGGCACACAGTATGATGCCCGAAACGCTGGTCAGGTTCGGGCTGATAGATGCGCTTACGGATTTTTGCAACGGGATCAGTGAATCAGGACAGTTGCAGGTTTCGATCCATACCTTTGGCTTCGACCAGCGGCTTGATTCCTCCATTGAGATCGTGCTGTACCGTATTGCCCAGGAGTTGTTGAACAATGTGCTGAAATATGCGGAAGCCACCGAGGCGCAGGTCCAACTTACCCGGATGGGCAAAAACGTAAGCCTGACGGTTGAAGATAACGGAAAGGGTTTTGATGTTGAAAAGGTCAGACAAAAAAAGGGTACAGGTCTTGGGAACGTTCAGGCAAGGGTAGACTATCTGAACGGCAAGCTGGATATACAGTCCAAGCCCGAGGAAGGAACCTCTATCCTTGTTGAGATCACCCTATAGTTACCTAGTTTGTTTTCTCTGCCTTAACAGAACCCTAACCAGACGCCCCACCCGGATGAATGTGAAAATACTTATTGTTGACGACCACCCACTGGTTGTTGAAGGATTAAAGTCATTGCTGGCAGACAGCAGCGGTATTGCGGTAGTAGGTACTGCGTCCAATGCCTTTGATACCGTTGCCTTTCTGAAAAACAATAAAGTGGACATCGTATTTCTTGATATTAACCTGCCGGACATTAGCGGGATTGATCTCTGCAAAAAAATAAAGGAACAGTTTCCTGATGTTAAATCTTTGGCCCTCAGTACCTTCACGGAGCGGGCGTATGTATCGAGGATGATTCAGAACGGGGCCAGCGGTTACCTGATCAAGAGTTCGACCAAAGAGGAAATTCTGGAGGCCATCAGGCAGGTGCAGGCAGGAGGGTATTACATGAATGTAAATTTTGACCAGAACCAGTCCAACGCCGTAACTCCCAAGAGTATTCCCTTTCTTACACGCCGCGAAAAGGAAGTACTTGTCTTGATTGCCGAAGGGATGACCAACCCACAGATTGCTGAGCAGTTATTTGTAAGTGTGGCTACTGTCAACAGTCACAGATCTAATCTGCTGATGAAGTTTGACGTCAACAATACGGCGTCGCTTATCAAAGCAGCGGCAGGGTTGGGGTTGGTTTAACAGGTGTCGGTATTTTGCTTTTGTTGTATCGAAACCGGACAGTAAAGGCCGCCTTATCAGATCCTGTTAAAACATTAAAATCAGAATAGAGGGATTCTCTTGATACGAAATGTATTACCGGCATCCAACCTTGGATGCCGGTAATAAACCGCACGGAATGGGTTATTTTATCTCTTTCCGCTTTTTATATTCCTGAAACCGCTTTTCGTATTCTTTGAGATCCGCTTCTTTAAAACTCTGTTTCAATTTTTCAGGTAATTCTAGCCTTTCCTGCATTTTCAGTTGGGTAGATAATTCGGCATAGATATTGTTACCTTTCACATCCTTTATCAGTTCAAAATGGTCGTATAGGTCGCCGGAAACTGTAAATGATTTATAGGATAGCTTGTTGGCATCAACGGTGATCGCCTGATAAAGCTGCGTGTTGGAAGCCGCCCGATCCATCCAGTCCTGCAGCCCTATGTCGTACATTTTAGGGCCGCTTACAGATACCACGTAAATGGGGCCATCCGGCTTTTTGCGGCTGGTACCAAGCGGCATATTAAGTCCACGTCCATAGGTATGGTCGTGGCCCTGTAATACCAGATCTACCTTATATTTCTTGTACAAGGGCTCCATTTTGGCACGCCATTCGTCATTATCCCGGCCATTTTTGGTAGAATATATAGGGTGATGATGAAATAGGATGAGCCATTTATTCGTGTTTTCTCGAGCTGTTTTTTCAAACCAGGCCGCTTGCCGGTCCAGTACGGATGAATCCAGAAGTGCCGCCTGAGAATCCATTGATATAAACCTTATTCCTTGGTAGTCAATGTAATATGCGGTTTCTTCCAAGCCTTCAGGACCATTCTCCGGAAGGGCAAACTGCTTACGCCAATGTTTGGATACCTGTGGTTTTTTTACCTCGTCGCGGTAGTACTCGTGGTTTCCCGGTGTTGGCAGATTGGGAATCATCCCATTTACCCAGCCACCTGCTTCAAACCATTCTCCCCACTGGTAATCTACATTTGAATTGTTAATCAGGTCGCCTGCATGGATGATGAGGTTAGCTTTGGGAAGCTGTGTGAAAGCACCCCGGATGGCCCGCGACCATAGAGACCGCAGGTCGTTCTGGGCATCACCAAAATACAGAAACGACACCGGCGAGGCTTTGTCAGAAGCCGTAGTAAACTGAAACCACTCGCTCCACTCCGTGCCATTACCTACACGGTAGAGGTAACGGGTTGCGGGTTTCAGATCGGTAAAATTGGCTTCATGATAATTCGCGGTTATATTGTCAATCCGTGCCGACTGCGTAGTCGCCTTAACGATCTTTGCTTTGCTCACAAAATCAGGCGAGGGATCTGCTTCATGAATAGCTGCCATGGCATTGGACACCGTAGAATCGGTACGCCAGTTGACAGCCTGGGTATGCGCGGCATCGCCCTTCCAGCCGAGGATTACCCTGTCAGGAAAAGCAGAGGGAGGGTAACTCTTATTCTGCTGCGCAACAAGCGGCGAGATCACAGAAAGGAATAGGGCCGTGAAAGCCAGCCGGTTAAATGAGGTGTATGATAAGGTAAACATAGGCAAGAACGGCAATCGTTGATTTTGCAATATTACTTCGCTTCGGGCTGAAAGGACCTGATCTTCTGTTAAGAAAATGTTATATATCGGACCTATCTGCCTTTTTTATAATGGTAATCAGCGAACTTTATAAAATTCCCCCAGTCATAGGAGGTCATGTTATGCTCACCTTCCCGGTTATGATACGCAAGGATGGAACGGTACACCGGTTCATTGATGTTTGGCGGGCTGGGAGGCAGTGCCGACTTTCGGTGATACAATGCATAAACTTTTTCTGCATTTTTTAAGGAAAGATAGGTACCCGTCGGGTCGGCCCAAAGGTCTTTGGAGGCGTTGGTGGCATATACCGGACGGGGTGCCACCAGGGCAATCAGCATATGCTGGTCCACGGGAAGAGAATCTTCCTTGTCATTGAATTTTTTATAATTGTTATTGAACCAATGCGGAAAGCTGGTAT
Organism: Dyadobacter sp. CECT 9275; assembly: GCF_907164905.1. Taxonomy (NCBI): domain Bacteria; kingdom Pseudomonadati; phylum Bacteroidota; class Cytophagia; order Cytophagales; family Spirosomataceae; genus Dyadobacter; species Dyadobacter helix. Next base: position 1,522,058 of record NZ_CAJRAF010000002.1, on the reverse strand, counting down.
TAATGCGGGCGATTCTCTCTCCGAACTGCCTGCGTGACAGCGCAGCGCCTGTATTTCCCGAGCAGTTGGAAATGCAGATGGCAAAGCGCTGGTCCTGGGCAGCAGCCCATAAGGAAGCCTTGCCACCGCGCGAGTGGCCTGCTACCGCAACTCTCTTCGCATCAATATCCTTATCCTGTTCAAAATAATCCATAACGCGGCTTGCACCCCAGGCCCAGGCGCCAATGGCTTTCATCCCGTTATCCATTTTCAGCTGTTCGGGATATAGCTGCAGAACCCCGTTGGTATAATTATCCTTATGATCGGGTGCCAGGTCGCTCACATGAAAGGCCGCCGCCGCATATCCGTTGTCGACCAGCATTTCTGCGGGCCAGAACTCGCTTTTTACTTTTCGTTCGGGATCGGTATTCTCTTTTCCGCGGTTGTTGATCAATAAAAAAACGGGTTTGGGTTTTGTACTATTTTGAGGGATGAATAGCGTAAGGTTAATTTTTACTACTTTATCTTTTTGAGTGATGCGGATCAGTACCTGTTTCAAATGTGCCTTGCCGTTCATGGCTGTTTTGTCCTCACTGGTAATTTCGTAGCTGATCTTGTCGTAGTATTCAGGCATTTGACCATAAATATTATCCTCAAAAAGTTGCAGGATTTCAGGGCGCCTTACCTTTTCCCAGGTTTTAATGTTTTTTACTTCCATGTCCGAGGAAGTAGTCAATGGCTCGGGTAAAGTGTATCGGGGTACTTTGCGCTCGTCATAATTCTGTGCCTGTATCCTGGTAATGAGCGTAGTCACGAATAACAGAGCAAAGGTATGCTTTCGGAATGTGCTGAAACCTTTTCCGGTGATTTTGAGCATGACGGAATTCATATTAAGATGAAATGATTTCGGGTCGAGGAAAACCTTGTATATAAGCCAAGTACCTGCATGGGTATACTTGTCTTCCAAATCTGGTTTGGTACCGCTGGTCGGTCCGGTGGGGGGATTTGAAAAAAATATGAAGCACCAGGTACCCTATTTTACTCCAAACCCGTCTTTGTAAGAAAACGTTACGGATGGATGATCACGCATTTTTGGAAAATCTTGTTCAACGGTACAGAAACAACGATATAAGTGATACGGAACTGGAAGTTTTCTTTTATCTTCTCAAACAAGGGAAACTGGACCAGGTGCTGGACACACAACTTGAGGCCGATAAGGATGATATTATCAACGGAAATCTGAGTGAAAAACCGGAGTCAAGATTTTTCTCACGATCAGGCAGAGGTCTTTTTCTGATAGTTGGCATCTTCCTGGTGGTGTCCACGGGCTGGCTGCTTTACACTTACAGGGTACATGCCTATCATTTTATTTTTGGCGATAACATAGCCAGGCTCACCACTGCCAAAGGGCAAAGGATCTGGCTGAAATTCGGCGACGGTTCAGTTGTGTACCTCAACGAAGGTAGTACACTTCTGTACCCTGAAGATCCCGTGGGGAAACAGATAAATGTAGAACTTCTGGAGGGAGAGGCCTATTTTGATATTGCCAACCGGGAGGTCTCGAATTTCTTTGTACTGACCAAGGGAATCAGGGCACGGTTGCCAGCGGGCAGTGCTTTGGATATACGGGCTTACAAATACCTAAGGATGACCGAATTTTCGGTGGTTCGCGGACAAGCATCATTGGTAAATGACTCCTCTTTTGATATGCTTGGGATCGAATTGTCGGCGAATGAACGTGCAACTGTGGATATGGATTCGGGTAAATTCACTAAAACCAACATAGTGGGTACCAACGCCATTGCCTGGAAGGAGGGAATTCTGGTGTTCGACCAGGAGCGTTTCGCCACTGTTGCGGCGACACTGGAAAGCAGGTTTGATGTGAAAATCGCTTTTGAAAGTGAATCGATAAAGGAGACAAAGTTGTCGGGTAAATTTTTATTGTCCGATCCCCTCGCCGATATACTGGATACCCTTGCCAGAACACATCACCTTCATTATATGCTGGATCAAAATACCGTTATTTTAAAAAGTAAAGAATAACCAGATAAAATGACGGAATTTGTCACCTGTTGGCAATAAACTATCTAACTATCAACCTGCCTGGTCATAAATCACCGATGGCATTCTATATTTATAACCGGATTGATTCAACTGAAATGTGGGTCCGTCGTAAAGTTTAGCTTTGTTATGAAAGAAGAGCGCATTTCGGTTTTTGATATATTTAAAATAGGGATTGGTCCGTCGAGTTCGCACACATTGGGGCCATGGCGGGCCGCCCAGCAGTTTCTTAGCCTGATTGAAAAAACGGCGGGATTGGAGCAGGTTACTTCGGTACGTGTTTATTTGTATGGTTCTCTGGCGAAAACGGGTGTCGGACATGGGACTGACCTCGCCGTTTTACTGGGTCTGAGTGGCCATGACCCTGTACTGATTGATGCTTCCCGCATTGGTACCATCATTGCGGATATAAGGGACCGTGGTCTGATCCGGCTAAATGGTACCAGAACACTGCCTTTCAATCCTCAGAGTGACATCGTTTTTATGATGAAGGAGTCTCTTCCATTTCATCCCAATGCACTGACATTTAGGGCTGAACTCCCCAATGGCAGGCAGATAGCAGAAACTTATTACTCTGTTGGCGGGGGCTTTGTGATGAAAGAAAATGAGGAAGTAACGGGAAACGACGAAACGGTCTTACCGTATCCGACGGAGAAAGCATCTGACGTTCTGAAGTGGGCGCAGCGCACAGGCCTGTCCATCTGGGAAATAGTACTGGAAAATGAAAAAGCATGGAGAACGGAGACTGATATTAAATCAGAGCTGTTGAATATATGGAGGGTGATGCGTGAAAGCATATATCGGGGCTGCCATGCGGATGGTACCTTGCCCGGGGGACTGAATGTGAAACGTCGAGCGGCCAGCCTCAGCAAAAAATTGCTATCCGAAGCCACAGACGATCATTATGACGATTGGGTCGCAAGGATCAGGGCTGCTGGTAATGGCTTTAAGTATACACTCGACTGGGTGAGTTGTTTTGCATTGGCGGTCAACGAAGAAAATGCTTCGTTCAGCAGGGTGGTAACCGCACCGACGAACGGAGCGGCGGGGGTGATTCCGGCTGTACTGCAATACTATGTTACGTTTTGTGAAAGCAGTGATGAGTCCATCCTGAGGTTTTTGCTGACAGCCGGAGAAATCGGCAGCATTTTCAAAAAAGGAGCTACCATATCGGCTGCTATGGGCGGATGCCAGGCGGAGATAGGCGTTTCTTCTGCCATGGCAGCGGCAGGCCTGACGGAAGTCATGGGCGGTACGGTGGAACAGTGCCTCATGGCAGCGGAAATTGCGATGGAGCACCATTTGGGTATGACCTGCGATCCCGTCGGCGGGCTTGTTCAGATACCCTGTATCGAGCGAAATACGATGGGCGCCATAAAGGCCATTACGGCGGCCCAGCTGGCCGTTCAGAGTGATCCCGGTCATGCGAAGGTATCCCTGGATAACGTGGTGAAAACCATGTGGGAAACTGCACTGGATATGAATAACAGGTATAAGGAAACCTCTGAGGGAGGACTTGCTTTGAACATTCCGCTGAGCTTAAGCGAATGTTAAAGTGACCAACTGGTTTGTTGTGATATTTCCCTGCTGGTATCTCTCCCTGATCACCTTGCTTACAGATCCAGCAGCACGTGAGCGAGCCCAAAGTATACGCCGTAACCGATGAGGTCATTGGCTGTTGTGATGAAAGGCCCCGAGGCAACCGCGGGGTTGATACCTATTCTTTCCAGAACAATGGGTGTTACCGTTCCCATGAATGAAGCTAGGAAAACGACCGACATAAGCGCCGTGGATACCACCAGTGCGAGCCGGAGTTCGTTCCCGATCAGGAGGTTGAATCCAAATACGATGAGGCTGATAATCAATCCGTTGATAAAGGCTACGGCAAGCATCCGCAGCATCCTTTGCCAGACTGTGGCATCCAGTCCGCTTTTATCTGCCAGGCTTTGTAAAATGATGGAGGAGGTCTGAATACCGACATTGCCGCCTGTTGATCCGATAATGGGAATGAAAGCTGCCATGGCAGGAATGATTTTCAAATCTCCTTCAAAAAAACTGATGAATTTGGCAGCCAGTATTCCTCCCATCATACCTACCAGCAGCCAGGGCAAGCGGGCACGGGTTTGTCGCCAAACCGTGTCATCTTCTTCCACGTCACCGGTAATACCTGCCATCGCCAGGGTATCGGAGCTGGCCTGTTCGGTAATCACGTCGATGACGTCATCTATCGTGATACGTCCCAGCAGTTTTCCCTGAACATTTACAACCGGCAGGGCGTCAATGTCGTAACGCTGCATGAGCTCAGCCACTTCTTCGGAAGGGCGGTAGGTTTCTACAAAAATCACGTCCCGGTCATACAAACTTTCAATTTTTGTGTTTTTATGAGCGATTACGATTTTCTTCAATGACAATATTCCCAGCAGTATGCTATTGTCGTCCACAACGTATACGGAATACACCTTTCCAACATCCTCGGCCTGCTTTCTTAGTTCTTCAATACATTGATTGACAGTCCAGTTGACATTTGCCTTTACAAGCTCTTTCTGCATAAGGCCACCAGCTACGTCCTCATCATAATGCAGCAGATCAAGAATAAAACGGGCCTGCTCACGGTCTTCCAGCAGCGCAATTACCTCCTCACGCACCCTTATAGGCTGTTCGTTGAGCAAATCCACTGCATCGTCAGAATCAAAGAGGTTGACGTATCTAGAGATTTCTTCAGAAGTAAAGGATTTCAGAAACTCTTTCCGTTCGTCGGGATCCATGGACGCGAGGATTTCGGAGCCCGTTTCAATATCCAGCGCACTGATCAGGTATTTGGCTCCTCCGGTTTCGAGCTCATACAACAGGCTGGTAATATCGGCGGGAAAAAGACCTTCCATTTCGGTCTGTATTCTGCTTACATCCTCTTTTTCAATGAGTTCCTGGATATGTTCGACATATTCCTTGGTTAATTCAAAAGTCATGCTGCGTAGCTTTTAGCGATTGGGAACGTTGCTTTTAGCTTTTTATTTTATGTCCTGCTGAAGGCTCTGGGCCAGTTTTGTAAGTTCTACAAATTCAGCCACGCCCAGCTGCTCAGCTCGTTTGGTCAGGAGCGGATGGTCCGGAAATTCCCCCAGTGGTTTCAGCGCATTTCTGAGCGTTTTACGCCGTTGATTGAAAGCAGTTTTGACAACCCGGAAAAACATTTTTTCGTTACAGTCCAGCGCCTTTACCTGATTCCTTCGCAGTCTGATCACACCCGACTGCACTTTGGGAGGCGGATTAAAGGCCCCCGGCGGAACCGAAACCAGGTAATCAATATCGTAAAATGCCTGCAGCAAAACGCTAAGTATCCCGTAATCTTTGTTGCCGGGAGGCGAGGCAATCCTAAGGGCAACCTCTTTTTGCAGCATGCATACTACCTCAGGAATCTGGTCACGGAATTCTAGTGTTTTGAAAAATATCTGAGACGAAATGTTGTAAGGAAAATTACCGATGATGCCGAAAGGCTCCGTAAAACTTTCTTTCAGGTTCATTTTTAGAAAATCACCTTCCATTATCCGGGGGGCTAACTCCGGATAATGTACTTTCAGATAAGCAACTGACTCCGTATCAATTTCAGCAACGAAGGTGGTATACTCACTTTTCTTTAACAGGAATTGTGTTAAAACGCCCATTCCGGGGCCAATTTCAAGTACCTTGTCATAACCACCATGGCAGGTGAGGCCATCTACTATTTTCTGAGCAACATTCAGGTCTTTCAGAAAGTGCTGTCCCAAATGTTTTTTAGCACGAACGCTATCGCCGGTATTTTTATAATTTACTTTCACGAACCAAAATTACGGCTTAATTCGTAGATTTATCGAATAAAGAATTGGAACTAACCTTAAAATTCCGAATGCCCCCATACTATGGAAATGATTTCATCACAGACAGATTGGCAAACCATTCACACCACACTTCAGCACCTCAACCTGATAGGAATTACCTTTACACCTGATTTTATCATCAGGAGCATCAGCGCCCATACCTTAATGAAAACCGGTTGGGAAGAGGCAGAGCTGGTTGGGAAAAGCTTATTCGATAATCTGGTACCGAAGGAGGAAGAGTTCGAGGTCAGGCAAATGCTGGAAGAGGGCATCCAGGGAAAACGGAAACTTGAAAGACGGGAGATCCCATTTCTGGCCCGGAAGGGCACAGTCAGAACTTTTTCAATCAATTCAGTTCTTTTACACCAAGACGAAAACGACGTTTCCTGTGTTACGTTAATTGGTGATGACATTACCCGGCGGCGGCGGATGGAGTCTTCCATTGCTAAATCCAACTCCCAGCTACAGGATCTGGTCGATAATACGAGCGATCTTATTCAATTGGTGGCCATAGACGGTAAATTCATTTTTGTTAATAAGGCATGGCGTGAGGTGCTCGGTTTCGGGTTGGAGGAAATTGCCTCGATGAGAATGGAGGATATCCTTCATCCACAGCATGTGGATGAAGCATTAAAACAGCTAGAAAGCATCAGGCAGGGTAATTCCAATCCGAATTTCGAAGCTGTTTTTCAAAACAGGGAGGGCAAAAAGGTATTTGTGAAAGGCAGTGTGAATTGCCGGTTCGATGGGGGAAAGCCTACTGCTTTTCGCTGTATACTTAATGATTATACAGAAAAAATAAGGGCGGAAAAGGCTCAGAATCTATATTACAGTATTGCCAACTGGACGCTCAATTCACCCAGTCTGGATGATTTTTACCATTCTATTCACGAAGAACTTGGTAAGATAATCGACGTAAAAAACTTCTTCATAGCACTCTATGATCCCAGCCAGAGTTATCTTTATTTTCCCTATTATGTAGACCAGTACTTTAAAGGGAATGTGAGATTTACAAGAAGAAGGCTGGGGAATGGTGTTACCGAGTACGCCATTGCGTCAAACAAACCGCTTTTTTTATCCGACAAGGACATCGAAGAGCTCGCCAAAACCAACAGTTTGTACCTATACGGGGTGACGCCAAAATTGTTACTCTGCGTGCCTTTAAGAATAGGCGACAGGGTGACAGGTATCATTGGGGTGAAATCTTATGATGATCCCAATATGTTTGACGCTCGTGACCTTGAACTGCTGGAGTTTATTTCCGGACAGGTTGCCCTTGCAATTGCCCGTAAGCAAAGTGAGCAGGAACTAAGCCGGTATGTTGCAAGGCTGAACGCTATTTTTGATAGCAGTTCGCACCTGATATGGTCGGTTAACAAGAGTCTTCAGCTTACCTCTTTCAACAAAAACTATGCAGATCTGATACAGACACAGATAGGTGTCCGTCCGTCCCTGCAGGTAACCCCTGAGAAGTTCGGCTGGCGGATGGTGGGGAATGCCAACCGGCGCATCCTTGAAAGCAAATACAGGCAGGCATTGAGGGGCGAGCCGCAGTACTTCGAATTCAAAATAGACAAGCAGGATGGGGGAGAAATGTGGCTTGAGTTTTATCTCAATCCTATTCATTATGCAGAGGGGCTCATCGAAGAAGTATCCGGTATTGCGCGGGACATCACCCGCAGGAAGGAAGCCGAATTGTCGCTCCGGCATAGTGAAGAGTTGTTCAGGGGAATCTTTGAAAATCTTCAGGATATCTATTGCCGGATAGACCGCCACGGCAGGATCACCATGATCAGCCAGTCGGTACTGAAACGGCTGGGATATCTTCCGGAAGAAGTAATAGGCAAAGAACTGACGAATTTTTTCTCTGATAAAAAACGGATACATTCCGCGTTGATCAGGCTGAGGAAAACCAGAAGTCTGCGGAATTTCGAGATCACCATGCCGCGCAAGGATGGTTCGGAGCGCCAGTTTATGATCAATATGCTGATGTTTGTAAACGATAAGGGCAAGCCAACCGAAGTGGCGGCACTCGCGCGCGATATCACAGAACTGAAACGGAACGAACTGGAACTTCTCAAAGCAAAGGAACATGCCGAGCGTTCGCTGAAAGTGAAGGAAGGGTTTTTGGCCAATATGAGCCATGAAATCCGCACACCTATGAATGGTGTCATCGGTATGATTGACCTGCTTGGTGAGACAAAATTAAATGAAGAGCAGAGGGACTATGTGCTTACGATCAAACGGTCGTCTGAAACGCTGCTGAATATTCTGAACGATATCCTGGATCTTTCCAAAATAGAAGCCGGCAAGATGGTCCTGCACGAAGCCGCTATTTCAGTAGAGGAGCTACTGCTGAAACTGGTTTCACTATTCGGGCAAACAGCGAAGAGTAAGGGAAATACACTCACTTATCACATTGCTCCGGATATTCCCAGATTCATCATTGCAGATCAGACGCGGCTGCTTCAGATACTTTCCAACCTTACTTCCAATGCGTTGAAATTTACCGAGAAGGGTTCCGTTAAAATACTCCTGAACCTGGTGGAGCAGCGGGATAATATTTTTAAAATTAAGGTAGACGTACAGGATTCGGGGATAGGCATCAGTGCGATGGACCGGCAGATTTTATTTACCTCCTTTACGCAGCTCGACAATTCTTCCAAAAAATCTTTTGGAGGAACAGGCCTTGGGCTGGCGATCAGCAAACAGCTCTGCGCGCTTATGAACGGAAGCATTGGTGTAGAGTCTACGCTGGGGGAGGGTAGTACATTCTGGTTCACCTTTGAAACCCGGCAGACCACTACAGCCGAGGTTAGCATGGTGGGTCCCGGTGAGGAAATGCAGATTGAGAATGTTTTCACCACCGTTCATCCGCATATCCTGCTGGTGGACGATAACGCCGTTAACCGTAAAGTTGCCAACGAGATCCTGAAAAAATCAGGATGTACGGTTGACCTGGCCGACAGTGGTTTTGTGGCCATTGAAAAAGTAGAAAAAATGCAGCTTGACGGCGACCAGATGTATGACATCATTTTTATGGACATCCAGATGCCAGATATGGATGGGGTGCAAACAACACAAGAACTCAGGAAACGTGTTGCGGGCCTACCTCCTGTGGTGGCGATGACGGCTTATTCGATGAAGGAAGACCGGGACAGATTCATCAGCCAGGGCATGGACGACTACATTGCCAAGCCGATCAGGGCACAGCACCTCGTGTATAAAGTGAAAGAGCTGATAGGGAATAAGCTGGCTGTTAAAACCGAAAGAAAAGCACACGAGGTTGTGGAAGAGGTTACACTGCCTGTGCTGGACAAAGAGATAATAGATCAGCTCAAGGGGATAGGAGGCCCGGACCTGGTGTTGTCGGTCTTTGAAGATTTTGTGCAGGAATCAACCGGGCTGATCGATGAAGCCCTTGCCGCATTTGAAAAGGGAGATATACCTACAGTTAAAAGTAATTTGCACACCCTGAAAGGAAGTGCGGGGACCGTGGGAGTATCGCAGGTTGCCGAGATAGCCAGGGATGCCGAGTGGCGGCTCAAATCCGATGATACGAGCACACTTGCCCAGGCTTTACCTGAACTGAAAAGGGCGTATGAGAAGTTCCTTGGGCAGTATGAAGAATCCCTGGCGGAGTGGATGAAGTAGGTTTCCGGCCCGTTTATAGATGAAATTTGCCATTTGGTCGATTATTTAACAATATTAACCATCTGGCTTAAACTTAAAGATGCTTTGCGCCTCTAAAACGCTATAAACCTTTAAGTGAAACTCCATGAACGGACATTGGCACAAATTTATCCTTATCGTAATCCTGGTTTTGCCGGGATATGCATTTGCACAAAGTATACAGCTTACCGGAACAGTGCTGGATAGTGCAGCAAATTCACCTGTAGTGGGTGCATACGTTTCTGTTACCAAAAATATCCCCGAAGCAAAGCCTGAATATGTCACCACGGATGTTAACGGTAAGTTTGTATTTTCGGGTCTGACCAGTCAAACCAGTTATGTTGTAAAAATATCCTATCTTAGTTACAGGGACATTAGTAAAACCATCCGTACCGCCGATGGTAATCTGGATCTGGGTAAATTTATGATGCAGGAAGCGGTGTCCAATCTTAAAGAGGTAAAGATCATTGGACAGGTAACGCCCATGGAACAAAAGGGAGATACCACCCAGTTTAACGCCGCAGCCTTCAAAACCAACCCGGATGCTACTTCTGAGGATCTTATTCAGAAAATGCCGGGCATAACGGTGAGCAACGGAACGGTAACTGCTAATGGGGAAACCGTTAACAGGGTACTTGTAGACGGGAAACCGTTTTTTGGGGATGACGCCGCGCTAACCTTAAAATCGCTCCCTGCTGAGATCGTTGATAAAATAGAGGTATTCGACAAGCTTAGTGATCAGGCCCAGTTTACGGGATTTGATGACGGAAATGCCCAGCGAACCATCAACATCGTTACGAAAGCTGACCGGAAAGTAGGGCAATTTGGAAAAATGTTTACCGGATATGGCCTTGACGACCGCTATCAGGCCGGTGGCAATGTGAGTTACTTTAAAAACAACCAGCGTATTTCTGTCATAGGGCTCAGCAATAACATCAATCAGCAAAACTTTTCGAGCCAGGATCTGTTAGGTGTAACTGGGTCAAGCGGGGGAGGCGGGGCAGGAAGAGGTGGCCGTGGAGGCGGCGGGGGAGGGGGAGCCTCCAACAATTTTATGGTGGGCAATCAGAACGGTATCACTGGTACCAATTCCATTGGGTTGAACTATTCCAATAAGTTTGGTGAGAAGGTAGATGTTTCAGGGAGTTATTTCTTTAACAGAACCGGTAATTCCAACTATCAGGGTACACAGCAGCAGTTTTTTCTTTCCGGTGGGGCTCAAAACCAGTTTTATGATGAAACCAGTAGTACCAGCACCACCAATCTGAATCACCGCGTCAACCTCCGTGTGGAATATAACATCAATAAAAACAATTCTTTAATTGTTACGCCCCGGCTAAGCTTTCAGGACAATCGCGCCAACAGCGCTACGGCGGGCCTCACATCTTTAGGCGACGGAAGTAAGCTCAACAGCCAGGATAATATCAAAAGCTCAAAAAATAGTGGGTACAATTTCGGAAACGATATTCTGTTCCGCCATGCTTTCAGCAAAAGAGGCCGGAGTATTTCGCTGAACCTCAATACGCAGTTGAACGACAAAACAGGTTTGGGGAACCTGTATTCCAAACAGTTGTACTTCAATAATCTGATTATGCCGGGAGATACCATTGACCAGCAAAGTCATACCTGGTCCGATGGAACAACGCTGGGTGGAAATCTGGTATATACCGAACCGATCAGTAAAACGGGTCAGTTACAGTTCAATTACGGCCTTACCCTGAGCAACAGCAACAGCAAAAAGGAAACGTATAATATGAGTTTTGATGAAGGGGGATATACCGATCTGGATACGCTTCTGTCCAATAATTTTGATAACCGGTATACTACTAACCGTGCGGGTTTATCATACCGTTTTCGCAAAGGCGCATGGACCGCGAATGCAGGCGTCGATTTTCAGAACACAGGTTTGTACAGCCAGCAGCTGTCGCCCAATAATACCAAAGTGGATCAGTCGTTCACTAATTTCCTGCCCAATTTCATGTTAATGTTCCGGTCCAAATCGGGCACGCAGTTCCGTACCTTTTTCAGAAGTGCAACCAACCAGCCATCCATTTCCCAGTTACAAAATGTAATTGATAACAGCAATCCGGTATCGCTCACCGCAGGAAATCCGGATCTGAAACAGGAATACAGAAATACCCTGAATGTTCGTTATTCTGTCGCCGGGGCGTCCAGACCTTATAATTTTAATGCTTTTGTATTGGTAACCCAGACCAATAACGCCATTGTGAACTCGACTTACATTGCGCAGCAGCCAACAGAACTCCCCAACGGAATTATGCTGGAACAGGGTGCAAAGCTTACCGCACCGGTGAACCTGGACGGAAGCTGGAATGCCCGTACTTTCCTTACCTACGGAAAGCCAATATCTAAAATCAAACTCAACGTTAACCTGACGACCGGTTTTAACTATACCCGAGCACCCGGTATGATTAATTATGTAACCAACTTTTCGAATACCTATGCCATGTCGCAAGGGCTGGTACTGAGCAGTAATATCAGCGAGAAAATTGATTTTACACTATCCTATTCTGGAAATTATAATGTTGTTCGGAATACCATTCAGCCTAGTTTGAACAACAATTACTATACCCAGGGGCTGGCGGGAAGACTGAACTGGATTTTTGGAAAAGGTTTTGTGTTTCAGACCGACGTGAACAATCAGTCGTACAGGGGGTTAGGGCAAGGGTTTAATCAAAACTTTACTTTGTGGAATGCCAGTATCGGTAAAAAATTCCTGAAGAACAATGCCGGTGAATTGAAACTTACGGTATTTGATATTCTGAAACAGAATAACAGCATTACCCGGTCGGTAACCGAAACCTATGTACAGGATGTTACAAGCCGCGTACTGACCCAGTATGCCATGCTGACATTTACTTATACGCTTCGCAATTTTGGTAAAATGCCTGCTCAGGATAACCGGAGAAGAAATGACTATGAAGGCATGCCTGGCGGAGGGTTTCCTGGTGGAGGTGGCGGAGGAAGAGGGCCCGGCGGATTTTAACCTAAGGGTGCAAAACCTCGGCGATTTTACGGTTGGTCTTTTCCAGCCAGAGATTCTGCCCTTCGCAGGTCCAGTGTGAGTCTCCTTTCAGGTAGGATGATACGCCCAGCTTTCTGAAATCCTGCAGTACATCTATATATGCCAATTCCAGTCTGGGATTGGCATAAACCTTTTCTATAAGGTGATTGTATGTGCCATAATCAGGACTCAGCACGGAGACTTTATTAGGAATAACGGAAAGCAGTACCTTGCTGAAACCAAGCTGCGCCATTGCCTTTCCAGTTTCATTGAGGTGCAAAACTATAGAATCTATTTCGGCATTGGTCACCGGGGTGAAAGACGACGTCGTTTCAGGGGTATCAGTATCCATGTAGTACACAATATCCCGGTTGTTATTTACCAAGGTAACCTCTTTGTTGGTTCTGTCAAAAATGTCAAAATTGAATTTTGCCTTGAGTTGTTTCAGACTCAGGATCAGATCGTTTTGAAACAATAACTGATCGAGGCGGCCTTCGGTAGGTTCCGATTTAAAGGCTTGGTCAAGGGTCTGCATCACGGACGGTTTTCCGGCAACAGCATAAGTGGCCGAATCAGGAACGATATTGGAGAGCGGCCTGGCAGCAAATTTTTCGCGGAAATGACGCTCCACGGATTCCAGTAATAATACGTGAATGGCAGAGGTATCCGGCTTAAAATGAAGCACCTCACTCCAGTGAACATAGTGGTACTGGTCTGCCGCAAAATTCGTTTCGTTTATCCTTTCTTTTTCCGTAAAGCTATCACCGATGATATACAGGTGAACCGGTTTACGGGTGCCGTAATCTGCAACCGGCTTAAAAGCTGCACAGCTCTTACGAGGGTCCTTAAAATCGGGCAGGTTGGATAGCCGGTACAGATCGCCAAAACGGTAACTGTCACGAAGAAGACCTGCCTGATCTGCCAGATTGTTAAAGTACGGACTTAATCCGGCCAGCCAGATCAGCACAAAAAGGAGCAAGAAGAAGTATCGGAGAAATTTCATCGGTTATCTCAGCTTAATGGACCATACCTGAATTTTCTTTTCAGAACGACTAAAAACCAGCAGTTTGTAATAGCCCGGCTGGTAAGTTAGCTTAACAGGCATTTCAGAAGGTATCGCTTTGTCGCCAAGGCGCTTTCCTGTCATATCAAAAATAGTAGAATAACTACCAGATTTAATACTGATGAAGCGGTTATCCACTCCAAAAAAATGATATTGTATGGAAGCATCTGGCAAAATATCCTTGATTTCAAACAGATCGTTTCCGTCTTTGCCGATAATGGCCGTTTTGGAACGCGTGGAGCGGGTTAATATCCAGTCCAGGGAATTGCGGTCGTATAAAATCCTGAAAGTGGCTCCGGGCTCAGGACGTAAAAGCTGCTTGCGTGCTACTATTTTTCCTTCCAGACTGATCCGAATGAGCTCACCTGATACACTGACACCCAGCAGTTCGGGCTGCCCGTTTTCATGATTTTGCGCCCATGTGAATGCACTTTCGGTTCTTGTCAGGATATCCGTTGGAAATCCCCGCCGTATGGCTCCGTTTTCTCCCAGAAGATAAATTTTGCCATTACGCTGTGTCACGATAAAACCCCGGTTACCAATCTGATTTAGTGTCATGACGGGCCCGGCAAGATTTTCAAAAGATACCGAACGGGTTAGTTTGCGGAGCGGCTTGCCCACACTTTCCCACAGGAACAATTCATTCGCGCTGCTTTTAATGACAAACCGGTTGCTGCCATCCTCACCGCCGTCTATCAGGTATAATGCTGTGATGTTATCCGCGGAAGGCAGCGACTGCGTAAATGTGGAGTAATTGGTTGAATCGTCTTCATCGATCGCATATACGGATCTTGCCGTGGCGAATACCCGTTGCTGCCGCCCGATATTCAGGAAATCGACCTTGTATGATTCGGTATTCAGATTGCCGTTCAGCCTGGAGATATTCTCGGGTTTTCCGGTTCTGAGGTTATCTATTTTCAGAAGGTTAAATTCCTTGTCGGTCAGTAAAATTTCCGAACTGCCATCAACTGGATTTTGCAGTGCTGCCAGTTCTTTGTCCAGTATCTCGGGCCATTCAATATCAATGTTGAGGAAAGTCCGGTTAAGAACTTTTGCGGCACTGGACCGTTTTTTGGGGAATAATGAAATTTCAGGAAAGACTTCGTCTCCATCATAATAACACTGGATCACCACCGACTCGATTTTGGACGTAAGATCAGTGTATGTTTTTCCGCGATAGCCTCCCGCCTCCGACTGCAGTTTTCGCAGGTTGACCACCAGAGATACCTGGGCCTCGGTTTTTGAGGTAGTTAGCACGCTGTCATATTCCGGCGATTGTTTCCAGGTAATCTGATTCTCAAAATCGACAATATAGTTTTGTAAAACCTGAGCGTTATTGCTCATCACAAGATAGGGAGCAATGTAGGTGACGTAGGTTTTGGAAAAACCATTAAATGAATTTCCGAAGAGCGCACCAGGGAATTCGGAGATTCCGATCGCAAAAATATCATATCCCTGAAACTTGTCCATGCTCGTGTTCGTCTGATCATTGGACAGTTTGGAAAGCTTTTGGAGCGTCAGGCGCAGTTTGTCATAACTGGAATATTCAGCAAGCAGGATCTTGCCGTCGCTGATACTGTTGTTTTCCTCTTGCTGACAGAGGATCAGTTCTGCCCCGAAATTGTCAAGAAACAATTCACTTTCCTTCCCGATGTAATAATAGAGCTTGTCCCAGGCGGGCGACTTGTACTTTTGATGCCACGAGGCAAAATTATCATGAAATGTTTCCTTGTCTGCCGCAGCGTATCTGTATAGCAGCGAGGTTTGCTGGGAAATATGCTTGTGGCCGGTGAATTTTGAGCCTGGGCCATCAGCGAGCATTTTGGCCAGGTAATGGTCCGGTGTGGCCGAGCCGTCCGAACGGATGGTTAATCCTGTATTGTCTTTGTCGTCACCAATATGGAAATCCTGCAGAGCCGGGAGGCTCCTGGCAAATTCGGAGTAATGGTTTCCAGCCACATCCGGTATGACAGATTTCCATGCATCCGCCTTCAGATAAATGCTTGTACCGTACGAAGTATCGTCGATTTTGGAAAACCGTGACTTTAATTCAAATTTCTGAATGCTGATGGAAGAGGTCCTGATCACGTCTTCGATCAGGTCGCCGTAGTAGCTCGCTATAAGGTACTGGTCTTTAACAATATAGGAGAATAGCGGACGGGAGTTGGTATCGTTGATATCCGTAATCCGGTTATCCTGGAAGCTATGATGTAACACCTTTATATTACTGTGACCCGGACTGGCCAGCCATTTGGCTTCTTCCTCACCATTGACAGGTATGTAAAGAATTACACCCCATTCTGTTGCGGTACGCGGGTGATAGGAATAAGATATCTGCTTGTTATTCAGGAAGCTGTAAAGTTTTTTCTGGTCTCGGGTGAGCAGGTTGAGCAAAGACAGGTTATCGCTCGCTATGTCCACCAGGGGAAGTCTTTTAAGATCTAGGCCGACCTCAGTGGCCAGATAAGACGAATCCTGCAAATGTTCACTCGTGATGACCACAATCGCACTGGAAGGGATAAATTTCCAGGAAGCCCCTGACCCTCTGAACCACTTAAATGCAAAATATCCTGCCAGCACAATTACAACTGCCAGCAGGATAAATATTATTTTTTTTTTCGTCACAGGCCTACTGTTTATGCACGGATCGCTTTCACTTTTTGATTAAGCTCCAGACGGAACCGTAACAATTCTTTGAAGCTACGAATACATACTTTCCACAAATTCCATTTCACGATGGATACCTCGCCCGTTTCACGGTCTTTGTGGGTAATGGGGATATCAAATGTTTCCTGTCCAGATTTTTTTGCCATCACAGCCAGGAAAATATTAGGTGCAAATGGTTCAGGATCAGGCAACTGGTCCATCAGTTTTTTAAGAAAACTACCTTTAATGAGCCTGAAAGGTATGTTGCTGTCCATGATAAAAGTGCCATAAACTGCAGAAATGGTACCTCTAAGAAACTTCGTGATAAACAGGCGCACACTGGCATCGTGGCGTACCTGCCTGTATCCCAGGATAAACTGTGATTTATCGCGTTTTTCCCAGAGTTTATCAAAGTCGTCCGAAATAAACTGATCGTCACTATCTGTCTGAAAAACGTATTGTGAGTCAAGTTTCAGAGCGGTACGGTAGCCGTTCACAACCGCATTGCCGTGGCCGCCATTTTTCTGATGGATCACAGTCAGATTGGATACCTCGGTTTTTAATTTATCCAAAAGTACCTTCGTATTGTCTTTCGACCCGTCATTAATTACTATAAGTGTTGTATTATCGTTGGGAAATTTTCTTTGTAAGAAACTTGTCCAGCTATGTACTACTTTTTCTATACAATCCTGCTCATTGTAGGCGGGCATTACTATACTCAGAAGGAACGACATGCAGAAGTTTATTTGGTAAGTTTGCGCGAAATTAATAAATGTTAACGGGATAGTGGTGTTAAATGCATTAAATATCAACTGTAATTATTTACCGGCTGGATATGCAATATTTGAAAAGTATAAAGTTACAAATTTTCCCGCTATAATTCTGTAACACATATCCAGCACAGTTGGTGCCCCAAAAGTATCATCCTTTCCACTGAGCCGTATTTCTTTTAGTTTTTTTGAATTGAGAAGAGGTAAAATTGTTACAATGGGGATCCCGGTTAAATGCTATATCAAAGCGGGGTTAACCGGCGTATTTATCTTTTAGTGCGTTAATTGGCTTTTCAAAAAAATGCCAGGATACCGACGCGATCATAACGGTAAAGATACATACCGACACCACCTGAAAGGCAGGATAATTTTCCAGCTCAGGAAAGTTACGGTAAGCCTTATTGAAAAACCTCACAACCGGGTGGTTGGGGCCGCTGTGAAAGTGGTTGTAAACAAAGTTGTGATACAAGTAAATCCCATAACTGATTTTCCCAAGGTAAACGCTGACAGGATTTTCAAGAAAAAATTTCATGAGCCCTCCATACCCGATTACTCCCCGTCCGATCAGGAAAAAACAGAAGATTGAAGAAACCAGCCGGTCCAGCACTACGTTCGCAATGTTGTATTTCTGTCCCAGATGCTTGGATATATAATGCAGTAAAATCCATGAAAGCAGCCCCAGTACCACCGGCCAAGATTTGTTGAACAGCCGAACAAACACGTCGGTTTTGTATAGTTGTAGCCAGGCCATCAGGCCACCCAGCGCAAACGAGTCAAGGCAGGCAGGCATGGTCACGTAAGAGACAAACCATTCCTTACCGGAGAAATAAAAATAGAACCGCAGCGCAACACTGAACACACCCATGAAACCCAGCCAGGGGATCAGGTTTTTTCTTGAAACAAAAAATATCAGGAAGGGGAAAAATAAGTAAACCTGTTCTTCGACTGCCAGAGACCAGAAATGATCTACCACACCCATCCAGTGCTGGTTAACAGCGATATAGATATTGGTACCATACAAAGCCAGCCACGCAAGCTGCTCACGAACGGGGGGGACATCCAGAATGTACAAAACGGCAATACATAAGTAATAAACAGGGAAGATCCGGATGGTACGGCGAATCAGGAATTTGCGGAGATATTTCTTAAACCCTCCGGGCTCGGATGCAGTTTTTTCTTTGCTCTTCAGTAGTATCCTGGTGATAAGAAAGCCGCTCAACACAAAGAAAATGGTCACCCCGAGCGGACCAAAGGGTATGGTGTTTATATCGGCAAGCAGGTGGTCTATCAGTACCAGGGCAACTGCTATGAAGCGGATACCGTCAAGTTGAATAATATGTCCCTTGGAGGTTGTGTGCATGCTCACCAGTTTACTTTAATTTTTTCCGAAATGGTTTCGGGAATATGAACGGTTTTATCCTTAAATAAAATGCTGGTATCGTCGCCCTGCTGGCGGATCAGCCCTATCTTATAATCTCCCTTTTCAATCTGATTTTCCGCAAAAAAGATATCCGAATGGAAGCCGGGAGCGAAGTAATATTGCTTGATAAATAGCTGCTTACGATTTCTGTTCCGGGTGCGGTAGGCAGGAAAAACATAAAAACGTTTGTCTGAACTCAGCAGGATATAAATTCCGCTATCCTGAAGACGCTGGCTGGAAAATTTATTGTTTTTAACCGAGATACCTGTCTTGGAAATATCAAACTGTGTTTGGGCGTATAGTTCCGGCAAACCGTTGGTAGTACCCGCGTAGCCCTGCTTGTCAGCAAGTTTAATAGGGGCAGGCCATGTGCTGTAAAATACCGGAGTTTTGGCAACAATGTTAGCGGCAAAGGAGGTATCCGGCCGTACTTCAAGACTTTTATTGGTGTAGGTCCAGTTGAACTGGCTCATGGTCAGCATTTTCCGAAGGGAACTGGCATCTACCAGGTGATAGTGGTAGCTGAAAATGTTGAAAACAACTCCCAGTAAAATGATCGCAGAAATGTAGGGGGATAAAAAACTTCCGCGGATCGGGATCACTACGTACAGGTAGCCGGTGATCAGCAGCAGTACCGAATAGATTTTATAGCGGCTGGTGATCAGGGTTTCAAGGCCAAATCCGGCGCGGGAATAGACGACTATCAGCGCAGTACCCAGAATAAAAAGAATGGTGCCGAGGCAGAAAAGGTCGGTTGCCTTTTCAGACTTCGCACTATACTTGTTTCGTATGATCCTGAAAAGGGTGGTGGAACCTATGGAAACGGCGACCAGAAAAAGGAATATTCCCGAGAACACGCAGACTTTGAAATTATCCAAAACCGGGAATGATTCCGCGAAGGAACCCAGGAAAGCCATATAGCCTTTTGCCAGCTGGAAAACGGAAGCTCTGGAAACAGGATTGGAAACGTTTTTAGAGTACCAGTAAAAGTAACTGAATACGGCACCTGCGCTCATCAGAATCCACAAGGCAAACCGTTTCCGGTTTTGGGAGAGAAACAGCAACACACCTCCAATGGGTAAAATCAGCAGCCCATTACCACTTGTTGCGACAGTTATCAGTGCCAGAAGCAGCGAAAGTGTAAATGGCCATGGTTTGGGATTGACACAAAGATACAACGTCCAGACGGCCAGAGTAACCACACCAAAGTTCTGAATGGCGGACATTCCCCAATACATATTTTCCCAAAAAGCCAGGGTCAGCCAGATAAACGGAATTGGCAATAAGGCAAAATAGGGCTTTTTGTTATTTTTAAGCAACAGGAACCAGAGGGGAATAAGGGCCAGCAGCAGGAAATTTCCGGCCAGCATCAGGTGCCTGTAATTAAGGCTGCCAAAAAGCCTGAAGTCAAGCCAGGTGATTGCTCTGGTGAGGGCTATGCGGTGCTCGTTATGCTGCTTGAAAACAGAAGCGAATTTTTCCTGCCAGGTGGTGGCCTGGCTGTATTCCACGATGAAGGTTTTTAGCGCGTGGTCGTCCCACTTGGGTATATTAATGGCATAATAATTCCAGGCCGTAAAAAAAACGACAACCGGAATAAGAATAATCAGGCTTATGACGATATTGAAAGCCTTTTTATTCATGCGGGAATCATCATTTGACTGATATAACCCGCAATGGAAGCGGCATCCAGGCCGGAGAGCTTCTGATGATAAGCCTGGCTTCCATATCGGGAGTTGGGGTATCCTTCGGCTTTTAGACTTTTGAAGGAACTTATCCCCACGCCTTTTTCAAGAAGCTGTACAGAAAGCTGCTGCGCCAGGCCACCGGTACCAATATGCTCTTCGGCAACCATAATATGCGGGGCAGAAGCCAGTATTTCCATCAGGTCGTTTTCGATTTTCAGAGGGAAATGCAGGGCGGTTATCACGTTTATTTTTGAGGCTATTTCGGGAATTTGCCCCAAAGCGGTCATCACATTATTTGCTACGGGGCCAAGGGCAAAAACGGTCATTTCGGCTTCCGCACCTTTATGGATCACCTTGAACGACCCGGAAGAGTAACTATTGTCGGGCGTGGTTTTCCCGGCGCCAAGCCGCAGATAGGCTGGGTGGGCGTCTGCCACTATTTGCCTGATCACCGGGCCCACTTCATCGGAAAACGCCGGAACCCATACATTTGCATTTTGTAATCCGCTCAGGCAGGCAATATCTTCCAGGGTATGGTGGCTGCTGCCCATGATGCCGTAACCGTATCCGCCACCGTTACCAACCAGGAAAACCGGCAGGTTGTGAAAGCAGACATCGTTACGAAATTGCTCCAGACATCTGTAAACGATAAACGGAGCGATACTGTAGCAAAACACTTTGTACCCTTTGTGTGCAAAACCCGCCGCTACTCCTACCATGTTCTGCTCGGCAACACCGGCATTTATAAAACGCTTGCCAAGCTTGCCCTGCAGATTTTCAAGTGCGTTGTATCCAAGGTCACCCGTAATGAAGACGATGGAGTCGTCCTCAGCGGCCAGTTCCTCAATGGCAGACGAAAATTCTTTTCTCATTTTCTTAGCTGTTTTACAAGTGTCCTTATTTCATCAGCGGTTTTATAGGACTTGGAGCCGCGTCTGATACGAGTACGAATATATTTCGGTCGTTTTTTAGTCTCTTCAAATATTTTGGTGATATACTCACCCAGGAATGATATCCCCAGAATGGTAAGCCCTCCAAAGAATACGATCAGAACGATGACAGTACTGATACCTTGCGGTGTGTCGGGGAAGAAGATAAACTTGGCCAGGATCTGCCAGATAATTCCCAGAATTGATAAACCCGTTAGTGCAAAACCGGCATAACTCATCAGTTCAAGCGGAGCAAAACTGAATGAGAAAATCGCTTTTTTCGCCCACCATATATTTTTGGTCCAGTTGTTGGTTGAAACCCCAAACATCCTTTCAGGGCGCACATAAGGTACTCCTGTTTGCTTAAAACCAACCCAGGCGCGCAAACCTCTCAGAAACTGTTCTGTTTCGGGAAGATCAACCAGTTCCTTTACCACTTTCCTGTCGATCATGGAGAAATCACCCGCATCGCGCGGTATGGGGATGTAGCTCAGGCTCTGGAATACTTTATAAAAGGTTTTGTAAAAGAAATGAATATGCGGTTTCATTTCACGCTGCACGCGTACGCCATACACCACATCATTTCCTTCCATCCATTTTTCATAAAAATCGGGAATGATTTCCGGTGGGTCCTGAAGATCACCATCCATGAGTACCACGCAGTCGCCGGTAGCAATTTCCATACCACTCAGGAAAGCCGACTGTGAGCCAAAGTTCCTGGAATGGCTGATACCCACTACGTTGGGGTCTTTGTCACAAATGTTATTAATGACTTCTTCCTGGTTATCAGGAGAATTGTCGTTCACGAAGATGATCTCATAACGAACTTTCAGTTGGTTGAAAGTTTTAACCAGCCTGTCGTACATGTAGGGAATGGCCTGGGCATCCTTGTAGCAGGCAATAATGGCTGTGATTACCGGGTTCAGTTTCGGATTTTCAAAGGCGGGTATGACGGTTTCCTCATACCGTATCGCCTGCTGCCATTGCTCTGTCTTGGACAATCCCTCTTCAAGGGAAGTTCGTGCAACCCAGCCAAAATCATCCTGGAAAGAACCGGGGTTTCCATACCATTCGGCCAGGTCCCAGTTCCTGTTGGACATGCTTCCCCATTGAGGTTCCTGAGGGATACCAAATGTTTTGCGGGAAGTATTTACAAGGTCCCCGATCGTCGTTTTTCGGCCAGTGGCTATATTATAGGATTTACCCGAGGTAGCTCGGTCTACTTTAAGGGCGGCATCTACAAACGCCTCCACGCAGTCTTCTATAAAAACAAAGTCCCGGCTGATGTCCGGGGATACCAGTGATGGTAACTGTTTTTGACGTGCTTTTTCGATTAATCTGGAAATGAGCCGATCGGGTTCTTCCCAGTAACCGTATATGGAATAAAGCCTGAGATTTAGGGTTTTGAGACCAGCCAACCGGGCATAATATTCTAACAGATAAGCGGCGGATACCTTGGAAACGGCATAATGGCTGTTAGGCTCCACGCGATCCGTCTCTTTGGGAGCGGTACAGTTAAAGCCATATTCCGAGCTGCTTCCGGCATGGATATACACCATTTCACGGGTGCAGTTCTGAAGAATGTTGACCGTACCTAACACATTGGTTTCATAAGTGAGGTTCACACTGCTTTGCTTGCTGTAAGCGCCGTAGGCGGCCAGATTGAAAATCGTTTGTGGTTTGTATTTTTCAAATACCTCCGAAACCGAATTATTTGAAAGGATATCACAGTGAATAATGTTTTCAAACGGCACATTCAGCAATTTCAGCCGCCATGCTTTGGTTGCGTCGTGTGTGAGTGCGTAACAGTCTTTCCTGATTTTGAAAATATCGTTGAAAAGATTGGCACCGATAAAACCGCTGGCACCGAATACGAAAACTGGTCCTTTTAGTTTTTCAATTTTATCGCGATAGACCGGTAACTGATCAAGCATTCGTGAATTCGTTAAGGTAACGTTCTTTTACTTCCAGTATGGCTTGTGCATACTGATCCTGATTCATGGGCAGGTAGTGCCATTCCAGCTTATTCTCCATGTAGGAAACACCTTTTCCTTTTACCGTGTCTGCGATAATTGCCTTAGGTAATCCGTTTTTATGAGACTTTAATTCTTTAATCGTTCTGCTCACTTCGAGTATATCGTGGCCGTCAACCGCTACTGTTTCAAAACCGATGGCGTTCCATTTTTCAATGGCCGCGGTTTCTCCAAGTACTTTATCTGTAAACCCAAATCCCTGAAGGCCATTTTTATCAATGATCATGATCAGGTTGTCCAACTGGTTGGCAATAGCATAATTCGCTGCTTCCCAGGTAGTTCCTTCGTTTGTTTCGCCGTCGGACAGCAAAGCAAAAGATATGCTGTCTTCGCCAGACACTTTGGCTGCATGGGCTATACCTGTGGCAATGGGCAGTCCATGCCCGAGCGAGCCCGTTGCAAAAGGAATTCCCTTGTACTGGCGCGGGGCCGGATGGGCGGGCAGCGTAGTACCGTCCAGATAAAAAGTGGCAAGTTCTTCGTCTGTTATTTCCCCGAGCGTATTGAGGCAGGCATATAACGCCGCCGCTGCATGTCCCTTGGAAAGTATGAAAGTATCGTTGGTATCTTTATTCAGGAACAATACGCCGATCATCAGGTCGATACAACTGAGGGAACACCCGATATGGCCTGCATTCGCCTGATGGTACAGGCCAAGGATTTTAAGCCGCAGCTCACCGCTTATTTGTCTGGGATCGTTTGTGATTTCTTCTACGGTCATGGCCAGTCTGTGTATCTGAGCAGTTAAAGTTGACTACAAAGTAACAAGCATTTTGTTTCAAATAAGCGCGCAATATACGAAATCTTATTTGACGGCTTTTGAAAAGAAGGCCTTTATGGTTATTCTGACCCGTATCTGAGCCCCTTTAAGCGCATGATAACCAGAGTGTCCTGCTGAATTTTTCTTTTTAACAGAATGCTTTCTGCCTGTGTGGTATCCATCACCTGAACATAGTCCGCATTTTTGGGCAGGTAAAGGTTGGTAAGTTGCGCATCCTGAATGGAATAGGGTAAGAAAGTGCGGTCCATTTCTGACAGGATCATCATGCTGGGAGCCGGATAATAAATGGTATCCCCCTTCTGATAAATCTGCTTAATCTGATCTGCCGCGCGATAATATGGATTGGACACGCGGGGTTCGGCAAAGTATCCGTACTTCACAGAGCGGTCCTGGTAAAATTCAACAAGGCGCAGTGAAACAAAGTAAAGCTGCATCGCCATAAATACATAAATCATGGCCGCGTACTCCAGCCTGAGTTTGGTGTAATATACAAGCAGCAGGCTTAAAATGATGATGACATAAGGGAAGGAGAAACCGGAGTATCTTTGCTGTATCCCAAAAGTATGTCCATTTTTAATGGCCATCAGAATCAGGAACAACACCGGGACGAGTGCCATGATATACAACAGCCACAACCGTTTTCGCCCCATGGTATCGGCACGCCTGTGAATGTCGGGAATAAAAGAAAGGGCAAAAATGCTAACCGAAAGTATACCAAACTGGATCTTGTGATTATTATAAACAACAAGGCTGAGAAGTATCAGGGCGACGGGGATCAATCTTTTGATAGTTACATGCACACCCGGGAGCCATCGGGATTGCGCTCTTTCCGTATATCGGTAGAGGAGGATCAGCAGGAAACCGGTAAAAATTGCGATCAGCATATTTTTTTTGCCTTGCGTAACCTCCGCCAAACCATTGGTAAACAGTACAAGATCAGAAAACAGCGGAAGTGATTTTTTGTAAACGTTTTTAAATGTTGCCGGAAGCGCACCAAACGGATTATCATACGGCCTGGTTTCGGCCATTCTCCGGTAGAGGTCGGCCTGGTAACTGAGGGTGTATAAGGTATATTGGCCTCCCCCGAACATCAGCCACCAGGTAACACCGGCCAAAGCCACAGGTGCAGCCAATGCAAGCCGGACCCAGGTTTTGAGATTTCTCAAGAAGAACAAGGCATACAAACCATGGGCCATGAGTACCGTTATAACCAGAAAGTGGGATAACAGGCTCAGCCCCGCCGCCAGTATATACCCCAGATATAGCAGACCAGCCCTGGTTTTTCCGGGCTTGCTCTCAACAATCAACAGAAAGAAATAGGTGGCGAGCAGGGTCAGGAAAAAAGTAAGCGAGTAGTTGCGTGCCTGGTGGCTGTATGCAATGAAAAACGGTTCAATAGCTACAATGGCCGAGGCAATCAGCCCGATTTTGACCGAGAAGAAACGCCGGGCGAACAAATAGGTCATTCCGATGATCAGCACACTGAAAAGTACGGAAAGCGAGCGGGCTGAGTAATCAGACAAACCGAAAATCTCCATCCAGTAATGTAGTAGCAGGTAATAGAAGGGGCTGTTTCCTATGTCGCTGCGGTTCATGGCTTCGTAATAATCTGCCAGCGATTTCGGTGACCAAAATTCCGCGGGTGTAAAGGCCCTGGGTATAAAAGTTTCCTTGTACGTAAATGACCGTAATACCTGCGGCGGCCGATAGTCAAGCGCAGGTGCTTTCCAGAACTCGGGCACAGTAACTTTCAGCGTGGAGAATACCTCTTTCTGATTAGCACCTTCCAGCACAATTCCCTGGCTGATGACCATCGTACTTTTTTCATCAAAAAAGATACTATATGTATCCAACCGATGGAGCCGTAGGAAAAGGCCTGCCGTAAGAATGATTGCAAAAATGATCCAGGTGAAAAGTGATTCCTTTGATTTATTTTGAGTCATTGATAATTCAGAGTCCGTTGCTGGTTATTTTGAAGTGATTGGTACCTCGCACGAAAGTACACAAATTATAACTGACCGGTATTGCTTAGATTTTAAGAATTGTAAACTCAACCCGCCGGTTTTTTTGCCGGCTCACCTCAGTAAGGTTACTGGCTATGGGTTTGGAAGGGCCCCAAGCCTTGGTCTGGATCCGGCTGGCATCTATTCCTTTTGAAATAAGATATTTTTTTACCTCGTTAACCCGGTCTTCCGAAAGCTGAATGTTTTTTTGAATTTCACCAACGTTATCGGTGTGTCCTTCCAGCAGTATTTCCATGTTGGGGTAGGTCGCCATGGTGGTCACAATTTTATCCAGTTCCTTGAAAGTTGTCGGGGTTACTTCCGAGCTGCTCTGGGAGAACAGGGTGTTGCTCAGCCTGATCTGTTGCCCGCCCTTCAAAGGCTGCAAATAAATATTTTTCCTGATATTCCTGAAACCTGTTTCTGTGGAAAGATCTATTTCCTCAATGACGGGAAAGTATCCTTTTTGTGAGGCAGAAAAGGTATAGATGTCTTTCAGGGGTAATATCAGCTTAAACTCACCGCTTGCTGGCTGATAATTCACCTTTGTGAAAATGTCGTTGCCAGATTTCATTTCGGCCACCACTTCTGCCTCAATGGGTTTGTTGGTTTCCGCCTCGTAGATCTGGCCGGTAATAATGGCTACCGGTTCCGGTTTGATCTCGGGTATTAACCGTATCCTGAAAATATCTTCCTGGCCCAGTGTATTGGCACCCGAACAGAAATAACCGTAGTCACCTGCGGCCGGGATATTAAAATATCCGTCCCATTCCGGACTGTTGATGGCCGGGCCAAGGTTTTCGGGTTCGGACCAGTGTATCCAGGTATCATCCAGGCGTCGCGTTACAAACAGGTCGGCCTCGCCATAACCACTGTGCCCGTGGGATGCAAAATACAGTGTTTTGTTATCCAGGGCCAGAAACGGAGAGCCTTCGTCAGCGGCTGAGTTGACCTTGTTGCCGATGTTCACCGGATCCGACCAGGTATCATCCGACTTCAGAAAACACACATATAGATCTCTTTGTCCTTCGGTGTCTGGCCGTTGAAACGAAACCAGCAGTACATTGCCATGCGGAGATACGGCGATCTCCATATCTCCATGTTTTTTGTCAATATTCAGGTTAGGTATTCTGATCTCTTGAGGGAAACCCCAGCCAGTTTTGGTGGCCACGGAGTACGAAAACCCGAACTCCATGGTACCATCAGGTTTATATTTATTAATCAGATATACCTTTTTGCCATCCGAAGAGATACTCGTGATGGCATTGTTGTCAGCGTTATTCAGCGGCGGACCTATGTTAACGGCTTCGGACCATTGGTTGTTCTTTCCCAGCCTGGAGTACCAGATATCCTGATTACCCGGAATACCTATATTCTGTGCATGATTGCTACGGGTAAAATAGAGCGTATTACCGTCTGAAGAGATGACGGGCGCTACTTCAAGGCTGCGGCTGTTGATAGCCTTGCCCATATTTTCCCGCTTAAAATCTTTGGAGGCCTGCGCTGCCAGGTTGATACTTGCCTCAATCGGCTTGGTATCTGAGGAAATTCCAATGGCGTCAATCTGGTTAAAACCTGAGACTTTTGAAGGCAGCAAAACAATTTTTACTGCGTTGCAAAGGATATCGTTGTAAGTTGGGAAAATTCGGTACATCCTGCTTTTTTCCGCAACCGGGCCCGGTTTGTTTTCGGTTAAAAGGTATTCTTTTCCAGAAGTATCATAACCGTATATTTTGTAGATAGCTCCCGGGTTAAAATTTTCTCCTACGGCTACCTGTTTCAAAGGTATCGCTTTTTCAAATCCTACTTTAATCCATTCTTCATTATAGCCGTCGGGGTCAGCCGGAGACCATGCGCAGGGGCTGTCTCCATAAGCCGGAAGCTTGTTGGGGGCACCCAGTATCTGCTTTGTTCGGTATCCGCTGCCATAAATCAGCGGCCTGAATTCTGATGAAAATCCCAGTACTTTATCTGCCCATAATACATTCTGAGCACTTAAAGGGTTGCTGACGAGCATCCAAAACAGGATTGAGGTCTTAAATGTAAGTTTTAAAATTTTCATTGAGGTTTTAAAGCCGGATTCCCGGCAGGGTTACATACAGAGCGGTGTCCGGATAGGACCGGCCCTGAATTCATACGTGGGTAATAATAGGGTAATATTATAATAATTATAAAGAATGTCAAAACACCCCCCGGCAAATATCCCGGGACTGGCATTGAATGGTACGTCAGTTTTTTGCTCCGATCAGCAGAATCCAGTCCCATTCGGGCTGCCTGTCGGGTGGGGAAATGATGGCATCGGACACGGATTCGTATTCAGCGCCTGGCCACCGCTTGCCGGTACGCGGGCTATACCACACCGCCCTGAACTGGTTACCCGTGAGCTGTTTGAAATCCACTTTAATACTGCGCGTTTCGGGCAGATAAAGCATAGCCATTCTTTTATTGGACAGTGCAAATACCCCAACCTGAGCCTTGTCTGCCGAATCGGGCAGCATGCCGGATTCACTTTCGGGGCGCATATATTCCCAGGGGATCCCTTTCAGTATTTTAACAAAATGCTGGATATACTCCGCACCGTCCCGGAGGATATTAACTTTCCAGGTCGGGTGGAAATTTTTAATCGTACTTTGATGACAAAAACCTGCCGCTGAGCTCATAATGGATTGATAGGCTTGGTTCCTGATCAGCGCCGACTGGTCCGTTATTTCTCTTGGGAATTCGGAGTTGGCAATCAGAAAGGGCTGGCGGTTATTTTCCCAGATCGTTTTTTGCCAGGCAGCCAGTGATGCATACTCAGAAACCGTAACGGTGGAATCGGGGATTACAAACTTCATATCCGTAGGGGAAACTTTGTCGTTTTCGGCCGTGGGTGAGCAGGTGGCGAGTGATGCAATGATTCTCCCCGCATTTCGGGTCCTGACGGCACTTGCAACGGATTTGGCGTTTCCGCCGTTTTCGGATAACTCATCGTTGATGATCCAGATCACATTTTCATATTTGGCGAGCCGTCCGGCAAGGTAACTTCCGTACAGGGTACCTGCTTCTGCTCCCTGAGTTTCAAAAAGGGTATTCCAGTTTTTTCCTGTTATCACAAGCCCTATTGCCAGCTGACGTGTACTGGCCGCGGCCACAATTTTTTCAAGATGATCAAAGTATGCCTTGTCGGGTTTTGAGATATCATTGTTGATAAATGGAGCGGTCTTATAAAAATTCCGTTGCGTGGGCAGGCCCGGAAGTACCTGAACCAGTACGGTATTGAAAGACTGCGATTTCCGTATGTCAAAATACTTTACACCATCTTCATAACTAAGTTTCCGCAAAAGCTGCCAGGCCACATCGGCCACCATCAGAAAAGGCATACCTGAGGCATCTTCAATATGCCGTCCGTCTATGCTTACCCTGAGGGGGAATTTGTCCGGTATCGGTTGTTCGCTATGATCAATTGCCTGAACGGCGCTAAAACCGGAAATGATCAGAAAAAGACAAGCGAAACGGGAAATCATACCTGCGAAACATTTTTGAGTTTTGATATGGTCCCGGACGGATCCCCGGCGCTGAAAACAAAACTTCCGGCAACCAGGATATCAGCACCGCTTTGGGCAAGCAGCGCAGCGTTGTCCAGGTTTACCCCGCCATCCACTTCAATTTTGAATGTATATCCTTTTTCTTTCCTGAGCTGGTCAAGCTTTGCAATTTTATGATAGGAGTTTTCAATGAATTTTTGCCCGCCAAAGCCAGGATTTACAGACATGATCAGTATCAATGAAACATCTGACAATATTTCCGACAGCAGTTCTACAGGTGTATGCGGGTTCAGTGCAATGCCGGCAAGCGCACCTAGTTCCTTAATGTGTTGTACCGTACGGTGCAGGTGCGGACAGGCCTCGTAATGAACCGTCAGTATGGACGCCCCCGCTTTCCGGAAAGCGGGAAGGTATCTGTCTGGCTGTTCAATCATCAGATGTACATCCAGTGGTTTGGTTGCATGGCGGTGGATGGCCTCACAAACCGGGATACCAAACGAAATGTTGGGCACGAACATACCATCCATAATGTCGACATGGATATATTCAGCTTCGCTGCTATTGAGCATTGCTATGTCACGCTGCAGATTGGCAAAATCTGCGGCGAGTACGGAAGGAGCTATTGCAGGCATTTTAGTCAAATTCAATTTACAAATGAAACGGCGAAATTAAGGAATTAATAGCCAAAATTGAATTAAAGGCAAGCAGAGAGCAGGAATATGCGGAAGTGGTATGGTCAGCTTATGTCTCCTTGGCCCGGATACGTACGCAGGTATAAACGATTAAATGTCAGTTCTTTTACAACGTTTGAAGCCTGGGATGTGTCTAGTTGCAAGTTGAAACCCCTGATCCTGACTGATATGAAAAAACTTTTTACGATCCGAGTGACGCAACGTACATCGGTTGCCGGCTTTTTCCTGATCCTCTTTTTTATTCTTATATCCTGCAAAAAGGATAACGTTTCCGGTGAAGCGGACCGGTTCAGTTTACCAAGGGAAGTTTCCGAAGTCATTCTGAGGGATTATCATATTATTTCCATTGCATTTGATCCTGCCGGTACGGCATGGCTCGGTACACTCCGACAAGGTCTTTTAAAATATGAGCGAAATCAGGTAACCGTTTTTGATTCGTCCAACTCCGTTTTGACAAACGCCGCTAT
Source organism: Dyadobacter sp. CECT 9275 (assembly GCF_907164905.1). NCBI lineage: Bacteria > Pseudomonadati > Bacteroidota > Cytophagia > Cytophagales > Spirosomataceae > Dyadobacter > Dyadobacter helix. Next base: position 1,491,448 of record NZ_CAJRAF010000002.1, on the reverse strand, counting down.
CTGGGATATTGAGGTAGATAAAAAAGGGAATGTCTGGCTGGGAACCGATGCGTTGGTCAAAGTAAAAAATTCTGAATTTACAAGATACGAGGCGGGGCAGTTTAACCTGCCCAAAAATCCCGTGTTTTCCGTCGAGATCGATTCCGCCGACAACATTTGGTTTACCTGTGCAAGTTTCAGAAGCGGTGGGTTGGTTAAATACGATGGCAGCCGCTTTACCATTTTTACGCCCGAAAATTCTCAGCTTCCGGCTCACCTGATTTCCAGTCTCGCTATGGATAAGTCAGACAATCTCTGGCTCACCGTCAATGAAAGTGTTTCCAGTGCAACCCTGGCACGTTTGTCTGGCAACAGATGGCATTTGTACGGGCCGGAAAAGATCGGGTTTAGCCCTTATTATTATGGGAATGTGGTTGTTGATAGCCAAGGGGATATCGTTGCATCACTGGATTACGGTCTTTCCAGTACTTTCGTACCGCAACGCCCGCAAGCTTTCAGGTTTAACGGGCAAAAGGCCGAAATACTGAAATTACCCAATGAAAATTCTGTTGTTTACGCTACGAAACAGGTTTTTTTCGATAAAGAGGATCGTTTATGGGTTTCATTTTATGGTGGAGAGAAGGAATATGCGGTTTTCAGCAATAAAAAATGGACTTTCCATGACCTGCCAGGCGAAGGCGTATTTGCGTTCGGTGAAAAGCCGACGGGTGAAATGTGGCTGGGAACGGGAAAGGGTGTTTGCATTCTGAAATAACCTGGCTGAATAGAGAATTCGGCATCATTTGTTCGGAACCCTTTCAAATAATTCTTAAATCGGTAAACAAAGAGATAGTATCAATTTCACTTCCGGAGGTATATCTGATAATCAATTATACCTCTGATGAAAAGAATATTTACCTTACTCCTTTCTTCGCTGCTGGTAACAGTGCATGTATCGGCGCAGACCAATGCTTACATAGATACCCCCTTCGTACAGGATTACAGCATTAAGTATTACCTGCCGGATTCTACTTCCAGGCTGTTTTCGGCGGTGAGGGACAGGAATGGTGTCGTTTCCGTACTTTCTGCAGGCGGAATGCTGCGGCCGGATGGCGGGAAGTTTCAGTATCCCGGCTCTTTACAGCCGGATAAATCCTACAAACCTGTTGTGGACAAAAAGCTTAAAGCTATTTCATTGTTCAGAAACGAGCTGGTATACTTGGATAGCAAAGCCATTTTTTCAAATGCGTTTGCAGGAAAATGGCTTGCACGCCATGAAATGCCCGATGCGCAATGTTTTTCAGTTGGTAAGGATTTTACAGCCATGGTATCCGATGGCAAACGGATTAAACTATTTGGGCTGAATGAACTGCTGTGGGAAGGCAAGTATGAAAACGACGATCTGAAGGATATAAAATTCGATCCTGTCCATAACCGGTTTTTACTACTTGGACAACATTCGGTACAGGCTTTTTCCATACCTGAAAAGCAGCTGAAAACGGTTTTTGAAAGTAGCGGACTTACCTGCTTTGATGTGAGCGGTGATAAAATATACATAGGTACTAAAAAGGGATACCTGGTTCTGGAGGCCGGAACCTTTAAGGTTGCCACTCCTTTACGGGATAAACTCCCCGTTACCGACATAACCACCATAGCTGTCGCGCATGGAAATGTGTGGTTTGGTTCTGCACTGGGTGCATTTATGCTTCGGAAAGATGGCGTTTTTAATTATTACTATGGAGAGCGCTGGCTTCCCGGAAATAACGTCATCCACATCTCAGAAGGAGAAGGAAAGCAGGTTTTGGTACTGACCGACAAGGGATTGGGAGAAATTCATTTTGACCCGATGACCCTGGAAGAAAAAGCCCTGGTCTATGAAAAACAGGTGAGGATGCGCCACATCCGTTATGGTTTCAACTGCGACGTATCTACGCTTAAACATGGCGATCTTTCGACCTTCGAAATGGGACAGCGCGATAGCGATAATCTCTGGACGTCCATGTATCTGGTGAGCCAGCTTTTCAGGTATAAGGCGACGGGAAGCAAGGAAGCATTGCAGAATTGCCTCGACTCCTTTGAAGCCATGGAGCGGCTGTTTGAAATTACGGATATGAAGGGATATTTTGCCCGTGGTTTCGAAAGGAGGGGTTACCACCGGTTTTCGGACAAGCCATGGGACGGGGGCATGCACAATGGATGGGTGCACGCCAAAGACGAAGAGTGGGACTGGCGCGGAACAACCAGCAGTGACCAGACGGTGGGGCAGATGTTTACCCTGACCCTGATGGCCGAATTGATGGATGGAGAGGTGAAGCAGCGGGCCATCAAACACATTGACGAACTGATGACCAATATCATTAAAAATGACTGGTATCTCATTGATTTTGACGGGAAACCTACCCTTTGGGGCAAATGGCATCCAGATTATGTGAATGGCTTCCCCAAAAACGTGGGTGACCGCAAGCTGAATTCTTCCAATATCATCGGTTTCTTGCAGACGGCATATCATTTTACCGGAAAAGAAATTTACAAGCAAAAGGCCTTTGAGCTGATCGAAAAACATGGTTATATGGAGAACCTGCTCAGGCCGATGGCCGAGATCGGGAAAGCACAGCCGGGGGCTGACGACTGGGCCAAAATGCTCTCGGAGGGCTGGAATCACTCCGACGATGAAATGTATTTTCTTGCTTACTGGTGTTTGTATCCGTATGCTTTTGACAAAAATCTGAAGGCGAAATATAAAACGGCTATTCAGCAGCACTGGGAACTGGAACGTCCGGAACGGGATGGATTATGGAACCTGTGTTACGCCATGACCGGCGCCAAAGAATTTGACCTTGCCGAGACGGTGTGGTATCTCAAAGAGTTTCCGCTGGATATGATAGAGTGGCAGGTCAGAAACAGCCACAGGAAAGATATTGAATTTACAGAGCCCAATTTTCGGGGACAAACTACTAAAACAGTACTTCCGCCAGATGAACGTCCGGAGCTGAAACACAACCGGAACCTGTTTAAACTGGATCGCGAAACCAACGGTATCAGTGAGTTAAGTGCGGGAGATAGTTTTTTGTTGCCCTACTGGATGGGCCGTTACCTGGGGGTGATCAGCGGACCTAAGAAGTAGATTCGTTTATTCAAAGATGATGCTGGCAGGGAAAGTTAACCCTGCCAGCATATTGGACTTCAGGTTTTCGGTTCCGGTAGCAGCGTTAAAAAGGATATATCCGTTTTTTGTCAACTGGTATACTTCTATCTTTTTAAATTCGGGAAACACAATCCAGTATTCCTTCACGCCGTACTTTTCATAAATTTCCTTTTTCTCTTTGGTATCTAACTGAAACGTACTTTTAGAGACAATTTCTACAAGAAGATCGGGGACGCCCCGCAGCCAGTCCTGAATGATGTCCCGGTTGGCATGGCTTACAAAAATCAGGTCGGGCTGAAGGCGATTAACATTTTCTTCAAGAATAACATCAAGAGGAGCATTGTAAATCTCTCCCAGATCATGTTTTTCAACATACTGCTCCAGTAATCTCTGGAGTTTTCTGGATATTTTCTGATGATAAATTTTAGGACTTGGGGATGTGATTTCTTTGCCGTTGATGATTTGAGTCAGGTCCCATTCCTGCAAAGCCGTTTGTGCGTTACCAAGCATTGGTCTGATCGTTTTTTTATTAAAAATACGTAAATTTTGTGAAAGAGAACTGCTGCCAAAGAAATGGGCGACCGTTTTAATATTTATAATTAACATTAATTTTGACTTCGGTTTAAAGCAGATTTGGTGGTACCTACCCCATAATCTGTGCCCAAGCCGAGCCAAAAGATTTACCGAAATTCTGCCTGAACGATGACACCCGTGCAAAAAATACAGCAACTAAGCCAAAAGATAGAATACTACAACTCAAAGTATTACCAGGACAGTATCTCTGAAATATCGGATTTTGACTTCGATCAGCTGCTGGCTGAGCTGAAAGAGCTCGAAGACAAACACCCCGAGTACCGCCTGCCGGATTCGCCCACGCAGCGGGTGGGTGGAACGATCACTAAAAATTTCAATACGGTATACCATCGTTTCCCGATGTTATCACTGGACAATACCTATAATGAGCAGGAACTGCGGAATTTCGACGATAGGGTCCGCCGTGGCCTGGACGGTGAGGCCTATGAATATATCTGCGAACTGAAATTTGACGGTATTTCCCTCAGTTTTACCTACGAAAACGGTGTGCTCGTTCGGGGAGTAACCCGGGGAGACGGGACCCGTGGAGATGAAATTACCAACAATATTAAGACGATCCGCTCTTTGCCGCTGCGTGTGAAATCGGACACGCTTCCTGCGATTTTTGAAATCAGGGGTGAAGGTTTTATGCCGCTGAGTTCCTTCCAGAAACTCAATGCCGAGATGGAGTCGCTGGGGGAAAATCTTTATGCCAATCCCAGAAATGCAGCGTCAGGCTCTTTTAAATTGCAGGATTCGGGAGAAACCGCAAGGCGCGGACTGGATTGTTACATTTATTCTTTTTTGAGTGAGAAGGAAGTTTTTGCTTCGCATGAGGAAAGTTTGCTGGCTTTGAAGGGCTGGGGGTTTAACATCTCCCCCGGATGGCGTAAGGTACAGACTATAGACGAGGTCATTGCATTTATTCATGAGTGGGAAGACAAAAGGGGTACTCTTCCATTGGCAACCGATGGTATCGTTGTCAAGATCAATTCGTTTGAGCAGCAAAGGGAACTTGGTTTTACTGCCAAAAGCCCGCGCTGGGCAATTGCTTTCAAATACAAGGCCGAAAATAAGCCCGCTATTTTACGCTCCGTAAATTACCAGGTAGGACGGACGGGTGCTGTAACTCCGGTAGCTAACCTGAGTGATATCACCGAAAGAGATATGACTTACAATAAAGTGCGAGGTGTGCATTTGTCTGGCACGCAGGTGAAAAGGGCCACCCTGCACAATGCTAACGAGCTGGAACGACTGGATATACGGGTTGGAGATACTGTTTTTGTGGAAAAAAGTGGAGAGATTATTCCGAAAATAACCGGAGTGGACGTATCCCAGAGAGCATTATTTCCTACGGAGCCCATTGTTTTCCCGGTAACATGTCCCGAATGCGGCTCTGCGCTGCAGAGAAATGAAGGAGAAGTAGCGTTTTTTTGTCCTAATGACAGCCACTGTCCGCCGCAGCTGAAAGGCCGTATTGAGCATTTTATCCACAGAAAGGCCATGAATATTGAAAGTCTTGGCGAAGGGAAAATAGAGCTGTTGTTTGACCTGGGAATGGTGATGACACCGGCTGATTTATATGATCTTACCTACGAAAAGCTGCTGGGTCTTGAGAAAAATATCCTGAACGAAGAAACAGGGAAAATTAAGAAGATAAGTTTCCGGGAAAAGACAGTTGAAAATATCCTGAATGGTATAGCATTGTCCAAAACGGTACCCTTTAAGAATGTACTCTTTGCACTGGGTATACGGTTTGTGGGTGCTACCGTGGCTGAAAAACTAGCTGCATATTTCAAATCAATTGACGCGATCAGATCTGCCACCTATGAACAGCTGATTGCCGTCCCGGAAATAGGGGGGAGAATAGCGCAGAGTATCGAATCCTATTTCAGTGTACCCGAGAACCAGCAGTTGATTGAAAGGCTTCGCGTGGCAGGTGTTCAGATGGAAAGCGATGAAAAGCCGGTTGAAATTGAGAGTAATGTATTGGAAGGAAAGACATTTGTAATTTCGGGCGTATTCGAGAATTTTGAAAGGGATGATCTGAAAGATAAAATCGAAGTCAACGGCGGCAAAGTCTTAAGCGGCGTATCAGGTAAACTGAATTATCTGCTGGCTGGAGCCAACATGGGGCCTGCCAAACTTGAAAAGGCGCGGAAACTTGGTGTAACGATCATTTCTGAAGCGGAATTTCTGGAGATGATACAAGTCTGAATCAAAGGGTAAGGTACAAGTTTTATAGGTATCTTCCTGTAAATCAGATGTGTATTAAAAAATAGGTACTGATCCACGTTTCTTACCTTTATAAGATCATTTACTTAGTTAACTTTGCGTTTTAATATCAAACATTAATATAGGAATAATGCCATTGGACGAACGTTTCAAAGGAGTTGGCGCTGCACTGATTACACCCTTTGATGAACAAAATGAAGTTGACTACGCAGGTCTGAAAAAACTGATAGACCTGGTATCGGAAGGAGATGTTGATTTTCTTGTTGTGCAGGGCACTACAGGGGAGTCGCCGACGGTAACTTCGGAAGAAAAGGCAGAGACACTTGCGTTCACAATCAAGCATAATTATAAGTCGCTACCAATTGTTTATGGTATAGGCGGGAATAATACTAAAGCAGTTATTGATTCCATAAAAAAAACAGATTTTACGGGCGTTGACGCCATACTTTCTGTCTGTCCTTATTATAACAAACCCACGCAGGAAGGCATCATAGCACATTTTACGGCAATTGCGGATGCAAGCCCCGTTCCTGTGTTGCTCTACAACGTTCCTGGAAGGACCGTTACCAACATGAAGGCGGATACGATTATCACCCTGGCGGCTCACCCTAACATCATTGGTATCAAAGACGCCGGCGGAAGTATGGAACAAAGCATGGAGCTGGCTGCCCGGGCACCGGAAGATTTTCTTTTGCTTTCCGGTGATGACAATCTGGTGACTACCATGGTAAGCGTAGGCTGGCATGGTGTCATTTCGGTGATTGCCAATGCTTTCCCCAAGGAATTTACGGATCTTACGTGGTCCGCACTGGAAGGAAATTTTAAAGAGGCCGCGCGGTTGCAGCTTGCTTTTCTTGAATTTGATACACTCCTGTATATCGAGTCAAATCCAGTTGGAATTAAAAAATGTCTGGAAATCAAGGGAATATGCAGTAGCGCCGTGCGTTTACCCTTGCTAAAAGCTACCCAGGAACTGGGTGAAAAATTGGAAAAAGCGATGATCCGGGAAGGATTTATGTGACATCAACAGTAATTGGTATTCATAAGGAGCCTGGCGGTAACGTTCAGGCTCTTTTTTTTCGTCATAATTTATAAAATGAGCAGGCCGCACACTTCCATTCATGATCATTTTATTCGTGCTATCTTATCTGATAAAGAGATCGCTATTGATTATTTTCAAAATTACCTGCCACTTTCAGTATCGGAGAAGCTAGACCTTTCCTCATTGACGCAGGTTACGGATACCTATCTTTCCGATGAGCTCAAAAAGTCAATGTCCGATATTGTCTACAATTGTCTGAGCACGGATAAAAAAGAAGAAGTAAAGGTTAGCCTGCTCCTTGAACATAAAAGTTACCCAGATAAAAATACGCCTGCGCAGATTGGTCACTATATTTTTTCGGGATTGCAGAAGCAGATTCAGAACAAGGAAAAGTTATCGGTGATTATCCCGGTACTGCTTTATCATGGGAAAGGAAAGTGGCCGTATCAGAAACTTTCGGGACTATTTAAAACCAGGTTTCAGGCATGGGATCAATTTATCCCCGACTTCGATTATATTTACAATAACTTGGGTGAGATACCAGGTGAGCAGGTAGAATCCCTGAATAATAATTTTCTGGTTGCGTCATTGTTGGCGTTGAAACATAGTTTTCAAAAGGACTGGCTGGAACAGAATGCATTAAAAATTCTGCTTTTAACGGAGCAGGCCCCTAAGAATCTGCAGAGCAATCTGGTAGTTTACTTGTTTGGGAACGGGGGCTCGATGAGCACAAAATTGAAGAAATATTAGATCTATTGTCATTTAATGTCAAGGATACAATTATGAACACACTGGAAAGAATTGAAGAGAAAGGAATTAAAAGAGGTATCGAAATCGGAGAGAAAAAAAGTCGTGACGAAGTGATCAAAAACCTTATTAGAATATCAGATTTAAAAGATGATCAGATCGCGCTGGCCGCCGGGGTTACCGCAGATTATGTATCGTCTATGCGCAACGCTTTGGAGCGCTAGACCAGGAATTTGGTATCCTTATCATCCCAGGGCTCTGAAAGGAGCCTTTTGTATTTTGTTATTATAAAACCTGAGTTATGATTACCTTTTATCCCGGTCCGTCCAAGGTTTATCCGCAGATTGAAACTTATCTTCGGGACGCTTATCAAAGTGGTATTCTGAGTGTGAATCACCGCAGTGAGCCATTTATGCAAATGTTAGCGGGAACCATCAAAATATTGAAAAGCAAACTGGCTATTCCGGAAGATTATGAAGTCTATTTTGTTTCTTCTGCTACGGAATGCTGGGAGATCATAGCTCAATCATTTATGATATCCGGTTTTCATGTGTATAACGGCGCTTTTGGTGAAAAGTGGATGGAGTACACCCGCAAGCTCCGGACGGGTGTAAGTGGGCGGTATTTTGATTGTAATGAGCTACCTGCCACCGATTTCGCAAAGGAATTATCGGCAAATGAAATAATTTGCATTACCCACAACGAAACCTCCAACGGAACCGTAATCCCTGATGCATTTTTTAAAGAACTGAGATTAAAAACGGGTAATCTCATCGCCGTAGATGCTACTTCTTCTATGGCCGGTGTTGCCTTACCCTGGACCGATGGAGATATCTGGTATGCTTCTGTTCAGAAATGCTTTGGGCTACCACCCGGCATGGGGGTGATGGTGGTTTCCCCGGCAGCCATTTCGCAGGCCAAGGAAATGGGAGAAGCTGCCCATTACAATAGTTTTCTTTTTATCCGGGATAATTTTTTGAAACAGCAGACGCCCTATACTCCCAATTCTCTGGGTATTTATTTGCTGGGAAGGGTATTGGAGCAGGTGCCTTCCATAGCCGAAGTTTCGGAGGAAATCAAACAGAGAGCGAAGGACCTATACTCCTTTTTTGAAAATGTTGGTTTTGCCCCATTAATTGAAAATGATGCAGTCAGGTCGGATACCGTTTTGGCTATTAAGGCGGAAGGACAGCGGCTGAGTACCATTAAGTCTGCTGCAAAAAGTGCGGGGATTGTGCTTGGAAACGGATATGGCTCCTGGAAGGAGAATACTTTCAGGGTAGCCAATTTCCCGGCAATTACCTCTGCGGACGTAACAGCGCTAACGACATTTTTCCATTCTGCCACCGTGGTCTGATGAGTAGTATTAAAGTGAAACGGGTTTTAATATTAATCTGTCGGCTTTGTTTTCATCGTTCCGGAACCATTCATTTTGCGGTTTCAATTAAGTGAATAGGGAAACAAAGGTACGCTATCAGCAATTTTTTTATTCGATTACCCACTTCTCTATACCGAAGTTGTGCGCTTAGATATATTACAACAATACGAAACCCAAACAAAATGCCTTGTTGCCCTCGATTCCATTATTTTCGGTTTCGACGGGGAAGAATTGAAATTGCTGCTGGTGAAGCGTGGGATTGAAAATGAACAAAACACATGGTCGTTGATGGGCGGTTGGGTGCAGCCGGAAGAAAGCCTGGAGGAAGCATCCTCCCGTATCTTGTATGAGCTGACGACCTTATCAGACATTTACCTCGAACAGCTTTACACTTTCGGAGCACCACAGCGGGATCCGGTAGAACGAACCGTTTCCGTAGCCTACTTCGCCCTCATTAACGTGGACGATTATGACAACAAAATATCCAAAAGTTATGAGGCCCAGTGGTTTTCCATGCAGGAGCTTCCACCGCTGTTATTTGATCACGGGATGATGGTGGAGCGGGCCATTCAGCATTTAAGATACAAAGCTTCGCAGCATCCCATTGGATTTGAGCTTTTGCCCGAAAAATTCACCATTCCCCAGTTGCAGAAGTTATATGAAGCCATTTTCGGAACCGAGCTGGATAAACGGAATTTTAGCCGTAAATTGTTGTCAACCAATCTTTTGATCAAACTGGACGAAAAACAGCGGGGGTATTCCAAGAAAGGTGCTTACTTCTATAAAATTGATGAAGAGAAATATCAGAAACAGTTCAATAACTTTCTCAACTTTCTTCCCGGTAATGCTTCGTGATGCCGCCTTCATCGTCTGATCAGGTGATTGCAGTAAAATACTTTTGGGTATGCAAGCGGTTTTCTTCAACTTTGCACCATTATCCGAAAGCTGGGAACATGTTTAATTTTAAAGAAATAATTTCGGTAACGCTCATACTTTTTTCGGTTATAGACGCTCTCGGCTCTATACCCGTCATTGTTGATTTCAGGCGTAAGCTGGGGCATATTGAATCTGAAAAAGCGACCTTGGTGGCAGGATTTATTATGGTTCTGTTCCTCTTTCTGGGCGAGAGGCTGCTCAATCTGTTCGGTGTGGACGTTGCTTCCTTTGCCATTGCCGGAGCCATCATCCTGTTTTTGCTGGGCCTTGAAATGATTTTAGGGCATAATATATTTAAGCACGACCAACTGGAAAGCAGCAGTGCATCTATCGTGCCCATCGCGTTTCCGATTATCGCGGGAGCCGGAACCATGACAACCCTGCTGGCACTTCGGTCGGCCTATGAAATACAGAATATCCTTGTCGGCGTTTTGCTGAACCTTATCTTTGTATACCTTGTCCTGAAATCTTCCAACTGGATTGAAAAAAAACTCGGACAGGGAGGTATTGATATTCTCAGAAAAGTTTTCGGCATCATTCTGCTAGCCATTGCAGTCAAATTATTTAAAACTAATATCTTAATCGCCTAAGCAAAGGGTCTTGTATAGATATATCTGCCCTGTGTTCATTCTTTCCATTATTTATGCAGCAACTTGACAGCCTTAATCAGGTAGCGGAATTTCACCGCACATTCAAACATCCCATTCTTGATACCCCAACTATTCCTTCTGAGGAACGCAGCCGCCTTCGGGTTGCCCTGCTGGCCGAGGAATTGAAAGAACTGGAAGTTGCCATTCTGGAAAAAGATATCGTAGAAATAGCGGACGCTCTCTGTGATCTCCAGTATGTCCTATCCGGAGCCGTGCTGGAATTTGGTCTCGGGGAGAAATTCAGAGCTCTTTTTGATGAGGTACAGCGCTCCAACATGTCAAAGGCCTGTAATTCGGTGGAAGAGGCGGAGGCAACGGTGGCACATTATCAGGCAAAGGGTACCGAATGTTATTTCAGAGAGGATAACGGGAAATACCTGGTTTACCGGACGGCGGATGATAAAACGCTCAAGAATATTAACTATTCGCCGGCAGATCTTTCAGGGATAATCGGATAGTATCAATTTAGTTTTTTAGAAGAAGTAAATCTGTAAAACAATGTCGTCTGTTCTCGACCGTTTTCTTCGTTACGTCCGGATCGATACCCAGTCGGACCCTCATTCAGAAAGTTTTCCAAGTACATCCAAACAGCGTGACCTGAGTAATCTTCTGGTTACGGAATTGCAGGAGCTTGGGATCCGTGATGCGCATCTGGACGAGCATGGTTATGTATATGCCACTATTCCTGCTACATCGGAGAAGGCGGGAATTCCGGTAATTTGTTTTTGCTCTCATGTGGACACCTCTCCTGACGTCTCCGGGGCTAATGTTAAACCTATTGTGCACCGTAATTGGGACGGGGCTGATATTGTTTTGCCGGATGATCCCAGCCAGGTTCTGCGCATTTCGGAATTACACGACCTGGATCAGCAGATCGGGAATGATATTGTGACCGCCAGCGGTTCTACATTGTTAGGAGCGGATAACAAAGCGGGTGTTGCTGAGATTATGGCGGCGGCGGACTATCTTATGTCCCACAAGGATATCAGACACGGCGTTATCAAAATACTCTTCACACCTGATGAGGAGGTAGGCCGGGGGACCGAAAAAGTTGACCTCTTGAAACTTGGAGCTGAATATGGCTATACGGTTGACGGAGAAGCGGTGGGAACACTGGAGGACGAGACTTTTTCTGCGGATGGGCTCAGGATCACCATTTATGGAGTAAGCACGCATCCCGGGTATGGCAAAGGGAAACTTGAAAATGCATTGAAAATTGGTGCGGATATTCTTGCTTCACTACCCAAAACAGCCCTTTCGCCTGAAACGACCGAAGAGAAGGAAGGTTTTATTCATCCCGTTTTTATGGAGGGAATCCAGGAAAAGGCCACGCTGGACTTTATTATCAGGGATTTTACGGAAGTGGGCTTAAAAGAAAAAGAGGAACTTCTGAAAAATATAACCGAAACCGTTTTAAAACAATATCCTGGTTCAACTGCCGAGATAAAGCTGACCGAGCAGTACCGTAATATGAAGAAAATTCTTGATCAGCACCCGCAGGTGATCGGGAATGCCCTTGAAGCGATGGAAAGGGTGGGTTTAAATCCCGTCCAACGGAGTATCAGAGGCGGGACGGATGGATCCAGGCTATCTTTCATGGGATTGCCCTGCCCGAATATTTTTGCAGGAGAACATGCCTTTCATTCCCGGCTCGAATGGGTTTCGGTTCAGGATATGGAAAAAGCAGTTGAAGTAATAGTCAGTCTGTGTCAGGTTTGGGAAGAGAAAGCGTAATGGCAAAAAAGACAAAATTTTATGTGGTCTGGCAGGGGCGGCAAACAGGGATTTTTACCGACTGGCGGGAATGTGAAGCGCAGATAAAGGGTTTTGACGATGCACAGTTTAAGTCATTTGATTCCCTTCAGGAAGCCGAAGCCGCTATTCAGCGTAATTACTGGGAATTTGTAGCCAAGAAAGAGGCCGCACAAAAGCAGAGCATGAAAGTGGTGCCGGCCAGTATAGGTAAACCGATCAAAAACAGCATAGCTGTGGATGCAGCCTGGAACACGGCCACCGGAGACATGGAATACCAGGGAGTATACCTGGCAACCGGTGTCAGGATTTTTTTACAGGGACCGTTCAAGGATGCCACCAACAATATTGGCGAATTCCTGGCCATTGTGCACGGACTGGCCTATCTACAAAAAAAGGAAAGTGATTTGCCCATTTATTCGGACTCCCGGACGGCCATCAGCTGGGTGAAAAAGAAACATGCCAATACCAAACTGGAATTGACACCACGTAACAAACCCGTCTTCGAAATGCTCCAGAGGGCGGAACGCTGGCTGGCAACCAATTCCTTTCCCAACAAAATCCTGAAATGGGAAACAGAATACTGGGGTGAAAATCCGGCGGACTTTGGCAGAAAATAATTAACAGGCATGGCCGGAAACTCATTCTTTCGTTTCAAACAATTCACAGTTTTTCAGGAAAAATGTGCCATGAAAGTCTGCACAGATGCCTGCGTACTGGGTGCCTGGGCTGGAATTGAGCATGTGAAAAGAATGCTGGATATAGGCGCAGGTACTGGCCTGCTGTCCTTGATGGCTGCACAACGGAATGAAAAGATACTGATTGATGCTGTGGAGCTGGACCCGGAGGCAGCTGAGCAGGCGAGGGAAAATGTAAGCGCCAGCCCATTCGGGCACAGGATTTCCATTTACCAAGCGGCTATTCAGGAGTTTCAGCCGGATGACCGGTACGACTGTATTATTACCAATCCTCCGTTCTTTCAGTCCGACTTACGCTCCCCCTCGGAAAAGAAGAACGGGGCTCACCATGCGGAAACACTGTCATTTGATGCGCTTTTAGAAGCGATGACACGGTTAATCACTCCCCACGGAAAGGCGCACGTACTATTACCTGTGGAAGAAGCAGGTCTTTTTTTACGTAAAGCTGAAAACAAAGGATGGGTTCTGGTCGATAATTTAATACTGAAACATGACCCCGGCAAAAAACCTTTCCGCCGGATTCTGACCATCCGGTATGGTGGAAATGAATGCAAGGAATTCATTAGTAATGAATTATCTGTATATAATTTTCAGGAAAGAGTATATACCCGTGAATTCAGGCAATTACTTGAACCGTTTTATTTGATATTTTGATCAGGAAAAAGCCGAACTTTGCACCCGAATCCAGACCAGGTATTAAGAACATTCATTATTTCATGACAGACAATCCCATACAGATATCCGTGTTAATTCCTCTTTATAACGAGGAGGAGTCGTTGCCTGAACTAAGCGAGTGGATTGAGCGTGTAATGATTGAAAATCAATTTTCCTACGAAATCCTTTTTGTGGATGATGGCAGCAAGGACCAGTCGTGGAATGTGATCAGGGAACTGTCGGCGGTCAACCCTCATATCCGTGGTTTTCGTTTCGTCAGAAATTATGGTAAAACAGCAGCTTTGCAGACAGGTTTTCAGGCGGCAACCGGGGAGGTACTGATTACTATGGATGCGGACTTGCAGGACAGTCCGGATGAAATTCCGGCACTTTACCGGATGATCAGGGAGGAAAAATTTGACCTGGTATCGGGCTGGAAAAAGAAAAGATATGACCCGATCACCAAAACGATACCTACCAAAATCTTTAATGCCGCTACCCGAAGTATTTCCGGAGTATCTCTACACGACTTCAACTGCGGGCTAAAAGCCTACCGTAAAGAGGTAGTTAAAAATATTACGATTTATGGAGAAATGCACCGGTATATTCCTGTAATAGCCAAATGGAACGGGTTTGCGAAGATAGGAGAGAAGGTGGTTCAGCACAGGGCAAGAAAGTACGGATATACCAAATTTGGCCTGGAAAGATTTATTTTTGGCTTTCTCGATTTGCTTTCAATAGCCTTTGTTAATAAGTTTGGACGGCGTCCCATGCATCTTTTCGGAAGTCTTGGCACGTTGATGTTTTTCCTTGGAAGTGTTATAGCCATGTGGCTCATTGGTTCCAAGATATATAAAATTTATATATCTCATGAAGTATATCGGAATGTAACCGAAAATCCGTTGTTCTTCCTGGCGCTGGTGTCGATCATGGTGGGGTCACAACTTTTTCTGGCAGGATTTCTGGGAGAATTGTTTGTGAAACAATCCATATCCAAAACCGGCGACTACGTTGTTTCAGACACCGTGGGCAATTAAAATCCGGTATGATTTAAAATTAAGAACCAAAGTAATTTACCTATTACGCAAATAATGATCGCTAACGTACACAAAGCCCATCCCTGGCACGGCATTCCAATGGGAGAAAACGCACCGGAACTGGTGACAGCATTTATTGAGATTGTTCCAACTGATACAGTTAAATACGAAATAGATAAGGTAACGGGCTATCTGAAAATTGACCGTCCTCAAAAATATTCGAATATTGTTCCGGCTTTGTATGGGTTTATACCTAAAACGTATTGTGCAGAGAAAATAGCCCAACTCGCGCGTGAGCGCTCGGGAAGGGAGGTAACCGAAGGTGACGGTGATCCGCTTGATATCCTGGTGCTGTGCGAAAAATTCATATCACACGGGGATATCATGTGTGAGGCAAAACCGATCGGTGGTATCCGTTTGCTGGACGGAGGAGAGGCCGACGACAAGATTATTGCCGTATTGAAAGGGGATGGAATTTATGGGCAGTACAGTGACCTCAGCGAGCTGCCCGATGGGATCGTGGAGCGTTTGAAACATTATTTCCTTACCTATAAAAATCTGCCGGGTGAGAAAGCGCATATCGAAATTACAAACGTTTACGGGCGCGAAGAAGCACATGAAGTGATACGCACATCGGTTGAAGATTACAAACATTCCTTTTATTGATCTGAAAATTAACTGGTTAAGATATAATGAATTTGAGCCGTTCCGGTTAGGGGCGGCTTTTGTTTATTCGTATCTTTGTGCAAATTTTTAAAAAGCAGGTCATACCACCCGCGTTACAAGTTTTGTTAATCTGCAAGATAACCGCTCAGAACGCAGCATAAGGAGTATGAATAGCCAACATGTATGAGTAATTTAGAGGAAATAAAAAAGCGCCGCACCTTTGCGATCATCAGCCACCCGGATGCAGGAAAAACTACCCTGACTGAGAAATTACTTCTTTTCGGAGGAGCGATTCAGACTGCCGGAGCGGTGAAGTCCAACAAAATCAAGAAAACGGCAACATCCGATTTTATGGAAATTGAGAAACAGAGAGGGATTTCTGTTGCTACTTCTGTAATGACCTTTGAGTACCGGGATCTGCTGATCAATATCCTGGATACACCTGGGCACAAGGATTTTGCCGAGGATACCTACCGGACGCTTACAGCGGTGGATAGTGTTATTCTGGTGATCGACTGCGTAAAAGGTGTGGAGGAGCAAACGGAACGGCTCATGGAAGTTTGCCGGATGCGTAATACACCGGTTATTGTGTTTGTCAATAAGCTCGACAGGGAAGGACGTAATCCGTTTGAGCTTCTGGATGAGCTTGAAACCAAGCTTGGGATCAGGGTGCGTCCGCTTACATGGCCCATTAACATGGGTGTTGAATTTAAAGGAGTATACAGCTTGTATGAACAGATGTTATACTTTTTTAAGATCAATAAAACCAAAATAGAAAGAGATGTAGCCAAGATAAGCCTGGATGACGACGGGCTGGCAAACCTGGTGGGAGAGCGCGACGCGCTTCAGTTACTGGAAGATGTGGAACTGGTGGAAGGTGTTTATGACGGATTCTCACAGGACGCCTATCAGAAGGGAGAACTGGCACCGGTGTTTTTCGGAAGTGCCATTAATAACTTCGGTATCAAAGAGTTGCTGGATACTTTCTGTGAAATTTCGCCTGTTCCTCAGCCTCGCCCCACCGACGTGCGGGAAGTATATCCGACAGAGCCGAAGTTTACCGGTTTTGTTTTTAAAATACATGCCAATCTTGACCCCCGCCACCGCGACCGTATCGCCTTTTTAAGGATATGTTCGGGAAAATTTGAACGGGGCAAATTTTATAAACACGTCCGCCTGAATAAGGAAATCCGGTTTTCAAGTCCGTTCACCTTCATGGCATCGGATAAAAGCGTACTGGATGAAGGTTTTCCGGGTGATGTGGTCGGATTATATGATACCGGCAGTTTCAAGATTGGAGATACGTTGACAGAGGGGGAGATCATGAATTTTTCAGGGATACCGAGTTTTTCTCCCGAAATTTTCAAAGAACTGATTAACCTGGACCCTATGAAATCCAAGCAGCTGGAGAAAGGTATCCAGCAGCTAACAGACGAAGGTGTGGCACAGCTTTTTACGCTGGACCTGGGAAACAGGAAAATCGTGGGCACCGTGGGAGAGCTTCAGTTTGACGTCATTCAATACCGCCTCGAGCATGAATATGGTGCAAAATGCCGTTGGGTACCCATGAACATTTCCCGTGCCTGCTGGCTTACTGCCGATGAGAAACCGGCAATGGACCAGTTTGTCAGGCTGAAAGGTAATCAGATCGCGTATGATAAAGACAAAAATCCTGTTTTCCTGGCGGAATCCGAATGGATGATCCGGATGAACAGGGAAAATAATCCCGCTATTCATTTCCACTTCACATCGGAATTTAAGACGGAAGTACCTTATTAGAATGCAAAAAAGAGACATGGAAGTGTCTCTTTTTTTTCTGAAAGTCTCTTCTGAACCCGAATACCCACAGCAATCCCAAGATCGCAGATCGATCTAAGCGATTTTCCTCTTAGAGGAAAATTTTTTCTACGTGCTCAATGGCAACAGCTGTGGGTGCTTAGCGTCTGTTATCAGTTTTGTTAACGGGGTATAGTCCACCAAAAAAAGCCTCGACCTTTCTATTGGGACGCTAATATTTTCAACTTTCTCACCCGGTTTTCCAACCGTTGGATTTCAGCTTTCCTTCTTTCGATCAGGATTTCAGCTTTCAGGGTTGGTTCCTTGTAAGGTAGTTTATCCCGAAGGATATGGTATGCAGCTGTTAGTATCTGATGGGCGATAGCCATTGCCGCCTTTTTCTTTCCTCGCCTCTGCGCCAGTTTGTGGTACTTGAATGACAAGAAAGTGTTCAGGGTATGGCTGGCAGCCCAGGAAGCTTCGATCAATGTGGTTTTCAAATAGGTATTTCCGTGGGTTATCCTTGCTGACCTTACTTTACCCGCACTCTCGTTATTTCCCGGGCAGACCCCGGCCCAGGAAGCCAGGTGTTTGTCAGAGAGAAACTGGGACATATCCAGACCGATTTCTGATACGATACCAATAGCTGATTGCCTTGACACACCCGGGATGGTTTGTAGCAATGCGAGCTCGGCCTGCTTATCGGCCAGGCAAAGTTCTATCTGCTGGTCAAGCTGGCTGATGAGCTCGTCTAAGGCATGCATCGTCTGGATAATCAAGCTCAACATAAAACGGTGGCGTTCACAGAAGCGGCCGTAAAGTGCTTGCTGCAAAGCTTGCTTTTTGTTCACCAGCGAACCTTTGGCCTGGTTTGATAACACAACAGGATCGGTAACACCGGCCAATAACAAATCTATAATCCCCTGCCCGGTTTTGGAAAACACATCGCTGACCACGCTGCCGAGCTTAATGTTGGCATCCTCTAAGATATTTTGTAAGCGATTCTTTTCCCTGCTGCGCTCATTGACCAGCTTTTTACGGTGTCGCAGCAATGTTCTTAGCTCTCGCACCCAGCTTTCGGGGACAAAACTATGCCGGAGAAGACCACTCAAAAGTAGTTTAGCGATCCATTCAGAATCCTTTTTATCGGTTTTATGGCCGGGAACATTCTTGATATGACGGGCATTAACCAAAATAATCTCAAAGCTGCCTTCCAAAACATAATATACAGGCCGCCAGTAAACGCCGGTACTCTCCATAGCAATATGGGTAATCTGGTGGTCCTCAAGCCATTGCAACAACTCTTCCAGATCTTTGGTGAACGTGGCGAAGGTCCGGGTTTCTTCCTTGATTCCAGTTCCTTTGATCGAAGCAACTACTGTATCTTTGTGTACGTCCAGGCCACAACCTCGGGCTATGAGCTGGGGGAATTCTACTACTGCCATGTCGTTTGATAGGTTGGTCTCTATTTAAACGACTTTCATGCGCGTGGGTGAATTCCCCAATTCATAATTGTTTTGTTATACGCCGATATGTCCAATCAGCCAGATAGCCAATCACAAATCACAATTGTGAACTCTCAACTTAATTTCCACGGCCGCCACCGCCTCTGTTCCTTCTTTCTTCCTGCAAAGCTTTGTACTTTTCCTGTTGTTCAGGTGTTAACACTTTGCCAAGCTCCGTATTAAATGTCTGCATGGATGCGCGCATAGCCTCACGATCCTGCGTTTGCGAGTTTCTCATTTCTTCCATTTTCTTGGCACGATCCAGGTTCAGCGCATAAACCTGCTTTTGCTGATCGGCGGTAAGTTGCAGGCTTTCAGTAAGTCTTTTGGTCTGGTTTTCTGCTCTTTGCTCCACGGTCATGTTGGAGTCCTGGCGCTGCGCAAACGCGGTAATACTTGCAAAGGCCATCAGTATGGCGATCAATCCTTTCTTCATGATATTCATTGTTTAAAGATTCCCGGGTTAGAGTAAAGACCTGTCCCAAGGTTTAAATCCTTAATCAAAATTTAATTCACCATTTTTATGATCAGCGCAATGGCGATGGAACAGGTATAACTCATCAGCGTGCCTACGAGTATGTACTCCGATTTTTTGCTGATGTAAGCGGGAGGAATGTCGCCGGATGTTGTTTTATCGTTATATCTCAAAAGTGATTTTGCCGCGATCAGAAACCCGATGGCGGAAAACTGGTTGATGAGCACAAATACAAAAATCAGCAGCCTTTCAGACATCCCTATCCAGCGCCCGGCGTTGGCAAGGTTATCGTCCGCATTTGGTACTAGCCTTTCAAGTTCGTCCCGCCACGGCCTTGTGAGCATTCCCACCAGAAAAGATACTGGTGAAAGACAAAGTAAAACCCCCGAAATGATCGCCAGGTTACGTGGTGTTTGGTACCATGCTTTGAGCTGATCTATGCCAATTTCAATTTTGGAAGTCAGTATTAATGAAATGAAGATGATCGAAATCAGGTGAAGAACCTGGTCGGCAATGAACCATGCGGTACTTCCCTTTTTATCCATCACCCAGCGTGTCGGCTGCCAATAGAAATCAGCCAGTATATGTGCGGTGATAAGCGCTAAAAATTCGATCATAGCTGGTGTGTATAAAGGTGAATGTGGTCTGGGAAAGTTTGGATAAGGTGGTCCGCTGCCCACCATTTTGAGGCATTGATTCGTTGACTTACAGCAGATTGACTTATTTTTAGTCGCTCTGCTATCAGGCTTACCGTTTCATTATTCAGCAAACCGGTGATTACCTCGCTCTGAGGGGCCGTCCAGTTTTCCACCAGCGTTTCCAGTACATCCATTACTGCCGAAAGGGGCTGTGACGGGCTGGGAAGTGCAATGCCAATTTTTGCTTTTTGCTGTTTGATCCGATCGGCCAGATACCCGGATAACCGGAACGCCTCGCCGTCGGAAGTACCGGGGCGGTCGGTCAGCTTTTCAATTCCGCCTATTCCAATTGCTACCCTGATATCGGTTTCCGTTTGATTGTATTTTTTTGAACGGAGGTATGCCCGTGCAAGAATAGCGGCTTTTAAAGCCTGGCCCGCATTTTCCAAAACACCCTGAAAGCTGTCACCACGGTAGATCTCAGGAGGCAATGCCCATTTCAGGTCCTGATTTGCTTTTAATAGGGTAATCAATCCTTCCAGCCATTTGGAAGTAATCTCAGGGGAAAAGTACGTTGAATTGACAATGTCCGCATTAATAACGGCTGAGTAAATTTTCATGATATAAGCTTTTTGCCTTATAATTGTCAAATATAAGGCAAATGCCTTATAATACATTAGTATAAGGTAAAAACCTTATAATTTGTCAATATAAGTTAAATGCCTTATAGTTTGAAAATATAAGGTAAAAGCCTAATATGATTTTAGAGAAATTCCTTCACCAGTACCAGCCATTCTTCCTTTAATGACCCTTTGAAAACATCGGCACCGGCCCGGCGATACCAGTATCCGGCATTCCAGGTATCTCCTTCCACCCGGTGCAAATAGGCATGTAATCTGTCGTAAGAACGGGTACCTTCCTTACTTTGAGCAATGTTGTGCGCCGCCTCCCAGTCCCCCTTTCCATCATACCAAAGTGCTTCAAGCAAAACAGGGATATCCTTTGGAGGACGGGAATTGTCTAACGATGCTGTGAATTCATCAAGCGTCATGATTGAACTGCGTCATAGTGAATAAGTCAGACAAGATGTGAAAAATCATTCCAATATAAAAATCCACGGTAAAAATTGCCGGATACTACTCTTGAAATCTGTATCAGGCAAGTTTTTGGTCAAATTCCATTATATTGTAATTTGCTATCTGGTCAAATTAACAAAAACACATGTACAAACAATTATCAACGTTAGTCGCTGGTATAATGCTGGGCAGCCTGTGCTACGGGCAAGAAACATTTCCCAGAAACGGAGCTTACGACGAGCGGCCCGGACGTTATGCTTTCATCAATGCCAGCATCATAACGGACCCGAAAACAACCATTAGTAACGGAACTCTGCTTATTGAAAATGGCATTATCCTGGAAGTGGGGAAGCAGGTGAAAATTCCCGCCGGTACCGTTGTAACAGATCTCAAAGGAAAATATATATACCCGTCGCTCATTGACCTGGATTCAGATTATGGCTTGCCCGAGGTAAAGAGAGACAACCGGGCAACCGGGAGGCAGGCTCCACAGCTGGAATCTGGTAAAAAGGGCGCATTTGGCTGGAACCAGGCCATACAACCTGAAACGGATGCCAGTAAATTATTTAGTCCCGATCCCAAAAAAGGCGAAAGCCTCCGCAAATTAGGATTTGGTGCAGTGTTGGTTCATGCCCATGATGGGATCGTGCGGGGTAACGGAGCGCTGGTATCACTCACCGACGAACCGGCCAATAAAGCGCTGATCAACGGGAGAGCATCCTCACATTTTTCATTCAGTAAAGGTACTTCCACACAAACATACCCATTGTCTGTCATGGGCGTGGCAGCTCTTCTGCGTCAGACCTACTACGACGCGGACTGGTATTCCAAAACGGATAAAACGGGCGAAATGAATCTTTCACTGGAAGCATTTAACCAGATCAGGACCTTACCTGCATTTTTTGAGACCCAGGATAAATTCAGTTTGTTAAGAGCAGATAAAATTGGAGATGAAATGGGCGTTCAATACATTATTCGCGGAGGTGGAGATGAATATCAGCGGCTGGCTGAGATAAAGGCCACCCGGGCTTCTCTGATAGTACCGGTTAATTTTCCCGATGCGTATGACGTAACAGACCCCTGGGACGCCGATGTGGTGACGGTTGCGCAACTGAAACACTGGGAGCTCGCTCCCGGGAATATAGCAAAAATTGCCGGAGCTGATATTCCCTTTGCCATCACAACAGCTCTTCTGAAGAACACCGCTGATTTCTGGAAGAATCTCCGTGTAGCCATTGACTACGGCTTATCCAAAGAAAAGGCACTGGAGGCGCTGACAACCATACCTGCCCGGCTCATCAAAGCCGATCATCAGCTCGGGAGCCTGAAAGCGGGTTATGTCGCTAATTTTCTGATCACCTCAACAGATCTGTTCAGTGCAGATAATATCATCTATGAAAACTGGGTGCAGGGGAAAAAGTTTATAAACGTACAGCTGGATGCGCCGGATATTCGCGGGACTTATTCGCTGACAGTCAACGGGCAGGCGGGAGGAAGACTTGAAGTGACAGGAAATGTTGAAAAACCGGAATACAAAATTATTCTTGATACGCTAAAAATTACACCCAAAGCCATTCTGGCCAACAATCTTATAACGCTGACTTATCGGGCGAATAAGAAAACGAATGAAACAACCCGACTTACCGGTTGGACAACTCCAGCCGGACTGGCAGGAGAAGGTATCCTACCTGATGGCACGGCGGTTTCCTGGACAGCCACCCTGACTGATCAGTACCAGGCCACCACCCGTAAAGATACCATCACAAAAATGTCTAGGGAAACCGGTAGTATCGTATACCCCTTTACGGGTTTCGGAAACGAACAATTGCCAGTGGCCGAAACCATTCTGGTGAAAAACGCGACAGTGTGGACGAATGAGCGGGAAGGTATCCTGCAAAATGCTGATGTACTGGTTCAAAAAGGGAAAATATCAAAAGTAGGAAAGGGCCTGCAGCTACCGGCAGGCGGACGAACCATAGACGGCACCGGTAAACACCTCACGAGCGGTATCATAGACGAACATTCCCATATAGCCTTGTTTGCTGTCAACGAAGGCGGGCAGACGAGCTCAGCGGAGGTAAGAATGAGTGATGTGATCAATCCTGACGATGTTAACATTTACCGTCAGTTGGCCGGTGGGGTAACCGCTTCACATCTGCTACACGGTTCTGCCAATGCCATCGGCGGGCAAAGTGCGCTTATCAAACTAAAATGGGGTGGGGGGATTTCCGACCTTTTGGTGCCCGACGTGAAAACAATAAAATTTGCATTAGGTGAAAATGTTAAACAATCCAATTGGGGTGATTTAGCCCGTATCCGTTTTCCGCAGACGCGGATGGGCGTTGAGCAGGTATACTTTGATCATTTCCTGAGAGCAAAAGAGTATGCACAAAGCTGGAAAAACTACAACGGTCCTGGCAGGAAAAATGGAGCCAGGATTCCACGCCGTGATCTGGAACTGGAAGCTCTTTCCGAAATTCTTGCAGGCGAAAGGAATATAACCTGCCATTCCTATGTGCAGTCGGAAATAAATATGCTAATGCATGTGGCCGATTCTCTCAAATTTAAAGTCAACACGTTTACCCATATTCTGGAAGGATATAAGATGGCCGATAAAATGGCCAAACGCGGGATAGGCGGTTCCACTTTTGCGGATTGGTGGGCTTATAAAATGGAAGTAAAGGAAGCAATTCCCTACAATGCGGCCTTGATGTACCACGAGGGAATTACCGTGGCGATAAACTCTGACGACGCCGAAATGGCCAGGAGGCTCAATCAGGAAGCGGCTAAAACGGTGACCTACGGGGGTGTTCCCGAACAGGAGGCCTGGAAAATGGTAACGCTTAATCCTGCAAAACTGCTTCACATTGACAACCGGATGGGAAGTGTGAAAGAAGGAAAAGATGCGGACCTGGTACTATGGAATGCACACCCGCTTTCCATATATGCCCGTCCTGACTTTACGATGGTGGAAGGGGCTATCTATTTTGACCGCAAACTTGATCAGGCCAAACAGGTAGCTATCGCCAGGGAAAAGGAGAGGATTGTCCAGAAAATGCTGGGAGAAAAGGCGGACGGGAAACCAACGCAAAAGCCTCAGACAAGTCAGCCTAAAATGTGGCATTGCGAGGATATTGTAGGTGTTCACTCAGCGCATGCGGAGGGTGAATGAGGGTATTGAGCGATTTTCTCTGTTTTAAACTAATCAAAATGAAAAACATAACTTACATATTTTCCAAAAACATATATGGCAGCCTGCTGATGACCTTGTTGGCATCATCTTCCATACAAGCGCAAAACCCTGCTCCTGCCCGGGCACAGGTAAGGCCCATTACCCTGATGGGCGCAACTATACATGTAGGTAACGGACAGGTCATTAGCAACGGCGCCATCAGTTTTGACAATGGGATTATTACTGCTGTGGGAGCCACTGCTGATGTAAAGCTAGCCGGTACGGAGGTGATAGAGGTAAAAGGCATGCACATTTTTCCAGGCATTATTTCTCTTAATACCACAGTCGGGTTGCAGGAGGTTGCTTCGGTGCGGGCTACACTGGATTTCAGCGAAGTGGGGGAAATTAACCCGCATATTCGGTCCCTGGTGGCTTATGATACCGATTCCGAGGTAATTCCAACGCTTCGGGCTAACGGGATAGTGGTTTCACAGGCCGTCCCGCAAGGGGGGATCATTTCAGGTACTTCTTCCGCATTTTATACGGACGGATGGAATTGGGAAGATGCTGTGCTCAAAAAGGATGATGGCGTCTGGATCAACTGGCCGCCGTTTCTGGCCAATACTTTTAATGCCGAGGATTTTTCATTTTCTATCAAAAGAAATGAAAAGAGGCAGGCTGTGATTGACGAGCTCAGGCAGACTTTTCGCGATGCCAGGGCTTATGCCGAAACAGAGAACCCCAAAACCGTTAATGTGAGGATGGAGGCCATGAAGGGAATATTAAACGGAACTGGCAACTTGTATATCCGTGCCGGATATGCAAAGGATATCATAGAATCAATCGGTCTGGCCAAAGAATTTGGTATTAAAAAGGTGGTTATTGTAGGAGGAAATGAAGCCTTTAAGGTTACAGGATTTTTGAAAGACAATAAGATACCGGTCATTCTCAATCCAACGCACCGTTTGCCGGGATCGCCGGACGAGAATGTTTACCTGCCTTACGAACTTCCAGGGATATTACATAAGGCCGGCGTTAAGGTGGCTATTGCCTATGCGGACGAATGGTGGCGTACCCGAAATCTTGCTTTTATGGCCGGAACTTCATCTGGATTCAGCGAGGTAACACCAGAAGAGGCACTGCAATTCGTAACCAAAAATGCTGCCGAAATCCTCGGAGCCGACCGCCTCGTTGGAACATTGGAAAAGGGAAAACATGCTTCGCTTATAGTATCCGAAGGAGATATCCTGGATATGCGAGGAAACAACGTTAAAATGATTTACATCAAAGGAGGTAAGGTAAACCTGGATGACAAACAAAAACGCCTGTATCAGAAATATAAGGAAAAATACCAGGCAAAATAATAGTTCTGAATGATAAAAAGCGGGCTGTTGGTCTTCAAGGAAGAAACAGTCCGCTTTTTTGTGGAGATCTTAAACCGTATCAGTCTTCGTTAACCAGACGAATCCCCTTATCAGAAATCATGATCTGTCCCTGTTTATACAACCCGCCGATGGCTTTTTTAAATAGCTTTTTACTCATTTCAAGGCGCGCATAAATTTCATCAGGTGAGCTATTGTCCGACAGGTTCAGAAATCCGCCTTCCTTTTTCAGGAGGTCAAGGATTTTCCGGGCATTGGGTTCAACGGCAACGTAACCCTGCTTCTGGAGGCTGATATCCAGTTTGTTTTCTTCTCTTATTTTCTTGACATACCCCTTTACCGTATCCCCGATCTTGAGGTCTTTAAATACCTCATTGTTATAAATCAGTCCCTTATGGTATTGGTTGATGATGGCGTTGTATCCAAGATCCGTTTTTTGCCAGATCAGCGCATCCACTTCATCTCCTTCTTTCACCGTCAGGCGGTCATTTTCAAGGAAGCGATCAATTTTAGTAGAAGCGATGAGCCTGGAAGATTTCTGGTCGAGGTAGAGAAACACCACGTGCCATTCTCCCACCTGCATGGGTGTACTTTGTTCACGGAAAGGAACAAAGAGGTCCTTTAATAATCCCCAGTCCAGAAAAGCTCCGTGTTCGGATACATCCGTTACCTCCAGGAATGCAAACTCATTCCGGACAATTTTAGGTGTTTGGGTGGTAGCAACAGGGCGATCCTCCGAATCATTGTAAACAAATACCCTTATCGTATCATCCAGTTTCATGTCGTCGGTCAAATACTGGTTCGGCAACAGTACCTCTTCGCCTTCCACATCACTTAAAAATAATCCGACACTGGTGACACGTTGTATCGTGAGGTAATTGTATTTTCCAATAAAGAGCATCCCTGCTTTAATTTTAGTTGAGCAGCAAAGATACCAGTTTCGGAGTTACAATATCATTCTTCTTCACCGAAGTCGCTACGGGAATCACTTTTGGCCTTCTCTTTGGATCTGTTGAGCCGATAGGCGAACGTGACCAGAAACTGACGTGAACGCCACAGGAAGTCGGATCTGGAATAGTACCCGGCAGACTCGACTACGCTGCGTCTTTTCTGCGTATTGAGCAGATCACGGACGCTCAGGGTAACGGTAGCTTTGCCCTGTAGAACATCTTTCGATAATCCCAGGTCAATGGCGTAGGTGGCCAGGTCGCGTCCCTGTGTGGTTTTGCGCGGTGCTCGGTAGTTTACGGAAGCCTGAAAATCCATCAGTTTGGCAATCGACATACGTGATGCCACCCGACCTGTCCAGGTATAGGTATCGCTTTTGTATAATTTGTCGTTATAAAACCCTTCATTCATTGCCCTGAAAATATTGGCATTTGCATTCCATTTCCACCAGGGTAGGGGATCATAAGTAAAGGTAAATTCAAAACCATAGGAATTCCCGGTGGAGAGGTTAATGGGCGTAAGGCGGGTGAACCCGCTGGAGTCTACCGAGGTGATATTTTCCACTACGCCGAGCCGGTGCCTGTAATAGATGCTTGAAAGCAAGGTTCCTTTGTTCATATTGAGCAAATGCCCCGCCTCGAAGGAGTGCGTATATTCTGGGTTAAGGAGTGGATTTCCTGCTCTGAAAACGCGAGAATCACTAAAATTAGAAAAGGGTAAAAGGTCTCGGAACCCCGGCCGGCTTAACCTGTAACTATAACTGAGCTGTACAGTCTGATCGTCCTGCAGCTTATAAGACAAATGCACGCTGGGGAAAAGATTGAAATACTGCCTGTGCTTTTTCTCCTGTGTTTTCTTTAATTCGGTAAGTATGTCCGAGTACTCGCCTCTTAAACCAGCCTGGATAAAAAACTTATTAAACTGATTGCTGGCCATCAGGTAAACTGCGTGTATTTTTTCGTTATACGCAAGGTAGTTGTCAAATTGAGGTAGTATCTGCCAGTTCAGTTCAGGGTTTTGCTGGTGAACCGAGAAATCATTATCCAGCAAACGGATCGAACTTTTTAAACCTGTTTCAATTCTGCCCTCTTTCCCGAAAGGGTACACGTAATCGGCCTGTATCAGAAAATTTTTCTCGTCTTCCGTGTTGTAAGATCTTTGCCGCAGGCCATCCGCTTCGTTGAAGGTATACTGGTTGTATTTGGATGATTCGGTTTCATCGCTCAGGATATACTTGGCGTCCACCGACAGGCTCTGACCTTTTCTTTCGAACGTCTTTTTGTAATTAAGCGCTGCTTCAAAATTGGTCCGGGGTTCTGTTTCTTTTTCGGTCCGGATCACCGTTTCGGTAAGGGTATTGTTAAAATCGAAATCACGGTATTCCAGTCTGGAATTATTATTGTTTTTTGATTTTCTGATGGAGAATGTTGTGGTAAGGGTATTGAAATTATTGATAAAATAATCCATGCCCAGCATGAGATTGTTGGACAGCCCGCCGCGGTTGCGATGGTTGGTTTGTTCGTAGACAAAACTGGTGTCAGCGCTGTTATATTCCTGGCGGGAATTGCCGCGACCAGGCCCTTCGCGGTACATCAGCCCGTAACTGGCGATCAGGTTCGTTTTCTTCTTTCTGAAATTGATGTTAAATGAACCTCCGAAATTTGCCGGGTAGCCCGCCGTAGCCATGAACGAGCCGTTGAGCCCGTAACGGACATTTTTCTTCATGACTATATTCAGGATACCTACTTCCCCTTCGGCATCGTACCTGGACGACGGGTTGGTGATCACTTCTATACTTTCGATAAGGTCGCCGGGGATCTGCCTTAATGCTTCTGCCGGATTCATTCCGACCATACCGGATTGTTTCCCATCGATCAGAATCCGTACATTCTGGCTTCCTCTCAACGCTACTTTCCCTTCTACATCCACCGTCACCGAAGGTACGTTGTTAAGGATATCAGACGCATTACTGCCCACGTTACTCAAGTCTTTCCCAACGTTAAATACCCTTTTGTCGAGTTCGAGTTCCATCTGGCTTTTTTCGCCTCTTACCACAAGTTCCTCCAGAACCGTTGCCGAAGGCTTGATAGCGATGATTCCCAGGTTAACAGATTGATTTACAACATGAATACCGGATACCAGCTTGTCGGCCATAGCAACATACGTGATTTTCAGGTAATAGGAGCCGACGGGGGTGGGTATGGAAAATTTTCCGTTTTCGTCAGAAGTAACGCCGGCCACCAAAACGGAATCTGCTGAAAACAAAGCCACATTGGCAAAGAGCAGGGGTTTGTTGTTTCCGGCCTCGGTTAAGGTGCCGGTTACAGGGTATTTTGCCAAAGGCTCTTCTTGGGCCAGAGAACGGTGGGCATGGAGTGTCAGCAGGCATAATATCACCAGCAATTCTTTCATAACAGCTTTGATCAGTTAGGGGTTTTATAACAATTGAACGGGTTGTGTGGCTGGCAATACGGGTCTGTGACAACGCCGGGTTAACAAAGTTTAAAAGTGTGCATAAATTTTCTGTAAAAAGATATGCCAGAAGGACAGAGCTATCCGAGGTTTTTCGTTTTAGGGTACCCATCAAAAAAATACCCCGGGTGCAGGTCCCGGGGTATTTTATCAATAGCAGGTCATTACTGAAGCGAATAACTCAGCCGCTTTAATTCAATTTCTGCGGCTTTGGCGGCATAATTAAGATTCACCAGCCGATATCCAGAATCTTCAAAACTACGCTGTGCTTCCCGTACATCTATAATGGTGGCTTGTATTAACTGAAAACGCTGCAGGGTCAGGTCCAGGAGCTGCTTGCTGAGCCGGTAATTTTCTTTCTGTACTTCCAGTTGTTCCAGCGAACTTAGGTAGGTCTGATGCATTTTAACGATTCCTGAATTGTAATCCCTGACGATCACATCTTTCTGAAGCCGGGCGTTGGCGGTGTTGATTTCAGCAACCTGTTTCTGGCGCTTGAAGGCAGAGCCGTTGTAGAGCGGGACGGCCAGTGTAAGTCCCGCATTGGGGCCCGATGTTTGGTTGAGCAGTGTAAAACCAGCTGCCGTCTGGTTCCGCGAATAATTGTAAGCCATGTTAAACCTCAGCGTGGGATAACGCAGTGCGGCTGTCTCTTTCACAATAAGCTCATTGATCCGTACCTGCGTTTCGGCTGCCAGTACATCGGGATTCTGGCTAACTCTTTCGAGGATCGGCCCGATGGCCAGATTGTTATCTACCACGATGGTATCCCGGATGGCAATCTGAGATTTAGGATCCAGTGTCAGTATTTTCAATAGTTCGGTTTTGGCAACATTGGCTACCATCTGCTGATCCAGATAAGTCTGATTCAGGGTATTGAGATCAATCTGTGCCTGGAAAATATCGGCATTATTAGCCATTCCGGCCACTTTTCTTACTTCTAATATTTCCAGCCTTTTCCGGGAGGCTTCAATGGACGTCTTCACGGTGTTCAGATAACTCTGCTGGCGAACCACATCATAATAGCTGGTCATTACCAGTGATATGGTATTTTGAATCTGTGAGTTTAAGTATTGTGCGCTTTGGGTCTGCAGTTCGGATAATCTTTTCTTTGTTGCTACCACCCGGCCGCCGTTGTAAAGCAAAATACCGGCCGTAACATTAGCCTGTGTATTGTTACCGGCCGCATTATTTCGGTTGATCTCCGTCCCGTCGGTTAGCTTTTGCTTTACTTTGGTAATTTGTTCGGTATTGGCCAATGCTGCCGAAACAACCGGCAACCCCCCTGCTACTCCGTAATTATTCAGCAGGGTATTGGCTTCCACATTATTTTTGGCAATCTGAATTTCGTAACTGTTTTTCAGGGTAATGGAGATGGCCTCGTCCAGCGTAATCCGGAGCGTATCAGTACTATTCTGAGCGATCACCCCGGACGGAAGAAAGATGATAAAACAAATTCTTATGTTGTACTTAAAGTTCTTAAACGGGTTCATGTGAAACCAATAGTTGAAATATACCGGATAAATTTTCAGGAGTTAAGCAGCAAGTTCTTCTGCCATTTTTTCTTCTTCCGTAACCTTATGTTTTTTGGGTGAGATAAATGTGTAAACGGCAGGAATTACAAATAGTGTGAGGATCAATGAAAACATCAGCCCACCCACAATCACAACGCCCAACGGAACACGGCTGGTAGCAGCGGCACCCAGGCTCAGGGCGATGGGCAAGGCGCCAAATGCAGTGGCAAGGCTGGTCATCAGGATAGGGCGTAACCTTTGGGTGGCTGATTCAATTGCTGCTTCAAGCCGTTCCATACCTTGTTCCCGTTTCTGGTTAGCAAATTCAACGATCAAAATTCCGTTTTTTGTTACGAGACCTATCAGCATGATCATCCCTATCTGAGAGAATATGTTGATCGTCAGCCCAAAAATGTACAAGCTCAGCAGCGCACCCGCCAGGGCCAGCGGAACGGTGATCATGATAATAAAAGGGTCAGTGAAGCTCTCGAACTGGCCTGCCAGTACCAGATACACAAGCAGAAGGGCTAACCCAAACGCAAAACTAGTATTGGAGGAGCTTTCTTCGAAATCCCGGGATGGGCCGCTGAGGGAGGTCTGAAAACTTTCGTCCAGCAGGCGGTTTGCAATGGCACGCATGGCCGCTACACCGTCTCCGATGGTTTTGCCTTCTGTCAGCGACGCAGATACCGTAGCGCTTTTATAACGGTTATAGTGATAAATGGTCGGAGGGCCACTCTCCTCCGCAAGGTGTGTTACCGCTGATACCGGGATATTTTCACCACGGCTGTTGCGGACATACAGCTTTTCTATATCCCCGGGTTTGTTCCGCTCCGAGCGCTCTACCTGGCCGATTACCTGATACTGTTGGCCGTTCATGATAAAGTATGCCAGCCGTCTTCCGCTAAAAGCAGCTTGAATGGTACCTGCAATGTCGGTCGTGGAAAGTCCCAGGTCTTTGGCTTTGAGACGGTCTATGGTGAGCTGAACTTCCGGTTTGTTAAATTTCAGGTTAACATCCACATTCTGGAAAGTAGGGTCTTTTCGGGCTTCTTCAAGAAAGCGGGGAAGTACCTCGCTCAGTTTATTGAAATCGAGATTTTGAAGGATAAATCCTACGGGCAAAGCTCCTCTTGAACCGCTTCCAACCGCAATGGTTTGTTCCTGTGTTGCAAAAATCCGGGCATCGTTAAATTCAGGAAGTTTTTTACTGACGGCCTGAGCAATGTCGTTCTGGCTTCGTTTCCTTTCCTGCGCAGGTACGAGCCCAATACGTCCAAAGGCAGTATTTACACCACTACCGCCAAAACCCGGCGTCGCAGAAAATGTAAAAGATTTTTCGGGGATGGAGTCGTTCAGGTAGTTGGATACCTGGTCCGTAATGCGCTGCATCTGATCGAAACTGGTTCCTTCGGGGGCCGTCATTGAAAACCGGATGCTGTTTCTGTCTTCCATAGGAGCGAGTTCCGTCTGAAGGTTTTTATAGGTATACCAGATAATCCCTCCGCAAATCAATACCAGTACCCAGGCAAACCATCGTACTTTCATAAATCCCCTTAATGTGCGGCTGTAGCCATTTTCCATCCCTGTGAAAAAGGGTTCGGTCATGTTGTAAAACTTGCCATGGCCTGTATTTTTCCTGTTCAGCACTACGTTCAGTACAGGTGTAATGGTGAGCGAAACAAATGCGGAAATGAGAACGGCGGATGCAACCACAATTCCAAATTCCCGGAACAAACTGCCCACAAAACCTTCCAGAAAAATAACCGGGAGGAAAACCACAGCCAGTGTCAACGACGTGGAAATAACAGCGAAGAAAATTTCTTTGCTACCTTCCAGTGCGGCCTTTCGGATAGGCAGCCCCATTTCCAATTTTCGGAAAATGTTCTCGGTTACTACAATCCCGTCGTCCACCACCAGGCCTGTTGCCAGTACAATACCCAGCAGCGTAAGGATATTGACGGAGAAGCCGAAAATGTACATGATAAAAAACGTTGCAACCAGTGATATGGGAATATCAATCAGGGGGCGGACTGCAACCAGCAGATTGCGGAAGAAAAACAGGATCACGATAACCACCAGCCCGAAAGAGATCATGAGGGTTTCTTCTACCTCTTCCAGCGACTGCCGCACCAGTCTCGTGTTATCGATCAGTACATTGAAAGTAATATCTGATTTGTTGGACTTCTGAATTTCGGCCAGACGTTTGTTAAACTCGTCCGATATTTCAATGTAGTTGGCACCAGGCTGGGGAATAACGGCGAGGCCAACGGCATACACCCCGTTGTATTTCCAGCTCTGTTCTTCGTTTTCGGGACCGAGTTCCACCTTGGCCACATTGCTGAGCCTCACTATCCCGGTACTATCGTCCTTGATCACCAGGTCGTTGAATTCTTTTTCGGTTTTAAGCCTTCCCATCGTTCGGATGGTGAGCTCGGTATTGGCACCGTAAATCTTACCTGCCGGAAGCTCCACGTTTTCGGCATTCAGGGTATTGCTGATATCATTAAAGGAAATATTGTAGGCGCTCATTTTGTCGGGATCGAGCCAGATCCGCATGGCATACCTTTTCTGCCCGAATATGTTGATAGAGCTCACGCCGTTAATAGTCTGTAGGCTCTGTTGCAGTACATTTTCCGCATAATCACTTAGTTCAAGAAGTCCTTTTGAAGGGCTTTGTACGGCAAGCATCAGAATAAAATCTCCGTTGGCATCTGCTTTACTC
The DNA here is from genome assembly GCF_907164905.1 of Dyadobacter sp. CECT 9275. NCBI lineage: Bacteria > Pseudomonadati > Bacteroidota > Cytophagia > Cytophagales > Spirosomataceae > Dyadobacter > Dyadobacter helix. The sequence continues at coordinate 1,458,273 of NZ_CAJRAF010000002.1, read as the reverse complement.
ACAACGGGCGGAGCGTCTATATCCTGTGGTAGGTTCCGCTGCGCCTGGCTCACCTTATCGCGCACGTCGTTTGCGGCGGCTTCGAGATCAGCCTCGAGGTTGAATTCTACCGTAATATTGCTGGACCCGATCTGGCTGGACGAACTGATACTTTTTACTCCGGGTATCCCGTTGATGCTCTTCTCCAGCGGTTCGGTGATCTGGCTTTCTATAATGTCCGCGTTGGCACCCACGTAACTTGTCCTTACGTTAACAATCGGTGGATCAATGGCAGGGTAATCCCGGAGTGATAAAAAATTATAACCTACCACCCCGAACAGGATGACGAGCAGGTTCATCACAACCGCAAGCACCGGCCTTTTGAGTGATAATTCTGATATATTCATAAGTTGGAATTCAATATCGGGTAGATATGCAGGTTTTATTTCGCCTGTACCACTTTTACACTTCTCACGTTTCTGATCTTCACTGGTGCATCGGGCCTGGTGAACAGTACACCTGAAACCACCACGGTATCTCCCTGGGAAAGTCCATTGGTTATCTCCACATAATCTTCCTGCCGATCGCCCGTTTCTACCACAACAAATGCTGCCTTACCGTCTTTAACCGTTACGATTTTCTTGCTTTTTGCTTCCGGGATAATGCAGTTGGTAGGTACCAGAATCGCACTTTTTTCAGCACCCGCATTCAGGTATACTTTGGCAAACGAGCCCGGACTTGTATTCACATTTCCCAGAACGGCTCTTACCGTAATATTTCTGGTACTTTGGTCCACCAGCGGTTCTGTTGCGATGATCCGCGCCGGTTGCGTGCTCTGCCCGTTCGGATCCAGATTTACCTCAACGCTTCCGCCCTTTTTTACATAGCGCTGATATACCTCAGGAACCGTAAAGTCAATTCTTAACTGATTCAGTTGTTGCATCGTAGCGATTACACTGCCAGACGTAAGGTAGGCTCCTGCACTCACTTTCCTTAAACCAACCATTCCTGTGAAAGGAGCTTTTACAATTGTTTTATCAATAAGTGCCTGGTAATAACGAATATCTGCCTGGATGGTATTCACCGAGTTAACGGCAGCGTCATAGTCGGCCTGGTTTACACCGTTGATTTCAATGAGTTTTTTTAAACGGCTCTCAGTCGTTTCCGCCAGCTGTAACTGCACCTTAAGTTTGTTGAGCTGAGCTGCCAGATCCGCACTGTTTATTTTTGCAATTACTGTACCTTTTTTGACGATCTGTCCTTCGGGAACATTTAAAAAAGTAAGCAAACCGCTTACTTCGGGCCTGAGCTCCGCAAACTCATTGGCCACCACAGTACCATTTACTTCCACGTGGTCTCCGATTTTTTCGGATTTGGCCACAATCACATCAACCGTTGTGGGGCCGGTGTTCTTTTGCTGAAATGTGTCTTTTTTTTCCTTACAGCCCCATTGAGCGAGCAACGTACCCGTAAGGATGAGAAAAGAAATGGTATGGGTGAATGACAGTCGGCCTAAGGCTGCAGATTTATTTATTGAAACATTCAGATTCATAGAGGCGAGAAAAAATTCCGGATCTTGTTAGGTTAGCGATGCGGGTTGTTCCACACGCACGGGCTGTCAATATATCTAAAACATCTAAGATGCTTTTCTACTTTAAAAGTTTAATCGGCTCTTTCAAAATTTACGATTTTGTGATCACCTGCAGCAAGGTATCAATTTTCATTTCGGTCTCTTCCCACTCTTTTTCGGGGATGGAATCTTCGGTTATACCCGCCCCGGCGTAGAAAGTGGCCTTTTTATCTTTTAACCGTACCGTCCTCAGATTTACAAAAATATTTGAGTCCCCCTCAATCTGAACCGGGCCCAGGAAGCCGCTGTAAAACGACCGGTCGTAGCCTTCAATGTCTGTAATAAACCGCAGACTTGCCGTTTTGGGCGTACCGCATACCGCCGAAGTAGGGTGGAGTAGCCGAAGCATCACGGAAGGTAGTTCCGGGAAATGAAGGGCGTGGGAATCCACTTCAAAATCAGTTCTCAGATGGTAAAGGTTTCCTGCCAGTACTGTCTTGGGGCCTGTTTCCTTATATTCTCTTAACCTGATCTTCTTGAAACATTCTACAATATACCTGCTCACAAGTGCCTGTTCCTCAATCTCTTTTTCTCCCCAGCGGATATCGTACTTGGGCACAACCACACCATTTTCATTTTTAGCAGGCTGTGTTCCGGCCAGCGACATGGTTTTGAATTCTCCTCCAGATTTTTGCTGAACCAGCAGTTCCGGCGTTGCTCCCAGCCAGAGCTCGTTATTTTCTGGTAAATTAACCAGCGACACAAAGGCATGGGGATATACCCCCGCCAGCTTTTGGAATGCGGTTATCGGCTGAAAATTATTGTCAATATCAAGCTCTTTTGTTCTTGACAATACTACCTTATGAAAGTGATTTTGCCGGATGGCGGCCACTGCAAGTTCTACGGTACGTTTGAAACGCTCTCTTGCATCAGGATCTTCCGACCCGGGTAGCATAAAATGGTTTATTCCCTCTGACTTGCTCCGTCTGCCAATGCCTGCGAGGGCCGTTCGGATCAGTTTCTTAAATCCAGGGTGCTCCTCTCCGATATGGTTATCAATATTCTGCAGCATGCCGGTTTCCGAAAAAGTGATGATAATATCACCTTCCATGAAACTCACATTTTCGGTTTCTTCCCAGTGAAACGGGCTCAGCATGAATCCCGGGGAAAGTTTTTCGATATCCGGCTGGCATTGTTTGATGCCGTCACGAATGGAAATCAGTAATTTTATGTCCCTTGTGTGCGGCAGTTTCCATATGGCACCCGGGTATCCTAACGACACCAATGCCTCCCATATATCCTCGGCCTGAAGCAATACCAGGTCCGATACTTGCTTTTCCTCCTTAACTGAAACCATTTTTAGTTTGTCCTGAAATTACTGGTGCTCTTTCTAATTCCATGCAAATTACGGCTATCGGTTTGCATCTACAATAGCCACTGTGAGGCGGCTGATACAAACGAGCTTATTTTCTTCATTCGTTATTTTTATATCCCAGATATGCGTACTTCTTCCAATGTGGATGGGTGTGACTTTCCCATATACGAATCCTTCCCTGACAGGACGTAAATGGTTGGCATTTATTTCCAAACCAACCGCATTTTTTTGAGCAGATTTATCCAGACAGAGATAGGAGGCGATACTTCCCAGCGTTTCTGCCAGCACTACAGACGCGCCTCCGTGGAGTATCCCAAAGGGCTGGTGGGTGCGATGGTCCACCGGCATTCTGGCCATCAGGTAGTCCTCCCCAATCTCGGTAAACTCTATTCCTAAGTGTTCTGCAATGCTGTTGTTACCAAAGGCTTGCAGCTGATCTATCGAAATGAAATTTGTAAACATACCTAAAAATTGTATAAATTTGTACCGGCTATATTAATCAAAAACAAGGTATTTGCAAAATTAATATTTAAATAATACAATATTTTGAAAAGAAAGTCTATATACCTTATCCGTCATGGAGAAACCGATTTGAATCGTAGGGGTGTTGTACAAGGCAGTGGAGTGAATGCCCCGTTGAATGAATGGGGTGAGGCGCAGGCCGAAGCGTTTTTCAATGCCTATCAGCATGTCCCTTTTGATAAGATCTACACCTCCGATTTACTGCGGACACACCAGTCGGTGAGGGGTTTTTTAAGACAGGGGATACCACACGAAAGTTATGCCGGACTGAATGAAATTTCATGGGGCGTGCGCGAGGGAAAGGAACCAAATACCGGCGACAGCAATTACTACCGCGAGCTGGTTACGGCATGGCGGAATGGGGAGGTACATCTGGCTGCGGAAGAAGGTGAAAGCCCCGTAGATGTACGCAACAGGCAGATACCGGTAATTGAAACCATCCTGTCCAGGCCGCATGAGAGGAATATCCTGGTGGCCATGCACGGACGGGCCATGCGTGTTTTCCTCACGATTTTGTTTAACCAGCCGTTGGTGCGGATGGATGATTATGAACATAGCAATCTTTGTTTATACAAAATCAATTATTCGTACGACAAGGGCCAGTTTGATCTTGAGATATCCAATGATATCACGCATCTTCTTTCGCTGGAAATTCCTCAAACACTATAAATACCGCTCATGTACAAGCAACTCCTTTGGTGTAATAGCCATCTGGTAGAGGAGTTGCCTATATACTTTTGTCCATTAATCAGTATATAAGCGGAATAAGCATGATGTCCAAAAAGAAAGTTTACTGGACCCTTCAGGTACTGGGATGGACGTTGCTCATCATGTTTGAATTTATACCCTTTACCCTGGAATACGGCTTTGAACGAACTTCTTTTTATTCGGCCCTGGCCAATATTTTCCTTGCCATTACGCTCACGCATGTTTACCGGCTGGTAATCCGGAAATGGAACTGGTCTTCTTTGCCATTGCCCCGGCTTGCGCTGAGAGTGATTGTGTCGGTACTGGGGCTTGGGCTCATCATGGCGATGGTTAACCAGCCGCTGGACAGGGAAACCCTCCAGAATAATCTCTTACATCAGCCGCTGGTTTTCTGGGGATACTATTCCAACTGGTGCAAGAACCTGCTTTCCTGGATTTTATCCTATACGGTATACCATTATGTGGAACAGACGCGCATGGCTGGTTATGAGAAAATTATGCTTAAGATGTCCATGCGGGAGACGGAGGCAAAGGTGCTCCGCTCACAGTTAAATCCGCATTTTACTTTCAATGCGCTCAACAGTATCAGGGCGCTGGTGCTGGAAGATCCGTCAAAAGCACAGCTGAGTATTACGCAGTTATCCAATATTTTACGAAATTCGCTGCTGGCCGATCGCCGAAAAACCGTGGACCTGCAGGAAGAACTGAAGACTGTGGAGGATTACCTGGAGCTGGAAAAGGTACGTTATGAAGAAAGGCTTCAGTACAAGCTTATAACCAATCCGCAGGCTATCTACTGGCAAATACCCCCCATGATGCTTCAGACGTTGGTGGAAAACGGTATAAAACATGGTGTGAGCAAGGTGATGGGAGGCGGCTTTATTGAGGTAAAGTCTGAGGTGGTAGACGAAATACTGGTGATCCGGATCAGGAACTCAGGAAATCTGGGGAAAACCGAATCGGGTGGGGTAGGGCTCAAAAATACTGCAGAGCGGTTATCGATCCTTTACGGAAAAGGGGCATCTTTCAGAGTATTTCAGGATGAGGAAAATGTGGTTTGTGCCGAAGTGCGGATCCCGATGCTTTCCGAGAGCATGCTTGGAGGGACACAGCAGGAACTAGCATAGGTTTCTTAAAGGAATAAAATCATCTTTACTAATTTGATCAAATAAAAAGCACCATTTATATATTTTCCGACCGCCATGAGAACACTGATTGTTGACGACGAACGTTTAGCACGTAATGAACTGAAAAGACTTCTTGAGCCCTATACCAAAATTGAAATTGTGGGTGAGGCCGCCAATGCCGACGAGGCCCTGGTACTTATTGATGAACTCCAGCCCGAACTCCTGTTTCTGGATATCCAGATGCCGGGTAAAAATGGTTTCGAGCTGCTTTCATCCATTGAGGGAAAAAGCCCGGAAGTAATTTTCACAACGGCTTACGATGAGTACGCCATCAAGGCATTTGAATACAATGCGCTGGATTATTTGTTGAAACCTATTGATGTAGAACGTCTTAAAGACGCCATTCATCGGATTGAGGAAAGTCAGATCCATCCTGAAGTGTCGGTAACGGCCAATGATCGTGCCGAGAAAATTTTGGGAGAAAATGATCAGGTATTTGTCAAGGATGGTGAAAAATGCTGGTTTGTAAAACTGGGTAAGATCCGTCTGTTTGAATCCATGGGCAACTATGTCAGGCTGCATTTTGATGATCAGAAACCGCTGGTACTAAAATCTCTGAATAACCTTGAAGAAAGGCTTGATTCAAACACCTATTTCAGGGCGAACCGCAAACATATTATAAATTTACACTGGATTGAGAAAATTGAGCCATGGTTTAGTGGTGGATTACTAGTTACTTTGCAGGGCGGAGATAAAATTGAAATTTCGCGTCGTCAGGCAATCCGGTTTAAGGAACTGATGAGTCTATAGATTGGAATCGGAGGAAGAGATTAAAAAAACGTTATGCGCATTTGGATCGTTGGTGTTGTAGCAGGTGTAGGGCTTCTTATGTTTGGTTGTGGTCAATCCACAGAAAAAGAGGAAGCGAAGTTGTTTTCAGGTTTTAAAAAAGGCAAAATCCAGCGCGAAAGCTATGGCTCCTGCGACACTACATCAAATGCGGGTGCCCAGGTACGGATAGATATCTGGGAAGCGGAAGATACAATTGCCGCCGCCAGAAAAATTAATACCCAGATTGCCGCCAAGATAATCGACCGGATTAATTCCCATGCCGACTCCGCAAGTATTGCCGAAACACCGGCTGCTATGAAAAGCGTGAAAGGTGCTTTTGAGGTATTTGATAAAAATTATCGCGATTTCAAGCGCGACTTTCCCGATGCACCCGGATGCTGGGAAGTGGAAGTAACAGGTGATACCGTGATGGTGACGCCAAAACTGTTGCTCTACAAGCTGGATCATTATGCTTTCACAGGCGGAGCGCACCCTAATACTTTCCGGTCCAACCATGTTTTTGATGCCGTTGAAGGGAGTGAACTGAATATCCTTTCTTTTGTTTCGGATACCATTTCTTTGCTGGAAAAGGTAGAGAAGAAATTCAGGGAGGTGGAAAAAATTGGTGAAAATGCCAATCTGGAGGAAGCAGGATATTTTCTGGTAAATCATAAGTTTTTTCTTCCTGCCAATTTTACTTTTACCCGCACCGGGGTCCTCTTTTATTATAATCCTTACGAGATAGCGGCGTATGCCCGTGGGCCAATCGAATTTTTGATACCCTATGCCGAACTGGATGGTGTGGTGAAAAAAGACCTGATTTTTTAGACTGGTAGTTTGTCCGCATCCCGGAAACTGTAATAACCGTTATCCGTATAGATGAGGTGATCCATAATGGGAATATCCATCACTTTGCCTGCTTTCACGATATCGTTTGTCAGGCTGATGTCCTGAGGACTTGGATACAGTTGTCCGGACGGGTGATTGTGAACCAGGATGATTGAATGCGCAAGGTTTTCTATAGCCAGCTTGAAAATCACCCGGGTATCTGCAATGGTTCCTCCCAGGCCGCCGATGCTTACTTGTAAAATACGGATTGCCTCGCATGCTTTATTGAGCAGGATTATCCAGAATTCTTCCAGCAGTTTGTCCTGGAGGTAGGGTTTCATTTCATCATATACCACGGACGACTGGTTAATTTTTACTTTCCTGTCCTGAAAACTGTCTTTTCTGCGGCGTCCCAGTTCCAGAGCAGCCATAATGGTGATGGCTTTGGCCTCACCAATGCCCTTGATTTTCATCAGATCTTTGAGGCTCTGCCTGGCGAGCAGATTGATGTTATTATCCACCGAATGCATGATTTCCTTAGCAACGTCAACCGCTGTGAGGTCAGCCGTGCCAGAGCCAATCAGGATGGCTATCAGTTCGGCATCGGACAGGGCGGTCCGGCCTTTTAAAAGGAGTTTTTCTCTGGGGCGGTCTTCTTCGGCCCAGCTAAGGATTTTTCTTGTATTGGGATAAATTTCCGGCATGACAGGAGCAGTTCAAAGTAATGTATACCAGTGAGACGGCATCTTGCGGAAAAAGTATTGCCGGCTTCGGTCCTGAGATGAAGGAAAGGCAGTCCTTACCGGCCAAGCTCTGTCAGAGCGGCTCGGGCTTTGTTGTCAATACTGTTTTTGTGTTCATGGTTTTTGTAAGAGATAGCCTTTTGAAAATAACCTGCTGCCTTTGTATTTTCTTTTTTCTCCATAAAAATATATCCCAGCTGAAGAGCCGATGAAGCCCCGAATCCTGCGGATGATCCCGTCGCGAGCAGCAATGTTCTCTGATAGCTTATGGTGGCAGCGTCGGTACGGTTGTTTTTTTGTAAAATCCTTCCTTTGCGATAATTAAATTCGGCCTTGTCATACGTGGTGTTAAAGGAACTCTCCGTAACTGTTGAGAGCATCTCCCAGGCCTCGTCCAGGTATCCGCCGTCAGAAGCGTAACGTGCTTTGTAGAGTATTTTTTGGCGTGGTGTTATTTTCCCGGCTTTGTAATCTGCGGCAACCTGTGTGGCAAATTTATCGGCTTCGAGTACACTGCTTCCCTCTTTGTCGACCCGGTTGAGATAGGTAAGTCCCGCGGAGTCATTACCAGTGAGCCAGTAGCACATAAAAAGCTTCAGATGGGTATCCTTGATATAATTAAATCCTTTGTACTTTTTCAGGAACAGCGTGTAAAAATCAGCCGCCTCTTTGTAATTTCCCTTCTGAAGCATGATCTCGCCCTTGAGGTATTCCAGAAACGGGAAGGAGATGTAATTCGGCCCTTCCGGGGCGTGGTTCAGGTACCATTGCGCCTCTTCACTTTTGCTCTCTTTCATTAAAATAGTTGTAGCAAAGAAATGCAGAAGCAGGTTGTCAGGCTGCTCCCTGGGAAGCTGTTTTACTTTGTTTAACTGAGTTTCGGATAGTTTTAGGGTATAGGCGTGGATCAGCAGGTCAATCAGCTGTGCCTCTTGCCTGAAAAAAGGTTCATCGCGGATGACGGTTCTGATCTCTTCGACACCCATTCCGATATCACCTTTCAGACCAAGGATTTTTGTGACCCAGGTATACTGGTCAGGCGCTGATCCTATCAGGATGTGCAGCAAACCCAGCGTTTTTAAGGTGGGCCTGAAATTTGGAAATTTCCTTTGATTCTCTGCCAGCAAACGGTAAGCTTTCACAATATCCCAGGCTCCGCTGATTTCGTTTCCGAACTTTATTTTGGCAAACGCCCAATGCAAACGGATCTCTCCCAGGAAGAAGCGTTTATAAGGTGATTGATCCGGCAGCTTATTGATCTCATCCAGGCGCAGGTCTTCTTTTTTCAATAAAAGCTGATAGGATTTTTTGTCTTCGGAAATCAGCAGATAATGCAGATCGGCATAGTTATCCAGGTAGGCTATAAAAGCATTCTCCTTATGCTGCGGACGTACTTCGTCGATAATTTGCCGGGCCGACTGAATGCGGAGTTTTTGGATCTCGAAATAGGCGCGCTGAAGCTCCGGCGTAAATTCAACATGGTACTTCTCCCCAGCCCCGAACATGGGAGGATTTGCCAGGGATAAAATACCTGAAATTAGAAACCATAACAGCAGCAACGGTCTGAGGTATGGCCTAACAATCCGGCAGCTTTTAATATAAACCGTCAATCAATTGATGTGTAAGCGTGTAATGTATAAAAAAAGGTTGCCCTTCAGGACAACCTCGTTTTTGTATTTTCTCGTAGTACTACCTGCGCTGATGCACCGGTTCAACGCTTTCAACGTCTGCCAGTATTCTTCCGCAGTGTTCACATACGATCAGTTTTTTTCTTTCACGGATATCCGCCTGGCGTTGTGGAGGCACAATGCTGAAACATCCGCCACATGCACCACGTGACACGTTTACTACGGCAAGGCCGTTCATGGAGTTATCACGTATTTTCTGATATGATTTCAGCAGACGCTCCTCAATTTTCTTAACATGTTTTTCCCTTTCGCTCAACAATTCCTGCTCTTCAGCTTCACTCTCGCTGGTGATAACAGACAGCTCACCTTTTTTGGCTTTAAGGTCTTCGTTTCTGTCATTCAGTGAAGCATCCGCCCGGTTGGCATCCTCTTCTATCAGGCGGATACGTGCACGGGCTTCGTTAATTTTCTTGTCGGCCAGCTGCATATCCAGTTCCTGAAGTTCAATTTCCTTGGTGATAGCGTCGTACTCACGGTTGTTTCGTACGTTCATCTGCTGATCTTTGTACTTTTTGATCAGCTTTTCACCATCTTTCTGTGAGTTTTTAAAATTATCAATTTCAGCGTTAAGATTGCTGATTTCACTTTTAAACTTGCTCAACCGCGTTTCTATTCCGGCGATTTCGTCTTCCAGGTCTCTTACCTCTTCGGGAAGATCTCCGCGGGTTTTACGAATTTCATCCAGGCTTGAATCAATTTCCTGAAGTTTCAGGAGAGCGTCTAATTTTTGTGCGATTGTGTTTTCCATGTATGTCTTTATATGGACTTGTTTCAATGCGTATTTGATGAAAACTTAAAGCTGTGTTCTTCTGCTGAAAACCAGTGATCCGATAACGTTTTACAAGAAGTAATGAACAGGATTGGTATTGATTTCCGACAAACAGAGTGCGAAATTACTAAAAATTCCTGATAAATAGTCATATAGTAAATCTTTCGTAAATACTTCACTTTCATAATGGCCAATGTCACAAATCATAATCTGCTGATCGGCATCAAAAAATTCGTGATACTTATAATCCGCTGTAATAAAAACATCGGCTCCCGAGCCGATCGCCAGGGGTAGCAGAAAACTTCCGGCCCCTCCACATACTGCCACACGTCTGATGGGCCCGGTCACAGGGGCAGTGTGCCTGATCACCCGGAGTTGCATGTTGCTGCGCAGCAGTTGGAGGAAATCTTCATGCTGCATGTCGTGTTCAAGCTCCCCTACCATTCCGGCGCCTACTTCCTGGTTTTCATTTTCAAGTTCCTGAAGGTAATAGGCAACCTCTTCATAGGGATGGACGGCTTTCAGTACCGTCAGAATTTTTCTCCCTAAATGCGAGGGAAATATAACTTCCAGGCGGTTTTCCCTTACATCTTCGCGTTTGCCAATGGTACCAACGGCCGGGTTGGCCGCTTCTCCGGGCAGAAACGTGCCGGTTCCGGTTGTTGAAAAGCTGCAGTTTTTATAAGCGCCAATTTCTCCGGCACCAGCATTAAACAAGGCTTCTAATACGCTTTCGCTATTTTCGGTGGGTACGAAGGTCACCAGCTTTTGCAGAATGTTTTTTTTAGGAGCCAGTATTTTTATGTTTTTCAGTCCAATCTTCTCTGCGATCTTACTGTTCACACCTTTCAATACATGATCCAGATTGGTATGGATGGCGTAGATCGCCACGTCATTTTTAATCGCAGCCAGTACGGTGCGCTCTACATAGTTGCTGCCTGTCAGTTTTTTTAATCCTTTGAAAACAATAGGATGGTGCGCAATGATCAGATTGCATTTTTTTGAAACCGCTTCCTGCACCACCGCTTCGGTAACATCCAGTGTGATCAGTACTCCGGTCACAATTGCATGTTTATCACCTACGATCAGCCCCGCGTTATCATAATTTTCCTGGTAAGACGGTGGTGCCAGAGATTCCAGACTGGTAAGAATATCTTTAATTTTTTGCATTTTGAGAAAATTACAACTGTTTCATAATCAGTTTTTTTATCAATGATCATGATTTTACCTGCAAATAAAATAACAATTTTAGAGGAAAGGTTATTGCAATGGAAAATAATAATACTAGTTTTGCACCACGTTTTCACCATAACGATGGTAAAAATGAAACGGTTTGGTAGTTCAGCTGGTTAGAATACATGCCTGTCACGCATGGGGTCGCGGGTTCGAGTCCCGTCCAGACCGCCGGAAGTAATATTAAAGTACTTTTAAAAGCCTGTAAATATTTGATTTACAGGCTTTTTGTTTTTCTGATATACGTCGATTATTTCAATATCTGCAAAAGAACGGGGAGCGGAAAAGAAGTGTCATCCTACCTTTTGCGGCTTCAAAAAACGAGAAGATGATTACAGTTGAAAATCTGGCCGTCGAATTCAGCGGTTCTGTCCTGTTTAGCGAAGTTTCCTTCGTGATCAATCCCACTGATAAAATTGCCCTGATGGGGAAGAACGGCGCGGGGAAATCCACTATGATGAAGATCATTGCGGGGGAGCAAAAAGCCAATCGTGGACATGTGCGCGCACCCAAAGATGCCGTGATCGCTTATTTGCCCCAACATTTACTCACCGAAGATAACTGTACAGTTTTTGAAGAAGCTGCCAAAGCATTCAAACAGGTTTTTGAAATGCGTGCCGAAATGGAAAAACTGAATCTTGAGCTCGAAACCCGTACAGACTATGACAGCGATGAATATATGGCGATCATCGAACAGGTTACTGAACTGGGTGAAAAATATTATCAGCTGGAAGAGGTTAATTATGATGCAGAGGTGGAGAAGGCCTTGAAAGGACTGGGATTCAGGCCCGAAGATTTCCAACGACAAACCAGGGAGTTCAGCGGAGGATGGCGAATGCGTATTGAGCTTGCCAAAATATTGCTGCAAAAGCCGGACCTTATTTTGCTGGATGAGCCTACCAACCATATCGACATCGAGTCCGTTATATGGCTGGAAGATTTTTTGGTAAATAAAGCCAATGCCGTGATGGTGATTTCTCACGACCGTGCCTTCATCGACAACATAACCAACCGCACGATTGAAGTGACCATGGGCCGTATATACGACTACAAGGCCAACTATTCGCATTACCTGGTATTACGGGAAGAGCGCAGGGCGCATCAGGTGAAAGCGTACCAGGAACAGCAGAAAATGATTGCCGATAACATGCAGTTTATTGAACGCTTCCGCGGAACCTACTCCAAAACCAACCAGGTCTCTTCCCGTGAGCGTATGCTAGAGAAACTGGAAATTATCGAAATCGATGAAATCGATAATTCGGCCCTGAAACTTCGTTTCCCGCCCTCGCCACGGTCTGGTGACTATCCGGTGACGGTGAAGGATGTATCCAAATCCTACGGCGACCAGGTTGTGTTTAAGCATGCGAGCATGTCCATTTCCAGAGGGGAAAAGGTATCGTTTGTAGGCCGGAACGGTGAAGGGAAGTCCACGATGATCAAGGCGATCATGGGGCAGATTGACGTGGAGGGAACCTGCCAGCTGGGGCATAATGTGAAGGTCGGGTACTTTGCGCAAAATCAGGCATCGCTGCTGGATCCTAATCTGACGATTTTTCAGACGGTGGACGAGGTTGCAGAAGGAGATGTACGTACGCAGATCAAAAACATTCTGGGTGCCTTTATGTTTCAGGGAGAAGATATCGACAAAAAAGTGAGTGTATTGTCCGGTGGAGAAAAAACGCGCCTTGCCATGGTGAAACTGCTACTGGAACCTGTGAACCTGTTGATTCTGGATGAACCTACCAACCACCTCGATTTAAAATCCAAGGATGTATTGAAAGAAGCACTCCGAAACTTCGATGGTACGCTGGTGCTGGTCTCCCACGACCGTGATTTCCTACAGGGCTTATCCCAAAAGGTATTCGAGTTCAAAGACAAACGCGTCATCGAGCATTTTGAGACCATTGATGCTTTTCTGGAACGGAATCGGATCAAGAGTATTGCGGATTTGCAGCTGGCGAAGTAGATTGTTTTACTACCATAGTCCACCACGCAGGCTATTATGTGGTGGTCTGTGGCTTTACATACCTGACAAAATCAAATTCCTGGCGCTGTCTTCAGTGGAATATCACTGATTACGTCAGCTTAGGAAACGATGAAAAAACTGTTGCTTATGATTAATGTTTTTTCATCGTATTAAAGCATTCGCCTAAAATAGTATATTTATCCTGTCAAGCTGATGATTTGAGTAATCATAGATTATGACTGATCAACACCAAAATGGTGATATCCGAAAAATGCAACAAAAACAAGGTGAATACACAAGTCTGAGAGTAGCTGTTCCCAAAGATTACGAAGACGTTTTTACCCATTTTTATTCTGCGGGGAATAAATCCGCTGATGTCATTACCAAAACGTTTCTCCCCTCGTTTCAAACGATTTTAATATTCAGTTTTGGTGTGCAACCCATCTTGCATTCTAAGCAAAATACAGAGGTCCGTGTTGACAGATGTCTGGTGCTTGGCCCCATCAAGCAGGCGTTTGATTATTCGTTGCCCCCCAATTCACAAATTCTGGTTGCGAATTTTAAAGATGATGCTTTTTACCGTTTCTTCGGAAATGCCTCGGTTTCGGAACATCTGCCGGTTGATCCCGATGATTTATCAGATGAAAATTGCTTCACGTTTTTATGGACACAGCTCAACAAAATTGAGGATGTGAACGACAGGGTAAACTATATTCTGGAATTCTGCAAACCATATCTGAAGCATAGAAATGCCATTGCAGCACAGTTGGCAAGCTTTAAAGAGGAAAGGAAGAATCCAATAAAATGTATTGCAAACCAGCAAAATCAAACCGAAAGAAATATTCAGCTCAATCATAAGAAAACCTTTGGATACACTGCCAAAGAAATCGGCCGCTATCAAAGGTTCCTGAAAACCATTGAACTGATAGAACATATCACTTCCAAATCTGCAAAGATCGACTGGTTTGAAATTGTTGGTGAATGAGGTTACTACGACCAAAGTCAGCTGATCCACGATTTTAAACACTACATCAAGATCAGTCCGACAAAGTATCTTAAATTTCAGCAAGATATCTGCATCGCGAAGGCGGAATAGTGTCGTTTTCGTTTTCTTACAATTTTTGGCCGTTGCGCCCCGATATTTTTGTCCTATCAAATTTAAAAAGACAGGACAATGAAACATCTAATCATCTATGCGCATCCCAACATCGGAAGCCTGAACCATCACCTGATGCAGACCGTAATAGAGAGTCTGCAAACTGAAAATCACGAAATAGAAGTCAGGGATTTGTATCAGTTCAATTTCAACCCGGTTCTTTCCCAGGAAGATATGAACGGACAACGGCTGGGAACGGTTGCAGACGATGTTAAAGTCGAGCAGGATTACATTTCCTGGGCAGACCACCTCACCTTTATTTATCCCATCTGGTGGACGGGAATGCCAGCTATCATGAAAGGTTATATCGATCGGGTCTTCAGTTATGGTTTTGCTTACCGTTATGACCAAGGCATTCAAAAAGGATTACTCACTGGAAAGTTGACCACCATCATCAATACGCAGGGAAAATCCAATGCCGAATATGAGTCCATTGGAATGGACAAGGCATTGTCGCTGACATCCGACAAAGGCATTTTCTCTTATTGTGGACTTACGATCAACCGGCATTTCTTTTTTGACAAAGCAGACAGGCCAACACCAGAAAGTAAGGCAAATTGGACAAATCAGGTTAGCGCCGTCTTTAAAAACTAACAGCAATGAAAAGCAAAAGCGTACAAAATACATTAGTATCCATTTTCTCCCTGTTGGCAATAACAGCCTCAGGGGTGTTTGGATTGGAATATTGCAGCAGTTACAAAACCTCGAAAACCATCCATCTTGATGCACCCGTAATCACAAGAAAGAGCATCGTAATCAATGCGCCTATTGAAAAAGTATATCGAATTTTCAGCGATGTGGATCACTGGGATAAATGGCAGCACGAAATTGTAGCTCCTAAAATTAACGGTGCATTTCAAGTTGGCACCTCTTTCGACTGGAAAAGCAACGGTTTAACGATTACCTCAACCCTGCAAACAGTAGAAACCAATAAAATGGTGGGTTGGTCTGGTCCTGCTTTCGGTGCTTTTGCCATACACACCTGGTATTTCACAGAAGAAAATGATCGGACAACCATACATGTAGATGAAAGTATGGAAGGCTGGCTGGTAAGGCTATTACAAAGCAAATTTCAACTTAGCCTCGATAGGTCCATTGAATATTGGCTTAATGCGCTTAAAAGGGAATCGGAAAAAAATCATTAAAAAATGGGACTAATAACTATACCTTCATTTGACGTATCAGATATATTTCCGCTTTTATAGAGCTTAAGCTCAATAGTTTGTACCATGGCTCCCTGGTAGCCTGTGAAGACACTGGCAAGGGTGAAGGATACAGCTGACAAAATCAAGTGCCTGGTGCTCTACCGAAAGGAATATCGCAGGTCATCCAAGGAATTTTAAGTTTGGCAAAGCCTCATTTAAAACCTGATTCCGCGGATTTAAATACTGGTTATTGAGGGCGATGTCGTGGCCCCGTGAAGACACGGGCCACGGCATCGGGTAGGTCGGCAAATACTGACAGCGGAAGCGTTTTTTGTAGAAAAAATATTGCCTTTCTAATAATGAAGTTTCAAGAGGCTGTTTTTATCAGTTGAACTGCTGGTTTGCAGTCTTTTGCAGGAACTTTTTCGTATTGTTTCGGCTAGTGGATGTATGGAAAAAGCAGAAAAGCATAAAAGGCAGCGGGATGCTCTAAAGTATGAGACACCGGTTTTTAAGAAAAATCAGCCGGACGACAGTTTTAAATTCCGCTCCTTGCCCAAACCCACAGGTACTTATCCTTACCATTTGAATTTAGCGGATATTTTACCTTTGCCAGAAAAGGAAAAGATGACATTCCATATTTTGGGTGACACAGGAAGTATAAGGAATCCGGGGTTCATCCGACATGTGGTTGCGGCCATGGAAAGTCAGTACCAGCCTTCTGCCAGCGACGAAACGCATCCGCAGTTTTTGTATCATCTCGGGGATATAGTTTACAACCATGGAGAAGCTTCGCAGTACCAGAAACAATTTTTTGAACCTTATCAGCATTACCCTGCCCCGATATTTGCCATTGCAGGAAACCACGACAGTGATGTGAATCCGGAAAGCGAAACAGGGTATGACAGTCTGGATGCATTTAAGGCCGTTTTCTGTGATACAGAATCGCGGATAGTCCCTTTTAGCGGAAATGCACAAAGAAAAAGCCAGCAGCAGCCCAATATTTACTGGACACTCAAAGCGCCCCTTGCAAACATCATCGGCATACACAGCAATGTTCCAAAATTTGGGATTGTAACATCGGAGCAACGCAGCTGGCTGGCTGAGGAACTGATCACAGCTGGCCGTGAACGACCAGATAAAGCACTGATTCTTTGCATTCACCATTCGCCTTATTCGGCAGATATCAACCATGGTTCGAGTTTGCCGATGATAAACTTACTGGAAAGTGTTTTTGCAGAAACTGGCGTTCGTCCTGACGTAGTTTTTAGTGGACATGTTCATAACTATCAGCGTTTTACAAGGCATTATACCGACGGAAAGTCCGTTCCCTTTATTGTAGCAGGTGCTGGAGGTTATGATGAATTGCACGCGGTTGCTTTGAAAAATGATCTGAATTTCACTTCGGAAAAACCTGAATTTGAAGGTGTGCGGCTGGAAAAGTATTGCGATGATCAACACGGGTTTTTGAAAATCAATATCGAAAGAAATAACGGCCGGTTAACGCTAGGAGGTAAGTACTATACCATTCCGCAAGTGAGCCGTTTCAGGTATGATACCGAGCCTGAACCCTCTCTGGCCGACCAGTTCAGTATCGTTCTGTAAGGTTGAAGGCGCTCTTTTTGTTTTCGTGAATCGGCCGCAGATCTGTGTCTTAGGTTGACGGCCAGGGTGAGGACATGGGCCAATTAACCACACCACCCTCGAAATGTGTCAACAAACCCTGATTTTGTGTTAAACGCGCCACCGCTGCCCGCAATACCTTTGTGGTGTATTAAAAAACACAATATCATGTCAAAAATAATTTTCATTACCGGTGCCTCACGGGGCTTTGGTAAACTTTGGGCAAAAGCACTTTTAGAACGCGGTGATAAAGTGGCCGCAACAGCCAGAAACATAGATGACCTCGCAGACCTTATTGCCGGATATGGCGAGGCGGTCCTGCCCATCCAACTGGATGTAAATGACCGCGAAGCAGGCTTTGCGGCGGTAGAGAAAGCCAATAAACATTTTGGACGTATTGATGTTCTGATCAATAATGCCGGTTTTGGTTTGTTTGGTGCCATTGAAGAAACAACCGAACAACAGGCCAGGGATCAGATGGAAACGAACTTCTTCGGGCTCCTTTGGCTTACTCAGGCGGTTGTTCCGATCATGAGAGCGCAGAAAAGCGGGCACATCATCCAGGTTTCCAGCTTTTTGGGATTGGTTACGCTACCAGTTTTGGGGATTTACAACGCCTCCAAATATGCCGTAAACGGATTAAGTGAGACACTGGCAAGTGAGGTCAAAGGCTTTGGTATCCATGTCAGTTTGGTAGAGCCAAATGGTTTCTCAACGGACTGGTCCGGAGCGTCTGCTGTGCAGGCAGAACCAATTGAGGCCTATGCACCGGTCAAAAAGGCATTCTTTGAGGGTGCCACTCCTGATAGCTGGGGAAACCCGGAAGCGACCACCAACGCCGTTTTGCAATTGATTGATTCGGAAAATCCTCCCCTTCACTTTCTGCTTGGTAAAATCGCCTATTCTGGTGTGAAGCAGGTTTACGGCGAACGCCTGGCCGAATTTGAAGCCTGGAAAGAAGTGGCCGTAGAGGCGCATGGGCATTGATCCACCTGAACAACTTAAAAAATTGTAACACAATCTGGCGAATAAGCGCTCAGATTGTGTTACAATGTTATGGATATGAAACACTATAAAAATCTGAGCGAATTGCACCGGGACAATGGTTTTACGCTCAATGAGAACCCGTTGTTCAGTATTTATCAATGCAACGGAGCCTGTACGCTGGGCGACCGGGAGTTCACCAGCGATTTTTATATGATTGGGTTCAAAAAACTGAAATCGGGCGTCATACTGTATGGCCGCACCAGGTATGATCACGATTGCGGATCAATGATGTTTGTCAGGCCACGTCAGATCATTCAAATGAAAAATCTGGATTTGGAGGAAGATGGATTTCTCATCTTTGTCCACGAAGATTTTTTGAACGGACACATTCTGCACAACGACATTAAAAAATACCACTACTTCGATTATGAAACCAATGAGGCCCTTCACCTTTCCCCAAAGGAAGAAGTAACGATCTGGGAGTTATACCGAAAAATTGAAATGGAGTATAGCAATAATCAGGATGAATATAGCCGCGAAATTATACTGGCCAATCTGGACACACTGCTGAAATACGCTCAGCGGTTCTATAAACGTCAATTTATGAATCGTTCAGAAATATCCGGCAGAACTGCCACCAGGTTTGCCGAAGAGATGGACAGGTATGTTACAGCCGGTTTCCTGACCAGTAAAGGACTTCCGTCGGTTCATTATTTGGCCGAGAAGTTACATATCTCCCCCGGATACCTGACCGATGTTTTGAAACAGGAAACCGGAAAGACCGCACTGGAGCACATCCACATCTATCTGATATCTGAAGCTAAAAACCGGCTCAAATCAGAAGCAACTTCGGTTTCGGAGATTGCCTATGCCCTGGGGTTTGAAAATCTTTCGTACTTCACAAGGCTGTTTAAAAAGGAGGTGGGGACTACACCTGTTTTTTTCAAAAAGCAGCTGCTCAATTAACTGTGCCGGCTGGGTTTAATGACTCCAGACTGCGTTCGAGTGTCACCACCCGTCACCATTAGTGCCCTCCGTTTGTGAGGATACAAACGGAGGCAAAACTCTCTATGTCTTTCACTTAATAGCCTGATTATTTGATGATTGCTTTGCCTTTCATTTGGTAGGAGGGAGGCGTTTCAGGAGAATGAACGGGTCCTTTCTTGCCTTTATTTCTTCTGCCCCACCAAATGTAAAATCCGGTAAGGGGCAATAAAGCGCTGATCAGTGAAACAAAAAAAGCAATCGTCATACCCAAGTACCCCAAGGTTTTTCCAGTGTGCAAATCATAATTGCTGTTGCGCCACTTTTGGCCCGTGGTTTTGTTTTTTTGAAGAAGCCCTCCATATTCCTTACCTGTCGACAGATTATACATGTAATAGTTGTAGCCTGTCCACAAGGTATTGTCCTTAAAGTTGGCACCCGCAGTGAGTGTATTGGTTGATCTGTTTTTTGAAAGAAAAATACGGTCATAGCGTGGATTCTCTTTTTGAATTCTTGCTACCACCTGGTCAAACAAATGGGTTGGTTCGTTACCTGCCGGCGTTTTATCAGGATTTTGCGGCAGTTTAAACCGTACTACTTTCCCGTCCAGCACCGTATATACTACATTTTCCCACCACTTAAACGACCATACTATTCCTGTAAGTCCGATAAAAAGGGCAAATACAAGTATGTAAAACCCAAGAATATTGTGCAGGTCGTAATTTTTGCGCTTCCAGCGGGTGGTTTTCTTCCAGCGGAAAGCAAACCGCTGGCGTGCAGCAGCTTTGTTTACGGGCCACCACAAAGCAAAGCCGGATAACAGTAAGATTATAAAAATGATCGTTGCCGATCCTACAATCGGGCTTCCGATGTCGGGGTTGAGGAAAAGGTTCTGATGAATGGAGCGGACCACCGTGAAGAACTCATATTTCATATCCATGATGCCGTTCAATTCTCCGGTATAGGGATTGATGTAAGCCTTTTTCCAATATAACCCGGCGTGATCCCAGAAGCTGTTTGCGGTTTTTTTATCGTCGTATCGGTACACGTCAAACTCCCAGGCGCGGTCGTTTTCACGGTAAATGTTGACGAATGACACCGTATCCTTGCCCCCAAATGCCCTTTGAGCCACATGCTGTAAAGTGGATACGGGCAGCGTTTTTGGGGTATCGGATGGAGCCTCAACACGGGCCAGTTCGGAATGAAAGACACCGAAGAGTTCTTCCTCGAATGTAAAAATGCAGCCGGTAATGGCCACGATAAACACCACTAGCCCGGAAGAGAGTCCGAGCCAGAGGTGTAATTTTCCTGTGATCTTTTTAATTGTCATGTACTGCTAAAACTTAATAGCCACGTCCACTGAAAAGTTTCGGGTCGGGTTGTAGATACCGTAAGAATCCCAGTAATGTGTATTTCCAATGTTATTGAGTTTAATACCTGTTCTCCATTTGGCATTTTCGTAGAAAAGAGTCGCGTTTACAACGCTATACGACGGTAGTGTGACGGTGTTGGCGTCGCTGAAATAGGCGTCCGAAGCATAATTTCCACCTATGCCCGCGCCCAGGTTCCGCAGTATCTGATGTCTGAATTTATAACTGATCCAGTAGGTGGCTATATTCTGAGGTGCTCCGGCGACTATATTTCCCTGGTTCAATGTGGCTTTCACAATCCTGTTTTCGTTGTATCCATATCCCAGGGCCACATTCAATCCGCTGACAGGGTTTGCGAGTACATCCAGTTCGATACCCTTACTTTGCTGTTTTCCGTCCTGAGTGGTAAATCGGCTATCATCCGTGCGAAGCGCGTTATCAATATTGATGGTGTAGTAACTCAGCGTTGCACTCACCTTTCCGTCGAGCCACTCGGTTTTCAGGCCTGTTTCCCACTGGTTAGCATACAGCGGTTTGATATTCAGAATAGATCCATCGGGCTGTTCTACCTGGGGGTTGGTGTTCTGGAAGCCATTCATATAGTTCCCAAATAAGGATACTTTGTTTTTAATCAGTTGATACACCAGTCCCAGTTTGGGAGAAACCGAGTTCTGTTCATATTCAGCCGAGGTGCCTCCCTGTTTAAACCTGTCAAAACGAAGACTCAGCATAACATACAGGCGATCACTCAGATTAACTACCTCTGACAGATACACGCCCATGTACTGGTTCTTGGTGGTTCCCCGGCTGCTGACTCTCTCGGGTAAGAGCAGCAATTTATCTGTATAAATTTTTGTGATGAGTTTGTAAGACTGAGATACACTGATGGTGTCAAAATTGGGGCCGCTCTTGCTCATTCCGTTGGCATACAGATTGGTATAGTTCACGCCTGCCAGTAATGTGTGTTTTACGGCGCCGGTGTTAAATTTTCCCACGAAATTCTGCTGTGCATTGATGTACGTGTTTTTAATCGGTCCCCAGATGCCGACATACCTTGCCACGCGATCCTTCGTAATCCATGTGTTATACGTTTGATAGCTGTAATCGGTAAGTTCGTTCACGTACGAAAGGTTAGACGACGATGTCCAGTTTTCGTTGATCTTATATTTGGCCTCAACAAAATATTTTTGAGATTGCGTCTTGGAATCCAGATCATTATCGTAAAGCGATTTTCTGTAATCCAAGGGGATATCCTTGTAGTTGGTAATGCCTGCTTGCGGCCCGAACCGGGTATAGGTAGGTCGTGTCGAGTTGGCGTTGAAAATCTCCGCATCAAAAAGTACAGTCAATTTTTCGTTTGCCTTGTATAGCAAACTCGGTGCAAAAGCAAAACTGTTGACTCGGCCAAAGTCGCTGAAGCTATTCTGGCGGTGGATTGCTGTATTGATTCGAGCGAACACTGTTTTTTCATTGTTGAGGGGACTACTGATATCGGCCGTCAGGCGGGATAGTCCGAAACTTCCAACCGTCAGCCCGACGTTACCAAAAAAGTGCTCGCCTGGCCTTTTGGTTACGATGTTGACCAAACCGCCGAAGGAAGAAATCGAGGAGCCGAATAAAGTCCCGGATGGCCCCTTAATAAATTCGATGCGCTCAATATTGGAAACATCCGCACTGGAACGGCCCAGGTCTGATTGGAGCCCATTTCTGGCGCCTACATTCGTGGCAAAACCACGGGACATTACACCAATTCCTCCGCTGGGAAACGAAACGGCTACTACACCCGGCGCTGCTTTGAGCGCGTCGGTCATCACCGTTACGACCTGTTCCTTGAGCAGTTCCTTGCTTACCACATTATATACTTGCGGATTTTCCAGATTTTTAAGCGGCATGCGAGCCACCGTCTCGCTCTCCTTGTTTACCATACGGCTGGTACCTCTGACAAGTACTTCCTGTAGCTGCCTGTTATCTTCGACCAGGGTAAAATCGATCTGAACGGTCTGTTCTGCGGAAACAATGACCTCACTTTTTTGCGTTACAAGTCCGGTGAAGCTGGCCACCAGCGTGTAAGATCCGGCTGGAACTTTATGAAGTGTATAGTTCCCGTCTTTATCAACCACCGTACCTTTCCCTGTTTCTTCCAGGATTACGTTCACAAATTCTGCTGGTTTGCCGTCAGAGGTAGTTATTGTTCCTTTGACAGTGCCTGTCTGGGCAATGACTTGAAGGGAGAAAAAAGTGAAAACGAGGGCATAAATTATTTTCATTACGTTAGTTTTAAATAGACTTATTATAAATAATGACAAATATATAGCTTTTCTGCTGCGATGCAGAAAAAACAGCAATAATTTGCAAACTGCGCGATCAGAAAGGAGTACCACGCTGCAAAATGAGGGAGATGAAAATGCCCGAATTCTTCATAAATTGGGTAAGTATCACAAGCAGGAAGCTTTTATTGAAAGTCAAAAACCCTTAATCCAAAATGAAAAGCTCAAGACCGCCGCATACCCTTTTTTATTCTGTTGTTTTTTTTATATCCCTGCTCGTATCGCCTGCCTTTGCCGACATCCGGCTGCCTAATGTTCTGGGTAACAATATGGTACTACAGCAAAAGTCGGATGCAGTGCTCTGGGGCTGGGCCAGTCCGGGCGAAAAGATATTTGTCACCACTTCCTGGAACATGAAAACAGATTCGGTGGTCAGTAACGGTGATGCGCGCTGGAAGATCAAAATCCCAACCCCGGGAGCCGGCGGGCCGCATACCATTACGCTCAGAGGAAAAAACGTGATTATACTCGACAATATCCTGATCGGGGAGGTGTGGATATGCTCCGGGCAGTCGAACATGGAGTGGAGCAGTATTCAAAAAGTGCCGCAGATTTTGGAGGCCATGCCCACCAGCGGGAATCAGAATTTACGGTTGTTTCAGGTGCCCAAGTCTACTTCTCCGACACCGCAGGATCAGATCGAAGGAAGCTGGAAGGTTTGCAGTCCGCAATCCTTGGACGGCTTCAGCGCGGTCGGGTATTTCTTTGCGCTGGAACTGCAGGAGAAATTGAAAGTTCCGGTAGGCATTATCAATTCAAGCTGGGGCGGCACACCGGCGGAAGTATGGGCGCCGGAAAGCGTTGTGACCAAAGATCCGGAGTTGCAGACAGCCGCCGGAAAATTGAAGCCGTACCCTTCCTGGCCTACCACCCCCGGATATGCCTACAACAGCATGATTTACCCGCTCAGACATTTCCCCATTGCGGGGGCTATCTGGTATCAGGGTGAAAGTAATGTATCCACGGCATCCACTTATACAAAACTTTTCACGCAAATGATTGAGGCATGGCGGCAAGACTGGCAAAAGCAATTTCCCTTCTACTTTGTACAGATCGCGCCATTTGCATACCCAAGTCCCCAGGAATCGGCCCTGTTACGCGAAGCGCAGGCGAAGTCCCTCACGCTTCCCGGTACGGGTATGGTCGTCATCAGCGATCTGGTGGACAACATCAAAGACATACACCCAAAAAATAAAAAGGATGTAGGTTTACGGCTCGCCCGATATGCTTTGGGCGATACGTATGGGCAAAAGGGTGCGGTCTATAAAAGTCCTGCTTTCAAGCGGATGGAGGTAAAAGGCGACAAAGCCTCTTTGTTTTTTGAAAACGCACCCGCTGGCTTTAAAACCGTTGACGGCCAGGAACCTACGTCTTTCTACATGGCAGGAGAAGACAAAGTCTTTTTACCCGCCACAGCCAAACTTCAAAATGACCGTATTGTGGTATCCTATCCACAGATCAGAAAACCTGTAGCCGTGCGGTTTTCTTTCAGCAACAAAGCCATGTCGAATCTTTTTAGTAGTGAAGGTTTGCCGGTTGGGCCGTTTCGGACTGATGAGTGGGAGGTGGGGGCCACGGCGAAGTGAGGGTTTGTGGTTAGCGGAGGTTTGATGCTGGTATTTTAAATTTGGGTGAAGGTTGTAGGATGTTTTTTTGTAGATCGGTCAGAGACTGATGACGCTTTGTTGTGCTTAGTGTTTTTACTATGTATTAACGATAGGTTACGTGATGGTAAATCAAAGTAAACTCAGCTGAAGTAGATATTGAACAATAGCTAGGTGCGAGGTGTTATCCGAAATTTATCCTCTCAGACGGCACATTGTATCGATTCGTAAGTTTTGGAAACTATGAAAACGGGGGTAAGGTGTTTTGCGAATCGGGCTGAGGACGTTGTGTCGTCGTAGGGAGATTACGAGACAACTATGAGATTTTAGAAATCATGGTAAAGATGAATTTAGAGTTTTGAACCATAATATAGGCGGTTTTGATACCCGATACTAGTGTCGTACATAGGTCCTGTAACAACATGAGGCAAGGAATCAAGTTGCATTGAGGATGCAGAGCGGGGGGGACACGACAATTTTCACCGATAGCTATGGAATTGCTATAGTGTCTTGAGAAATATCGATGGTCCTACATAGAATTTAATCGTAACGACTATCGTTATTTTGCCTTTAAATATTTATTTAAAATTTTCTCAAGAATTTCCGCCTCAAATAGCTTTTTGTCTGTCAAAGCCGAATGTTTAGAAAAGTCGTGAACATTGTTTTCTTTGATGAAAATTATATTTTCCCAAAATAAAGATCTCTTATCTGATGGAATATCATATTCTTGGATTTCAAGGATATAGTCATCAATTCTTATTGGGATTAACATTTCCTTCCAATTCTTACTGATCTTCTCTCGGCAAGTTTTAAGCTCAAAATGACAAGCACTGCTTATTAAAGAATTTCTAGATGAAAGAAATATCATTTTCTCATTCTTTTTGACATATTCTGACATTATGCCCAAAAGCTTTCCCTTTGGGTCATCAATTTCGAACATCTCCACTTTGACTCCATTCAATATAAGATAATTGGCTAGTGTTGAAGCGAATTGTGTGTCCCTAAACGAATAAGAGATAAATGTACTGAAATACTTCTTAATTGGATAGACCTGCAAATCTTTTAAAACATCTACACAAAGGGAAGGAGCTTCAATATAATCTCTTGATAATTTTACAAAGTCATAAATTCCGACATTTGAAAGAAGGACCATGGTTCGTTTTAGTTCGGAAATATTTACAGACTGGCCGTTGTTACCAAGCCGACTTTGCTCCAATGCGTCCAACCTCTTAAAGTGGATCAAACATTCATTCATCAGTTCTTTACGAATACTTGGTCGATCATCCCTCCCAAATACTTCGTTTAAAACTTGTCGATTTTGTCCAGACAGTAAGCCCTCTATCTGTATTGAGGCAAATAACCTGAGCCTTGGCAAACAATCCTGGCTTCCTTGTCGAATCAACCCTTTTTGCCTTAGTAGCTTATAGTATTGATAAATACCTTCCCGTAACAGTCGGAATTCACGCTCATAAAAATCGAATTCCTCCTTCGACTTGGGGCGCCTAACAATACCATTTGGAATAACGCTAAGTTGATCATGATAAAGAGAGACCTGTTTTCCTGGATATTCCTCGACTTCGATTTCGCAGAGCAAGTTTTGATTTTTTACTGACTTCTTACTGGAGAGAGTATAGCGATCTATTAGTACCTTACGAAGCTTCCAGCTTGGGTGTATTAGGAATAATTTGTTTTTAAAGTCTAATTCTCGTGCCGTATCGAAGGTTCGTTTGCACAGATATATGATTTTGTTATTATTGTCCACCGAACTACCAATGGTTTCCAAGAATTTTATATCTTCATAATCCGTAGTGGTTATCGCTGAAGCGTTTGATGCTATGTTATTAATTAACTCTTTGTTCCCGGTAAAGAAAATAGTTGCTTGTTTGTCATCAATCCATTCTCTAAAAATCTGATCTCTTCGATAAGCCTCAAATTCATCTCTATATACTCTAAATTTGAAAACATCTTCATCAACTCTCAATTCAAAATACTCGACAAGTGACAGCTCATTCCAGATATTATTACTGGGATTGATCACTATTCCCAAGATTTTATGATTATGCAACGTCGGCACCAAAATTGACAATGAATCTCTACCCATACCCAAATGAAGATGATAGCGTATCCTGTTATAATTTGATCTGGCCTCTATAAAAATATTATCATAACCTACAATATTTTCCAAACTGAAAAAGTTTGCCCTGTCATACAAGACTTCTTCCATTAATGAATATGTAGCCGGATGCATTAAGAAAGACTTATATTCTGGTACGTAGTCTTTTGCAAGTGAATATTGTCCAACAGGTCTGAATGCTTGGATTAGCCGACTATTATCTGCCCCATTTTGTTTTACAATCCCCAAAATACCCAAGTTCCAGTAGTATGAGCATATGTGTTTAAATTTCTCATTTTCTGCAAAATACTTATAAGCGATCTCGGCAGTGCGACGGCTAAATATATTCTTGCTAATTATATTAATAAATTTCCTAAAGATATCTATATCGAATGAAGGAATTATTTCCAAGGTAAGCTGCTTGAATAACTCTGAACTTTCGTTATTAATGGCGTTGTGAATGGTTTCCATATTTCTTTCATTTGGAGATATATTCGATATTCTTTCGCCCATTGCTACGATTTCACGAGGTCTGCCAAAGGTATGCCGATATATGAAATCGAATACATCTTCTACAACCTTCTCACCTTTCTCATCTCTGACAAATCGATGTGGCATGCCAGTAAAGCCCAGAAACGATTTTATAGCATCTTTTTCCGATGGAAAAACAAGATTGTCAGAATCCGTTTCTCGAATATTTTTAAGAAAGATGTCTTTTATCTGCTCCTTCGAATATTCTAAAAAGGTACACAAATCACCAATTTGCTTCTTTTCCTGTGCGACTATTTGGTTAAATGCCTCGCTCCTTATTGATACATATATCTTAAGATGCGGGTTTGCCTGCATTAACCTTTTGGAAATACCAAGAATTGCTATTTGGGCTGCTATCCACAATTCGGCAGATACAAGGTAAGTATTTTCACTATTTGTCTTTCCAGCTTCACCGACGTGGCTACTGAATCCTTCATCAATATTGTCGATAAACAGAGCGAGTTGTGAAACTCCACGCTCATGTAAATTGTCGACGATCGGTCTTAATTGTGTATCGTTAAATTTGTTATATAGTTTTTCAATATTTTTAGTTCCTAATGACAAGAAGATTTTTAAGATTGAAGAGAGACTCTTCGCCAAGCCGATAATTCGTGATATTTCCTCTGGTAAGGAAACGTTACAATTCCTAGCTATACAGCAACAAAGTGAAATCTCCCAGATAATTTTCCACATCCTTTCTGTTTCAAGGTCATGTATCGATTCATAAGAAAATTTGGTTACGATATCATTAATTTTCTCACACAGCGTCGACTCCGGAATGACTTTGTAAGACTTTTCTCTAAGTTGTAGCGATTTTAGTTTTAATAGTAGTGTCTTCCCTAGTCCTTTTGGGCCGACCAGAAAATATTTATTAGTCTCCTGCGGTGAGAGAAATTTATTTATCGAATTGGTCCTCGTAAGAAAACTTTCAATACCTGTGGTTGAATAACCTATTTGAATTCGGTCCGCGTCAACGAACCAAGGAGAATATTTCATGTATGGTGTAGAAATTTAGGTTGGAAGTAGTAACTTGATAGATGATGAAATCTACATCCTTTATCAAGTTTTCATATTCTGCTTTTTCTTCATCCAACCATTTTCAGACTCAAGAAAACTGCTTGCCTGTCGGCAGAGGTAAATCTTTGTGGAATTCACTAAACGTACTATTTGTAAAAAAGAATATGATTTACTGCCACAGGTATTAACTGTGCAAAAAAGAGTTGGAATTTTTACTATTTGATAGTGGTTTTTCAGAGTTGTGGCTAAAGGATATAAAAAATTTAGAGGTAAAAAAATGTTTGTCATCTCAAGAGGGTTAAGTATGGCCTAAGATAATGATCTTTTCTCGAAACGTAATGCCGTTAGATAAGTTTTATATAATATTGAACGCATTTCCTGACTGGACAATAAACTAAATTAAGTGGATTGTGCCTCTCGATCCCTCATTGTGCGTAATGTTCTCTGAACACTACCCTAGAGTTTGGCTATTTTCTAACATAAAACGGTGCGAATTGTGCATTTGAGGAGTTTCTACGGCTTCTTGTTTAGTGCTGATTTTCAATTAAGCGACAGAAACTGTTTCTTGATAATATCTGATTTTCTTTGGGGCTCATCCCATCTGGCCCTTGATAAGATAGATTGATCTCTATTTTTTGAAGTTTTGTGGGACGCAAGATGCATAAATGAATACATGGCGACCGTAAAGGCAGGTACCTTTTCTGCAGAATTGGGGATTCGCACCTGGGCTTCGGAGAAGCCCAGCAATGTTTTCCGACGCCCTCCCTTGTGTCCTCACAAATGAGGAACAAGCTGGATGCTTTTGAGGACACAAACAGCGGTACACTCAGGATTGTTATACTGGAATTGCTAGGTACTGGAAGTAACCGAAAATCACTCCTGGCCTGCATAATACCCGATCCGTACCATCAGAAATCTGCTATATTTTAACTTTGATGATAAAATATCTTATCATGCAGGATAATTAAAACGCTTGTGTTGATACAATTCAAGAGTTTCTTTGTAATATCTAATTGTCATCGGTATGTACGTCCGTATTTCACTTTTTGCCATATTTCTTTCGGCTTTTTCCAATATTCATACCTTTTCTCAAGTAGAAAGTAAGGAAGGGATTGAAGTGTCTCCCAAACAGGGAGTTTGGCAAGCCAGTCACACTCCCGCTATGGATCTGACTGATGAAGTTAGCCTTGAAGCCATCATTTTTTTAACTGACCAACAGAGCCCGGGAGCCAGGATCATCGATAAATATCAATCAAATAATGGCTCAGGAGGATATGCGCTCGGCATAGGAGGCGACAATAAACTTTGGATGGCTGCCGGGCAAAAGCAACTGCTTAGCCTGCAGACAATTCCGCTGAATCAATGGGTAAAGGTTGTTGGCGCATATAGCAAATCACTAAATAAGTTCAAGCTGTACATAAACTCGGAAGAAGTTGCTACCACATCAGATACACTGTTGCCCGAAATTACTCGTACTAATTTCCCGTTAAGGATTGGCTCGGATTCCGATGGGAAAAATGCTCTGAATGGTCGAATAAAAAAAGCTGCAATACACCATAAATTCCTTTCTACACAGGACTTAGAGAAGGATGTCAACGTTTCGGGTTTGGTAGTAGACTGGGTATTAGAAAATGATACTGAGCAGTATGTGAGTCATACCGGAGGGAAAAATAAGTTATCAAAACTTCGATCCGCCCTAGGAGCTGAGTATATTGGCGATACCTCTAATATGCTTTGGTACCGCAGTCCCGCAGCACAGTGGGAAACTGCATTGCCCATTGGAAATGGCAGATTGGGTGCGATGATCTTCGGTGGTCCGGATCGTGAACGGCTCCAGCTAAATGACATTACAGTATGGTCTCATAGCCCTCAGCCTGATGCAGATAGAAAAGATGCATATAAACATCTCCCAGACGTAAGAAAAGCAATAAGAGAGCAGAACTATCAGCTGGCGGAAAAATTAACGAATGAATATATGACTTCGTCAGCTCCCTATTCGGCATCTTATCAAACATTGGGGGAGCTGTCACTACAATTCAGCCTGCCTCAAGGTACTGCTTCAAACTATAAAAGGTGGCTTGATATCAATAGAGCTGTATCAGGAGTTAGTTTCACGATAGGACAAACAGAATACCGTAGAGAAACATTTAGTTCAGCTCCTGATCAGGCCATCGTGAGTAGGATCCAAGGCTCTGGAAAAGGCAGTGTTACATTTACACTCGATCTCACAAGACTGGAAAATTCGCAAACGGTATCGCGGGGGACTAACATGTTGGTCATGACCGGTAACACAGGGAAAACACTTGATTTTGAAGTGCAGGTAAGTGTGCAAACTAAAGGCGGGACCATAAGGGCTATTGATAATCAATTGATCGTAAGCGAGGCAGACGAAGCAACCATATTTTTGACCGCAGGAACCTCTTACCTATTAGACTATGCAAAGGGTTATAAGGGAGTACATCCACATTCCAAGGTTACAGAACAGATGAAAGCAGTTGCAGCAAAACCTTACAAGGTTTTGCTAAGCAATCACATCAAGGATTATCAACAGTACTTTAACAGGGTAGAATTGGACCTGGGCTCTTCATCAAGTGCCGCACTTCCAACAGACGAACGGCTGAAAAGCTATGGAAATGGCGGCATGGATCCTGCTTTTATTTCATTATTTTTTCAATATGGCCGGTACCTTCTCATATCGTCAAGCCGGCCGGACAACCTCTTGCCATCAAACTCGCAAGGTATCTGGGGTGACGGCTTATCTCTTCCATGGCAGTGTGACTATAAGTCCAATATTAATTATCAAATGAATTATTGGCCTTCAGAGCAGGCGAATTTATCGGAACTTCACCTGCCAATGATAAAACAAACGCAAAGCTTACAGACTGCAGGTGCGAAGTCTGCCAAAAGTTATTTTGGCCCTGATACACCAGGATGGTATTATGGCTACACAACAAACGGCTGGGGGTGGACAAGTCCGGGTGCTAAACTACCTTGGGGTGTTTTTGCTGGCGGAAGTGGATGGGCGTGTCAGCATCTTTGGGAACACTATGCATTTTCGAGAGATAAATCTTATTTAAAGTCAGTCTACCCAACTTTAAAAGGTGCAGCCGAATTCTATTTAGCTACTATGATAGAGGACCAAAATGGAGAATTGATTACTTCACCGTCAACATCGCCCGAGAATTATTTTATAACGGACGATGGACAAAAAGCGAGTGTTTCAGAAGGAAATACGATGGAGCGTTCAATTATTTGGGATCTTTTCAACAACGTTGCCCATGCAGCAGAAGTATTGAATATCGACGTGGAGTTTAGAAAGCAAGTCACTGCCGCGAGGGATAAAATAAAAAAGCTTCAAATCGGACGTAATGGACAGTTAATGGAATGGGGGAAAGATTGGGATATGAATTCAGATGATCTGGAGCATAGGCATGTATCTCACCTTTTTGCTCTACATCCGGGAAATCAAATTACGGCAATAGGAACTCCAGAATTAGCTGCGGCTGCGAAGAAGTCTTTGAAAATTCGAGGGAATGATGGAACAGGCTGGTCAATTGCATGGAAGGAAAATTTTTGGGCGCGATTAAGAGATGGCGATCAGGTTAATCAATTGCTTGCAAACCAGCTTAGGTATACAGAGCAAACAAGAACAATTATGGCTGGTGCAGGCGGAACTTATCCCAATCTCTTTGATGCACATCCTCCATTCCAAATCGATGGCAATTTTGGAGCAGTGTCTGGGATTTCAGAGGTTCTACTACAAAGTATGCAGCGCTATGCTCCGGATAAATATATTTTAGACATATTACCAGCATTGCCATCACAGTGGAAAAATGGATTTGTCAAAGGATTGAGAGCAAGGGGCGGATTCGAACTTGACATTCAGTGGGCAAGTAATCTGCCCACAGTGGTTAACGTTAAGTCATTAACAGGGGAAACATGTGTGCTTCGAACGCCGGTAAATCTGTCGGTAAAAGAAGCGAAATTCACTTCAAAACCTGATTCAAATGGTTTTATGATAACCTTCGAGACTCAAAAAGGAAAAATATACACTTTGGTTAAAAAATAATCTATACAAAAGTCTGGCTGCCAAAGGATTGATTTTAGTTTGTTGGTATTTCCATGCCCTCGTTTGTGTCCTCACAAATGAGCAACAAGCTGGGTGTTTGTGAGGACACAACACCGGCGCCGTACACAGACACCGGCGGACGGACAAACACCTGTATAGGCCGGCTCCGTCAACCAGGGACCGGCCTTTCATTTGGCTGCCCGTTGAACATTGCCAGCAGTTTTTGTAACCCCTCGGGTGAATGCATGAATTCGGTGTTGTTCAATGTGTCCCGACCGATTTCGGCAAATCTGGCAAACATTTGTTTTTCGTAATGGGCAATCGCCGATTGTACATCTGTAAATTTTCCGCTGGTTAAGCTCTCGCTTAATTCTACGGCGTCCAGCATCGCCATGTTCACGCCCTCGCCTGCATATGGCGGCATCCAGTGCGCGGCGTCTCCGATGAGGGTGATGTCGGGCTTGGCCTCCCATTGCTGATCCAAAGGCATACAGTATTGCGGTCTGGGCGTGAAGACGGTGCCTTCAACCTCGAATAATTCCAGCCAGATGTCATCCCAGCTGGCATACTCCTTTTTAAACCATTCCAGGACCTGTTTACCGTTTTTAAAGTCTATGCCGCTCCCGGTAACCCAGTTTGCATCCACGTTCCAGCCCGTGTAAAAATCCATACTGCCGTCCCCCTTGGCACTCACAGATATGGTTTTTGAATCGCCCAGAGCCATTATTTTTCCACCTTTCAGCAAGCCGTAGATTTTTGGTGCGTTCTTTTCGGCGTCCGGGATATTGCCTTCCAGTACTGTTACTCCCGAATAAAAGGGTTTAATGGGTGTGACAAACGGACGGATTTTTGACTTCGCCCCGTCGGCCCCGATCAGGATGTCGGCCGCTGCGGTGTTGCCATTTTGAAAAATAATTTCCCACGAATGTTCGGCTTCTTCTGCGGAACGCTGCTCAATGGCCACAATATGGCTGTCCCACACAACTGTACCCGGCAGCAGGGAGTCCAGTAAAATATTCCGCAACGGACCGCGGTCTATTTCAGGCCGGAACCATTCATCTCCGAAACTGCTCGTAGAATCTTCGTGATGTTCATCCAGGAAAATTTTTGCGTTTTCGTCCACCACGCGAAGCCTGTCTGCATCGGGCCTGTAATTGGCTTTAAAGGCATCTATCAAACCAGCTTCTTCCAGTGCTCTTAAACCCGATTCGAAATGCAGGTCCAGGGTAGCGCCCTGCGCCCTCACCTCCTGGCTTTCATCTCTTTCGTATACTTTCACATCGGCTCCTTTTTGCTGAAGCAAGCGCGCCAGGGTTAATCCGCCGGGACCTCCGCCCACAATGGCTATTTTTTTATTTTGTAGTAACATGGTTTTGTTTTTTATGATTACAAAATTATGCGTACATTAAGAGTTAAAATACCTGTTTCTGATATTAAAATAGTCGTAAATGAAAATATCGCTTACAGATAAGCAGGGTTCCGGCATTTTACTGGGATTGGCCCGGGCGATCGGTGCCAGGGTTCAGGGGCGGTTCGTGTACATTCCGGAAGACAAGGGAGGAGGGTATCTCAGCGGTTTTGCCTGGGGCACGGACCTGCGGATGATGGTACGCAATTATCACCTGAACGAGGAAATTCTGATCGAACGCACCAATGAGCTGGCGGAGGGGCAGGATGATATCATTTTTTTGCTGAGCGGCATTTTCCCTGCTTCGGCCGATCAGGAAAAACAACTGTTGCCCGAGCAAACAAACGTCTTTATTTGTGCGCACGCCGTTTCTTCGGTGCTGAATATGCCTTCAAATACCTCTTTTAGAAGTGTAACGATTGCCGCCTCGAGACAATATCTGCAAAAACTTTTCGGCAATCTGTCACACCCGCTGGTGGTGAGCATTCTGGAGGCAAGAGAAAACTTCGCCTTTGAGACCGGCATTTCGCCCGCGATGATCAAAACGGCGAGTGAAATACTGGAACTGCCGGTCCCGGAAAGTCTGGAAAGCCACTATTGCAAACTGAAATGCGAAGAACTGCTCTGCCATATTTTTGGCCTGCTCTTACAAAGAGATTCGGTGCCCGCAAGCAATATGCATATCGAGGACATCAAAGCCATTTACGCCATCAAGCTGCATTTGCAGTCGCACCTGAGCGAGCCGCCCGATATTGCTACTCAGGCCAGAGAGGCTGGCATGAGTGAACCCAAGCTAAGGAAACTGTTCAGGCAGACCTTCGGAAAAAGTGTCTTTGAATATTACCAGTCTGCCCGGATGCAGGAGGCTGCCAGGCTGCTGAAAGAAAAGCGCCTCAGCGTATCAGAAGTGGGCTTTCAGCTGGGTTTTACTAATCTGAGTCATTTTTCAAGGGTTTTCGAGCAGCATATCGGAGAGAAGCCTAAGCGGTATTCGGTTGAGAAGGGTATGGGCGGTTAATGCTAAGTCAGGGGTGTTGCATAGTTTTTGTGGTTTATAAGTACCTGGAGCCCAAATTTACTAATTTAGCCTTTGCAACCTGTTCGAACCTTTCAAACGCTAAGCCTGATAACCTATTCAAACAATGAGATTTATTACCATATTTTTCTTTACATTTCTGGCGATCAGTCATGTGGAAGTGACTGCACGGATTGCGTCGTCGGTCCAAAGCAGGTATGATAAGCCGGGCATTATTACCGGTGCCGACCAGACTGAAAAATATGTGCCTTATCTGAAAGGAAAACGGATTGCCCTGGTGGCAAACCAGAGTTCCATCATTGGCAGGAAAAGCAGTGTCGACAGCCTGTTGAGCCTGGGGGTTAAAATCGTCAAGGTGTTCGGCCCTGAGCATGGTTTTAGAGGCAATGCCAGTAATGGGGCCGCAGTAGGCAATGAGACGGATCTTAAAACAGGCATTCCGATCATCTCTTTATATGGCAAAAATCAGAAACCAACCAAGGAGCAACTGGCGGATGTGGATCTGATGGTCTTTGACATTCAGGATGTGGGCTGCCGTTACTATACCAACATCAATACGCTTCAGTACGTGATGGAGGCTTGTGCGGAGAACAACAAAGAACTGCTGATTCTGGACAGGCCCAATCCTAACGCTTATGTTGTAGACGGGCCGGTAATGACGGACGACAGATTTAAGTCTGCCATAGGGATTCATTACATTCCCATGACCCACGGTATGACCATCGGAGAGTTTGCACAGTACCTCAACGGCGAAGGGTATCTGAAAAAACCATGCAAAATCACCATCGTAAAGGTGGCCAACTATGATCATGACAAGTCCTATGTACTTCCCATAAATCCCTCGCCGAATTTGAATACACAGCAGGCGGTGATGTTATTCCCGAGCTTATGTATGTTTGAAGGAACGGCCATCAACGAAGGTCGTGGAACGTACATGCCATTTACCGTATTGGGAGCGCCTGCCTTGAAGGATAAGTACCCGTTTTCATACAAACCCGTGGGTATACCCGGAATGAGTGAAAGTCCCAGGCATAAGGACGCTGTTTGTTATGGGCTTGACCTTCGCAAATATGATACTGACAAGCTTCGTAAAAGCCGCCAGATTAATTTGTCATGGCTAATTGAATTGTACAACGCCTATCCTGACAAAGCCAATTTCTTCACTCCCGGACGAGCCAACCAGGATATATCCGCCTTTGATCTGCGCATCGGGACCGATCAGTTAAGAAAACAAATTATCGCAGGGGTATCTGAGGCAGACATCCGAAAAAGCTGGGAACCAGGTCTGCAGAAATTTAAGGCCATACGGATGAAGTATCTCCTGTATCCGTGAAGAACGGGTTGGTTGTCCCAGACAGGAATGAGTCCACGGTTTTAAGCTTTTTCCTCCAAGTGGGGTAGGCTGTGCTGGCCCTTCGGGTGTTACGGTCCAGCAAGCGCGGGAAATGGTGAGGCCTGGTTTCAGAACAGATAACTGGTAAGAAGCGCTTCCCGGCTTTCTAGCAGCGGAACAATTTGCCCCAGTACCATGGTCTGAAAATGCTCGGAATTACGGTGAGCCGAAACGGCGGCCTCGTCTTTGTAGCACTCGTATAACATGAGGGTATTTTTGTCGGTATTGCTTTGGTGTAACTTGTAAAATAAATTTCCTTCTTCTGCATTGCTCTTTTCACTTAGTATGGCAAGCAATTGGAGTACGGTGTCTAGATGGCCATCTTTCACTTGCCACCTGGCGAATACATAAACAGGCTGTGGGTTCATTTGGAATTGTTTTTAAGCGGATCTTGATTTACTCCGCCAAAAGTATTGAAAAAATAGTGGCAGTTGAGCTTCGTTGTCAAAAAAGCAGGAAGTACCTGAGAACAAATCTTTACGGGATTTTGGTCGTTTCCGCAGTTTTGAATTAAGCGCTCACACGCTTCCCGGCCGAAAAGAGTGCTGTCCAAAGTGTTCATAATTGTACATTTCCGTTCAGTAGCGGACGGTTTGAGTTGTGGTTGTTTTTTTACATTGTTAATAATGAGCTGTTTAGAACATCGGCATAGTCCTTGAATGGTAGGCTGTAAATCCAGACAAACCATTCCTGCTTAATGAAAACTTTATGTCTATTCTGCTTCTTGTTAATTTTCTGCCCGGCTACACCTGCTTTCTGCCAGACCGAACGCATTGACAGTCTTCTCACGACAGCATATCAAAACCATAATCTGAATGGCAGTATTCTTGTGGCAGAAAAGGGTAAGGTTTTGTACAGCAAGTCGTTCGGTTATGCCAACACAGATACCCGTATGGCAAACAGTGAATCTACAAGGTTCCAGCTGGCATCCATTGGCAAAACATTCACGGCGGTAGCTGTTCTCCAGCTCAGTGAAAGAAAAAAACTTAAACTAGATGATCCGGTCGTAAAATATATCCCCGATTTCCCGTTTGCTAAGATCACAATCCGCCAGCTCCTTTCGCATACGTCCGGCTTGCCCGACCTTCAGATATTCAATCCATTTGTGAATGAGCAGCCAGACCAGGTTATAGATAATGCACTGGTTATCCCCGCGCTGAAAAGGTATGACAAACTCGAATTTCCTTCGGGTGAGAAATGGGGGTATTCCAATCCGGGATATTGCGTACTGGCTCTGATTGTAGAAAAAGTAAGCAAGCTGAAATTTATGGATTACCTGTCGATGAATATCTGGAAGCCCGCTGATATGACAGACACTTATTCTTACTCTGCCGCCATGTCACGCCCTGACCCCCTCAGGGCAGAAAGTTACCGGATGCCGATTTTCTCGTATCAGTTGCAAAAAGTGGATACCATGCGAAAGTATAAGGCCTTACTGATTAATTTTGGAGGTTTGCAGGGCCTTGGTTTTGTTGCAAGCACCACCGCGGACCTTCTGAGGTTCGATCAGGCGCTTTATAATGGAGCCCTGCTGAAACCTGCAACATTGGAAGAAGCGTACCGTCCCCAAAAGCTAAATTCCGGGGAGCAGGCAGTGGTGGAACCAGGAAGGCTGACGTTTGGACTGGGATGGTTTATCTCGACAGATACTACCGGTGGCAAGATTGTTTCGCATTCAGGGTTCATTCCTGGGGGTGCCACCATGTTTAGCCGGAATGTTACAAGGCAGCAAGCGGTAATCGTGCTGGACAACGGCGAGAGTGACGGGTTGCATCTCACAGCTGAAAATGTGATGCAACTGATGACGGGTCGTAAGATCCGACCTCAGAAAAAATCGCTTGTCAAGGTTTACACCAACGATCTGCTGATTTACGGAGCGGACCTGGCCGCAGCTCACTTTCATGAACTGAAGCCAGATACCGTGCAGTACCGTTTTTCGCCCGGAGAGATGGACTATGCGGCCAGAGAACTGAATGCTGCCGGGCACAAATCCGCAGCCCTGGAAACATCAAAGTTGCTGACTTTCATAGATCCTGCCTGGCAAACTTTCAACAGCTATGCAGAGCTGCTTCTGACGAATGGGAAATCCGGAGAAGCGAAAATAATGTTCAGAAAATCATTGTCGATCAATCCGGAAAACCATTTCGCCAAAGAAGCATTAGCCAAATTAGGGTCAGATTAAATCCTGATTTGCTACCGAATTACGAAGCATAAGTCCGGATGATACACTCGCCAGCAAAAGTTTCAGGGGGGTACTTAAATCCCTTTTTAGCCATACCTTGCCATTATTGATGGTCGAAACGGCCCCTATGATATTACCGTTCAGCGTGTATTCATAACCGTAGACCTCGTTTTGTGTCAGCAGGGAAGAGGAACCTTTTAATTCCCTGATTCCCGAGATTTCTATGCGCATGTGACCGTTTCGGATAAAGCCCACAGTACTTTTATTATTTAAACTTCTCCCAGGGCCGTCCACATTGTGAACAAGGAAGTCCCAGTTGTCAGCGGGATCACTCGTTTTGACGGTGCCGGCGAAATAGTTTTTGTACTTAAGTGAAATGGAAAAGTACTCCTCCAGTTGGGACAGCTCCGTTTCACGGAATTTGCTCACTACCGCTACGTCCGCTGTCTGTCCGTTGGAGCCATACTGGGTGAAGCTTAATTTTTCCGAAGCACCATTGAAGCGGACAATGAACGGGATACTGTAGCCAAATGTCCATCCCCGTTTTATTTTGTCTGTCCGGAAACTTCCAAACGACAATACCTGGCCTATCAGCGACCCTTGCCTGCCTTTAACGGGGTATATTTCTGTTTCTTTTTCCAGCTCCTGATGAACGGACAGCTCGGCGGTTTTACAGGCCAGTAATGAGCCAGTGAGGAGGGTTGTAATAAAAATTCGTTTGAAGCCAAAGGATGCGATTCTGATTTTGGTATTCATGGCTGATAAATTTTGTTTCACAGTAGAACCACAATCCGGCCCGGAAGTTGTAATGTGGGCGGAGGTATTGAGTAAACGGTAAAAATCGGTCCTGTAGCAAACGGAAAACAACAATTCAAACAACTATCCGAATGACTGGAAAAGTTTAATGTCTACGGACTCGATACAGACAGTAGTAGCTTTCGGATACTTCCAAGTATTAAGGGTATAGTACTTTTAATAGAAGAAATGAGAAACGGACCAGTAAAAATTTTGATATTTCTGATACTCTCCCTGCCCGCACCGCAGCTTTCCTATATGGCAAAGGCACAGAAGCCGGAAACATCGTCGCAAAAGCTAGCGCAACCCCGGCTGGTGGTTGGTATTGTGGTCGATCAGATGAGGTATGATTACCTGTTCCGGTATTACGACAAATATCAGAGTGGCGGTTTCAAAAGAATGCTCCGCGAGGGCTTTAACTGCCGGAATCACCATTATCATTATGCCAATACTTCCACCGGCCCGGGGCATGCCTCCGTATACACGGGTTCGGCTCCGGCTATACATGGCATCATCGCGAACGACTGGTACGTGCGGTCGCTGAACAGGAATATGAATTGCGTTGAAGACAGCACCGAGTCGGGTGTCGGGAATACAAAGTCTGGCCAGAATTCTCCCAGGAATATGCTGGTAACCACGGTTACTGACCAGCTCCGGATTGCCCACAATTTCAGATCTAAAACCATCAGTATCGCCCTTAAGGATCGTTCCGCTATTCTGCCGGGAGGTCATACCTCGAATGGCAGTTACTGGTTCGACGGGGATACCGGAAACTGGATCACCAGTACCTTTTATATGGCCGGGCTGCCAGCATGGGTTCAGGATTTTAACAACAAAAAGTTATACCTCCAGTATCTTTCCAAAGGGTGGAAGCCGCTATTGCCATTGGCTGAGTACCAGGAAAGTACAACCGATGATCAAAGTTATGAAGAGATACTGGAGGGAAGTACCAGGCCTGTCTTTCCATATCCTCTCGTCACCTCTGACCCGGATCTGATAGGGGCCACTCCGTGGGG
Organism: Dyadobacter sp. CECT 9275; assembly: GCF_907164905.1. Taxonomy (NCBI): domain Bacteria; kingdom Pseudomonadati; phylum Bacteroidota; class Cytophagia; order Cytophagales; family Spirosomataceae; genus Dyadobacter; species Dyadobacter helix. The sequence goes on along the minus strand of NZ_CAJRAF010000002.1, from coordinate 1,418,178 downwards.
CAATACCCTCACAAAAGACATGGCCATTGCGGCTGTTAAGGGTGAAAAACTTGGGAAGGGCGCATTCACCGACTTCCTTGCGCTTAGTTTTTCGGCGCCGGATGGGGTAGGACATCGCTTTGGGCCCAATTCCATTGAACAGGAAGATCTTTACCTAAGGCTTGATGCAGAACTTGCCGAACTGTTTGGATTTCTGGACCAATGGGCAGGAAAGGGAAAATACACCGTATTTCTGACAGCAGACCACGGCGTGATGGATGTACCCGAATTTCTGACGCAGCACAAAATTCCTTCGGGCCGGTATAACCCCGTGGAAGTGCAACGGAAAATCAAGGAGCGGGTATCCGGCGAATTTGGCGAGCATTTTATCAAGACTATATCCTCCTGGCAGATTTATCTGGACAAGAAACGGATGAAGGAAAAAAACATATCCATTGAGGCGATTCAGACCGTGATCAGCGAACTGGTCATGGAATTACCTGAAGTGGCCAATGTTATCAATTTGCACAAGCTCCAGCAGGAACCGATCCCCGATTATCAGAAACAGCTTTATCAGAACGACTTCAATGCAAAACGCAGCGGGGACCTGCTGATCCTTTTCCAGCCGGGCTGGATAGGCCGCGGCAAATATGGCACCACCCACGGGACGCCCTACCATTATGATACCCATGTTCCGTTTTTACTGTTTGGCTGGGGAGTAAAAGCGGGAGAGACATTAAACAGAACACATATCAGCGACATAGCACCTACGATTTCGGCATTATTACATATCCTGCCCCCAAGCGGCTCCATCGGAAAGGTAGTGGGGGAAGCCCTGATGCCAGTCAAATAATTGCTTTTCCATGGGTCAGCTGTTGGGTAGTGCAGCATGAGGTACCTCTAAAGCGATTGGTATTTCCGCGTCTCGCACGACGGAATTTTGTAGATTTATTTCCATTCAAGATATATTCTTAGATTATATTGATAAAAAATGGAATTAATCTTAATTTCACGCTGATGTTTTACTCTCCCTGTCGTTCTGCATATTTCTCCGTCCCACTTTTGTCCTAACCCATCTCCGTTGAAGGCTACCGTTAATCCACATTCAAAACAGGATCAGCAGCTCTGGCTAGCTTTTCTGGACGGAGATGAAGAGTCGTATACGCAATTATACAAGCTTTTCATCAGAGATATGTACC